>CAYRGG010000053.1:0-29261 GCA_964423745.1 uncultured Candidatus Competibacteraceae bacterium | reverse complement strand
AGGGTTTATCCAGGGTGGAGTCATCCACCACCAGAATGCCCTCATGGCGCACAACCTGAGACACGGCTTCATCCCACAACGTCTCAACATCAGGCTCCAGACGATGCAACAGGCGCGTGAACGCATCATGCGACGGTGGCGACGTCTCGGCCGCACTCACTTGCGCCGCTTCCAGCGCACTGCATGTCTTCGGCGTCGCAATGAGAAAATCAATATAATCTCGTTCACAGAATTTGGGTCTATTCATGGCACCGTTTTACACTAAAACAAATCAACTGCTTAACTCCTAACCTTTAATCACTTCCAACAAAAGTATCAACCCGACGTTTTTCCCTTCTCCTGCGTCGTTCCGAAAAACGCGGGTTAAACAGGCGTTAGATAACAAAGAACCCTGACCCGCAAGTAAACCTTTAATTATTGGTGTTCTTCTAACCAAGTGCGGATTCGCGCCGCCGCTGTGCGCACCTGATTTGGCGCTGTCCCGCCGAAATGGTCGCGGCAAGCCACTGCCCCTTCCAGCGTTAATACCTTGAAGACATCCTCCTGGATTAGGGGCGATAAAGCCTGCAGTTCAGTTAAATTCAACTCCGCTAAATCCCGTTTTGTGGTTAACCCCAAACGCACTGCCTGACCAACTACTTCATGGGCGTCGCGAAAAGGCAAACCCTTGCCCACCAGGTAATCCGCTAAATCGGTGGCTGTTGCAAAACCCTGTTTAGCGGCTTGGTACATATTCTCCCGTTTGGCCTGTAGTGCAGGCGCCATATCCGCAAAGGCTTTTAGACAATTTAAAACCGTATCGACGGTGTCAAACAGAGGTTCCTTATCCTCTTGGTTATCTTTGTTATAGGCCAGCGGTTGCCCTTTCATTAGGGTCAATAGCGCCATGAGATGACCGTTAACACGCCCTGATTTACCCCGCACCAATTCGGGTACATCGGGGTTTTTTTTCTGGGGCATAATGGAAGACCCAGTGCAAAAACGATCCGGTAACTCGATGAAATCAAATTGCGCCGTCGACCACAGCACCAATTCTTCAGAAAAACGCGATAGATGGGTCATAATAAGCGCACTCGCTGCCACAAACTCTATGATAAAATCACGGTCGCTCACCGCATCCAGAGAATTTTCCGCAGGTTTATCGAAAGCGAGAAGTTGCGCCGTAAAGTGGCGGTCTATGGGATAGCTAGTACCCGCCAAGGCGGCAGCCCCCAACGGCATAATATTGACCCGTTGACGACAATCCTGAAGCCGATGCCAATCCCGACGTAACATCTCAAGCCAAGCCAATAGATGATGACCGAAGGTGACCGGCTGGGCTACTTGGAGATGGGTAAAACCCGGCATGATGGTGTCAGCTTCCTCTTCGGCAAGGGTAACTAATGCGTATTGCAGACGAATCAGTTCCGCCATGACGGCGTCGATGGCGGTGCGCAAATAAAGACGCATATCGGTGGCTACCTGGTCATTACGGGAACGCCCAGTATGTAACCGTTTACCAGCGTCGCCGATACGCGCTGTGAGACGGGCTTCGATATTCATATGCACGTCTTCCAGCTCCGTGGACCAGGGAAATGCACCGGTTTCGATCTCAGAGCGAATCGCTTCTAGCCCCGCCACAATGGCATCGTGATCTGCCTCGCTCAGTATCTCAATTTTAGCCAACATGTGGGCATGGGCGATGGAACCGTCGATGTCGTGGTGGTATAAACGCCGATCAAATTCCACCGATGCGGTAAATTTCTTGACAAAGGTGTCGGTGCCTTCCGCAAAACGTCCACCCCAAGTTTTATTAGTATTGCTCATTGCGACACATCCATAGGACAATCCTTTACTATACCAAACCGATGGTAATTGTTTTCAGTAGGACTTGTCGGTTTGTAAAAGACATTATATTGGTAATTGGTAACAAGCATGCCCCAGGATTTGCTACGTATCGCAACCCGCAAAAGTCCCCTTGCCCTCTGGCAGGCCGAGTTTGTTGCCCAATGTCTACGCCAGGCACATCCTGAGCTGACCGTAGAACTAGTGGGTATGACCACCCGTGGCGACAAAATCCTCGATAGTCCCCTCGCCAAGGTAGGCGGCAAAGGCTTATTTGTCAAAGAGTTAGAACAGGGTCTCTTAGATGGTCGAGCGGATTTGGCGGTACATTCCCTCAAAGACGTTCCGGTAGGGTTTCCAGAAGGGTTATGTTTACCGGTCATCATGGCCCGTGAAGATCCCCGGGACGCTTTTGTGGCCAATCACTATGGTGATCTAGACCAACTCCCGCCAGGGGCGCGGGTGGGCACTTCCAGCTTGCGGCGACAATGTCAACTGATGGCCCGTTATCCTGATGTGAAGGTAGTGAGTTTACGGGGCAATGTGAATAGCCGTCTGGGTAAATTGGACAAGGGTGATTACGATGCCTTGATTTTAGCCGCGGCAGGGCTAACTCGGTTAGGTTTTGCGTCCCGTATTACCTGCTATCTACCACCTGAAACGTTTCTGCCCGCTATTGGCCAAGGCGCTTTGGGCATCGAGTGTCGAGTCAGCGATCATCGCGTTCTCACCTATTTGAGTGTATTAGACGATCCACCTACTCACACTCGCATTCTTGCTGAGCGGGCCTTAAACGCCCGTCTCCAGGGAGGATGTCAAGTACCGCTGGCCGGTTTCGCTGTATTGCAAGACGAGCACTTGTTGTTGCGAGGATTGGTGGGGGATCCCGCTGGAAAAGAGGTGCTCAGGGGGCAAGTTCACGGCCCAGCACAAATGGCGCAACGTCTTGGTGTTCAATTGGCTGAAGATCTGTTAGCCCAAGGCGCAGGTAGGATACTGCGTTCTATCTATGCTGACGACGCTAATCCAGAAACATGGGCGTCGCGAGGAAAGGGAGATGACGAATAAAGACCGCTCTTTGGCAGGCATGGGTGTCGTGGTGACTAGACCGGTTCACCAAGCAGAAGGTTTATGCCAGTTAATCGAGTCCTTTGGTGGCAAAGCCATCCGCTTTCCTACCCTAGCCATCAGCGCACCCCATGATCCAGCCATCGTGCAACGAATTATTGACCGCCTCGAAGATTATCAGATGGCCATTTTCACCAGCGCCAATGCCGTGCGCTGGGGATTGCACTGGGGGTTGGCGGGGCGCTTTGCAGAAGTGCCTACGTTACAGCGTGTTGCTATTGGCAAAGCCACGGCCCAGGCGTTAGCCCAGTGTGCTGTGCCAGCACACTGGGTGTCTCCGCCACCCTTTAACAGTGAAGCGTTATTAACGCTACCGGTCCTGCAAGCCGTTGCCGGATTATCCATCGTTATCTTTGCTGGCGAAGGTGGCAGAGCATTGTTAGGCGCAACACTTGAGCAACGGGGTGCTCAAGTCACTAAAGCTTCGGTTTATCGACGTAGTTTACCTGCCGTAACCATGGATCCCTTGTTACAATACTGGAAGCAGGGGGAAATCCAGGCTGTTGTTGTCACTAGTATTGAAAGCTTAAAAAATCTTTTTGTACTGGCGGATGCAGTCGCTAAGTCTTGGTTATGCCGCACACCTATGGTGGTGGTGAGCAGCCGTAGCCAGCAAATGGCTTTACAACTGGGTGCTCAATCCTTGCCTTTACTAGCCCCAGAGGCAAGCGACGCAGCCATTTTGCAGACCTTATTTAAACTGGCTTCTCGCTGATTAATAACAAGCAGTTTATCAGCAAACCTTATTTTAATCTTTAGTAAAGGAGTTGTTATGGCGGACAACCACACAAATGAGATCAACAACCCTCCTGGAAACGGAGCCAAGCTCCCTCAGCCGTCCGCAGAGCAAGCCCCTCCTGATCAGGGTGTTGGATCCCATAAAGGCGGCGGTAAGGGCATAGCGATTTTGGCGCTACTGTTAGCATTACTGGCCGCTGGTGGCGCGGGTTACCTGGGATATCTGTGGGATGCCGACAGGAAAACTCAGCTGGCTGAGTCAGCTAATTTGCACACTCGGGTAGAAAACTCATTGACTCAAGTCGTGGAGGAACGTAATGCAGATCTCACCGCCTTGCAAAACCAAGCCAAAAAATTAAACGAGCTTGCTGAAGAACTACAAACCCAAAACCTGGCTCAGGATGAAGAAGGGGAAAATCTGCGCACTAATCTAAACAAGGTACAGTACGCCATTAAACAGCTGCAGGGGGATATCGCCAACCTCAAGGGTGAAGTGGAGATCTATAAAGGGAGTATGGAAATTCAAAAAGCGGATATCCAGAATTTGCTCACTGATGTAAACAGCTTGCAGAAAAGTTTACAGGGATTGCGGACAGCTCAGCAGAACCTCAACAAAGAGCTTAATACTCAAGAAGAAAAAGACCAAATTCGTAAGAGCGCTGTGCAAGCCCTGCAGAAAGAAACCAGCATGTTGGAAGCTAATCTGCAATCGTTGACAGAACAACTTGCAGAAAACCGTCAAGAGCGCACCAAGGCCATGGCTGAATTGGATAACCGCATTGAGAATCTACAACTTGTTCAGCGCAATTTACTCACTAATATTGACAATGTTAAAACCATCGCTGCCCAGGGTGGCGATGTTAATGCGTTGGTTCTGTCGGAAATTGAATATTTGCTACGTATGGCGCAACACAAGCTTAACCTGCAGCGTGATGTGACAGGTGCTATGGAGGCATTAACCGCTGCCAATCAGCGTTTTAAAACCGTCGATGAAAACAGCTTCCGAGGGGTACAGGAGATGGTTCAGGAAAATATTGCTACCCTGCGTGGCCAAGACCTCCCTGACCATTCCGCTTTAGCCCATCGAATAGTTGAGATGGAAGAGCGTCTTGCCGGATTACCCCTAAGTATCGATTCCCAGCTAGCGGATCTCAAAGAAAAAGTGAAACCCAAACTGGGCGACCCCGAGTCAGGGGAGGAAAGCGCAGACCCCTGGTGGCGGAGAGCGTCCACGGTAGCTATGAGCCAGCTCAAGGATATTGTGGTGGTTCGGCGCGAGCGTAGCGATAAATTGCCACTGTTGACACCCGCTGAAGAGTATTTTCTCTTTCAGAATTTGCGCATGCAATTGGAAGCGATGCGGGTTGCCTTGTTGAGTAACGAGGTGGATAGCTACCTTGAATCCAATACCCAGGCGCAAAAATGGGTGCGCACTTATTTTGATACGGACAATGAGCAAGTTGCTGCCTTTATCCAAGAGCTGAAAAAGCTAAAAGACATTAAGTTAGATCCTTATCTACCTGATATTACTAACACGCTACAAGCCTTTCAAGAAGTTATGGAAAACCGTACTCCGTTACGTTCTTTGTCAGGGCCAGCCGCCCCCACCAGCAACCAGGGAGGCTAGTCATGAAGTTCGTTATCGCCATTGTAATGGCCCTTTTTGCCGTGGCAGGTATCGCTTGGGTATTACGGGGAGATCCAGGCTACGCTTTGCTGAGTATTGGCAATTGGACCGTTGAAACCAGTGTTGCCTTTGCGATGGTTTTTTTATTGATTACATTCGTCATGCTGTATATTTTACTGCGTTTTCTAGTGGGTTTATGGCGTGTTCCTGGTCAAGCGCGGGCAGCAGGCAAAACCTATCGTGGTCGTCGTAGCCAACGTCTTTTGACGAGGGGTGTTATCCAGCTCTTGGAAGGGCGTTGGAAGACCGCGGAAATCTCCTTTATGAAGGGTGCGGAAACCAGTCTAGTGCCTGCGTTACATTATATTGGCGCGGCCCGCGCTGCCCGGCGACTAGGTGCTCAGTGGCGTAGTGAAGGGTACTTTCACAAGGCAGATAAGTTACCTGATTCGCATGCCTTGATCATGAAAATCAGCGAAGCCGAGCTTCTCTTGGAAGAAGGTAAGCGAGTGGAAGCCCGGGATATCCTCTTAAGGATATTGGATCAATATAAACGCCAACCCCGTGCCTTGGAGTTACTGGCCATGAGCTATCAACAATTGGAGGACTGGGATAGTTTACGTGGCATTATGAAAGATCTTAGTAAAAGTCATGTGATGGATGAGGTACGCTATGCTGAATTGCAACGGCAAACTTACAAAGCACTGCTTAAAAAGACGTCTCACAATGAAAGCTTAAGTTATTTACAAGGGCTATGGCGTGGTCTGCCGGAGTCACTGCGGCAGGACGAAGCGCTGCTTATCGACTATGCGGGTTATCTACGGGACCATGACGCAGCCCATGAAGCAGAGACCTTGTTAGCGCAGAAAATAAAACAGCATTGGAGCGATCATTTGGTGGTTGCTTTTGGTGAGATTGAACGGGGGAATGTTACCAAGCAATTGGAAATCGCTGAAGGTTGGCTAAAGGAACGCAAGGATAATCCTTATCTGCTATTGACCTGCGGCCGTCTGGCAAAACGGACCCGTCAATTTAGTAAAGCCCGTAGTTATTTAGAAAAAAGTTTGGCCAATTTTCCTACTCCAGATGCCTACCAGGCGTTGGGTGAGGTGCTTGAGGAAACCGGTAATAAGGAAAGCGCATTGCACTGCTATCGCATGGCTCTACAACTGTTGTCAGGTCGTACTGAGGAAAAGGAGGGCGTCACTATGATAACTTCCGACCAAGTTACGGAGTCTATGTTGCCCAGTTCTAAAAGGGAAGAAAAAACTGAATTAGTGTTGCCCAAGGAAGATAAACGAAACGAACCCGTCATCGGTAAACCATCTCAATCAGCCGCTTCTTAGCTTTGCAAGTAAGCAGGTATAAATCTTCTTTAATCATCACCCTAAGGCCGAGTGGGATCGGGAGAAAAATCAAAAGAATCATAGAAGAGATGATCTTCCGATAATCCTTGGGCGAAGAATACAGTTTTAGCGGCTTGAATCATTTCGGGTGGTCCGCTCATATAAAGTTCATAGTTTTTTAGATCGGGATAATCGCTGGCCACAGTTTCATGCACCCAACCTGTACGACCTTGCCAATTATCGTCAGGGTGCGGGGCTGAGAGTACCGGGGTATAACGGAAATTGGGATATTTTTCCAACCACCCCTCGGGTAATTCGTTGAGATAGAGGTCTTGTTTGGCACGGGCTCCCCAGTAGAGATGGATGGGGCGCGTAATCCCTATTTGAAAAGCATGTTCCAACATACCTTTAAGCGGGGCAAAACCTGTACCACCTCCCATCATGATAATAGGGCGTAGGGAATCTTCTCGTAAAAAAAAGGTTCCCAGTGGACCTTGAAAACGCAAAATAGCCTTTTCCCGCAATTCTTCAAAAACAAACTGACTAAATTGACCTCCCGGCACATAACGGACATGAATCTCAAGATATTCATCGGCGTGGGGTGCGTTGGCTAGGGAAAAATCCCGGCGTCGGCCGTCCCGCAGCAAAATAGATAAATATTGACCCGCTAAGAACTGGAGACGTTCAGAGACAGGTAGCTTAAGATAAAGGCGCATGACATCAGGGGCTAACTTTTGGAGACCGACGACACGACAAGGTAACGTTTTTATCGGAATGTCTTTAACCGCATCGACTTCCCGAGCCTCAATCAGTAGATCGCTGCGGGGTTGACCTTGACAAAACAACGCCTTGCCTTCGGCTTGTTGTTGGGATGTGATGCCCGGAGGTGTTTCCTCTGGATAGACCAGTTCACCGCTTAATACCTTACCCATGCAAGCACCGCATGCGCCATCACGGCATCCATAGGGCAAATTCAAGCCTTCTCTTAAAGCCGCATCTAAAACACTTTCGCCCGCTTCCATCCAAAATGTATGGTTACTGGGCTTAACGGTGATCTTGTAGGACATGGACTAAAACACCTTACTTGTATTCAGGTTAGAAGATAAATAAATGTGAATCGGTGATTTAGAGCAATTTGCATAGGTGAGGTTCACGGAGGTCTTACCTTGGCTTGCACAGGGTTTACAGGTTGACTTTATTGATGTTCATTTTACGGTTGTCTGTCTTTATCGGCTAGCAGGTCTTGTATTATCTGCCGACTTATTTAACGTGGCGCTAACATCCCTGGGAGGTTTTCTGACTCTAATCAATTGATATTTAAGCTTTCCCAAAGGGCATCCACCCGTGCTTTTACCGTTTCATTCATGCGTATTGGCCGACCCCATTGACGTTTGGTTTCACCCGGCCATTTGTTGGTGGCGTCTAGCCCCATTTTGGAGCCTAACCCGGAAACCGGGGACGCAAAATCCAAATAGTCGATGGGGGTGTTATCGATAAGCACCGTGTCCCGCTGGGGGTCCATACGGGTTGTTAATGCCCAGATGACATCTTTCCAATCCCGCGTGTTCACATCATCATCCACGATGATCACAAACTTGGTGTACATAAATTGTCTTAAAAAGGACCATACCCCCAGCATGATGCGTTTGGCGTGACCGGGATACTGTTTGCTCATGCTTACCACGGCCATGCGGTAGGAGCAGCCTTCGGGGGGCAGATAAAAATCGCGGATTTCTGGAAATTGTTTTTGCAAAATAGGCACAAAAATTTCGTTAAGGGCAACCCCGAGAACCGCTGGCTCGTCGGGTGGCCGGCCCGTATAGGTGCTGTGATAAATGGGATTGCTACGGTGGGTGATTTTATCCACCGTAAACACGGGAAATTCTTCCACTTCGTTATAATAACCCGTATGGTCCCCAAAGGGGCCTTCCGGCGCCGTTTCCTGGGGCGCAATGTGACCTTCTAGGATAAATTCGGCTCGGGCTGGCACTTGCAGGTCATTACTCAGACACTGGGCCACTTCCGTGCGCGCCCCCCGTAACAGTCCAGAAAAAGCATATTCCGAGAGGGTATCGGGTATAGGGGTCACGGCGCCCAGGGTAGTGGCCGGATCAGCGCCCAACGCCACGGCGATGGGAAACGGCTCGCCTGGATAGTGTTGTTGCCAGTCGCGGAAATCCAGGGCGCCGCCTCGGTGGGACAGCCAACGCATAATCACTTTATTGGGGCCGATCACCTGTTGCCGGTAGATACCGAGATTTTGCCGTTGTTTCTGGGGACCTCGGGTAATAACTAAACCCCAGGTAATCAAGGGACCGGCATCTTCTGGCCAACAGGTTTGTACAGGAAGCCTAGTAAGATCCACAGCAGAACCTTCCATAACATGTTCTTGGCACAGGGGCCGATGCACTTTCTTTGGGGCCATGTCGAAGACTTTTTTAAAGATAGGCAGTTTTTGCCAGGCGTCTTTCATGCCTTTTGGTGGGTCAGGCTCTTTTAAAAAAGCCAGTAGTTTGCCGACTTCCCGTAATGCGTTAACATCTGTTTCCCCCATACCCATGGCTACTCGTTTGGGGGTGCCAAACAAATTACCTAATACGGGTATCGTAAAACCCTTGGGACGCTCAAAAAGAATGGCAGGTCCACCAGCCCGTAAGGTGCGGTCACAGATTTCAGTCATCTCCAGATAGGGGTCTACTTCCATAGCTACTCGTATAAGTTGATTTTCTTGTTCTAGTTTTAGCATGAAGTCGCGTAAATCTTGATAGTGCATATTAAATTACCGGGTTAAAGGGCTGTATTCGGAAGGGTATTGAGGGATATTGCGCTGTCCTTTGCGTGTAAGCTCTATTAATAACAGGACTTACGCAGCTCGTTCCAGAGGACGCCGTGAATACATCCTTGCTTCGCCGGCTTGATTGCGGCCATCCAGGCCGCAAACACCTCTTTTACGAGCTACCCAAGTCCTGTTTTTGCGTAAGTCATGAGAATCAAAAGGATCACAAAAAATGAAAAGACGTGATGTTATTAAAAAAGCAGCTGTCGGCGCTACATTTTTTAGTTTGGCAGGTACAGCGCCCGTTTTTGCCCAGGAAAAACCCATAAAGTGGAAAATGGTGACCACCTGGCCAAAAAATTTTCCAGGTCTTGGCACCGGTGCTGAGTTTCTCGCACAACTCATCAAAACCATGAGTGGTGGTCGCCTGGAGGTAAGAGTTTACGGTGCTGGAGAATTGGTTCCGCCCTTTGAGATTTTTGATGCGGTGTCCCGCGGTACCGCCGAGATGGGTCATGGCGCTGCTTATTATTGGAAAGGTAAATCGGAAGCCGCACAATTTTTTGCGGCGGTGCCCTTTGGGTTTACCGCTCAGAATATGAATGCTTGGCTTTATCATGGTGGTGGTATGGGGTTATGGCAAGAGGTCTATGAACCGTTTGGTTTAGTCCCGACAGCTGCGGGTAATACCGGGGTGCAAATGGGGGGATGGTTTAATAAGGAAATCAATACCGTCGATGATCTCAAGGGATTAAAAATGCGTATTCCAGGGCTGGGTGGCGAAGTACTCAGACGCGCCGGCGGTACCCCAGTTAGTTTACCCGGTGGTGAAATCTTTACCTCGCTGCAATCCGGTGCCATCGATGCCACTGAATGGGTAGGGCCTTACAATGATCTGGCTTTTGGGTTGTATAAAGTTGCCAAGCATTATTATTACCCCGGTTGGCACGAACCGGGTACGACTTTAGAAACCTTTATCAATAAAGAAGCCTTTGAGGCGCTACCTGAGGACCTGCAAGCCATTGTTAGCAACGCCTGTCGGGTGGCCAATCAAGACATGCTGGCGGATTTTACTGCCAAGAATAACGGTGCTTTGCAGACCTTGGTGGATAAACATAACGTGGATCTGCGCCCTTTCCCCGATGAGGTATTGAACAGACTCAAAACGTTGTCTGAACAAGTGGTTGCTGAATTGGCTGAAAAAGATGCCATGTCGGAAAAAGTGTATGCATCTTTTTCAACCTTTCGAAACCAGGCTAGGGCTTGGCAGAATATTTCTGAGCGTGCTTATCTCAATGGGTTGTAAACATAGGAACAGCAACCGTTTTTGAAACGGCTTCTTAGGTCACTACCCGTAACGGGTGTCCAGTCAGAAATCCCTGAATATTTTCCACCAATTGTTCCACCATACGCTGACGTGACTCGCGACTTCCCCAAGCGCAGTGTGGTGTTACAATCAGATTGGGGATATCGTTGGCCAACAGCGGATTACCCTGTGCGGGTGGCTCCTCGGTGAGAACATCCACCCCAGCGCCGCCTAGGGCGTCTCGCCGTAAAGCTTTGGCCAATGCGGTTTCGTCTACAATACCGCCTCGGGCCGTGTTAATAAGCACTGCGTCGCGGCGCATAAGGGCCAGTTCCCATTCGCCGATGAGTCCCTGGGTGTCGGGGGTGAGGGGGCAATGAATACTGAGTACATCAACCTGGGGTAATAGGGAAGGGAGGGGAATACGACCTTCTTCGGGTTCTAGAGTGCCTGGGCGTTGAGCAATGAGTATCTGCATCCCAAAAGCTTTAGCAAGTTGAGCAACACCTTGGCCCAACTCGCCATAGCCGATAATGCCAAGAGTTTTGCCAGCCAGTTCCTGGATCGGATAATCCAGTAGACAGAACTGCTTGGCTTGTTGCCAACGACCCTCGGTAACAGCCCTATGGTAATCGGTAAAACGAGTGAAGAGAGCGAGCAACAGCGTAAAGACATGCTGGACAACAGAGGGTGTGCCATAACCGCGGCAATTGCAGACGGTAATACCCAGACGTGCAGCGGCCTCCAAATCGATGTTGTTGGTGCCGGTGGCCGCCACGCAGATAAGCTTTAATTGCCGAGCGCCGTTTAAATTGTCAGCGGTTAGCTTGACCTTATTGGTTATAACTACATTCGCCTTGGCAATGCGTTCAAGCACCTGTTCTGGTCCTGTGTCCCCATACCATTGAAAATTTGCAAGACTGCTATGTAAGGAGCTGACGTCGATGTCATCAGGGCCAAGCGTGTCTTTATCCAGGAAAACACCGCGCATAAAAAACCCTCTTTCTTTATGGTAGGTCAAGATAATGGGATTAAATCCTTAACTAACGTAGCATTCAATAACGAATTTTGATAACAGAAATTGCATGTCTTTTGAACTTACTAGAAATTTTATCATTCAAAGTAGGGCTAAAATAATTTTTAAAACCTTCAATAGGTCAATTAAGTATATGCAAGCTAAATGGAGAACCCATGTCAGGTAAAGACACATTTACCCATGATCGAGTGCCCTGCAGCGGTATCTTGTTGACTAATTTAGGCACCCCCGATGCGCCAACGCCAAAAGCGTTACGGCGTTATTTAAAAGAATTTTTGTGGGATCCCCGGGTGGTGGAGTTGCCACGCCCCCTGTGGTGGGCTATTTTGCATGGCGTGATTTTACCGTTGCGACCTGCCCGTTCTGCGCGTAAGTATCAAGCCATTTGGACAGAAAACGGGTCGCCGTTGCTCAGCATCGCCCGTCAACAGACGCAAATTCTAGCAAAACGACTCGAGGCTCTATGCCCTGGGCCTGTCAAAGTGGCTTTGGGGATGCGTTATGGTAATCCTTCTATCCCAGCGGCTTTGCAGGAACTAAGGGATGCTGGCGTTCAACGCTTATTAGTTTTTCCCTTATTTCCCCACTATTCCGCGGCCACCACGGCTTCCACCTTTGACGCGGTAGCTGCTGAGTTGCAAACCTGGCGTTGGTTGCCCGAACTGCGCATGATGACCCATTATCACGATGATCCCCACTATATTAACGCCATAGCAGCGAGCATTAAGGAGGCTTGGAGCGAGCAAGAAAGGCCGCAACGGCTGTTGTTTTCCTTTCACGGTTTACCCAAGCGTAATCTATTGGCAGGGGATCCCTATCATTGCGAGTGTCATAAAACCGCCCGTCTCGTGGCGGAACAATTGCAACTGGACCCGGCTGATTGGACTACTTCGTTTCAATCCCGGTTTGGCAAGGCTGAATGGTTAAAACCCTACACCAGTGAACTACTTTTAGACTGGGCCCGGGCAGGGATTAAAAGCGTGGATGTGGTGTGTCCAGGTTTTTCTGCCGATTGTTTGGAAACCTTAGAAGAAATCGACCAAGAAAATCGCGAAGTGTTTCTAGACGCCGGTGGTGAGCAATTTCGTTATATTCCTGCTCTCAATACCAGTGATCGCCATATGGAAGTTTTACTACACCTCATCATGATCCATACCCAGGGTTGGCCAGAGTTTGTTAAGGATTTTGACTCACAAGACGTTGTTGAGGAACGTCGCGCCACCCGGCAACGGGCTGAAAGGTTAGGGGCGGCGGGTTAGCGGTTGCGGAGTATGAAGAAGTTAACTGTTTTGTGGCGCGGCTTGCCCGTGCTGATCTTAGTTCTGGCTATCGGTGGTTTTATGCTGTTACGGGCCACGCAGCCTGCTTTACCGCCCGTACAAGTGGAAGAGAAGGCTTGGAGTGTTAACGTCACAGAGGTTGACCCCGGTCTGCATACCCCGAATTTTTTGCTCTATGGTACGGTAGAAGCGCCCCGTCAGGCCAGTCTCAGTGCCGCCATCGCTGCAGAGGTGGCTGAGGTGCCGGTGGCCGAGGGGCAACGGGTAGCTGCCGGGCAAACTTTGGTCATTTTGGATGACCGAGAGATGACCTTAAAACAACGGGAACGCCAAGCAGAGATGGATGAGATCGAGGCGCTGATGGATAGTGAGCGGCGTCGTCACCAAAGCGATCTAACGGCCCTGGAGCGTGAAAAGGCGTTGCTGGCCCTGGACGAGAAAGCATTACAGCGATCTTTAAATCTCAAGGACCGGGATATGGCTTCTGAATCCGTGGTGGATGAAGCCCGCCTAAGCGTGGAGCGTCAGGCGCTGGCGGTAAACCAACGCCAGTTGGATGTGGACGATCACGGTGCTCGTCTTGCCCAATTGCAAGCCCGGCTAGCAAAAGCCAGGGCGCTACGGGATCAAGCCCAGCTGGATGTGCAACGCACCCAGGTTATCGCCCCGTTTGTGGGGCGTATTTCTGAATTACCCGTGGCCCCCGGCGATCGCGTGCAGGTCAATGAAACTTTGGTGGAACTGTATGCCTTGGAAGAATTAGAAATCCGCGCTCAGATTCCGTTTCGGTATTTGCCCGCAGTGCGCGCGGCGTTAGCTGACGGTATGCCCTTGACGGCCGTCGCTCAACTCGAGGGCCGTTCCCTGCAAGTTGAGTTGGTGCGGCTAAGTGGTGCCACGAATCAGGCTGCCGGGGGTGTGGATGGCTTGTTTCGCATCGACGAAGGGGGTGAGAATTTAGTGCCAGGTCGTTTATTTCCCTTGTTGCTGTCGTTACCTCCCCAGAACAATACGGTCATTTTGCCATTACAAGCCCTGTATGGTTTGGATCGCATCTATCGTCTGGATGAGGGGCGTATGACCGCCCTGGATGTGGAGCGTATCGGTGAATATCGCGGCCCGGATGGTAACGTGCAGGTTTTGGTGCGCAGTACGGCGTTGCAACCCGGTGATCAAATCGTCACCACGCAATTGCCCAACGCGGTTAACGGTCTCAAAGTGGAAGTCATGGAGTCCAGCTCATGACCACCCCTGCTGCTTCTGGTGGGCTTATTGCTGTCTTTGCCCAGCATCGCGTCGCTGCCAATTTGTTGATGATATTGATGATTATGGCTGGCGTTTGGGCTTTGCAGCAGCTCAACACACAGTTTTTCCCCAGTTTTGACTTGGATAATATCACGGTGCGGGTGGTTTGGACCGGCGCCGCTGCCGAGGATGTGGAAACCTCCATCACCAATCTGTTGGAGCGGGAAATACGGGACTTGGATGGCTTACGAAAATTCACTTCCACCTCTGCCGACGGGGTGGCGTCTCTGACCCTGGAATACGAAGAAGGCACCGATATCGGGACGGCTCTGGACGAAGTGAAACAGCGTGTGGACTTGGTACGTAATCTACCCGCTGCTGCGGAAGAGCCAGAGATTTCTCGAGTGGTGCGCTATGAACCCATCGCCCGCCTGATGGTCAGCGGTAGCGCCAGCCTTCCCGAGCTGCGCCGGTTGGCCCGGCGTTTTGAACGGGAGTTGTTGGCGCGGGGCATCGCCAAGGTGGAGTTCAGTGGGCTTCCCGAAGAGGAGATGGCCATTCAAATTCCCACGGCGGCCCTGCAAGAATTGGGGATGTCGTTACCCGAAGTCGGGGAACGGGTGGCGCAGCTCAGTCGGGATCTGCCAGCAGGCACCGTGGGTCGCGACGATGTGGCCCGGCAATTGCGCAGCTTAGACCAGCGTCGGGACGTGGATGGTTTTGCCGCCCTGCCGTTAAAGGTGGACCCGGATGGAGGTTTAGTGCGTCTTGCCGATGTGGCTACCATTGTACGGCGTCCCCAGAGCGGAGAAGTGCGGCTTAGCTTTATGGGCAAACCGGCGGTGGAACTAGAACTGCTCCGCACAGAGACCGCCGACTCCTTAACATCCGCCCGCGTTCTCGCCGATTGGCTGGCAGAGACCCGACCCCAACTGCCGCCCAACGTGGAGCTGCATGTCTTTAATGAAAGTTGGCGTTTGATTAAAGAACGCCTGACCTTATTGCTCAAAAACGGCAGCGGTGGTTTGTTGCTGGTGGTGGGCATTTTATTTTTGTTTTTAAACGGTCGCGTGGCCACTTGGGTGGCCATCGGTATCCCCGTGTCCTTTATGGCCACGTTAGCCGTCCTCTACGCGGTAGGGGGCAGCATCAATATGATCAGTTTATTTGCTCTTATTATGGCCTTGGGCATTATCGTGGACGATGCCATCGTGGTGGGGGAAGACGCTTTGGCCCACTACCAACGGGGAGTGACGCCACTGACTGCGGCAGAGCAGGGGGCGTGGCGTATGTTTGCCCCGGTGATGGCCTCTTCGTTGACCACCATGGCCGCCTTTATACCCTTGATGCTCATCAGCGGTGTCATCGGTAATATTTTATTCGATATTCCCCTGGTGATTATCTGTGTCATCATCGCCTCACTGATCGAAAGTTTTTTAGTGCTACCCGGCCATTTGCGTGAATCCTTCAAAAAGCTCGAAGGCCATAAACCGGGTCAGTTACGGCAACGCCTGGACAAGGCATTTAATAATTTCCAGCAACGGCTGTTCCGACCCCTAGTGACCCGCGCCCTGGCACAACGTTGGACGACTTTAGCAACCGCCCTCGCAGCCTTGATTTTAGCCGCGGGTTTGGTGGCCGGGGGGCGCATCAACTTCACCTTTTTTCCAACGCCAGAGAATCCCACCCTGTTCGCCAGTGTCAGTTTTGTGGCCGGCTCTTCTCCCACCAAGGTAGAGCAGTTTATGACCCATTTAGAGGAGACATTACAGGAAACCGACGCCGAGCTAGGGGGTGATCTGGTGGTGGTGGCGCAAACCCGTTATGGTCAGGCCCAGGTGGCCACTGGCGGTGGCGTTCGGGGTGATCAGCACGGTTCCATGTTGATTGAACTGACCCAACCGGACACCCGGGAGGTGCGGGTGACTGAGTTCATGAAGGTGTGGCGTTCCAAAATCCAACGCCCCGCCGGTCTTGAAAATTTGCTGATTTTTTCCCGGGCCGCCGGACCACCGGGGCGGGATGTGGACATCCGCCTACTGGGGGATTCCATCACCCAGCTAAAAACCGCTGCCCTCAAGCTGGCCGACGCCCTTGCCACCCTACCCGGCGTCAGCGCCATCGAGGACGATCTGCCCTACGGTAAAGAGCAATTTATCTACCGGTTAACGCCTCTGGGCGAGGCGTTGGGTTTAACGGTGGAAAGTATCGGTCAGCAATTGCGGGCCGCCTACGATGGGGATTTAGCGCAAATCTTCCAACTGGGTCAGGAAGAGGTGGAAGTGCGGGTGATGCTGCCCGACGAGGAGCGTCATCGGCTCACCAGCATCGACGCCTTTAATCTCATTTTGCCCGATGGTCAAGCCGTGCCTTTGGCAAACGTAGTGGAGCTTAAAGCACAGCGGGGTTTCGAGGCATTGCGTCATGCCCAGGGGCGGCTTGCTGTGCAGGTCTCCGCCGATGTGGATACGACGGTCAATAATTCCGGCCAAGTCCTGGCGCAGCTGGAACGCACAGTACTGCCAGAACTGCAGGCGCAATTTGGCATCACCTATAGTCTCGAAGGGCGCAGCGCCGATCAAGCGGAAACCCTAGGGGATATGAGACTAGGGGCGCTATTTGCGCTGGCCTTGATTTATTTGATTCTGGCTTGGGTGTTTGCGTCCTACGGTTGGCCGTTGGTGGTTATGTCTGCGATTCCCTTCGGTATCGTCGGCGCTATCGTAGGGCACTGGGTCATGGGGATCGATCTCACTATCCTGTCGCTATTCGGTTTTTTTGGTCTCACCGGGATTGTGATCAACGACTCCATTATTTTGGTGACGTTCTTTAAAGAACTACATGCCTCTGGCATGGCGACGCATGACGCCCTGGTGGAAGCGGCTTGCCAGCGCTTGCGCGCCGTGCTGCTAACCTCCCTTACCACCATCGCCGGTTTGTTACCGCTGCTATTCGAAACCTCTTTACAGGCCCAGTTTCTCATACCCATGGCGGTGTCCATTTCCTTTGGCTTGGCGTTCGCCACCTTGCTGGTATTATTTTTTGTGCCCGCCTTATTATCTGTGCATGAAAGTGCGGCAGATTACTTGAAGGGTTGGAGTCTGCCGCAATCTTTCAAAACCGTACCGGCCCAGTCTAGAAAAAATTAATCAGAACTTGCCTGTTGAGCTTAGGTTCAATCAGCCACCAAACACGACTTGGTATCCCATTTAGCGTTTATTTTGTCGGTGCTTGCCTCGTTGGGATGAACCTGTTGATACTGCTATTCGTAGTCGTGAGATTCTTACCGTAAAGTTTCACCATGGCTAATTTTATCTCGGTGATGCTTTGCCCTCAGCTTGTTTGTCTGAACGTTTACTTAGTGGACATAAAACTCCAATCTGTGACCCACTGCTTTGATAATACCTCTGCTTGCTGTATTACGGTATCTATGGCTTGCGCTGCTCTGTCAGGGGGATAGCCATAGCGGCGCAAAATTCGTCTGATAAGGGTACGCAGCCTAGCACGAACGCTCTCACGCTTGGTCCAATCGATAGAAATATTTTCACGAACTTTAGCCGTCAACTCCTGGGCAATCAGCTTAAGCTTATCATCGCCAAGCACCTGCACGGCGCTATCGTTCGCTTCTAAGGCATCGTAAAAAGCCAATTCGTCACTACTGAGCGCTAGGTCTTCGCCCCGGTTTATGGCAGCCTTCATCTCTTTGGCCATTTGGATCAGCTCTTCGATGAGCTGAGTTGTTTCAATGCTACGGTTTTGATATTTATTGAGAGATTGCTCAAGCAGTTTTAAAAACTTTTGCGACTGCATCAGATTCTGGCATGTATGGGATTGAATCTGATCTCGAAGCAATCGCTCTAACAACGCAGCGGCAAGATTTTTTTCCGGCATCGTGTGTACTTCATCGAGAAATGCCTCAGACAATACAGCTAGGTCGGATTTTTTCGCCCCGTCTTGATCCAAGATATTTATCACTCCCTCGCAGACGATGGAGTTTTCCACGATTTGACGCAGCGCACTGTCGCCACCAACGCAAGAGGGGCTGTTGATCGCGGTGTGTTTGATAAGAGCCGCTTTGACGGCCTGAAAAAACGCTATTTCCTCCCGCACCGCTAATGCTTCTTCATGGGTGCCACAAAGACCCAACCCCTTGGTGAGCGCAATGACCACATCCATAAACCGCTTTTTGCCCTCTTCTAGCCCTAAGATATGATCCATGGCGGGGCGCAGCAGTTGCAGGGCATCGGTGGCATAGCATGTATAATCGAAACCGTGGAATAGAGCGCGGCAGACTTCCAGCTTTTCTTGTAGAATCTCTAAAGCCTTTTCAATATCGATGGTGCTTCTGCCGCGCCCGCCGCTGCGTTTATAGGTACGTAGCGCCTGGCGCAGTTCTCCGGCAAACCCTAGATAATCCACCACCAGCCCACCGGGTTTATCACGAAATACCCGATTCACGCGGGCGATAGCCTGCATCAAGTTATGACCCTTCATGGGTTTATCCACATAGAGGGTGTGCAGGCACGGGGCATCAAAACCCGTCAGCCACATATCCCGAACAATCACCAGTTCAAGGAGATTGTCAGGGTCTTTAAATCGTTTGGCAAGGTGCTCCTTAACGGCCTTAGAATGGGCATGACGGCTTAAATGTTCCTGGTCGCTGGCCGTGCCGGTCATGATGACCTTAAGCCCACCTTTATCGGGGTCCTCGTTGTGCCAGGCGGGGCGAAGCCGCACCAAAATATCGTAAAGCCGCACGCAGATCTCCCGACTCATGCAGACAATCATCCCTTTGCCTTTCACAATCTTCTGGCGTTCTTCGAAATGCTGGATTAAATCCTGGGCAATCTGCTCAAGCCGCGTTTTTGAACCCACTAATGTCTCTAGCGCAGCCCACTTGCGCTTCAACCGTTCGCGGCGGTCATCCTCTTCATCTTCGGTGACCTCATCGAACTGTTCATCCAACTGCAACCGAGCGGTCTCGTCCAGAATCAGTTTAGCTTGGCGGTTTTCGTAATAAATGGGCACCGTCGCTCCGTCATCTACTGCCTGTTGGATATCGTAGATGTCCACATAATCCCCGAACACGTCACAAGTGTCGCGGTCGTCCAGCTCAACGGGCGTACCGGTAAAGCCGATAAAACCGGCCTTCGGCAGCGCATCTCGCAGGTGTTGGGCAAAACCATAAACCATCGTTTTACGCTGCTCATCCAGGCGAGCCAGAAAACCATATTGGCTACGATGGGCCTCGTCGGCAATCACCACCACGTTGCTGCGTCTACACAGGGCTGGATAACGCTCCCCCTTCTCGGGCATGAATTTTTGAATGGTGGCAAAAATGACGCCACCTGCCACGCGGCGGTTGAGCCTGTCCTGTAAATCTTTGCGGTCAGCCGCTTGTTCTGGTGTTTGCCGCAACAGTTCACATGCGGCGCTAAAGGTGGCAAAGAGCTGATTATCCAAGTCGTTGCGGTCGGTGATCACCACCAGGGTGGGATTTTTCATGACCCACTGCGCAATGAGTTTAGCGGCAAGAAAAGCCATGGTGAGAGATTTACCCGATCCTTGGGTATGCCACACCACGCCACAGCGGCGATCTCCATGAGGTGCGGTTGCCGTAACGGTTTTGGAAACCGCGGCGCGTACCGCATGAAACTGATGATAGGCAGCGATCTTTTTAATCACCGTGTCGCCGTTTTGTTCGAACAGAATGAAATAGCGCAAGTAATCCAACAGCCTTTCTGGAGCGAACAAACCCCGCACCAGCACTTCCAGCGCTGACATATTTGCTGGCGGTTTCTTTCCGTCTACCGTGCGCCACGGCATAAACCGTTCCCGCGTGGCCGTGAGTGAACCTACGCGAGCTTCAATACCGTCGGAGATCACCAGCAGTTCATTGGTGTTGAATAGATCAGGGATTTGATCTTTATAGGTCTGTAGTTGATTGAATGCTTTCCAGATGTCTGCGTGCTCATCGGCTGGGTTTTTTAGCTCAATGACAGCAATGGGCAAACCATTGAGAAATACCACTAGATCTGGACGGCGTGTGTGACGGGAATCTTTAATTGTCAACTGGTTCACCACCTGCCAGTCATTACTGGCAGGGTTGTCAAAATTCACCAACCGCACACTATCCCCTACGATGCGGTTATCGCAACGGTATTCCACTGGCACCCCGTCCAGCAGCCAGCGGTGAAAGTGGCGGTTGGTTTGGGTTAACGACGGTGACTCGGGACGCTGTAGTTGGCATAGAGCATCCTCGATAGCTGACGCTGGAATGACAGGATTAAGACGATGAAGGGCGTTGCGCAGACGCTGACTTAACACATTGTCTTGATAGGATACTCGTTCAGGATTGGCGCTTTCCGGCGCAATGTCAGGGCCGTGAACAGCTTCATAGCCCAGTTCGGCAAACCATGCCAAGGTTTGCTGTTCTAACTGTTGTTCGTCGATCATAAAGTACATCCTTGTTCGTGCATTCTGGCCACACAGTCCCAATGGGCCAATTGCTCACGAGCCGCCGTCTCATCCGTGCAAAAGCATACCGGCACGATGCCCTCGAAGCCGCTAGACTGGCCAATGATCCAAGTTTCGGCGTCGTCATCGCGCCACAGATAGAACACCTGACCGGTGCCCCGCTGCGAATAGGTCTCAAAATGTTCAAAGTCCATGAACGTATGCTCCCTGGTACTGATCGGCGCTAACTCGCCCTTATCTTTTGTTGCTGCTTTAGCTTGTTACCCATTCATTAGGTTTAATAAATTGATTATCGGCAGGAAGCATGAAAACTTTAGGGGTAGTTAAATGACTTAAAGAACGAAATAGAAACATTATGTTTTTTTATCCTTTTCAAGTTTATGAAAATCCGCTTGTGTTTTTTGGAAAAGCAAGATATATCTTATCCTATGAGGATAGGATATGAGTGACAGGAAACCGGAACATACACTGGAATTTTTGCTTGCTTTTGATGGGCTTATACATTGGCTTGAAAGCGGTCACTGGATTAAGTTCGAAATCCGCCGCGTCGATCCATCGTCAGAGCGTCCGCACGGTTTACGTTATTCATTTACGCTCCATGATCCCCAAGGTTATCGGTTAATTGGTTTTGACAATGCTCATAGTGTTTCAAAACGCGGTTTCCGGTTTAAGAATAAACCAAACGTTATGGACCATTGGCACCGCACATGCGACGATGAAGGTCGTCCTTATACTTTTAAGGATGCCGAAACGTTGCTGTCCGATTTTTTCCAGGAAGTCCGCCGTGTTCTCTCTGAACAAGGACTGTCCGACATAGTTGTAAAGACGGATGAAAAAAGGAGATCATGAATTGGCTGATTATAAAATTCAAAGTTTGTCTGCGCTTGAAGAGGAAATGAAAGGAGTGGCACGGGGCGAGAAGGTTGCACCTGCCGACGCAGCACATCCTAGTTTTGATTCTATTCAAGCGCTGGCACGCCTATTAACTCCGGAAAATCGCCACCTTTTGGCAATGATCCGTGACTACAGACCGCAGTCTATTACCGAGTTAGCAGAACTGGTGGGTCGAGCAGAACCCAACTTGCTGCGAACCCTTGAAAAGCTTCGTGCTGCAGGACTGGTTAGGATAGAGAAAGCGGGACGTCGCAAAGTGCCTTTAGCAGTAATAGAAAGAATCGTTGTAGAGATCGACCCCTATTCACCGAATGACCGTATGCATGCTGAACCGGTTGTATAACTAAAATGTTCCGTGACAACTCTTAGTTCATAGGGTAGGCAACTTGTTGTCCACGCGGAAAACTTCGGAATTTCGCTAGAAGCGAGGAGCTGCAAATGTCTAAATAACCGATGCATACGCACCAAAAAGGCAGGAGATTAAAATGGGGACGCGACAAGTCATCATTGATGTGCCAGAAAAAATACTGCTGGCTGAAAAAACCGATGAAACCAACTTTGCTCAAGAGCTAAAAATACTAGCTGCAGTGAAACTCTATGAACTCGGTCGCCTCTCCTCGGGTTGTGCGGCTGAATTGGCAGGTCTTCCCCGCGTCGAGTTTTTACTTCTGCTTAACAAATACAAGATTTTCCCATTGGCTGCAGAATTGGAGGATTTGGAAAAGCAACATGCCTGACGCCATCAGTAACACCTCAGCGGCGGGTCTTGAGGTTTGGGGAACCCTTAAACTTTTACTCGAAGCTAAATCGAGCAATACGCTAAAATCAGCAGGCATGTGGATTTCCAGCGACGTTCAACAACGTATATCGAATTTGGCGGGTGAGTAGCATAGGGTGGAGCGAGCAACTTATTGCCCACGCGGGAACATAAAGTGTTATTAGGTGATTTTTTAGTTTCGCTGATTAGAATCTGAAAATAAACAAGATAAAGCACTTACCGCATTATCGATACTTCCATTGATGATTAGAGTCAGATATTCACCTACTTTATTGGCAATCTCACCACCTGCATCATCGGCAATTTTAGTTCCAATTTTTTTTAATATGGCTTTCATAATGCCTGAAAAACTAATGTCCTCTGTTACACCAATTTTAGTAAACGCTTGGGAAATTTCTGCTTTTTCATCTTCAGACAGATAGGTTTCAAATAAACAGATATATCCTTCTTTCGTTAACTTCACTAACTCGGGAGAAAACGAACTATCTGTAATGTGATTTTGCTTTTTGAGTTTGTAACGCACATGATCAATCAAATAAGGATTCTCTATTTCTATACCAATTCTTTCATTTTCCTTAAAGAAGAGTGGCCTTTGAAGTAGCTCCTTTAACTCGTTATCTAGATCTTGTTCTGTAGAAGCCCTTAATTTTGCTTCATAAAGTAAAGTTCTTGCTTTAGCGCGTGTAACCCTTAGATCTGATACTAATTCATAGATTTCAGGGTTGGTTTCTATAATGCCTAACTCTTGAAATTCCATGAATAGTAAAATATCAAAATCTCTTTTTGAAATTGATCCGAATGCAGGTGTTAAGTAGTTGCTTACAAGTTTTTCGAATGCTTTTTTTACTTCATCAGCATCAAGTGCATCAATCTTTTCAACAATTTTCATGAAATTTCCCTTTCTAGAGCTGATCGGATGATATCAAGCAGCCTCTTCCAATTGTTTTTCAGCATCGGTGATACTTAATTTGCCGGAGAGGAGTTTAGGAAGAAGGATATCGCGGAGTCGGGTGAGGATAAGGGATTCTTTGCCATTCGCTTTCAGCTTATCAAACCAAAGTTTTGAAAATGCTTTCTGAATTCGAATTGGCGGAATAATTACCTCAATTGAACTAAACCTTGATTTAGAAACATTCGTATAGACAGAACCTCCACCACCAATTTGTTTTAGATCCTTACCTAAGCTTCGAAATGACCAGTATAAATATCGAGGATCAACATCAGCGCCACAAACAACACTATTGATTTGCTGATTAGTAACACTTTCCTGCATCGTGATGCCACACCTACCAACAGTAGCGATACAAGACATCATCACTGCATTTTTAGGTATTAAAGAACCCTTAACGACTTGCATTCCTTTCTCGGAAAGAGTACGAGCAGAGTTATTAATAAACACGCGACCGTCTAAGTCTGGTATTGTTATAAAAGGATATACACCATCAAAATTTAATGATTGTTTTGTCGAAGGTGTTTTTCCGGTAACAACTCTTCCAAAAGAACCAATGCTTCTACGCTGCCACCCCACTGGCTTACCGTCATCATCAAACCCATCTGGAAATAACTCTGCCGTCTCCGCATCCATACCATCGGGTTGACGACCCTCAGCCTTAGCGCGGACTGGATCAAAATCTACAAACCAAGACTTAAAGATCGCTTGAGCGGTGGCTTCCAGGGTCTGGTTCATGCGCCGGTTCAGTTCAATTTTGTCGTCTAGGCTGGAGAGGATTTGCGCGATTGCTTGTTGTTCTTTTAGAGGAGGCAACAAGAATTGATACTTAGCTAGAGCCGGAGCAGGGACACGTTGGCGACCTGATGTACCTTCCATTCTTTGAATAGCAAAATCTCTGAATTCAGGGGACCGAGCGAGATAGTAGATAAACCGGCTATCTGTAACTCCTTCTACCGCACTAAAAACGATAAATTCTGTAGACCCATGAGCAACAATGCCTTCTTCAAAAACATCTACAAAAGCTGTTTTACCATTTTCTAGGCAAGGAGTGATGCGGGCAAAAAGCGTATCACCGTTTTTAAAACGCGAGCCGGAACCTTGATATTTCTTCTTCCTTAAATTTTGAATTCGCCTAGCATTAGTGGATAAATCCTCCATGGCCACATGAGGTGCAACTACCCCCTTTTTTAATTGTCTCCGAGGATTTATCGTTACTACGTCACCAAAGCTAACAGCTGTCCAATGGTTAGAATCAGAATGGGAGCTGGCAAAATCTACAATCCTTTCTCCCGCACTTCGCCCCACATCATACAAACCACGCATATCTTGAACCTGATCAATTTCCTGACCCTGCCGAACCTCATTTGCCATCGCACCATGCCGATCACCATCCATAGCCAATCCTCTCCAAATTCTCCCGAATCTGCGTTTCCAGTTGCGCCGATGCTGCAAACTGCGCTGCTAGCTGTTCCGTAAGCTGCTCCATTTTTTCGACAAAGGTTTCGTCATCGCTCTCGTCAACGCTGGCGCCCACATACCGCCCCGGTGTCAGCACATAGCCGTGTTGCGCAATCTCGGCCAAACTAGCGGACTTGCAAAATCCTGGCACGTCTTCATAAGTGCCTTCGCCATGTCCGCGCCAGTTGCGGTAGGTCTTTGTAATACGGGCAATGTCGGCATCAGTCAGCACCCGCAGGACCCGGCTTTGCATTTGACCCAGTTTACGGGCGTCGATAAACAGCACCTCACCACGCCGGTCCCGGCCCTTTTCCTTGGCTTGCTTTGATTTAGTCAAAAACCATAAACAGGCAGGGATTTGGGTATTAAAAAAGAGCTGACTAGGCAGAGCGACCATGCAGTCGATGAGGTCATCTTCCACCATCGCCCGGCGGGTAGCGTCCTCGCCGCTGCTGGTGGATGACATGGCACCGTTAGCGAGCACCACGCCAGCCATACCCCCCGGCGCTAGGTGATGGACAATATGCTGCAACCAGGCAAAATTCGCATTGCTGGCGGGGGGAATACCATAAGTCCAACGCACATCGTTGGCGAGCGCTTGTTGCCCCCAATCTTTGAGATTAAAGGGCGGATTGGCGAGGATATGGTCAGCTTTTAAATCAGGGTGCAGATCACCGCGCAGGGTATCCCCCGGCTTGCTGCCAAGATCCGCCTCGATACCATGAATCGCCAGGTTCATGGCCGCCAATTTCCAGGTGGTGGGATTAGATTCCTGACCAAACAGGGAAATATCGCTACGCTTGCCGCCATGATCGCTGACAAAGCGGTCGGATTGAATGAACATGCCTCCTGAGCCGCAGCAGGGATCGTAAATCCGTCCGTCCATGGGGGATAACATCTTCACCAGCAACCGCACGATGCAGGCCGGCGTATAGAATTGGCCACCACGTTTTCCTTCGGCGCTGGCAAACTGGCCTAGGAAATACTCATAAACACGGCCTAGCACATCGGTGGGCTGGTGTTTTCTATCGGTAAAGCCGATGGAGCTAATCAGATCTACCAATTCCCCTAAGCGCTGGTTTTCCAGCTTAAGCCGTGCGTAGTTCTTGGGTAGCACACCTTTTAATTTAGGACGCCGCTGTGGGTTTGCTTCTTCAATGGCTGCCATGGCGTCATCGATGCGTTTGCCTAGGCCAGAGAGCTTGGCTTGTTCTGAAAGGGTTTGCCAGCGTGCTTCTTTAGGCACCCAAAATACATTGTAGGCCACGTATTCGTCTCGATCTTCGCGAACTTCATCCCGGTTCGCTGGATCTTCTTCGTAATAGTCGCTGTCGGGATCACTCATCAGCGTATCGAGTTGCTGACGACGACTTTCAAAAGCGTCGGAAATGTATTTTAAGAAGATTAGGCCAAGCACCACATGTTTGTATTCGGCGGCATCCATGTGGCTGCGTAGCTTTTCTGAAGCAGCCCAAAGCTTTTGAGTGAAGTCCCGGTCGTTGACAACGCTGTCCTGCTTGCTCATCGGTATATTCGTTCCTCGATATGTTCCTTGTTTACTTCGGCGCGCTAGCGCTTTTCATAACGCTGCCTGCTGAGTAATTCAATTGATCATTTTCCGCGTGGGCAACAAGTTGCCCACCCTACGCAGCTATACTCAATATGAGAGTGCTTTAATTTGGTCTATCCTTTGAGTCTGCATAGGAATACTTCTGCGATGTCGGTGCGTCTTACGAGCGCGTCAAATTGCTGACGCGACCCATGGTTATAACCGACTCAATTGTTTTCTTTCTTTACCTTCCGATCATTATCCGTGCCAATAACAAAAAACCTTCAAGTCATTTATTTTTAAACATATTTTCATGAGAATAGAACAATGCAAAGTGTCAAAAATTAAAGCGGCGTCAAAAGGTGAGCATCTTGCAATGGCGGTTTTATTGGGAAAATAGCCGGTACTGAGTGGCTTATTTAGAGAGCTATTCGAGCATCTCCGATGGGTTTCTTTGGGAGGTTTAGATAGGCTGTTAATAGGTACTGAGAGCGACGAGATCAACCGTTTAAGTGCTGGTTATATTGCGCTTTCTTTAAAAAAGTTGGCCTTTAGGACGATCGCTTCAACGAATGACAGTTATCGCAACATGACTATCGGAAATTTCTCCGAAAGCGGTATCACGGGTTAGTAATTCGGCATCCAGTGCCTTAGCCAGAGCGAGATAAAGCGCATCATAGGCAGTTAATCTGTTTCTCAAACTGAAGACGCGGGGCAATAATGCGGTATGTGGATAACGCTTAATAGGAAAATCTTGTAAGTCTTTAATAGCGTCTTCGGCGCGTTGACTTTTTATCTCGCGTCTTAGCACAAAGCGACGCAGCACCTGTGTCACTTCGATGTCAAGTAAATGCGGTGCTGCCAACCAGTCCGCCAAACGTATCCGTGCTTTGATTTGACCATAAAACGGTTCCCAGGCTAGCAGAAGGTCGATCATTACGGATGCATCCAAAACCAGTATCATCGAGCTTCTCTTTCAGCACGGACAGCGTCAACCGAGTTTTCCAGAATACTTTCGGTTTCACGGGCCTCAATGCGTTCTAGCATCTTTTCTAGAGTGGGTTGTTTGACGATCTTGGTCACTTCACGCAACAAGTAGTCCGATAAGCTCATACCCTTCTCCGTTGCGCGAGTTTTTAGAGCCTTATGAATGTCATCAGGAACGTGGCGGATTTGAATCATGACGCTCATGTTATAAACTCCGTTGCATGTGATAGACATGCAGCACTATAGCAAAATAGAATCCGCAGATCATCCGTTATGCTGGGCGGGCCAGGAATACCAATGTCGGACAAAAATCTTTGCTACTGTAATCACCAAAGATAGGACGGTGTGATTGCATAGGGTATGTTGTTGAAGCAATAGATCCTCCCCGCTTGTCTATTTCGTTAAAGCTTTGATAGAGGAAATGTTGTATTAAATCGACTATGGTTCTTTTGCATAAGTGCTGCTATGGCGTATCAGTAATTATGAAACGCTGGATGGTACAGGCGGTATGCTGGCAGCTGATCGTTGGCATAGCAAAGGGCATGCAATGGAGAAGGTGGCTTAAGTAGCCCGGATGAAGTGCAACTTAATCCAGGGATAATTAATTCCCAAGCAGTGCAATTTTAACAGAGGACCGGAAATGACAAATATACCCGAAAAATTAGAGAATGCGACCGTAGTCATGGCAGGGGCTTCCAGCGGATTTGGCAAAGGGGCCGCTTTAGAATTGGCAAAACAAGGTGCGAGGGTCGTCGTCGCCGCTCGGCGCACAACTTTGCTTGAAGAATTGGTGGAAACCATAAAACAACAAGGTGGAAGCGCACTTGCTGTTACGGCTGATGTAAGTGTTCAAGACGATATTGACCGCTTGGCGCAACAAACCCTTGCCACCTATGGACGCATAGATGTTTGGATTAACAACGTTGGCGTGGGAGCACTTGGCTATTTCTGGGACATTCCTTTAGAGGTTCATGGGCGTGTCGTTGATGTCAACTTAAAGGGACTTATTTTTGGTGCCCATGCCGCGCTTAATCAGTTTATAAAACAAAAAGGCGGGACTTTAATTAATGTAGGCTCTGTGGATAGTGAGGTTCCGCTCGCCCTTCAAAATACCTATGCTGCAACAAAAGCCGCTGTTCTCAGTTTAAGCCGATCGTTAAATGAGGAACTCCGCTTAAGCGGTCACGCCGATCATATTAAAGTAGCAACAATTATGCCCTGGGCTGTCGATACACCGTGGTGGACCCATGCGGCGAATTACACCGGTCATGCCCCTAGAATGGCGGCTATGGATGACCCAGAGTTGGTGGTTAAGGCCATTGTAAAGGCTTGCACCAATCCAAAAGAAGAAATGCCGGTGGGGCCTAAAGCACGCGCATCGGATATCTCCCATCATATTTTCCCTGATCTGACAGAGCGTATGTCGGCAAGTGTGGCAAAAAAACAAAGCAACAAAGGCAGGCGGGTAGAAAATACCACTGGAACGCTTTTCTCACCCATGGAAGAAGGCATTGGCATAGAAGGCGGTATACGCGAACGCATGCAAAGGGAAGATGCGGATTAGCGCTTACAGTATTTTATAACAATGATTTATGGAGACAGGAATGGCGTAGCTCGTAAAAGAGGTGTTTGCGGCCTGGATGGCCGCAATCAAGTCGGCGAAGCAGGGACATATTCATGGCATCCTCTGGAACGAGCTGCGTAAGTCCTGTACGTTAATCCGACTTTTGTAGGCTCAAGCGCCAAACATTGCCGTTATTTTGATCAGTGAGCACATAAACGGACCCATCCGGCGCCTGCTCTACATCCCGAATACGGGCATTGAGGGGAATGCGTTCCGCCTCGGCGACTTCTGACCCG
>CAYRGG010000052.1:0-30560 GCA_964423745.1 uncultured Candidatus Competibacteraceae bacterium | reverse complement strand
GACGTATTCACAGCGTTCCTGATATAACACCGGATAATTTATAGGTAAGTACTTATCAGCAGAATACTGCTTAACGATATCGCTAACTGTGCTATTGGTATGCCTAAACAGATCGACTGTCTTTCCCTTATGACTTTGTCCAGCCGGGCAGAAACGGAGTTTGTCATGTAAGGATTTTGCGGTACGAAAAAGTTTATCGATTTCCCTGTCATCTTTTCTAGCAAAAACCCTGATAAGTGACATTTCCTTTAATCGGCGGCAAGTATTTGGGAAAGCAAATACGGCTTCCGCAACATCGTTTGATTATTTTAACAATGGACGATACAAGTAAAATAGCAAGACCTGTTCCTGTTGATTCATCCTTATCAACTTATCGTATTGGCGTTGTTTCCCGGCTTACCGGCATCCCCCCGGTGACTATTCGCATGTGGGAACGGCGTTATAACGTGGTTGAACCAGACCGATCCCATGGTCGTAATCGTCTCTACAGTCGGGAAGATATCGTTCGCTTAACATTAATAAAACGGTTGGTCGATGCGGGCAACGCCATTAGCACGGTGGCTAATCTTTCTCAGACTCAACTCCAGGAACGTCTGCAATCCCACGATAGAAGCAATACCCTGGCGCCTGTCACCGATGATAGGGTTGGGTCTTATCGGGTCGCCATCTTTGGCGACACCTTTGCAGCGCGGATAACACCGTTGGCCGCAGCCCTTCATGGCCTACAAGTAGTAACCGTACAACGGGATTACCAACAGTTTTTAACCGACATAGCCAGTTTGCGACCGGAAATTATCATCCTTGAATATCCCGCGGTGTACAAAGATACCGTCGATGAGGTGCAAACTTTACTAAATCGATCCGGGGCAAAACGGATTTTAGTCATCTATGGCTTTGCTACTCGAAATACCATAGATCGGCTCGACACCGGATGTATTATACCCGTGCGAGCGCCTGTGGATTTACCAGAGCTCAGACAACTCATCAGCACAGAAGGGAAGATTGGGGAAGGGGGCGGGGCAAACCCTTACGCTGTTAATCATCCAGAGTCTATTCCTCCGCGACGTTTTGAAACAGATACCTTAAACCAAATTGCTTTGGCTTCGACCACGGTAAATTGCGAATGTCCCGGCCACCTGGTGGATTTAATTACTAATCTAAACGCTTTTGAAGAATATTCCGCCACCTGTAAAGTTCTTCATGAGGAGGATGCAGCAGTACACGCACGTCTGCAGATAGCAGCGGCCCAAGCCCGTGCCTTAATAGAAGCAGGCTTAGCGGATGTGGTGGCCATGGAGGGTACAAAGCTACCGCCTGCATAACTGCGCCGGTACGGTGACTTTACACTTAGGAGAAAACGGCCGCAAAGCTTTCTACCTGACGATGGGTGGCCCCTGGATCTATGGGTCCTTCTCGCCGCAACCAAACCGTTTGCATACCCGCTGCGCGGGCAGCATCCAACTCCTCTAAGACATCGGAAAGAAATAAGAGGGCCGGCGGTGGTAGCTCAATGGTATGGGCAAGGGTGACATAGGATGCCGCATCCCGTTTGTGGCCTATGGAGGTGTCAAAGTAGCCTGAAAAAAGAGGCGTTAAATCACCGTATTCCGTATGGGCGAACAACAACCACTGGGCCTGTACAGAACCCGATGAATAGACATAAAGGTCTATGCCTTGGGCTTTCCACTGTTTTAGACAGCCTTCCACATCGGGGTAGACATGGCCACAAAAGTCGCCCTGTTTATAACCGGCTTCCCAAATCAAACCCTGTAAGGTTTTTAAGGACGTGACCTTGCGGTCTTCATCGATCCACTGGATAAGTTGGGCGATCAACTGGTCCATGTTCAGATGACGTCCGGCCACCGCGCTTGCCTCTTGGAGCAATCCCATGACTTTAGGATCGTTGCAATGATCCCGGACGAAAGCTGGCAGCCGTTGCCGCGCGTAGGGAAATAAAACGTCTTTGACGAAGGACAGGGATGAGGTGGTGCCTTCAATATCGGTGACGATGGCGCACAGCAAAGCTAATTCTCCAACCGAGGAAAGCGTTGCGCGATGGTGTCGCCGGTGAAGTTGGCAACCCAACCCTCGGGGTTGGTAAAAAGCCGAATACATTTAAAATAGGGGTTAGGCCCCATATCGAACCAATGGGGTGTATTGGCGGGCACGCTAATTAAATCCCCTTTTTCGCACAGGACGGCGTAGATTTTGTTTTCCTGATGGATGGTAAATAAACCTTGACCGTCCACAAAAAAGCGTACTTCGTAATCGCTGTGGCTATGTTCATCCAAGAACTTAGCCCGCAAGGTGTCTTTATCGGGATGATCGGGGGTAAGGCTGATGACATCAGCGGATTGAAAACCATATTGGGTCATCAATCGATCTACGGAATCGCCGTAGGCGGCCAGTATTTCTTCTTGGGTGGCGGTATCGGACAGGGGCTGATTGGCAGTCCAGATTTCGAACAGGACACCCGCCTCCCCTAAAGTTTGCGCGATAGCTTCATGATCCCGATGGATTTGCAGGGGTGCTGGATTGTCTTCTTGGTAAATTCGTAGCTCACTCATTAGCTTATCCTCCGCATCAATATTTCGCATTCAAATAAAAATTCAAAGGCTTCAATATGCCGACAGGCGTCTTGCACCGAGGTTCCCCAGGTATAAAAACCGTGACCGGCAATGAGATACCCCTGCATGTCGGGTCGTTTGCGTTTATAGTCTAGAACAGTTGCCGCCAGGCGGTCCATGTTCTGGTCATTGGCAAAAACCGGCACCATGACCTGAGACTCATGACTGTCTATAGTAGGAAAAGCTTTGAGCACTTCATAGTCCCGCAACCGTAACTCCCCTTTGCACAGCAAGGACAGCACTGTGGCATTCACCGAATGGGTGTGTAATACCGCACCGATGTCGGGATCATGGCGATACAGGGTGGTATGCAGCAGGGTTTCGGCGGAAGGTTTGTTGTTTTGTGATGGCAGCCCCTGACCCTCCTTATCCACCACCATAATGTCCGCTTTGGTCAGCTGACCCTTATGGCGTCCCGAGACCGTGATGGCTATCTGTTGACTGTCGATGCGTGCGGAAAAGTTGCCGCTGGTGGCGGGCACCCAACCACGCTGAAAAAAGAAATGCCCAGCCTTTATCAAAGCCTGGGCTTGCTGGAAAAAACCTTCATTTTGCTGCATGGGGATAATCGATAATCGACAAAAGACTCTAGTTTACTCTGGCTAGTTTAGTCTGCGCTAGGGCTTACGCAGCTCGTTCCAGAGGACGCCGTGAATATGTCCTTGCTTCGCCGGCTTGAATGCGGCCGTCCAGGCCCTGAGTACACCTCTTTTCACGAGCTACATAAGCCCTTGCCTTTTGTGCGTAAGCCCCGCATATAACTCACTAAAAGGAAAAGCCTAACTCCATTTAATGCTCATGAGCAATAGCAAAATGGGTTAATGGATAAGTTACGATTTTATGATTACCAGCACTCGTCTATAGACAAAGTGTGGTCACTGCTAAGATCTTTTTTGCCTGTGTGGGTTAAGATCAATGTTTTACATCCATCCACATCTTGGGGAGCTTGTGGGGTTGCATTCAAGGTAAAGCTGCTAGACGTCCAATTACTCAATGTAATCTTGTAATATTCAGCAGTACCCTGTTTAGGGGTTTTTTTAATGGGAATATCATGGTCAGGATCAAGGGCTGTTCCAGTAGCATCCTCTGTATAATCAAACGATTCTGAATAAATTCGCTCCATCCATTGAGCCAACTCTACTAAAGCAGCTTTGGCTTCAGCCCGCCGGGATTTGCGCACGCTATCGGTATAAGAAGGGTAGGCGACCGCGGCGAGGATACCGATAATAGCGATGGCAATCACCAATTCAATGAGATTAAATCCTTTCATTCGTAACACAGCAATATCTCCCTGTGATAAATCTTTAAATCCATGTGGGGAGAGACGGCTTTAAAATAAGCCGTCTCTCTTGCTTTTTTAGCACAAACAAGCTTACCGCTCTAGTTCTTCCCAGGACAAGCGTCCCTCTCTAGCCGGTTTGATAGGGGTTTGTTTAGGAGGATCCTCCCTGCGCTGATTGGTATCATTAGTGATAATTTCATTGTCCATGATTTCAGACACTGGCATACCGCCGTCATGGTAACGACCCGAAGGTGGCATTTTTGTATCCTTATCCTTAACTTTAACAGTCACTTCATCGTGCTCATCGATCTCTCCATCACCATCAAAGTCGAATGCAACGTCGTCCGTGCGGCCACCATTGAGTAAATTCACGGCCATTAGATAGCCCGAACCACCATAGTCGCATACGCTGTTAGAGGGAATAAGGGTATCGAAGAACACCACATTATTGCGGACTGTGGCTCGATTAATCACCCGCTCCTTACTATGACCTAATTTCAAGTACCAACCATACTGCTTCTCGTCACCCTTTTCTGGTTCGTAGTTTACCTCTTCATTGGTCAACGCCCGGTATGCTGTGACTTTAGATAAATCGGTCTGTTCTTGCAGATTAGATTTACCTAAAGGATATTGACTGGCGCTACCATCATCCCAGATACCATAGAAGGCTTGGAGATGGCCGCTGCTTTTATCGGCTTCTGTCAAATATTGACCCGTACCAAACAGCACTAAGGTGTTGGGATAATTTGATGTGTCTTCATCCACATGGATCGCACCATTGCCGTTGTCATTGTCATGAAACTCCGCAGGGTTAGCAGGGTTATCCCACACCTCGGGATGTTTGACAATCATCGGTTCACTGGTGATGGGTTGGTCATCGTCCGTTTTAAATAAGGCTTTATCGTAGGCCAGTTTCCAGTTATCGGAATCCTTGCTGGTAAGATCAAAGGCCCACAGATTACCTTGAAGATCACCCGCATAGACCCAATCGGCAGTGCCGTCGGCGTTGAGATCGGCAACCCCTGGGGTAGACAAGCCATTAGGGTCTGTTGACGTACCTACTTCCGTAGAGATTTTTTTGATCAAACTCCCGTCACTTAAAGAGACGATAAAGAGCTGTGCTTTGCCCTCCACAGTGCAATCGTCAACCCCATTGCAGTAACCACTACCAAAGATGGCGGCCCATTCACCGTCATTCATTTTAGCTAAAGTGATATTGCTGTAGGTGTAGCCGAGATCTTCATGGGTAAACTCCCACTTTACATCACCTTCCGTAAAGTTATCGGGATCAGTGATGTCTAGGGCGAATACCTCGCGACCGCCCCCACGCAGACCACCCACAAGAATGGTTTCATCATCAACCTTAGCGACCGTTGGAGTTAAATCTACGTAGTAGCGATGGCGGTAATTGGGATCGGTTAGATAATGCAGTCCCTTTGACTGTTCGGTGGAGAACAAACTGCTGGGAATATAGGCGAATAGTTCTTCGCCGGTCTCTGCTGAGAAGGCGTGTAACATGCCGTCGTTGGCGCCCACGTAGATGACATCCTTATCGTCGTAGGACACATAGACCGATTGTGAGTGGACGATGTCACCGAGACGGCTACCCCGCTCCCGAAAACCATACAGCTCTTCTGTAGTGCGATCACCTCGCAGATAGTTAAGACGGGCCTTACCCATGGCGTCGCCGCCCGAATTGCCATCAGGATTCATCATTAAGTCAGCCTGTTGAGCTGAGGATAAATTACTCCATTCTTTAAAGGGACCGTCGGATGTGAAAATATTGCGATCTTCGATGTCCATATTGTCCAGTTCATACGCTGCACTCCAGCCACCGGTGCTTTTGTAGTTTTGGATATCACCATCTTTATTCATCGGCAGCGCGAAAAAATCACCACTCCAATCCGCGGTATCAAATACCCCGATAAAGACCTTTTTAGCCTCACTGTCGTCATGTTGTTGAGTGGTATTGAAAGAGGCTGCCGATCCGGCTCCTTCACCAGATTTGACATATTTTAAGGCTTGACTCATCACCTTGCCGAGCTCATCGGTAGAACTGGCACTGTACATCTCGCCACGCCCGTTCACCGCTGCATGGTAAAGGTCGTCTACTTGACGTGGGTCACGTTCCGTGTTCACGTTAGGCCAAGTGGGAGGAGTATCATGGGCATCCGCCACAGTTTCGTAGCGTTTTGTCTCACCAGAAGAGCTTGTATAGGGTTGGCCAAAAATAGTGCCCTTTGCACCTAGACCCACGGTAATGGTGTTCATGTGGAGGTTTTTGTTGCAGTCTAACTTGGAATCCGGGTTGTCTGCCTCGCACGCTTCGGGCACCGCGAGCTTGCCTTTTGGAAACTTAGTGTCATTCGGCAAAACCTTGTTGTAATAATACATAGCCACGTCAGCCAGCGTTTTGGAGTAGCTATCGGCGAACGGTTCACCTTCATCGCCATCCGCATGACCTACGTCATATCCCTCAAGGGTGGAATAACCATCGGTAAAGTGAATGGTGTAATTGCGTTGGCAGGCCTCGGTGATGGGTGCATCAGTACCGGTTCGCGTAAACTGGTCGCCCGCATGATACAGGGCTCTGCGGTTCGGTGTTCCACCGTTGTTGCCATCGATCTTATAGAGCTTGTTGAAAAACGTACTGGACTGGGTATCAAAATCCATCATGGTCACATCGTTGCGACCGTTAATGGTGAACATACCCACGCGAATGCCACTGGTGCCTTTAAAGGCAGAACCCACACCGGCGCGCAGAGCAAGGTGGCGCTTGCGGTAATAACTAAACCAGTTGGCGAAGTTTTGCATCTCGGGCGTACCCGCGGCAATCTCAACTTTTTCTAGGCAGGCGCCATTTGGACCGAGGGCGTCCACGCTAGTGCTGGATAAGTCACTAGGGCGTGCGTGAAAATAGAGATAGTGGTCCGGGTTTTGCATACTGCAATTACCAGAAACTAGACTGCCGTTGTTAGGATCAACCACGCTGTAGGTACCTGTGGTGACTTTTTGGTAGTAGACAGCGGGCTTATAACTGATGGCCACACTACGATCGGCCTTACCAAGCTCCTTGTCGGCTGTAGCTGTCTTCCAACTACCACTTGCCCAATCTCTATAGCGAACTCCCTTAGGTATCACCATGCCATCATACATTTTGAACCTATGGTTATTATTGCTATTTTCGATGGCGTCAGTAGTAAGATCAAACGTTGCGCCACCAGTCTCCGCATCAGAGGGAGCCTGGGTAGGATCGATGTCTTTATAGCCCCCTGCCGGCCAGGGTTTATATTCCACATCTGGGTTGAAGTACGCTTTGTTATAGTCAAAGCTACGGGTATAGGCGTATTGTGGCAAGGGCGGGACCGCAAAATGGTCATTATCTTTATCGCTGTAGACCCGGTTACCAGTGCCTGTGCCATTGGGGAAAAGATAGGTATATTTTTTCCACTTGTTGTTGGCGCTCCCCGATGTATTAAAATTGACTTCGCCAGGATTTGGATCGCCAGTGGCATTGTCTCTACCGACGAAGGTTTTTCCCGAGACATTCCACCACGCGGCGCCGTCATTGCTGGGAAAGAGTATCTCGGCATCCATACTACCCGAGTCATCGATAACCAGCATAATGTTAGGTTTCACGGCATTGGTGGCGAACAACGGTACATTGGCTAACTTTCCGGGCGCCGCGACGACCATTGAAGAAGCCAGGGCCGTGAGTGTGAAGAGGGTGCCATGGCGTAAATGGCGGTTTACGTAAGTTGAAATATCCATTCAGCGTTCTCCTAATTCCCTAATAACGCCCACTGAAATGAGCGGTTATGTCCTAAATATATGTTTTTTAAGAATTAAAAATTTTTAAGATAGCGAGTGCGTAAAACCACTTGGCTGGTGCTAGAGCCCCCTTCGCCTCGGGCGGTGACTTGGAATATGGCGTTTTTATTAGCACCTCGAGACATACTGACGGTCTGTCCCAGTTGCGGGGGCAGCCGCCTAATGATCGAGCGGGGTGCGGTTTTGGCGGTGTAGATAAGATTCTCATTACTGGCATCTACGAACTCGCGGGTGTCAGCTTGCCATCTGGCCGAGTTAAATAACTCATCAGCACTTAATATGGTGTCATTGGGTCCATACAAGCCGGTTCCAAGATTCGTCACATCTTTCCCATTGATATTAGCGGGAAATGATATAAAGGGGTCTACCACCTGATCTTCTATAAGGTTTATTTCCGCGTCCCGTAGAGCGGATTCAGCGGCTTGAAAAGCGAGATCGTGATCACGCATGTTCCCGGTCATTTTTTCTTCAAGGGTGGTGGTTTGAATAGCGCTGATACCGATGAGGGTAATCACCACCAGAATAAAAAGACCGATAATGAGCACAGCACCGGTTTGCTGTTTTGGAAAACTATCCCTAGTCATTTTGAAACTACTCCTGAATCAATTAATGCGGTTACGTAACGCAATGGTTTTGGTGAAGGTACGACGTATCTTGTTATCTGAATTGCCTTCAGCGTCTTCATTTTTCTGTAAGGCTAAATGGTCATCCAGGGTCGCCACCGTTAAAGTGATACGCACACTGACCACGTTATTCATATCCAGCGCAGGATCATTAGCCGGAAGATAAAGATTGGCGTTATAGTTACCATCATTGGGTGTAGTGTCTTCGCCGTATAGGATCTGCATATTTTCAACACCTTCCACCAGCGGTTCAGAACTAGTAGCACCATTGCCGAGACACGATAGGGCGCCATTTCTTACATAAAAAGCGTTTTGCGCCAAGTTGGATATAGTCTGTGTTGTGTTTCCTGCCAAAGTTACTGGTCTTCCTACCGTTAGATCTTGTCCTAAGCCATCTTCAGTAGCGTCATAACTGACTACAATGGTGTCGCCGCTGTTTAGGTGATCTTTATCTCGAATTAGTTGAGGAATACCTCCTATCGAAGCGCAGTTATCATCCTCACAACCCGTCACCGCAACACCACCAAAAACACTAGAAGGAACGGCATTTTCGATATGACCCGCCATGCGAATGTCACGGGCGAGAAAATCCATGGCGAACCGGGCATTCTCTTGAAGACGCGATAAGTTGTCTTGAATCAAATAGGTTTTTTTACTGCTGCTAAAAATTTGCACAAAACCTGATGTTAAAAGCGCACCAATAGCAAGGGCGACTAAAATCTCAACTAGCGTAAAACCACGCCGTTTTTTAAAAAAGTTTGATGTATTATTCATGGCTGAAAACTCGTTATAAAGACGGGATCTTTACTATCGATTACCCCACTGTGATCTTCATCCCACCAAATTTTGATGGCGTAAATATCCCCACCAGGATCGCATTCAGAAACGCCAGGCGAGGACTTAGTCGTATCTTTTTGGCTATCGATACACACGATACCCTGACCACCCGGCAAAGCTTTTTCGACGCTATTACGATCATCTTCGCTTTCATTACCCTTTGCCCAACGATAAAGATCCATTTGGGCCACTTCTTTGGAATCGCAGGTGTCTGCGGGGTCTGTGCAGGTAAGACTAACAGGGGTTAGTGGAGTACTTGCCATATTGTAAAAACCGGCATCAACTCCCGCTTTATTAGCCCGCATACGGTCGGCAATGTCCTGCGCTAACAAGATAGCTTGAGAGCGCATATAGCTGTCATTATTGTGTTTTAATGAAATGGTTTGTAGACTTGCAAGGCCGATAAGACCAATGGAAAAAACAACCACACTGACTAACACTTCAATCAGAGTAAATCCTTTCGTAGGGCGATTTAAACGACCCTTTTTATATTGATATTTTCCGTTCATGAACACTTGCCTCCAGGTTCTTTTTCTACTCTCGCACGGCCTGTTCTTGCCACAATAATTAATCGTCCAAGACCTGATCTTTTTGCATCACATAATTTAAACGTGTCATTAGTAACACCCTCTATAAGTCCTTTGGCATTAAAGGTTATGGCCTCATAGTCGTATTTCAGTGTATTGCCGCCTTTTAGCCCATCGTTAACGAGCCAAACGTCATCGCCAGGGTCAACTTTTGTATCACCATTGCGACTGGAAAAAACCATCCAACCTTTTGCCCAGTTGTCACCACACGTAGCACCATCGTCACTTGCGCAAATAGTTGTAAAAGTGCCGTTCTTAATGGCTTCGGTGCGGGCTAACGTCAATGCGCCGATCAAAGTATTGGTTTGCGTAATCAGGCGGTTATTAAGTATGACGTTTTGAAAACTGGGTATGCCCATGGTGAGCACAATGGCGCCAATGGCGATGGTCACCACTAATTCGATTAAGGTAAATCCTTTGTTTTGTTTCATGACGTATCGCGATCCCTCCGCAAAAAACTATCCACAGCCATACCTTTTAGCAAAGACGTCTTCAATAGGCACGTCACTTCAGGATTAAAGGTGGTGTTTTTCCGATAAGCGGTAACGGACTTGGAAAAAAGGTTTACTTCGGTAGGTATGTTTGATATTGCGATATTTTGAGACGGAACAAGTTAGCCCCATTTAGGGCGTACTGCTCGAGGCAATGAATAGCTGTAGTGATCCAATAGCGAGGACGCTTTATACGCCTATGCTTTTTTTCATCCTATCAATCTCAGGTTAGCTGGCCGAGGCAATCACCACCCTTCGTTGCCGCAAAATTGAGCCTATTTCGCTCCTAATAAATACGTAAATCCTATCAATAGTCACATCAATTCTCTCTAGGTCTATCTACATCAATGAGAGCACCATTTCGATGGGGCCTCACTTTCATGGGTTGGCGCAGCCCGCGCTTAGCAGTACACTTGCGATCTGCCACACAGGGAATCAATGTTAGGTTAAGTCGATAAACTTCACTCTCATGACTTACGCAAAAAGAGAGCTACCGCTGCTCGTGCGAGAAGTATCGGCGGCCTGGACGGCGGTCGTCAAACCTTCTGGTAGGGACATGTTTAAAGTGTCTTTTTGATCGAACAGCAATAGTCTTGACTCTGTGTACTGCCTATCTACACGACTACTTCATGCCCCCAAAACTATCTGAACTGTTATTGTAATAAAAGCCTTATACCAATCCTAGTTTTTAAAGTTCCAAGAATAGGACTGTTGAGTTATACTACGCTACGTTGTGTGAATAACGTAGCGAGATGACCCGATGCCGACTGCGGTGACAATGCCCCCCGAACTGAGAGAACCGGATTTTGCGACCCTCGTGCGCCAGGAGCTGGACGCCCGGGTGCGCATACGGTTATTAGCCCTGTGGCATCTTCAGGAAGGGAAAACACCCCGGGAGGTAGGCGCGATGCTGAAGGTGCACGAGAAGACGGTGCTGAGATGGTTGAGACGGTTTCGGGCCAGTGGCATAGCGGGGCTTGCCGAGCAACCGGGACGGGGCGCGAAGCGCCGGCTCGGTGTGGAGCAGGAGCCGGAATTAAAGGCGCTGATTGATCGTGCCCAAGCCCAGCGCTCGGGTGGCAGCCTGACCGGGGAAGAGATACGTAGCTTGGTGGCCGAGCAGTTTGGTGTTACCTACTCGCTCAACGGGTTATACAACCTGCTGCACCGCGCAGGCTTATCCTGGATCAGCGCCCGCTCGAAGCACCCGCGGCGCGATCCTGATGCGCAAGCGGCGTTTAAAAAAACTTCGCCGTTTAGGTAGCCGAGGTGCTGCCGGTGGGTGTGGACGCCGCGCAGGTCGATATCTGGTTTCAAGATGAGATGCGCGTCGGCCAGCAGGGTACGCTCACTCGGCTGTGGGCACCCACGGGTACCCGCCCGGTGGTCCGTCAACAGCAATATGACTATGCCTATGTCTTCGGGGCGGTCTGTCCACAACGTGATCAAGCCCTAGGTCTAGTGCTGCCCACGGTCAATACCGCTGCCATGGCCCTACACCTGCGGGCGATAGATGACATGGTACCAGCAGGTCGTCATGCACTAGTGGTGGTCGATGGCGCGGGCTGGCATAGCCCGAGCCTCACGCAGGGCTTGAACAACCTCACGCTGCTTAAGCTGCCCTCCGCCTCGCCAGAACTTAATCCCACTGAGCAGGTGTGGCAACAGCTGCGTCAACGCCATTTGGCGAACCGCTGTTTCAGCGGCTATGAGGATATTGTGCAAGCCTGTTGTGAGGCATGGAATGCGTTTACAGGCTTACCCGGTGCTGTTCGTCAACTGTGTTCGCGGTAGTGGGCTACCTTGGAGCTTTAAATGATGGGATTGGTATTATTTAATTTCCATTAATTAAAAAACCTTTTCACAAATAGATAGATACGCGGTTAGATTAAAAAAACAAGGAAATCTATGAACAAACAACTTCAAGGTAGTAAACATATTTTAATAATTGTCGAAAATTTACCTGTACCTTTCGATCGTAGAGTTTGGCAAGAGGCGAAAACACTTGACCAAGCAGGATATCAGGTATCTGTAATTTGTCCTAAGTTTAAAGGGTATAGCAAGTCTAGAGAGATTATAGAAGGCATCCATGTCTATCGTCATACAGTGCCTTTGGAAGGAAACGGTGTCTTAAGCTATTTTACAGAATATTTAATAGCGCTTCTTTTTCAGTTTTTTATTGCTCTTCGAATTTATATTTCAAAAGGTTTTGATGTAATTCATGCTTGTAATCCACCAGACAATATCTTTCTTATTGGTACCTTTTTTAAACTTTTTGGTAAAAAGTTTGTTTTTGACCATCATGATATTAATCCAGAGTTATACGAGGCAAAGTTCGGCCGTAGGGATTTCTTTTACAAAGTGATGTTACTATCCGAAAGACTTACATTTAAATTAGCAGACATATCAATTGCCACCAATGAATCTTATAAGAAAATCGCAATAGAGAGAGGAGGAATGGATCCCGATAAGGTTTTTATCGTTCGAAGCGGACCTAAGATTGAACAGTTTAAAATACTTCCTCCTACACCTACTTATAAAAATGGAAAAAACTTTTTAGTGGGTTATATTGGTGTCATTGGAAAACAAGAGGGTATTAGTTATTTATTGGAATCAATCCACCACATTGTGTTTGTGGAAAATCGACATGATGTATATTTCCAAGTGATTGGTGGAGGTCCTGAACTTGAGAAAGTTATGACGCTTACTCAAGAATTAAACGTATCAGACTATGTAACTTTTACTGGTCGAATATCAGACGAACAGGTTTTAGCAATCTTAAATACTGCAGATATTTGTGTTAATCCCGATGAAGCAAACGAAATGAATGATAAATCCACCATGAACAAAGTTATGGAATATATGGCTCTTGGTAAACCCATTGTGCAATTTGATTTAAAGGAAGGTAGATTTTCAGCTGCAAAATCTTCCCTTTATGCAGAAAAAAACAATTCAAAAGATTTTGCTTTAAAAATTCTAGCTTTACTAGACAACCCTGAGTTGAGAGAAGAAATGGGAAAAATAGGTAATAAAAGGGTTCGGGAAAAACTGGCATGGGAACATCAAGCGCCAGAACTTATAAAAGCGTATGAAAAGCTTTTTCATCAAAACTTATAAACCTCTTGAAAAAGACTTTTTTCAAGAGGTCTATTTAAAAAATTTAAAACTAGCGTTTACTTATATTGCCCTATACCATGTTTTGCTGTTTATACCACTGTAGTGTTTTGAGTAAACCCTCACGAATAGGTACTTTAGGCTCGTAACCAAGAACACGTTGTGCTTTTTCTATATTGAAGGCACGACTTTTGGTAAAAAAATCAACCCGTCTTCTATATATGGGTGGGTCAATATTCAGTGGTATGCATATTTTTTCACAAATTGTACCTGCCATTTGAAATGGCCATGCTGGCAAATGTATTGTTTTATTGGATACATTCATCAAATCAGATATGGTATTAAGCAACTCATTTAAAGTCAGAACTTCATTTCCTCCGATTATAAATGATTGCCCTATTGCATTTTCAACCTTAGCCGCCAACATAAAACCTTGTATAAGATCGTCAATGTATACCATATGATATTTTATTTCGCCTGGACCTAGCACTACAGTTATCGCTTTTGAGGCCAATTTGAATAATTTTAAAAGACGCGTGTCCCCTGGACCATAAATAGCAGTCGGTCTTATTACTGTGACCGGAAGACCTTTAGATGAATAAAATTCTAATGCTTTTTTCTCGCCTTCTAGCTTCGTCAATTGATAAATGTCACCAGGTTTAAAACGATAGTTTTCATCGGCTGGTGGGTTTTCTATATGACCATGAACACCTACTGTACTGCAATGTACGAATCTATTGACTTTGCTTTTTAAGGCCGCCTTTAATAGATTTTCTGTTCCTTCAACATGAGTGTCCCAGTAAATATCTTCTGAAATGCCTGCTGTTCGATAAACTGCCGCCACATGGAAAACCGTATCTACTCCATCAATGGATTTTTCTACATCTTTTATATTTACAATATTTCCTTCAATAACACTAAGATTTGCATCATTACTGCTATTTATTATTTTTGATCGATCACGAACGATTACTTTTACTTCATGACCATCATCTAAGAGCTTTTTTACTAATGCAGAACCAGTAAACCCAGTTGCTCCTGTAACTAATGCTTTCATAATAATTTATAACCAATTCCGTTTAAAAAAGAATTTAGATTCCTTAATCTACATGATTATCGTGCTTTTTAGTAAACTACGGAAAACAACAAATATCGGATACGCGTTTAACGTTTATGAAATTTAAAAAAACGTAAACCATTCATCATAAAAGAGATAAAAACCAAGATATCTTAATGAGAAGTTAGTTTATAACTTCCGCAATTGCGTATTCTTTCATTTCTTTCGCATGTGTAAAAATAATAAGTTCGCCAATAAGTCCTAGGGCAAATATTTGAACTCCTAATACCACTAACAGCGAGCTAAGCAGTAATGCTGGCCTATCTGCCAAGCCTATTCCCATAAAGAGTCTCTCAAAAATAATATAAGTCATAAATAGGCATCCAATACCAAACAAAATCATGCCTATCCCACCAAAAAAACGTAGTGGTTTTTTAGTAAACTTTACTAAAAAAAATACTGCCATCATATCAATCATTAAGATAGGATAAACAGTTAATCTCTGTACGCGCCAAAACTTATCTTTATCAGATTGCTCAACATCAACCTCTTCGACTCGAAAACCCTTGTAGCTCGCAAGCACCGGAAAAAAACGATCTTGTCCACCATATATTGGAACCTCATCAATAACTCGCCGATCGAATGCTCTTACGTCACAACCAAGATCTTGAAATGAGCTTCCTGCAAAAAAGTTCAGAAAGAAGTTCATCACTCGAGATTGAAGTTGGTTAAAACGAGAATCTACCCTTGGCCACCTTTTACCGATAACCATATCAGCATCTTTAGTTTTTTCGAGTATTGATAGTATGCTTGTGGGTTTTACTTGATAATAAGCTGGTAGAGTCAGAATTGTTTTACCAGAGGACTTTTCAAATCCGGCTGTCAATGCGGTAGCTATTCCAAAATGTTTAGCCAACCTTATAATTTTTATCTTGTCATCAGTAGTTCCTATCTTTCTTAAATCTTCTTGAATATCTGGGAAATCACCGTCAAGCACAAATACAAATTCATATGTTTTTCCAGAGGAAATAATTTCAGATTTGTAAGCATTATAAAGCTCGATTATATTTTCAACATTCCCTGTAACCGCAATTACAATAGAAAGCTCAATTTGACTGATCATTAAGTTTAACTCTTTAAATTTTATTTATGGCTTATAAAACTTTGCGCAAAAGATTGAGAGGTAAGTGCAGAAAATTTAGTTATCTTTAAGTCCCCAGTTCTATATACTAATTCACCAACAACACCAATCAATATCAAAAACAATCCTACTGCCCCCAGTAAAATTCCAGTACCTGCAATAGGCACAGAAACAGGTAATGCGTAGAAGATCAGCTTATATAGGCTAGCAAATATCAAGACAGTTGATACTACTAGAGGCGGTGTTGCCAAAATCACGAACCAAAGCAGGGGCCGCGAGGAAAAAGACACAATGGTTTTAATGGCAAGAAGATCTAAAAGAACTTTGAAAGTTCTAGATAAACCATACTTGGATACTCCAAACTTTCGAGGATGATGTCGTACTTTTATTTCAGCTATTTTGGAGCCTGCCAAAGAAGACATAGCAGGTATGAAACGATGCATCTCTGAATAAAGGGGTATTTCCTTGATAACAGAGGCACGATAAGCTTTTAGAGAACATCCATTATCTCGAATTGGAACTCCAGTCACTTTCCCAATCAACCAATTAGCAATTTTTGAAGGAATTTTTCGGGAGATAAGCTTGTCTTGTCGTTTATACCGCCAACCAACTACAACATCATATCCCTCGTTCATTTTATTAATAAAATTATTTATGTCTTGAGGATCGTTTTGAAGGTCGCCGTCCATAGTTATCAAAATTTTTCCTATGGCATATTCTATGCCCGCAGCCATAGCAGGTGTTTGTCCATAATTTTTACGAAACTTGATGATTTTTAAATGGTTATGCTTTGAAGCTAGTTTGCTTGCTTCAGCAAAAGTTGAATCTTTGCTACCATCATCAACAAAAATTATTTCATACGTCAATTCAAGTGAACTTAATCCTTCTACAATGGCTTCATATAAAGGCCGCACATTCTGATATTCATTATATAAAGGTACAATTATCGACAAGTCCATTAGGTTTCCTAGACTACAGGCAATATTAATTGAATAAATCTACACTTAGAAACTGTTTCAAAACCAGCTTCTAAGTAAGCGTGGACTCAATAACTGAGTCCACTTTATATGTTAGTGTTTAAACAAACAGCGTCTATCAAGTGGTTTGAGACTTAGACTTCAAGTTAGTAATCTATGGTACGACAACCGTATCGCCACTTTGCAAAATAACGTTTTGTGGGCTATCTTGCCCTTGCTTTGCTGCCGAATAGGAGAACGGAAGAACAACTTCTTTTCCATTTTGCCGACGTCGAATTGTGATATTGTTTTCAGAAGCAAAAGGTGTAAGTCCCCCTGCAAGTGTCAAGGCTTGTAAAACATCTACGTAACGGCCCACTAAATATTGCCCTGGATTATTGACTTGACCTAATACGTAGATTTGATATCCAGCCACTTCAGAAACAGACACGGTTACAAATGGTTCAGGTATATATTTTTTAATCCGATTGGTAAGTTCCTGGCGAAGCTCTTCAGGTGTTTTACCAGCTGCGCGCAAATCTCCTGCTAAAGGAAAAGAAATACCGCCATCAGGTCTTACCAAGACGGTACGTTGTAGTGTTTCTTCTCCCCATACCGAAATTTCCAGTACATCTTCAGGACCAATTTGATAGTCAGCTTCGGCTGCTACATTACCACTTTGCTGGGTATCCCCATTTGTTTCAACAACGCCCGATTCATTCGAATCCGTATTACTCATGGATGGCATAGCGCAGGCAGACAAAAATAATATATATAATAAAATACTTCCTAATATGCTAAATTTTGAACAAAAAACAGTAGATAGTAAATATCGATTTTTTTTAAACATATTGCTTTTATCCTATTAAACGCATCAATATAGATAAGTTTCAACGAACAGCGTAGCTTTGATTTTACATCAAATTTTGATTTATTTACATCTCTCATTTGAAAATTATGTAGTAAAAAGAACATCCTAGAAACACTTTTTTATAAATTATAGAGTGAAAGTGTTTACAAAGATCTAAAATTATTAAGTCAAAAAAAAGATAAAGCATTAAAGTTAACTAAACTAATAAGCATGTTTTCCCATAAAACCTTTAAAGAGAGTAATAAAAATAATTTTTAGATCTAGCCATAAAGACCAGTTTCGGATATACCAAAGATCAAATTCAATTCTTTTTTGCATTTTTTCTAGATTTTCAGTCTCACCTCGCCAACCATTTACCTGTGCCCATCCAGTAATACCAGGTTTTACTTTATGACGAAGCATATAACCATGGATAAGTCGTCGATATTCTTCATTATGTGCTATTGCATGAGGTCGTGGTCCAACAATAGACATACGGCCTTGTAAAACATTGAAAAATTGTGGCAGTTCATCTAAAGATGTTTTTCTTAGAAAAGCCCCAAAAAAAGTAATCCGAGGGTCTTGTTTTTTTGCTTGAACAACACTATCGTCATCCTCACATACGGTCATCGTTCGAAACTTCCACATTTTTATTTCTTGTCCACCCAATCCATATCGTCGTTGCTTAAAAAACACTGGACCTGGTGAAGAAAACTTAATCCCAACCGAAATAAGCGCCACAGGTATAGCGATAACTATTAGAATAATAGCGCTTAATATAATATCTTCTATCCGCTTTAACCAACCATCAATGCCTAAAAAGGGAGTTTCAAATACGCTAACGGTTGGGATATCATCTAGGTTTACCCATCGAGCATGCAATAGATTAAATATAAAAAAGTCCGGCACTATATAAGCTGATACAGTAGTATCAGCTAGCGCATTTAGGAGATCGGCAATCCTTTTTTCTGCACGCAGAGAAAACGTTATATAAACAACGTTAATATTACCTTGACGGGCTAATTTTACAAGCTCATCTAGATGACCTTGTATAGGGACTTGACCATTGGAAAAAATACGGTCTCCTTTTGGATTGCGATCATCAAAGAAACCAACCAGTTTGTATCCTAAAGAGGGTGTTTCTAAGATTTTTTTGGCTAACTGATTGCCATAATCATTTGCTCCTACAATTGCTACTGACTTAACATTGAAACCTCGAGCTCGAAAAAGTCCTAGTAGTTCGCGTATCATTTCACGCCACATGACGACAGCCAGTGGTACGATAACAAACCAAGTTCCCATGACAAGCCGAGAATATCCGTCAGTCGTCTGAGTCCATGTGGCTAATGATAAAAGACAAAATACTGTAATAATCCAAATGGTACAAACTCTTTGCGCAACCTGTTTAAGAGGAGCTCCCCGCCAAGAATAATACAATTGAAAACCTTCTGCTAAAAAATAATACAAACCTATAGATGAACCTGCAGCGACTGAATATAAGCTGTTCCAAGTGACACCATACAAATAAGTACTTAACCACAAGCTCATTATTATGAGAACACCATCCACTAGTCGATAGGCGAAATTGAGCCTGGATTTTTCTGGTTGAATCACACGCTCTATTTGTTCTCTAAAAATCATGAATTTTTCCTATTGAACATTTTTCAAATATCGATGCTTATACTGACATATTTTAATTAATTGAAAATCAAATATTTGTATTATTAAACAAAATAATAATAAAATTAAAAAACAACTATCAATAAAATAACATTTACATCATTAACGTTTAATAAATGAGTTTTCTATCATACAGTCATCCTTTGTGAATACAACACTAAAGCTACTCATTAGGTTTTTGTTGTTTGTTTATACTAAAAATTTGACAAATTATTTCTTATAGTGCGTGACGAAAAATTCGTGTTGTCAAAATAGTTTAAATTATGTGAACAAAAGAATTTTTACTTCAGGTTAGCATTTTTTAAGGCTACACCAACCCGATGGAGGTATAGATGTTACACTATACTTACATGAGCTTGGTCCTACCTATTTTGAACAGCTGAGGGTATGAGCCGTTAAAGGAGCTTTTAATATGTTAATCATGAGCAGCGACACACGTAAAGGCTTAGTTGGAGTCCTTGTTGACGAAACCGCTATTTCGCGTGTGGGGGAACATACGTCTTTAAGCTACCGCGGTTATGAAATACAGGACCTAGTCGCACATTGTAGCTTTGAAGAAGTAGCTTACCTTATTCTACATAGCGACCTGCCTAGTTCAAATGAGTTTACTGATTTTCAGAGACATAAACGCCAATACAGAGAGATTAGCGATCATTTGATCGCGGTTTTGCGCGACTTCCCTGATACCACCAATCCAATGGCTCGGCTGCGCACAGCAGTGAGCTATTTAGGCATGGAAGACCCTTACGCAGAAAACAATGATCCATCTGCTAATTTGGAAAAAACGCTTAAGTTGCTTGCTCGTATTCCAACCATCGTTGCAACCGATTACCGCTATCGTCATGGACTGGAACGAATCCCTCCCAATCAAGAATTAGGGTTTGTAGAAAATTTTTTCAATATGTGTTTTGGTCAAATTCCAGAGCAGGCTTTATTACGCTGTTTTGATGTTTCCTTAATTTTGTATGCGGAGCTTGGGGTTACTCCGTCGACTTTTACCAGTCGAGCAGTCGCTTCTAGTTTGTCAGATATTTACAGTGCTGTCACAGCGGCTATGGGTTCATTGAAAGGCACCCTACATGGCGGAGCAAATGCTGCAGTTATGCGTATGCTCTTGGAAATCGGTGAACCAGAAAGGGCTCGGGGTTGGATCGACAATGCGCTTGCTAATAAGCAGACCATTTTTGGTTTTGGTCACCGAGTCTATAAACGAGGTGATCCTCGGGTACCCACCTTGTATCCAGCCCTACTTGAATTGGCCCGTCTTAGAAATGGACAGAAATGGATAGACATTCAAGAGATCCTTGCCGAAATCATGCAAACACAACGAAATCTACGCCCTAATATCGATTTTTTGACGGGGTTAGCCTATTACTTGATGGGGTTTGATATTGATCTGTTTACACCTATCTTTGCTATGAGCCGTATCACAGGCTGGTCAGCTCATATCATGGAACAACTTGCCTCTAATAAACTCATTCGACCTATGAGTGCCTATGTAGGACCTGCACACCGGTCTATCTCGAGTAAATCTCACCTTTCAACGACACGTTGAACATGCTTTAGACGGAAACTTCGCCAAGCGTTGTCTTTGCCTGATTCAAATGATACATAGCAACATCTAAATCCTGATGTGCTTTGTAGACCCAAGCTTCACCCCAATAAAAATGGCAGCTTGTCTCTGCTCTCAAAAGATGCCAGTGGGCTTCGTTCATTTGATGCGTCAACCAATCATTATTGGCCTGTTTAGTTGAATCCTTTTGCAAGGCGTGAAACAACTGACTCACCTGGTGAACTCGCGTCATGGCATCTCGCTGCATTTGGGAACCCATCCACTGGTGAAAATTCCAGCCGTGATGCTCATCTGTATTCCAAGCACCACGCCGCACTGTTACTTTTCCGCTAGCGCCAAACCGGTCGAGATAACTATCAATAAAAGTAGGTTGCATCATAGAATGCCCGACACGGATTTCATCAAGCATACTTCTATAAAAATAGGTCCAAAAATTGGCATTTGGATTGACGTTACGAAACCAGCCTCCGTTGTCGCCGTCAGTGGCAGTGGTTACGAGGGGTGGAAAATCACACCATTTGGTCCGCTCTTGCAGCTCATGATAAAACCAACCATAATCCATACCTGCAAGCTGGGCATCCGAGAGAGTCCGATCGCGGACAATTACCACAATTTCGTGGCCATCGTGTTCGGCAACATGAGGGCGGTAATGGAGTTCCTGCCAGGACATCTCATCCACCGGGTCTACATATTCACTGTCCACTAAAACATAACGATAGCCTGCCTTCTTAAGATGAGGAATGAGCTTCATATCGAAGCCCATCTCGGGGGGCCAAAAACCCGCAAATTTTTCCCGCCAGAATAAATGCCGACCAATCCCTAACCAGCGCTCAATATGTTCGTCCCAATCCGCCTCAGGTATTAATGCAAATACTGGATGGTAGTAACCGGTACCTAATACCTCAAAGAGATTTTTGTTTTGCAAAGCCCATAGCAATGAGCCACAATCAACAATGCCATATACACGGCGTTGGAAATCTGGATTAGACAGAGTTTCTAGTAAAGAGCCTGAAAAGGACACATGCACTCGGCCTAGATCTTCGTAGGACCATAAAGTCCGCACCATGCGATCATAAGCAAAGAGAATCTCCTTTAATTCCCACTCGTTGGTTTCGAGTAAGTGATCCAGGTTGCTGGGTGGTTGGTGCATGTTCAGCACCAGTGCGTGGTAAATTTCTCTCATAGCAATCCCAAATTGAATTTTTCATTATAGACAAGTTAATCGCTATAAAACCCAAAGTGGATATAGGAACGTGGCCACCAATAGCCATACCACGAATCCCAATGCCTGTTGTGTCGCCAGGGTCTATGTCGTCTATACCCGTAGCTTAATGAGGAATACCAGGACCACGGTTTAGAATGACGCTGGGAATAACTATAGCAATGGCCCTCATAGACATAATGGCAACGTGATTTGCCCCTGTACTGAGGTAAAGCAAAAGCAGCTTGATTTTGCTCAGCACTTTCTCCCCACATATAAATGTTTTCTGCTTCAACCACCGGTAATGTAACTGTTTTCTCTGCAACAACCTGTTGGGTTAAGGAATTCACTGTTCCGACCACCGTGATTTTCCGATCCTGGGCATAGGTTGTCGTATCGAAGGGAATGGTCGCCTGCGCCAAAAAAGAGCCCAACGGAGGTGTATTGATTTGTGGTCGGCCTTTATCATCTAGTTGGTAAGCACGCACTTGAACGACAGTTGAACCGTTTTCATTTTGCAGTGAATGGATAGTACCACCCCAGCGTATCTGTGTCCCTATGGGGGGGTTAGTACCGTTAGTAACTTGGGCGAGCTGCACATCACGCCGAGGCGCTTGTCGGATAGTTTTAGGAATACTCAAGGAATCCTGGTGATCGTTCTCGATGACGTTTGAGGAATTGTTTGGAGGCAGTCTTTTCGGGAAGACAGAATTTGCCGATGTCAAATCAGAATCTGGCTCGGCAACAGGCGGTGGAATACTGGCGCAGCTTGTAGTTAATAGGATGAGAAGCCATAAAATACTCTTGACCTTCATGGGTTTACCTGCATCGCTAATAGCCCGCTAAACAAGCGTGCAAAAAAATGTTCTCTTTTGCCTGAGTCAGGGTGACTCACATTTCCCGTCGGCCAGCAAAAGCATGAGACAGGGTACCACCATCAATGTATTCCAACTCACCACCTACCGGCACACCATGGGCAATCCGGGTAGTTCGAATGGCATGCTCCCGTGCTAAATCCGCAATATAGTGAGCAGTTGCATTACCTTCTACAGTTGGGTTAGTAGCCACAATCACCTCCTCTACTTCACCCTGATCTAAGCGCGCTTCCAGTTGCTCCAAACCCAGCTGGTCTGGTCCTATACCGTCTAAGGGTGATAAATGTCCCATTAAAACAAAATAATATCCCCGATAACCCGTTGCCTGCTCCACTGCAGCCACGTCCGCAGGAGTCTCTACGATACAAAGTATAGAACGATTTCGAGCCGGATCAGCACAGCGATGACATAACTCGGTTTCGCTCAAATCACGACATAAATGACAACGCCCAATACCTGCTAAGGCAGATTGGAGAGCCTCTGCTAGTCGTTTCCCCCCATTCCGGTCCCGTTCAAGTATATGAAAAGCTAAGCGTTGCGCGGATTTACGGCCAACGCCCGGTAAACATTGTAAAGCCTCGATAAGCTGATTTAACAAACGAACATGAGCCATCAGAAAGGTAGCTTAAAATCACCACCCATGGGCAGACCCATGCCGCCAGCCATATTTGAAAATTTTTCTTGCACAGCTTTTTCTACCCGATGGGCGGCATCGTTAATGGCGGCTGCCAATAGATCTTCTAATATCTCTTTTTCATCATTAAGCAGGCTGTCATCAATACTTACGCGGCGGGCTTCATGGCGGCCATTCATGACTACTTTGACTAGCCCAGCACCAGCTTCACCAGTCACCTCCAAATGACCCATTTCCTCCTGCGCTTTTTGCAGGTTTTCTTGCATTTTCTGGGCCTGTTTCATCAAATTACCTAAGTTGCCTTTCATATTCTCTACACCCTGAGTTGTCGCTAAAAAACAGCGGAACATGTATAAAATCTTAATCTGCGGGTTTGATGGAATCCTGTTTTAACTGAGCGCCAAATGTTTCACATAGCGCTTGAACATTTGGATCTTGGGAAATAGACGCCATAGCAACTTCTTGATGCTCTGCTTGACGCTGGGCATCCTGCTGAGCTGGTGTTTTAGCAGTCAGCTCACCGACAGCAATCTTAAGCGCTATGGGTTGTTTATAATAGGCTGCTAACGAAGCACGCAGACGTTCTTCTGTATTTTTAGTGCGCATTTGAGCGCAACTCGGTTCCAGCTTTAGATACAGCGTATTGCCTTCGCGATGCTCTAAGAAACAATTTAGCGCCAATTGATGAACCATGCCTTTTAAATTTAACGCTTTTACCGTCGCGTTCCAATCAGCGGCAGGGGGAGCAGAAAAAGTCTCAGGGGGTTGCACTGAACGACGCTGATCGGGCAAGTAGTCCGGTTTAGGAGCAGCAACATCCGGCGCATCCTGGATGATTCGGTCTTGCGCGGCGGCAGATGAATCTTTGCATGCCTGGGGTAGCGGTGACAAAACATCTCCCCCTGCTGGACGAAAACACAGCATACGCAACAAGACCATCTCAAACCCGCCGCGTGGATCACTGGATAAAGTCAAATCACGACGTCCTAGGAGGGCAATTTGATAAAACAACTGAATATCTTCAGGCGTCATGGTGGTCGCTAGATGAGCAACTGCATCGGGATCCGCCAGGCTATCATCCATCGCTTCCGGGACAATCTGCCGTAAAGCGATGTGATGTAACAAAGAGATTAATTCATCCAATAATGCGGAATAATCTGGCACGACTTGGTCAAGGGTAGCGACTGTATGTAAAAGGCGAGAAGCATCTTTGGCGGCAAGCGCTTCCAATAGATGAGTCACATGATACTGATCTATGTTACCCAGCATGTCCCGTACATCTTCAAGCTGCACTTGACCAGCGCCAAAAACGATTGCTTGATCTAGCAAACTTAACGCGTCCCGCATACTTCCCTCGCTTGCTCGTGCTAATTGATTGAGGGCAGCTGTTTCCGCCGTGATACCTTCGTGTTGAACAATAGTATTCAGGTGCACCGCGATGAGGGAGTGTGGTAGGCGTTTTAAACTAAACTGTAAACAACGGGAAAGGACAGTGATGGGTATACGTTGAGGATCCGTGGTAGCCAGCATAAACTTTATATGATCCGGTGGCTCCTCTAACGTTTTTAACAATGCGTTAAAGCTACTTTTGGAAAACATATGCACTTCGTCGATAAGGTAGATCTTATAACGACCGTGGGACGGTAGATAAGGTACGTTTTCCAGCAACTCACGGGTATCATCCACACCCGTGCGGGATGCTGCATCCACTTCAATCAAATCGACGAAATGACCTTCATCGATTTGCATACAAGCTGAACAGTGGCCACACGGCGTTGCAGTAATGCCTGTCTGGCAGTTTAGGGACTTGGCAAGAATGCGGGCAATCGTTGTTTTTCCGACGCCCCGTGTCCCCGTAAACAAGAAAGCATGGTGTAGACGCCCACTATTCAAGCCATTGACTAATGCCCGCACCACATGCTCTTGACCCACCATCTCTTGAAAGGTGCGAGGACGCCATTTTCGTGCTAAAACCCGATAACTCATGAGGTGTGTGCTTTGAAAGGCGTTCTGTGCTCGTTAATAGAGTAACAACTCGCAAAATAGGCGGCGACCCATATCAGCCACACCCCGGCGCCCGATCCTACTGCTGCCGCTGCTCCCTTCCGGGCCTGACGGGGTTCACAGCGCATCGTCGCGAGGGGACCAATACAGGTCACCATTAAGTGAATGCTGTTCTTTATAGATAATAAACTAATCGCTCGCGGAACACGACTAGCGGAAACCTATGTTGTATATTGTGGCGGAGAGGGAGGGATTCGAACCCTCGATACGCTATTAACGTATACACACTTTCCAGGCGTGCTCCTTAAGCCACTCGGACACCTCTCCGAAAAACTTGGACTAACACAGCGTATAAAAAAATATAATTCTTGAAAATATAACGCAGCCTTGCGACTGATGCAATTAAAGAACCGAAAGGTTTCTAAACACCGCGCATGCTCAAACGAATACGACCCTGCTTATCAACATCAAGCACTTTGACCTTGACGATATCGCCTATAGACAATTTATCGTTGGCATTCTGAACTCTATCGTTCGATATTTGAGAAACATGCACCATCCCATCCCGACCTGGCAGTATTGCCACAAAGGCGCCAAAATCCATAACTCGGGTTACCTTACCTTCATAGAGTTTGCCCACTTCCACATCCGCTGTAATCTCTTCGATGCGACGCCGCGCTTCATCACCAGCCACCTTATCGACAGAGGCAATTTTAATGGTACCATCATCATCAATATCGATGGTTGCACCCGTCTCTTCGGTAATGCTACGGATAGTCACGCCACCTTTACCGATCACATCGCGAATTTTATCGGGACTAATACGCATGGTCACAATACGTGGAGCAAACTCAGACATTTCTCCCCGTGGCTTGGCGATTGCCTCATTCATTTTGTCTAAGATGTGCAAACTTCCTTCTCGCGCCTGGGCTAAAGCAACTTCCATAATCTCCTGGGTAATGCCGTCGATTTTAATATCCATTTGCAACGCGGTGATGCCATCAACAGTACCGGCCACCTTGAAATCCATGTCACCCAAATGATCCTCGTCACCTAAGATATCCGTTAGCACGGCAAACTGATCAGCTTCTTTGATCAAACCCATGGCGATACCTGCTACTGGCCCCTTGATGGGAACACCGGCATCCATTAAGGAAAGACTAGTTCCGCACACGCTTGCCATGGAACTAGAACCATTGGACTCAGTGATTTCCGACACTACGCGAACCACATAGGGGAAATTGTTCAGATCCGGCATGACAGCCTGAACACCTCGTTTGGCAAGATGTCCATGACCGATTTCGCGTCGTTTTGGACTACCTACCATGCCTGTTTCACCAACCGAGTAGGGAGGAAAATTATAGTGCAACATGAAGGGTTCTCGGTATTCGCCTTCAATGGCGTCAATAATTTGTGCATCCTTGGTAGTACCTAAGGTAGTGACTACCAATGCCTGGGTTTCACCTCGGGTAAACAATGCGGAACCATGAGTACGGGGTAAAATACCGGTATCGATCGTGATGGGCCTTACCGTCCTATTGTCGCGGCCATCAATTCGCCGTTCTCCTGCCAGAATACGCTTCCGGACAAGACTCTTTTTTAGAGCGGAAAGGGCCTTGAGACCCATGTCAGGGGACCACTCCTCAGATTCTTGCTCAGCTAACTGGGCGACAAGCCTGTCAGAAATATCTCGTAACCGCTGTTGACGGGTTTGTTTTTCAGCAATTTTATAGGCTTCCATCAAATCAGCTTCAGCCAAATCCTTGACGACGTCAAACAAACGCTCATCTTTACTAGGTGGTTGCCAATCCCAAGGTGAGATCCCCGCTTCGCTAGCTAATTCACGAATGGCTTGCACAGCTATCTGCATTTGTTCATGGCCATACTTAACCGCTCCCAGCATGGCTTCCTCGGAAAGCTCTTGAGCCTCTGACTCCACCATTAGCACAGCGTTTTCGGTACCTGCCACAACTAAATTTAAGCGAGAATTTTTTAGTTCAGCACGGGTGGGGTTGAGCAAATACTGCCCTTCCGGGGAAACACCGACTCGTGCTGCGCCAAGGGGACCCTTGAAAGGGATTCCAGATAATGCCAGTGCCGCTGACGCGCCTAACATAGCGGGAATATCAGGATCGACCTCACCGTTTAGTGATAGCACAGTCGCGATGATTTGCACCTCGTGGGTAAAACCATCGGGAAAGAGTGGTCTCAAAGGACGATCGATCAATCGCGCAATCAGCGTCTCTGTCTCAGAAGGACGACCTTCGCGACGAAAAAAACCACCTGGTATACGTCCTGCGGCATAGCTCCGTTCTTGGTAGTTCACGGTCAACGGAAAGAAATCTCGACCAACCCCATCCTCCTTGACAGCTACGGCTGTGACTAAAACAACGGTATCGGACATGGTTACTAATACCGCACCGTCGGCCTGACGAGCGATGCCGCCCGTTTCCAAAACAACGGAGTGGTTACCGTACTGAAAAGTCTTTTTCAATGAGGTCACAAAAACATCCTAGTTGACTTAACAACAGAGCGGTTACTATAGTAAAAATATTTTTTCATAAATATTATAATCTTACTCGACAAGTGCTAATTTTCATTAACGACGCAGACCAAGACGGGAAATCAATGTCTGATAGCGCTGTACATCTTTACTTTTTAAATAATCAAGCATTTTACGACGCTGGTTAACCATTTTTAAAAGTCCTCGCCGCGAATGGTGATCATGTTTATGCATCGCAAAGTGACCTTGTAAATCGTTAATACGGTTCGTAAGAAGAGCAACCTGCACTTCTGGTGAACCCGTATCGGCGGGTCCTTGGCGATATTCTTGCATTATCTGAGATTTTTGTTCGGTGTTTAGCGCCATTTAGCAAACTCCAATCATATGGAAAATAACAAAAGTTTAACCTTGCCTAAGCTTATGAACAAGTTACAACATAGCGGCCGTACCCATTAGACGCCGTGGCGCGACCCGACTATCCTCCAAAACTTCACCGACTCCCAAAAATTGGTTCTTACAACCACCATATAAACGCACCCATCCTTTGGCAGGGATCTCAGGAACTTCAATGGTTTGTCCATTAAGTAGACGGTTCATCACAAGGATTGGAACCTGAACGACTGGCCATGAGGCAAGGGCTGTATCAATGGGCAATAAAAAAGCATCTAAAGTCGCAAAACCTTGCTCCGCGCACTGTTGGATATGCTCTAATGTTACCATTTGCGATGCATCATAGGGTTCTACGCCAATGCGACGCAACGACTGAATATGGGCACCACATCCAAGTGCTCGGCCTATATCTTCTGCCAGTGTACGTACATAAGTACCTTTCGAACACGTCACCTCACACTCGACAATCGCCCCATCCAATTTTATTACGCGTAAATCGCGTATATGCACTTTGCGGGGTTGTCGCTCAACGGTTATGCCAGCACGAGCTAACTTGTAAAGACGTTGCCCCCGGTGCTTGAGGGCCGAATGCATAGGTGGAGTCTGAAAGATGTCTCCAGTAAATTGTTTCAGCACCTTTTCTAGAGCAGTCCATTCAATTCCACCGACCGGTTGCGCCTGGATGACCTCTCCCTCCGCATCGCCTGTGCTTGTAGTTATCCCTAGATGACAGGTAAAACGGTAGGATTTATCAGCATTTAAAAGGATCCCGGAAACTTTAGTTGCTGCTCCCAAACAAATAGGCAACAGGCCACTTGCCAGCGGATCGAGGCTACCTGTGTGGCCAGCTTTGCGGGCTTGAAATAGTCGCTTCACTTTTTGCAAAGCGGCATTTGAAGAAAGACCAACTGGTTTATCTAGCAAAAACACACCATCCACTTGCCTTATACGCTGAGATTCCATATAGCTCTTTACAAAATCATATCTAAAAAAGCATCAAACCAGGCTAAAACTTTGGGTCAATTGAATGTACTAGTTATTCAGTAACTAAAACACAGAGGACACCCACTAGGTAAATTTTTACAACCAAAGCAAAACACCTACTCTTCGTCTTCCTCTTTTGTATCTTGATGACGAGCCAAATCAGCAGCAACAGCTGCCGAAATTAATGACGATAGTTGAGCACCTTGTTCCACAATTTCATCGTAAATAAACTGTAACCGCGGCACTGTGCGAATGTGCATACGACGACCCAATTCGTGGCGTAACAAGGGCGCTACTTGGTTGAGGCGCATGAGAAGTTCAGGACGCTCTTCGGTGTTTCCCAAGATGGTAATATAAACTTTAGCGTAGGCTAAATCTTTACTGACTTCTACGCTTGTCATTGACACCATCGCCAAACGAGGATCGGAAATCTCTTCACGTAACAATTCAGCCAATTCACGCCGTATTTGTTCAGCAACACGACGGGTTCGAGGAAATGCTTTTGCCATAGCACTATAACCTTTTTTTGCAAGACAAAAGGTTTGTGATCAAATAACTGGCGGCTCTATGCTAGTCACAAGCGCCAAATTATGACTCTTAAAATATTTCTGCGGCATGTCTAAATACATCAATTGTTTAAAGCGTCCGCTTTACTTCGACACGTTCATAAACTTCGATTTGATCCCCTTCTCGAACGTCATTGTAACTACGCACCCCAATACCACACTCGAGACCGGCTCGTACCTCGCTGGCATCTTCTTTAAAGCGTCGTAAAGATTCAAGCTCTCCTTCGAAAATCACCACATTGTCCCTTAATACACGGATTGGATTGTTGCGACGTACTACTCCATCAACCACCATACAGCCAGCAATAGCACCAAATTTTGGGGAACGAAATACATTTCGCACCTCAGCTAAGCCGATAATTTGTTCTTGAAACTCTGGCGCCAACATGCCCTGTAAGGCTTGCTTCACATTATCTATCATTTCATAGATAACACTGTAGTAATGAAGATCCACGCCTTCATCATCAATGAGTTTTTTAGCTGTGCTATCAGCACGCACATTAAAACCAATCAAAATAGCGTCAGATGCAACAGCCAAATTGACATCGGACTCATTAATGCCACCAACACCACTAGCAATAATTTTTACTTTGACTTCTTCAGTGGATAAGCGAGTCAGTGCGTCAATTAATGCTTCTACTGAACCCTGCACATCTGCTTTGAGCACGATATTAAGCGTATTAACCTTACCCTCTTCCATCTGCTCAAAAACATTCTCAAGTTTAGCTTTTTGCTGCTTAGCCAGTTTGACCTC
>CAYRGG010000051.1:0-31650 GCA_964423745.1 uncultured Candidatus Competibacteraceae bacterium | reverse complement strand
TTTCAAATTCGATAGCCCGCTCCACAAACCGGAAGGAATTTAAATTCTTTGTTTCCGAGCGTGTCCCGAAAGCCGCTTGGCCCTTTGGGCGTACCGACACATTGGCGTCACAGCGAAACGAGCCTTCCTGCATGTTGCCATCGCAAATTCCTAAGTAGCGCACTAATGTGTGCAATTTTTTCATGTAGGCAACGGCTTCCTTAGCCGAGCGTAGATCCGGTTCTGAGACGATTTCTAATAACGGTGTCCCGGCGCGATTAAGATCCACCCCGGTCATACCGTGAAAATCTTCATGGAGCGACTTACCGGCATCTTCTTCTAAGTGGGCCCGGGTCACGCCAATGGTTTTAGTAGTACCGTCATCCAAATCGATAGTTAGTTGCCCGTGATGGACAATGGGTAACTCGTATTGACTAATTTGATAACCTTTTGGTAAATCTGGATAAAAATAGTTTTTACGAGCAAAAATCGAGTGCTCGGCAACTGTAGCTTGGATGGCTAACCCAAACATGGCAGCCATACGCACGGCGGCTTTGTTAAGCACCGGTAATACCCCAGGCAACCCTAAGTCAATGGCGCAGGCTTGCGTGTTGGGGGCTGCCCCATAAGCGATGGGCGCACCTGAAAAAATCTTACTGTTGGTGGCGAGCTGCGCGTGGACTTCTAACCCAATGACCGCTTCCCACTCCATGCTGAAATACCTTTTTTTAATGCGTTGAACAAAAAACCTCTAAAACCCAACAGGGCTGCGTATATGCCAGTCGCTCACCTGTTGATAACGATGGGCTATATTTAATAGACGCGCCTCATCAAAATAGTTGCCAATCAGCTGCAAACCCACCGGACGCCCGTCGACAAACCCCACCGGAATAGACATACCTGGCAGCCCAGCCAAATTCACGGCGATGGTGTAGATATCTGAAAGATACATAGTCACCGGATCATTTACTTTTTCCCCCAAGTCAAAGGCCACCGTTGGGGAAGTGGGACCCATAATCACATCCACTTTATTTAGTGCCGCCACAAAATCATCCCTAATGAGACGCCGGATGCGCTGCGCCTTTAAATAATAGGCGTCATAGTAACCCGCTGACAGGGCATAAGTTCCCACCATAATACGGCGTTTGACCTCAGCTCCAAAACCTTCTCCCCGGGAACGGGTGTAAAGATCCAATAGATCTTTTGGGCTGTCACAGCGATAGCCATAGCGTACCCCATCGAAACGGGCCAAGTTGGAAGAACATTCCGCCGGTGCAATGACATAATAGGCGGGAATCGCTAAATTCGCATTGGGTAGGCTGATCTCCATTACCTCTGCGCCGAGGCGGCGATATTCGGCTAACGCGGTGTCAATGGCAGTGGCCACCTGATCATCGAGACCGGCGCTAAAATATTCCTTGGGAAGACCGATTTTGAGACCTTCTAAACTATCGTTCAACGTGGCTGAGTAGTCAGGAACAGGCTGGGCAGCAGAGGTGGAATCCCGTTCGTCAAAACCTGCCATGACCTGTAATAGCAAGGCGGCATCTTGGGCGGTGCGGGTCAATATACCCCCTTGATCGAGACTCGAAGCATAGGCAATCATCCCCCAGCGGGAAACGCGACCATAGGACGGTTTAATACCTGTGATGCCACACAGAGAAGCGGGCTGACGAATAGATCCGCCGGTATCCGTGCCGGTGGCGCCGGGCACTAAGCGTGCCGCCACCGCAGCGGCGGAACCACCTGAGGAGCCCCCCGGAACAGCTTTGGTATCCCAAGGATTCTTTACCGGCCCATAAAAACTGTTTTCGTTAGAAGAGCCCATGGCGAACTCATCCAGATTCGTTTTGCCCAGCATGACTAGGCCAGCAGCGGCGAATTTTTCCACAACAGTCGCATCATAGGGAGCGATGAAGTTATCCAGCATCCGAGAACCACAGGAAGTACGCACACCCTTAGTACAAAAGATGTCCTTGTGAGCGATAGGTATACCGGTTACTGGTCCTGCCTCCCCCTTTGCGATACGGGCATCGGCAGCTTGCGCCTGAGTTAACGCTTGCTCTGACGTCACGGTAATAAAGGCATTAAGTTGGCTGTCTAGGCTATCGATACGGGCCAACAAAGCTTGGGTAAGTTCAACACTGGAAAACGCTTTGCTACGCAAACCTTCCGACAGTTCAGCAATGGTTTTATCATACATAGGCGTTACTCGATGACCTTCGGCACCAGATATAAACCTGCTTCTACTTGAGGCGCAATGGCTTGAAACACGTCCCGCTGGTTCTCTTCCGAAGGCGCATCAGCGCGCATACGTTGCGCCATATCCAGGGGATGAGCCATGGTTTCCACCTGACTGGTGTCCACCGCATTCATTTGATCCACCAGATCGAGAATTGACGACAAATCCCGAGCGTAGCTGGGTACATCGTCAACATCGATGGCCAAACGTGCTAAGTGGGCAATTTTTTCCACATCAGCGGGTCCTAAAGACATCTTTTCCATCGTCGATATCCTCATCAAACTAAAACTTTTCGTCACGGTATCATATTATCTGCTTGCTCCCAATCCCTAGGGATTGTTTACTCCCTATATGGCATCAATCTATGGTTTACGGTGGCTGCTTGTCATTAAATAATTAATGTATAGTGACGACGAGAAGGGGATTGAGTATGCTGACGTCGACATCTTTTCACACTGGGATACGGCCGTACTTCATTATGAAAAAAATCTTATCGGCTACTTTTTGTTGGGTACTTCTAGGTGCCTGTAGCTCATCGGCGCAGCCGGATGCGGCTCGCCCCACTGAACCCTCGGTGGCTTTAACCGAGAATGCCGTCATGTCATCCTCACCAACTGACGCTATAGATCAAAGGAAAAGGGCTACGCAGGTGTCTGCAAAAAACCCTTCAATGGCTGTTAAAGATCCTCAATCCAGCGCCACCCCCGATCCCAGTTCGCTAGCAGCGCGGCCTGAAGTACAGGCATTTATCCAAGATATGGTGGCTCAACACAATTTTAATACCAAGGAACTGACCTACCTCTTCAGCCGCATCCGCAGCCGATCCGACGTTATCGCCCTGATGACCCGTCCTGCTGAAGCCAAACCCTGGCATGCTTATCGAAATATATTTATAACACCTAAGCGTATTCAAGGGGGCGTGACATTCTGGAAAACCCATGAAGCCGCCCTAGCACGGGCCGAAAAGGTTTACGGGGTGCCCGCAGAAATTATCGTGGCGATCATTGGCGTGGAAACAGCCTATGGAGAACATACGGGTAAGCATGGGGTATTGGAAGCCTTAGCGACCTTAGCTTTTGATTATCCAAGACGCGCTGACTTTTTTCGCAAGGAACTGGAAAATTATTTATTGCTCACCCGTGAAGAGGGCATCGACCCCTTATCGTTGCAGGGATCCTATGCTGGGGCAAGCGGCATAGGTCAATTTATGCCCAGTAGCTATCGAGCCTATGCCATTGATTTTGATGGCGATCAGCAACGCGACCTATGGAAAAATCCGGAGGACACCATTGGTAGCGTAGCTAACTATTTGAAAGAACACCGTTGGGAACGTGGTCAACCCATCACGACCCAAGCTCAAATTGAGGGTGAACAATACCAGGCGCTTATTAGTGAGAGGCTTAGGGAACCAACCCGCACCGTGGCAAGCTTTAAGCAAAGAGACATTTTTCCTGAAAAGGCGGTAGATGATTCCCTTAAAGCTATGTTGTTAGAATTTCAAGGAAAACAAGATTTGGAATATTGGTTAGGCTTCAAAAATTTTTACGTTATTACACGCTATAATCGCAGTCCACTTTATGCAATGGCGATCTATCAATTAAGTCAAGATATTCGTCGTCATAAAAATAAAGTTAGCGATTCTATATAGATCGACATAGGCAGGGCAAAACATGAGAAAAAGCGTTATCGGCAGTGTGTTAGGAGGCTTCGTGGTTAGCGTTCTAAGCGGCTGCGCTAGCCCGCCTCAGACACCACCACCTATACAATCAGCAGCTCATGTAGATGATCACATTACCCACGCTAAGTTAATCAAAGAACCTCCCAGTCGTACCGGCAACCCTGACTCATATACAGTCTTTGGTAAAAATTACTTTGTGGATAAAACCAGCGAAGGGTACCGTGAACAGGGTTTGGCCTCCTGGTATGGCCCAAAATTCCACGGCAAACGCACCTCAAGCGGAACACCTTATGATATGTATGCCATGACGGCGGCGCATAAGAGTTTGCCCATTCCCACCTATGCCCGAGTAACCCATCGAGATAACGGCCGTAGTATTGTAGTCAAAATCAATGATCGGGGTCCCTTTGTAGGGGATCGAATCATCGATCTATCTTACGCAGCTGCCACTAAATTGGACATGATCGACAGCGGCACGGCTTCGGTAGAAGTGGTTGCTTTGCCACCCTATCAATATTTAGCCGATTATGAACCGCCCCAGCAGAACACCCAACGTCTTGCGAGCGCCGAGACTCGTCAAGAAACCATCCTACCCACTGTAGGAGACTCAACCGTTGCGGAGCGGGCCGAGAGGGATATGCCCATCGAGGAAACTTCTAGATCTGAGCAAATTGGCGGGGAAGTAAACACTGATAATGAAACGATACCGTCTATAGCCGCAAACGGTGCTCAAGCATCTCCAGATGATCTGCCAGCTGCTGAATTGCTTGCGGTTGCTTACCCGGCGTCCCCATCAACGCCGACTGGAGCTACACCGCCATCTTCAACGTTTGCAGCGAGTGGTGTGCAAACAGCTAACAAAGCAGACTTTTTTCTTCAAGTAGGTGCTTTTACGCAAGCTTTTAACGCTGAACAGCTTCATAGGCGTTTGGCAAATCTGGTAAAGCATCCTGTGCATATTGCGGAACCCAGCGACGCACTCTACCGAGTGAAGATCGGCCCCCTCGCCAATCTAGAAGAGACGAGACAACTTCAAGGCCGACTTGCTAATTTGGGTATTGATGCCCATCCTGTGGTTTTTGATTAAATAAAATAATCCTAAATTAAACGATTAGTGCTTTTCTCATTGATAGGGTTAGTGAAGGATTTATGGATTGTTGTTGCAAACACATTCGCCATTGGGTATTGCTATTAGGGTTGCTAACCGCTTCTGCGTGGGGAGCGCCAATTCCTCAAGCGCCTCAATTACCAGTACGTGGCTACATTCTTATGGATTTTCAAAGTGGTCAAGTGCTTGCTGAAATAAACGGCGACGAACGGCTCGAGCCGGCTAGTATTACTAAATTGATGACTGCCTATATTCTTTATCAGGCTCTACAGGATGACACCATCAAATTAACCGATCAAGTCAAGGTCAGCGAAAAAGCCTGGCGTATGGAAGGCTCTCGCATGTTTGTGGAAGTGGATACCACTGTCTCTGTTGAAGATTTGTTGATGGGTATGGTGGTGCAATCCGGTAACGACGCCACTGTAGCCTTGGCAGAACATGTGGCAGGCAGCGAAGAAGCCTTTGTTACCCTCATGAATCAGCAGGCGAGCCGCTTAGGTCTGGCTGCTTCCAATTTTGTTAATAGCACTGGTTTACCAGATCCTAATCATTACACAACGGTTAGAGACATTGCCAAATTGGTACGTGCGCTTATCGAGGAGTTTCCTGAACAATACCAGCGTTATTCCATCAAAGAGTATACGTTTAATAGCATTAAACAATACAACCGTAATCGTCTACTTTGGCAAGATGAAACGGTGGATGGGGTGAAAACTGGGCATACCCAATCCGCGGGTTTTTGTTTAGTGGCTTCCGCCCGTCGCGATGACATGCGACTCATTAGCGTGGTACTGGGCGCTAATACGGAAAGAGACCGTTTTAGCGCAAGCCAGGCGCTCTTGAATTACGGCTTCCGTTTTTTTGAAACCCATAGACTTTACGCAGCTAACCGAGCGCTGAGTGAAGTTCGGGTGTGGAAAGGCGCCGTGAATACTTTGCCTTTGGGTCTTGTGGAAGACCTTTACGTCTCTGTTCCCAAGGGCAGTTATGAAGCCATGCAAGCCTCCATGACCGTCAACACCACCGTGCTAGCACCGGCAGAAAAAGGCACACCCTATGGCACAGTAACGGTAGCACTCGATGACGAGACCTTAGCCGAGGAGCCCTTGGTTGCCTTACGTGACGTGGAGCAAGCGGGTTTCTTTGGGCGCATGGTGGATCAAATGCGACTTAGCGTGGGTTCTTTATTCGAGTAACTCATGTCGAGCAGCATAGCTTATTTTAACGGCTCATTTTTGCCTCTAGCTGAGGTGAGTGTGTCGCCTCTGGATCGGGGATTTCTTTTTGCCGATGGGGTTTACGAAGTCATTCCCGCTTATAACGGACGTCTTTTCCGCGCAGCGGAGCATCTCCAGCGACTTAACAATAGCTCAGCGAGTATTGCATTAAACAGCGGCTTAAATAGCGTCGCTTGGGAAACGCTGCTAAATGAACTGATACAGCGCAATGGGGGCGGTAATCTAACGGTTTATCTACAAATTACTCGCGGTGCGCCGGCTAGTCGCGATCATGGTTTTCCGCCGCCGCAAACCCGTCCCACGATCTTTGCTATGGTCAACCCGCTGCAACCCATGGAAGATGCCCTGGGACACGGCATCAATGCTATCACATTAGAGGATGTACGCTGGGGCGCTTGCCATATAAAAAGTATTGCTTTGTTAGCCAATGTATTAGCGCGTCAGCAAGCTCTGGGGGCGGGCACCACGGATGCCTTACTAGTGCGCGATGGCTTTCTTACCGAGGGAACCGCTGGTAATATTTTTTTGGTACACGGGGATGTTCTCCTGACACCGCCCAAGGATTGGCGTATTTTACCAGGCATTACCCGAGACTTGATTCTACAATTGGCTGAAGAGCACGACATCTCTTATCGAGAACAAGATTTACCCGTTGCTTTTCTGGCGGACGCCAGCGAAGTCTGGTTAACCAGCTCTATCCGGGAAATTGTCCCTGTAACAAACATCGATGGAAAAATTATCGGTGACGGTATGCCGGGGCCTCACTGGCGACGCATGATGGATCTTTATCAATCTTATAAATGCGCCGCATGTTTACTCACGTTATAAACAGATTTAACGTTATCTTTTTGCAAGGCTGATCCATGGATAACGAACAATTACTTGAGTTCCCTTGTGATTTTCCCATCAAGGCGATGGGTTTTCGCAGCGATGATTTCAAACATCTTGTAACGAACATTATAGAACGGCATACACCGGATTTAGACACCACGACGCTACGTATTCAAGACAGCCGTCATGGCCGTTACCAATCCGTTACCCTGACTATTCGTGCTCGTAGTCGGGAACAATTGGATGCCATCTACCAAGATTTGACTGCCCATGAACGAGTGGTCATCGCCCTATAGTCATCAATACCGTTTATGCCAGAGTATTGCCACATACGCCATCTTGGTCTGCAGGAGTATCTGCCCACTTGGCGAGCTATGCAGAATTTCACCTCGGCCCGTGATCCCTCAACTGCGGACGAGTTTTGGTTTTTGCAACATCCACCGGTTTTCACTCTAGGACAAAACGGTAAACCAGAACATGTGTTGGCGCCGGACACGATTCCGGTTATCTCCGTGGACCGGGGTGGCCAAGTTACCTACCACGGGCCTGGCCAATTAGTGGTCTATGTGTTGGTGGATATACGCCGGGCACAACTCAGCATACGCCAGCTGATTACCCGGCTGGAGCAATCCGTGGTGGACCTTATGGCCTTTTTTGCGGTCGAAGCTTATGCAAAGCCGGAAGCGCCGGGGGTTTATGTAAAAGACGCAAAAATCGCGTCATTAGGATTACGTATACGTCGGGGTTGTTGTTACCATGGCTTGAGCCTAAATGTGGCTATGGACTTGGCCCCTTTTGCAGGTATTAATCCCTGCGGCTATCCGGGTTTACAGGTGACTCAACTGCGGGATTTAGGCATTGCCGCAGGACTACCGGAAGTGCAGGGGCTTTTATCACAACGAATCACCAAGCATTTTGGCTTTAGGAACACCCACACGCTGACCGAATTTCCGGTCCCATTGATTAAGGAGGCAATCCATGCCTGAGCAAAAAGCGGCCGATTTTCATGGGCAAAACAAGACTGTCAAGAAATCCGTACAGCGTGGTGAAAAGCTACGTGGCGCAGAAAAGATGGCGCGTATTCCGGTAAAAATCGCACCGACTTCTCCTGAGGAGCGTCTCCGTAAACCGAAATGGATTCGTGCGCCCTTTCCTGGCACCCCAGCGGTGCTACGTCTTAAGAAACTATTACGGGAAAATAATCTTCATACGGTCTGTGAAGAAGCCAACTGCCCTAATTTGGGAGAGTGTTTTGCTCAAGGTACAGCCACTTTTATGATTATGGGGGATATCTGTACCCGGCGCTGTCCCTTCTGTGATGTGGGTCATGGTCGACCCAATCCCTTGAATCCCGACGAGCCACAAAAATTAGCGGATACCATTGCAGCCATGGGATTGCGCTATGTGGTTATAACCTCAGTGGATCGGGACGATTTACGCGATGGCGGCGCACGACATTTTGTGGAGTGTATTCAAGCCGTGCGCACTCGCAACCCAGACATTACCATCGAAATATTGACCCCTGACTTTCGTGGCCGTATGGATGTGGCTTTGGCTATTCTTCAAGAAGGTCTACCCGACGTATTTAATCATAATTTGGAAACCGTGCCACGGCTTTATCGCCAAGCGCGACCTGGCGCCGACTATAACTATTCGTTAGATTTGTTAGAAAAATTTAAGGCTTATTATGCTCCCATACCCACAAAATCCGGCCTGATGTTAGGGCTGGGGGAAACCTTGGATGAAGTGGAAAGGGTGATGGAGGATCTTCGCAACCACGGTGTAGAGATGCTGACGTTAGGACAATATTTACAACCCAGCGCTCATCACCTCAAGGTGGAACGTTATGTAACGCCGGAGGAGTTCAATCACTTACGGGATGTAGGTGGTAAAATGGGGTTTACTCAAGTGGCTTCCAGTCCACTGGTGCGTTCCTCCTATCATGCGGATCAGCAGACCTCCGGAACCTTTACAGGCTAGAGCATTTCCCATTCGTCTGTACACGGTGTTAACCTTCGGTCTTGGTGTGCTCATGTACTCTATGTACACTCCGCGCACCTCGCCTCGGCTGTCTTGTGTACAATCGAAGCGAAAACGCTCTAGCTAGTTTTGGCTTTTCAAGGGCAGCGCTGGCGGTATTCCTACCTTACCAGTGGTGGCCCTAATGGCTATGGCAATAACGTATCGAGGGTTTGTATCGGGTCGAATAAATCTCTGGCAGGCATGGCAAAGCTTTTATGGGTGTAATTACCTTCTGAATCCGCTTGATAAAGGGTTTTATAATGATCACCCTGCGCGATCAGGTCACTGAGACCTGTAAGCAATGCGTCGATATCTGCTGCGTTGGAGTAGAGACCTAAACTCGCTCTCACCATACCTTGTTTGCGTTTAATTTCACCCAGGGCGTCATGGGCATCTGGGTCGATGTCCAAAGCCCACAGCTCGGGTTTAAGCATCTCCCGCACATAGGGATGAGCACAGAAACACTCATTGCGTACAGCCACATTATGATAATCGTTGAGCACAGCGGCGACCAAGCCATGATCTAATCCCTTCACATTGAAGGCGACAGTGCCAGTACGAAAAACCTGACGCACTGGTCCATAAACGGTGACTTCTGGCAATGTAGTCAAAGCATCGAGGGTTTGCCGCAACAGTTGCGTCTCTGCTTGATGAATACGCTCCATACCTATGCGTTGCAGTGTTTCTAATACGGTCGCCAAAAGTACGGCGCCAACGATATTCGGGGTACCCGCTTCTTCTCGTTCTGGAAAGTAAGGGGTAATTTGGTAATGTTCTAAATACACCTGATCCACCGTGCCACCACCGACTTCATCAGGTTCCCAGTTTTCCAGTAATGCTCGGGAAGCCACCACAACCCCTGGTGATGTGGGAGCATAGAGTTTATGGCCAGAAAACACCAAAAAGTCCAAATCCTGTTCCGGGTAAGCCGGGTCGCACATGCGAACAGGCGCATGAGCCATAATTTGAGAACCGTCCACTACGATCCAAGCGTCATAAGCATGGGCTAATTCAGCAATCTTATGAATTGGATTGATGATGCCTGTCACATTGCTAGCAGCCGTGACAGCTATATAATTGACCCGTTTACCGTACTCCTCTAGCAACTTTTTTAGCACGCTCAGATCGATTTGCCCTAAAGCAGGCGGTTCTCCCTCCAAGGGTATAGAGATACAGTGCGGCGCATGTTTACGGTGCGGTAGGTCGTTAGAATGATGCTCCATCTGGGACACCAGCACCACGTCCCGTTGAGGACGTTGCGCAGCTAACATGCGCGCTAGCCGATTTAAACCTGCCGTAGCGCCGCTTCCGGTAAAAAAGCAGGTGTAGCGATCCGCATCGGCACAGCAAAACTCTAAGACCTGTTGATGCGCCCAATGATAAGTTGCACTAGCAATACGCGCAGCATAATGGAGTTGACTATGAGTGTTGGCATAGTGTTGGAGAAACGCCTGGGCAACCTCTTGGGCGGGGCGTAAGGCAAGGGTAGACGCGGCAGAATCCAGATAATGACGTCGGGTAAACCGGCCATCCGCTAAAGGATAGTGAGTTTTGAGACCAATAAAATCATCTTTTAATGATGCAAATAAAGGCCAACCTCGCATGGCGGCTTCTCCACGATGACTCGAATGAATACGTTTATATGTGCCCCCCGTCATCCTCAGACATTGTTTTAGCAGTGCTTTGCAAAGGCCCCATAGGATAAGGCTGTAGCAAAATCCAATCACATATTTTGGTTTCTTTGTCCTTGAAATTTAATAAAATGATTAGACCATCATATTCATAAATATTTTATGTTATGACTTCAGAAAAATCAGATAGGAACGGCTTTTTACCAACCGGGGGGTAGCTTACCGCGAATAATGATCTGCCTGTCTTTCATTTCAATATAACCACCTGTGGTCAGATCTTTCATGATGCGGCTAACCATCTCACGAGATGCACCCACCATGCTAGCGATATCCTGATGGGTCAAACGCTGCTCAATGATTAATTTGTCATTTTGTTTGTGTGCGAGACTAATCAACGTTCTAGCCACTCGTCCATAGACATCCAACAGTGCTAAATTTTTCACGCTATCGGTCAGGGCACGAACTCGTTTAACCAGGGCAGCTATTAATTCAAGAGCAATTTCAGAATGAGCAGCAAGACAATGTTGAAAGTCCGTCTTAGAAACAACGGCGATCTGAGAATATTCCACTGTCACCACGGACGCCGAGCGAGGTTCGTCGTCAATTAACGACAACTCGCCAAAATAGGTGCCCTTACCAAGGATATTGAGCAAAACTTCTTTACCGTGTTCGTCACTTACGTAAACTTTAACTTTACCATCGAGAATTATATAGAGCGAATCACTGAGCTCTCCTTCACTCACTAGCACACTGTTTTTGGAATACTTTCTAACCACACCACAGGTAGCCATAAGATCCAAACTGGTTTGCGATAGCTGGGGAAAAATAGCGGTACCTTGAAACATAGTACTTTTATTTGCATTCTCTCAATGGTTTTTTCCATCTACCCTCTTAGGGTAGGAAATTAACTATGCCGATGGGTAATAAAGTAGCATATTTAGCGTTGCTAAGCATTTTAGTGGGACTTTGCGCTGGACCACTTGTTGTTGATCTGGAAACAAAGCTCGGTCTTAACTGGCTATTTAAATTGCGTGGACCGATACAGCCTCCAGAGGATGTGGTGGTTATTGGTATCAATAGTCTATCTCTCCAAGATCTAGGTATCGATACGATAGCCATTGATCAACATATATCCCGTGGAACGCTGCCGCCTGGTACCCGGGCATTACATGCCAAACTCGTCAATCAGTTAGCTGCGGCTGGTGCTAAAGTTATTGTTTTTGATATAAATTTTGACAAAACTCGAGATCTTTATCAAGACCTTGAATTTGCTAAAAGTATTAAAAAAGCGGGCAATGTGGTCTTATTTGAATCTCTTAACGTAAAGAATCCAAAGCGACTGGGTATCGAAAACCCCATAGGGCTTTCCATTTTACGACGGCAACCCCCCATCTCGACGTTTGCCCATGAAGCCGCGGCTACAGCACCCTTTCCACTACCAAAGTTACCTGTACAGCTCAGTCAACTTTGGCTTTTCAAGGGCAGCGCTGGTGGTCTTCCTACCTTACCAGTGGTGGCCCTACAAGTCTACGCTGAACCCTACCAAAAAGATTGGCTGCATTTACTCGGCTTGGAATTAGATTTTAACAATACGTCATGGCGTCTCACAAGTCGGCAAGGTGATTTGCCAACCACGGCCCAGCTAATTCGTCATTATCGCCAGCTTTTTCACCAACAGCCTAGCTTAAAAGAACGGTTGCTTAGTCATTTACATACTGACAAGGCGGTTGCTGATCCTCAGGCTAGAGCTGTGCTAGTTGCCTTGATTGAGCTCTACAGCGGTCATCCAATACGTTATCTGAATTATTATGGTCCATCGCCTACCCTCACAGTGATTCCCTACCAACAGGTTATGCAAGCGCTAGTCACTCCAGGACCACCTAAAAAAAACTTCAAAAATCAATCCCTAGCATCCGAGGATTTTCGAGGCAAAGCGGTTTTTATTGGCTTTGTAGAACATTTTCCAGCCCACCAACAAGATAATTTTTATACCGTATTTTCCAAATCCGGTGGTCTGGATTTAAGCGGCGTCGAAATTGCGGCCACAGCTTTTGCTAACCTACTGCAGCGCAGCTTCATAGAACCCGTGAATTTGTTCGGTTATTTGTTAACAGTCTCTATATGGGGGTTGGTGCTAGGAACAATGTGCATGGTTTTGCCGGGTATATGGGTCATACCGTCGCTGCTGGTTATTGCGGGAAGCTATGTTGGACTCAGTCATAGTTTGTTTTTTCACTATCACCTCTGGTTACCTTTAGTGACACCTTTATTGATTCAAGCGCCATTTGCTATTATCACGGGTTTTCTTTGGCGGTATACCCAATCTTCGCAAGAAAAACGACGAGTTCGTCAGGCATTTACCTATTACTTGCCAGACGCCGTCATCGATGAACTGACCCGCAGCGGCGCCGATTTGCCTACACAACGTCAGCCTGTTTTTGGGGTTTGTCTTGATAGCGATGCGGCCCACTATACGCACTTTTCAGAAACCTTGTCGCCAGATCGACTCCACACGCTGCTAAATCGTTATTATGAGGCACTTTTCGAACCTGTGAAACAACAGGGTGGTTTTATATCCGATGTGATCGGCGATGCCATGCTGGCTATTTGGTCAGCACCTACACCCGATCCGACACTGCGGGAGCAAGCCTGTCTAGCTGCATTGAATATTATCGCAGCAGTAGATCGTTTTAATCGTTCCACAACGGACATCAGTTTACCGACCCGACTCGGTTTACACTGTGGCCCTATGTTACTAGGCAATGTGGGAGCAGGAGATCATTACGAATATCGTGCAGTGGGCGACACGGTTAACACCGCATGTCGTATTCAAAGTCTAAATAAACAACTTGGCACTAACATTTTAGTGACTCACGACATGATACAAGGATTGGAGAGCGTTGCTCATCGAGAACTGGGCACCTTTCGCTTAACGGGAAAACGTAGTCCCCTAGTTATTTATGAATTAGTAGGCAAAACAGCAGACATCGATGGTGTTGTTCAGCATTATCACCAGCGTTTTGCTAAAGGCGTTGCTTTATTTCGGGCACAATGCTGGCGACAAGCCGGAAATATCTTCCGGGAACTATTAAAACTTTACCCTGATGACGGACCTATCCGTTACTATGTGCAAATTTGCGAACGTTACGCCCATACGCCAAAACGGGACTATTGGGACGGAGTTATCAATATCAGACGTATAGCCGACACGGATCTAGGCCGCCATAAGCCGCGTTAGATCCGTGTTGATGAAAAACATGTTTAACACTCGAATAACTCACGAAACTCTTATTTTATTCAACGAGAATAGCCTAGTCGCACCTCACCCCCGGCCTTAGAAAGATTCTGGCGCTCATTCAGGACAACATTGTTGCGATTGTTAAAACCGCTTATGATGGGGTTTACCTCAGCACGCGGCGTATCAGCACTCACCGAGATAGTTTCCACGTAATCGATGCCCCGGTCATTGAAGCTGTTGGCTTGCGCAGTTACGGCGTCACGCTGCACGCTCGTATCCGGCTGTGCGGTAGTCCTATAATCGATACCCCGATTCTTAAAGGGTTCAGCGCCGACAGCAGCACCGGTGGACAAGGAAGCGGCGATTAAAACGGTCAAGGCAATCTTTTTCATGGTGTAGTTCCTCTTAAGTGTTTTTGAAAAGTAGTTAAACATACGTTGTTCGATTGATTTAAGATTCATCATAAACACGAAGTCGTGAAATTTTTGTCAAAGTAACGTCAAAAAAATATCAAGATTAATTTTTTTAAAGATAGCTTTGATTATCATGGTTACACTTTCATCCCTGATGCGCTAACTGCTAGCGTTACTCAACTATCTAGCCTCAATTATGAAAGCGAATGTGTTTCAGTCGAATGTCTTGAGATATTGATTTTTGTTTCAACTATTTCTAGATAGGCATGGTTGTAGGGGCCTGATAGCACCGACTATGCTAAAAATTTCTCCCTTGTGGAGGGAGAGATGAAAGAGGGATTGATTTTTAGGCTGAAAATTGAAGGGTAGCGCGAGTCCCCATGCCTTCCGTGCTGCTCAATTGTAATTGCCATCCAAAACGTTGACAAAATTCCCGCACAATGGATAACCCAAGCCCATAGCCTTGACTTTGCTCTCCACGCACTTGTGGTTCGGTAACATGAGCTAGGGCATTCGCCGGAATACCGATACCCGTATCTTCTACAGATACCCCCCATTCAGACACGAGGATGCGCACTTGTCCTTCTTCAGTATATAAAAAAGCATTACGAATGAGATTATTGACAGCAATAGAAACCACTGCCTCTGGCGCCCTGATAAGGGTGGATCCTGCAACGTTAATATCTACGGTAAACTGTTTACGTTCCATCAAATGCTGGTGCTGCTCCACAGCATGTTTGACGATAGGCTCTAGGTCGCAGTTTTGATCAGGTTCGCTGCATTCCCGGGCTACACACAAAAAGGCGTTGATAAGACCCTCCATATCTCGGACCGCACGCTGGATGCGTTCTAGCGAACGACTAGCCGCTTTTTGCTGGCTCAAGGGTAACGCTTCCAACAGTTCCACAGCGCCTTTGATGACCGTCACCGGCGTGCGTAGCTCGTGGCTAGCATTGCGGGTAAACTGGCTTTCACGATTGATAAAAGCTTGGATACGCACCATTAATTCTTCAAGGGTTTTTGCGAGAGAGCCTACCTCGTCATCGCAAAAACGGTCGCTAACGGTATGAGATAGTTGGGTTGGTTCCACAGCCTCTGCCCAACGAGTAAGCCGCACTAACGGAGAAATGATACGGCTAGCCGTTAAATAACCCAGGGCAACCCCTAAACAGATAACTAATAACGTGGTACCGACTAAGACAGTGATAAAAATATTATTAAAGCCTTTGGTGCTCACTTCTAAGCGAGAGGCATTTAGTACCGCGTAAATCCGCTCTCCGTCATCGCCTTGCTTTACAGCAACCAAGTATTTGTAATTGGGTTCTGCGTGGTATTCATAAAGTGGATGAATACCCTCTGGAAGTTTACTTGCTCGTTCGCGAATCGGTCCTGGCAGCGCATCTACTTCCATATAGCTTTTAATAAAACGGCTGGCAGTCAACGGAACATCATGACCGGTTTGATAGCGATCCCAACAATATTCCAGTTCTAATTCTAACCAACGGCTCAGAATGCGGTTTTCTACCACGAAAAACGCTTGATAAATGGTGAACCCATAGACGGCCCCCAACACGGCGCCGAATAGACAAAAAGCAAAAGTAATGCGAGAACGAAGACTACGACGGTATTTCATTATGGGGTTCCACAAGCCGGTAACCGATACCGTGTACCGTGGTTAAAAGAGATTGAGAAAAGGGCTTATCGACGGTTCGCCGCAATGCATACATATGAGAACGCAAGGCGCCGCTATCGGGCGGTTCATCATCCCAAAGGGTGTTTTCAATATCTTGATGAGAAACCACTTTAGGCGAAGACTGCATAAGGAGTTTAAGAATTTTGATGCCAATAGGATTAAGCTTAAGGATTTGTCCTGCCCGTTGCGCCGTCAGCGTACCTAAGTCAAGTTCCAGATCAGCCACGCGCAGCACTTCTGGCGATGTGGGTTGACTGCGTCGAATGAGGGCGTTGACTCTGGCATGAACCTCTTGTAAAGCAAAAGGCTTGACCAAATAATCATCGGCACCCACATCAAAACCGGCCAGTTTGTCATCCAACGTATCCCGGGCCGTCAACATCAAAACAGGGGTGCGGCTGTTACCTTCTTCCCGTAACTTGCGGCAAAAAGTCAGACCATCCATTTTAGGCATCATAATATCCAGAATAATGACATCGTAATTGTTGGTTATAGCCAGATGAAGTCCACCGATCCCATCCATAGCAAAGTCTACGGTGTAATCATGGGCTTCCATAAAATCACCGATATTGGCGGCAATGTCACTGTTGTCTTCGACGATAAGCAAATTCATAGCAAACAAATACTCTATCTACAAAGTCTACAGAATCTATAGAATTACATTACATTCTGTGCAACACGAATGTATAACGCATTTAGCGTGAAAAACTTGTAAAATCATTGTCAAAAAAATGTCAAATTTGAACAATTTAATACCCGGCCGTTAGTCCACCTGGACGGCGCGTATCGGAGAAACCTGTTATACGTCCTGGTAGCCGCAGAATACTTTGCGTGGCTCCCATGGCATCACTAACTTCCAAGGTATGTCCTAGGTCTTTTAATTCAGCAAGGGTATCGGGACTAAGACCTTCTTCCACCCACAGTTCATCGGGTAGCCACTGATGATGGATACGCGGTGCAATGGTAGCTTCAGCAATATTCATGTCGTGATCTATAATATTCATGATGATTTGTAATACGGTGGTAATAATTCGACTACCGCCGGGGCTGCCAGTCACTAGGAAGAGTTTATTGTCTTTAAACACCAGAGTCGGCGTCATAGAACTTAATGGTCGCTTGCTAGACTCTACCGCGTTGGCGTCGCCACCAATCAATCCATAGGCATTGGGAACCCCCGGTTTGGCTGAGAAGTCATCCATTTCATTATTGAGCAGAATACCCGTACCGTTGGCTGTAATGCCGGAACCATAACTGAAGTTAAGGGTATACGTGGTTGCGACAGCGTTACCGGCTCGATCGACTACAGAATAATGGGTTGTCTCAGTGCTTTCAAAAGGGAGTGGATCGCCGGGTTTTATTTCCTCTGCTGGGCGCACTCGTTGGGTATCGATTTCTTTCACCAATTCCGCAGCGTAGTCTTTAGAGATGAGCCCATTGATAGGCACCTCAACAAAGTCCGGATCTCCCAAGTATTCACTGCGATCGGCATAGGCTAGTTTCATGGACTCCGCCATGCGATGAATGGAGGCTGCACTGTTATGACCTAATTCACTGATCGGGTAATGTTCCAAAAGATTGAGAATTTGAATGAGATGAATACCGCCAGAGCTAGGCGGAGGCATAGAAACAATATCGTAACCCCGATAACGTCCACGCACAGGTTTGCGAACCACGGGTCGGTAGTTTTTTAAATCCTCCAGGGTGATTAAGCCGCCATTGGCTGTCATATCCGCTGCGATTTTTTGCGCGATATTGCCTTGGTAAAATGCTTCTATGCCTTGCTCGGCGATGGTGCGTAGTGAAGCAGCCAGATTTTTTTGAATAAGGGTTTCACCGGGTTCGTAGGGTACGCCGTTCGGCTTAAAAAAAATCTCCATGGAGGCAGGCCAAGGCGCCATACGTTCCTTGACTGCTTTTAAGGAGTTGGAGAGATCTTCGCTGACGGTAATGCCCTGTTCGGCTAATTCAATAGCAGGCGCTATCACTTCCTTTAAAGACAGTGTGCCATAACGCTCTAGCGCCAGCGCCAAACCAGCTACAGTACCGGGTACGCCAACTGCTAGGTAGCTATAACGGGACAGCTCTGCATCGGCATCTCCTTGTTCATCTAAAAACATATCGCGATGAGCTGAAGCTGGAGCCATTTCCCGAAAATCGATAGCAACAGTTTCTTTTGCCTTGGCATCATAAACCAGCATAAAGCCGCCACCGCCTAAGTTGCCAGCCCGGGGTAACGTCACTGCAAGCGCAAAACCAACCGCCACACCCGCATCCACCGCATTGCCACCCTGTTGCAATATATCGAGGCCAATAGTTGTGGCCCTGGATTCCTGAGTAGACACCATACCCTGGGTAGCCACCACAGGATGAATAATGTCCCGTTGACTATAAATCGGAACATCGGCAAGCCCTACAGAACAGATTAATAACCAACCGATTATCACACCAACTGTCGTAGCGAGCGTGGACAAGAACGATAAAAAGGCTCTGTCGATTTTCTTGGAAAACTTTTTTGTTCTGGGCATAGTATGAATCCTATAGGTGACTTTGTCGGTAATACCGTCAAAGCGTTTTCATGGGAAATAATAGCGCGTTGATCTGAACTATGCTTTATTTCGCAGGAAAAAGAGGGTGATACTGACCTTTAAAAGCGAAAGCAACTTAGGCTCAAAATGACAATCAGAAGATACTGTCGAGTTTGCTATTAATACGAGTAAATAGTTATTTAAGACGATGCATCATTGCTGAAAATATTTTCGTATTAGCATAATACCCATCACTTAGAAGTGAGATAAAGCATTTATGGCCTACCAACCTATTGAAGATTACGCCATGATCGGCGACATGCATACTGTGGCTTTAGTTTGCATGAATGGCTCCATTGACTGGTTATGCATTCCTCATTTCGATTCGCCAAGTGTGTTTGCAGCTCTTCTCGACGAGAAAAAAGGCGGCTATTTTCAGCTTACTCCTGTGGATAGCGACGTCACCTGCCGACAATTTTACTGGCCTGACACTAATGTGCTGATCACTCGTTTCCTGTTACCCCAGGGAGCCGCTGAACTCACAGATTTTATGCCGGTGGGTAAAGCGACTCAAAAAGGCAAGCGGCGCCATCAATTGATACGCCGCATCACCGCTGTGCGCGGCACGATTACCTTTCGCTTAGACTGTCGACCCGCTTTTAACTACGCCCGTGATCCTCATACCACGACATTGACATCAGAAGGCGCTCTGTTTCAATCAGAAACCCTTGAACTCGGTCTCGCTACTACCATTCCTTTGCAAACAAAAGACAACGGCGTTTTGGCAGAATTTACTCTTAATGAAGGAGAATCCTGTGCTTTTGTGTTGCGTCATTTATCTCGGGAAACTGGCTGTGGACTTACCTTATCTGCTAACGAGGCCGAAGAGCTTTTTCGTAGCACAGTAGACTATTGGCACGGTTGGATAGGTAAATGTCAGTATTCTGGCCGTTGTTGGCGGGAAATGGTCTACCGCTCCGCCTTAGCCCTAAAATTACTGACCTTTGAACCCACAGGAGCCATCGTCGCGGCTCCCACCTGTGGTCTCCCGGAAGGTGTTGGCGGCGAACGCAACTGGGATTATCGCTACACCTGGATTCGTGATTCTGCGTTTACCATTTATGCATTTTTACGTCTTGGCTTTACGGAAGAAGCTGGTCAGTTTATGAATTTTTTAACCACCCTTTGTCATGGAGCTAACCCCGACGGCTCCCTGCAAACCATGTACGGTATCGATGGCCGCCGCGATCTTACCGAGGTTACCCTTGATCACTTGGATGGCTACAAGGGTTCAAAGCCGGTACGGATCGGCAACGGCGCCTATGATCAGCTGCAGTTGGATATCTACGGCGAATTATTAGATGCCGCTTATCTCTACAATAAATACGGTGTGCCGATTTCTTATGATATGTGGCTGACATTACGTAGACTGGTAGATTGGGTATGCGATAACTGGCAGCAACGTGATGAAGGTATCTGGGAAGTACGCAGTGGCCAACAAGAATTTGTGTACTCTAAGCTCATGTGCTGGGTGGCATTGGATCGGGGATTACGGCTCGCCGAAAAGCGTTCGTTTCCAACGAATCGAGAACGCTGGCTTAAAGTACGGGATGAAATCTACGAAGATATTATGGCCAAAGGATGGAGCGAAAAACGGCAAGCCTTTATACAGTACTATGGCAGCGATGCCCTCGACGCTGCTAATTTAATGATGCCTTTGACATTTTTTATGTCTCCCAACGATCCACGTATGCTAAAAACCTTAGACGCCACTTTGCTGTCCCCAAAAAAGGGAGGGCTTGTGGCCAATAGCCTAGTTTACCGTTACAACGTACAAGAAAACCACGATGGGCTCAATGGTGAAGAAGGTACTTTTAATATATGTACGTTTTGGCTCGTGGAGGCACTGACGCGAGCAGGCCGTTTTGACAACGACCGTCTCCAAGAGGCACGCATCATATTCGAGCGAATGCTAGGTTTTGCCAACCACGTAGGGCTATACGCTGAAGAAACGGGCCATAGTGGCGAAGCACTGGGGAATTTTCCTCAAGCATTTACCCATTTGGCCCTCATAAGCGCGGCATTCAATCTTGATCGCGCATTAGGATCAAAGTAAGCAATAAGAATCGTCAAAAGATCAGTCGTTATGCTAAGGACAGCTTAGCGACTTTAGCAGAGTTCTCCACATGCCAGCATGCCTGCAGTGAAGTGGCTGTATAATCTAAAGACAACCAATGACGAGCGGCTAAATAACGACGCTCAAAACTCGGCAACGGCAGCATTCGTAGGCTAGTCTCTTTGCTCACAGTACGGCTTCCTCGGCTAAACACATGGAACAAACAGGCGAGTAGTTGGGGCGGTGGATGGTGCACAATGCCTGAAGCCGTAAGCTGATAAATTTGAGTTTCGGCACACGTTACTACCCCTAATGCGCCCAGATGAATTTCTCCCGATAGAATGGTAACCCGGGTTTTGGTTCGCTGGGAAAAATCCAGTAACCGGGTCACAAGGCGTTGCCATTCCGCACGGTGTTGATAGCTCCGCCATTGGTCTCGCAAATCATCCTGATAAAAATGGCGTCCCGGCGGAAGCGGCGCCACTAAACGCTCTAGCAACGACAAATCCAGGTTAACCACGGGCACTGATGAAACAAGAAATACCTGCTTACAAGCACTTAACCGTTCCAGAGCCTTCTCAAACCAACGCCAACCTAGCTCTCCCATAACCCGATATCGGGTTCGTTCGGAACGCAAATCAGGGGCAATGATGCCCACATCGTTAACTTGAAACACCCACCCAAAATGGCCACCATTGGGATCACCAAATCCGTCGGGCAACCTCTCTGGGAGAGCAGCCAATTGAAACAATGCAAACTGTTCTCTGGCCGCAGCCCACACACTGCGAAATACGGCACAATTCTGCAGAGCCTGGGAATGGCTTCCCCAGCCATCGAAAATATCGTGATCGTCCCACATCATTAACGATGGAATCGATGCCACTACGGGGGCTAGTGCGGGTTGCGCCCACAACTGGCAGTAGCGGTTAAAGTAGAAATTTTCTATAGCCTGTTCTGCTTGCGGCGACAACTGAGTGGTTACTTGAGCCCGTTGATTGAGCTTGCGCCAAGTCGCCAATTCTGGCACTTCCCGCCATACATCATCGGCATACAGTTGATCACCACCTTGAATGAGTAACTGAAAAGGTGATTTAGCATGAATCTCAGCAAGATGACGCCAACGTTCGTTGCGCTCAGGATCAGCCCCGTCTAGGTGATTATTGTGCTCAAAACCATTACAGCTGGTATAGGCAATGCGCAAACGTTCTCCGCTAGGAGGGTAGATACGCCAACGTTGTTCACCGATCGCATAAACAACCCCGTTGTCATCCTGCTTAGCTACTGAAAAGATATAGCGCCAAACGGTTTTGCCTGATCGGCTGACTAAGATTTCTGGGGCGTGACTGATACCGTCTACCGTTAAGTCAGATGGCGTTTTATTAGAGTCAGTGACCACCAACGCCGCCAGCTGCCAATGTTGCTCTGATAGACCTCGAAAATACAGTATAGGGCCTGAAAGTAATGAAGCGACCTGAGACATTACCCGTGTGATGCTTTAATCAAACATAAGGTTTTGCTGTTCCATAACCCTTATAAAGGTGGTGCGTTTGGTAAGTTCCTTAAGCCTACGCGCCCCCACATAAGTACACGTAGAGCGCAATCCCCCTAAAATATCTTTGACTGTGTTTTCTACTAATCCTCGATAGGGAACACTGATGGTTTTACCCTCAGCGGCTCGATAATCGGCCATACCACCGCTGTGCTTCTGCATAGCCGTCTCTGAACTCATACCGTAGAATATGACGGTGGATTTCCCATTCTGTTCCACCACTTCACCGCCACCTTCCCGATGACCTGCTAGCATACCGCCCAACATGACGAAGTCAGCCCCAGCGCCAAAAGCTTTTGCAATATCACCTGGACAATTGCAACCCCCATCGGAAATAATCTGTCCCCCTAAACCATGGGCCGCATCGGCACACTCAATAATGGCTGAAAGTTGAGGATAGCCAACCCCCGTTTTGGTGCGTGTGGTACAGACAGATCCTGGACCTATGCCGACTTTAACAATATCAGCACCTGACAGGAGTAATTCCTCCACCATCTCTCCACTCACCACATTGCCGGCAATGATAACCTTGTCTGGATATTTGCCACGAATACGTTTTACAGCCTCCACAAAGGGCTCTGAATAGCCGTTAGCAACGTCGATACAAATAAAATTTAAGATGGGATGGCGCGTTAGGATTTGATCCAGCTTTTCGCAATCGCTATCTGTCGTTCCTGTGCTGACGGCTATATGATCCAAAACCTTGTCTGCAAAACCGTTGATAGCCGTTTCCCATTCTGCGAGCGTGTAATGTTTATGCACCACGGTAAACAAACCCCAGTGGGTAAGCGCTTCCGCCATGGGAAAGGTACCCACGGTATCCATATTAGCAGCCATAACAGGTATCCCAGACCATACTTTATGGGTATGCAAAAATGTAAAGGCCCGCTCAAGGGACACCTGGGATCGACTGCTAAGCGTTGACCGTTTGGGGCGAATTAAAACATCTTTAAAACCTAGTTTAAGATCAGTTTCGATACGCATCGTCTACCCTTGCTGTGGCTACTGCTGCCCACTCAAAGTGGATCGGCCTGTTTAATGACAAACCCTATCACATCAGATATTCTACCCGAAATTTTTCTGCAGATTCCCGGTTTACCCCATAAACAGCTAACCTTTGCCAAAACTCCATGTCTAGTCCACCAACCAGCAAGTCCGTCGTTGTTGCCCAAGGATTACTTAATGAGCTAGGAACCCTAGCAGCTCCCTCTATGCTAGGCATCGCCCTGGAGATGGTCGCTGAACAAGTCGGTCCTTTATATCCATTAGGTATGATGCTCTACAGCTATCATGCTGAATTTAAAGAAGGCGCCAGGGAGGGAGACACGGTGCAGGTAACCTATGAGGAGACTTCGAGCCAAATACCAGACACCAAAGCATTTATCTTTTATTTCAGTAAAAGCGAAGAAAGACTGGGACGAGTTGGAAATTGGCGTCTCGTGTTTTCACAACCTACAAATAATACCCCGCCACTACCTTACGATATTAACCAACCCATCGCGGATGGACGGTCTGACCGTGAGCTTTGGAGAACACAATCCCTACTTGCAACAGGTGAAACCTCACCTGACTCTCAAGCTTTATTATGGTTGATTGGGCAAAGTAGTCGCAGATATATGAAACGCCTAGATGAGGTATTTATCTCTAATGCAAACCACGACCTCATTGAAGATGATCCTGAGACACGTATCTATGGGGGTATTGCGGTTAATGTTAACGTTATGCAATGGCCAAAACCAGGACAACCGGTACGCTGTGCTTTGCAATACCATTTACCCCTGGCGCAACAAACGACTCAGGCGAGAAAAATAAATTTTCACGGTACGATAGTTTTTGAAGAACGGGATATTACTTATCTATTAGGTACTTTTTACTTTACGGTTGTACGGTTAAATGCGCAACGCTCTGCCATTTACGTTAATGGCAAAAGCCGTATCTAGAGCATTTCCCATTCAAATGTACACGGCGTTAGCCTTTGGTCTCGGTGTACTGCCTGTACTCTGTGTACACTCCGCGCACCTCGCCTCGGCTGCGCTTCAGTACAATCGAAGCGAAAACGCTCTAGTCATTACATAAGAAATTAATTTTAATAGTTATTTTTAAAAAAAACATATAATAGATCATGCTTTATGCTTATTCGTCGTCGGCAAGCGACAACAGTAAAAGTAAGGAAATCAAACCAATAGACCCCATCTTATTAGACATGTCGTTGTTAAGCGACATTTTAGCCAAATAACTCCTGAATTTGCTTTCAATAACACCCTAAAAATTTTTTCAATCTATTGTTTTTTATGCTTATTTTTTTATTTTTCTGAAAATGGCATAACCATTGCTGTAGTGATTACCGAGCAAGATGGAAGTCTTGCGAAAAATAGTGAAGTTGTGAAGTTAGAATCAGGAGAAAATTATGCTAAAAGTGCTGCTTACTGTTGCTGTTTTTGCTCTGTCTAGCAGTTTGGCATGGGCTGTTACATTTGACGAAGTCGATGCTAATCAAGACGGCATAATCAGCTCTGAAGAAGCCGCCATCGTTGAAGGTCTAGATTTTAGTGCTGCTGATGCTGATGCCGATGGTGCACTGAGCATAGAAGAGTATCAATCCGCTACTGGCGAATAAATGCTTTAATTTAAAACTACCTTTGTTTTTATTTTATTTGAATTATTTGAGGAAAAAACCCATGAAAAAATTAATTCTTACCGCTGCTGTACTCGCTTTGGCTTCCGGTTTTGCTTGGGCTCAAAGCTTTGAAGAACTCGACGCCGATGCCGACGGCCTTATCAGCTCCGAAGAAGCTGCTAGCGCTGGTATGGATGCAAGTGCCGCCGACACCGATGGCGATGGCGCTGTGAGCCAAGAAGAGTTCGACGCCGCTATGGGTGCTGAACCCACCGAATAAGACTCTTTGAGTGAGCTTCTTTACTTACAAAACTAATGTTGATTTTTAATTGAGGAAAACACCATGAAAAAATTAGTTCTTACCGCTGCTGTACTCGCTTTAGCTTCCGGTTTTGCTTGGGCTCAGAGCTTCGAAGAATTGGACGCTGATGCTGATGGTATGATCAGCGCTGAAGAAGCCGCTGGCGCCGGTATGGACGCTAGCACTATCGATACCGATGGCGATGGCGCTGTGAGCCAAGAAGAGTTCGACGCCGCTATGGGTGGTGAGCCCACTGAATAAGGTTCTTTAATGATTAAGCTTCCCTGTATCTAGGGTCAAGTTAGTTTTTAAGAGAAAAACCATGAAAAAATTAGTTCTTACCGCTGCTGTACTCGCTTTAGCTTCCGGTTTTGCTTGGGCGCAGAGCTTCGAAGAGATTGATACGGATGGCGACGGCCTTATCAATGCCGAAGAAGCTGCTAACGCCGGTATAGACGTGAGCACCGCCGACACCGATGGCGATGGCTCCATGAACCTGGAAGAGTATGACGTGTTCATGGATAGGGGTAACATGTAAGAAAGCTTCCCTGATTCTAGTATTAAATTTTAAATCAATTCAACTGAGGAAAACATCATGAAAAAATTAGTTCTTACCGCTGCTGTACTCGCTTTGGCTTCCGGTTTTGCTTGGGCTCAGAGCTTTGAAGAAATCGACGTCGATGGGGATGGCCTCATCAGCTCCGAAGAAGCCGCTGGCATCGGTATGGATGTGAGCACCGTTGACACCGATGGCGATGGCGCTCTAAGCCAAGAAGAGTTTGATGCCGCTATGGGTGGTGAGCCCACTGAGTAAGGTTCTTTGACTGTTCTTAACTGTTTTTGACTTATGTTTTTGTAAACAAAGATAAGTTAGTAACACGAGTGAGCAAGGACGCTTGCTTATGTTAAAGGTTAAAGTAAAACCATCTGTCCTCTTGTTTAGTTCAAAGACAGATGGTTTTTTTGTAATATGCGCTTATTCTGCGCCTGCTAAAAGAAAGATAGTTTACGCAGAGTCAACTAAGTGAATGGCTATGCTACTGGTTATTTTGTGTATAAGCTTTTTTGTTTCACTTTTTCTAACCTATCTCTTCAGCAAACCTTCTTCTGCATTTCATATATTAGACTACCCGAACCCACGTTCCCTCCACACAATCCCTATTCCCCGTAGCGGGGGTATCGCTGTAGTAACAGGTATCATAGCGGGTGGTTTACTTTTATTTGCTTATTCTAATGATCTAGAAATTGGGCTTACCCTCGTCAGCGCAGTACTACCTGTTGCAGGTGTGTCTCTTTTGGAAGACCGCTATGGCGTACATTTTGGCCTGCGCATGTTATGCCAGCTTTTCGCAGCAATCCTGCTTTTCAATATGGATTATGAGGTAGCGCAAATCGAGTTACCCGGCTTATCCTGGACTATATCGCCATTTGTAGGATTTTTCCTTTCAACGCTTTTCGTTATTTGGGTGATTAACCTTTACAATTTTATGGATGGTATGGACGGTTTTGCCAGCGGCATGGCTGTTATTGGCTTTACTAGCTTTGGTTTCTTGGGTTGGCAATCAGACAATCTTTTATTTATGGGAGCTAGCCTTATCATTGTGGCGGCAAGCCTTGGTTTTTTGATCTTTAATTTTCCTCCCGCCAAAATCTTTCTCGGCGATACCGGATCATCGACCTTAGGGGTATTAGTTGCTGCTTTCAGTTTATGGGCTACTCGAGAAAATATATTTCCCCTGTGGATAGGAGTACTTATTTTTTCTCCTTTCATTATTGACGCCACTGTGACACTCGGCTATCGAACTGTTACCGGACAAAAAATTTGGCTACCCCATAAGACTCACTTTTATCAAAAACTTGTGCAAGTTGGCTGGGGGCATCGTGATACCTTGTTAGCAGAGTATGTGCTAATGCTGGCGTGCAGCAGCTCTGCTTTAGTAGCTTTACAGCTTCCTAATCATGCTCAGGGTATTTTGTTAATGTCCTGGTTGCTAATCTACGGACTTTTAGGGTTTGGGGTGTGTCGCCTACACCTCTTGCGGCAACACAGCCTCTCTATTGAGTAGAGTTACTTTCATCCAACATTTGAGCTAGCTGCGCTGCAGGCACATAACCAGGAATCATTTGCCCGTTTTCTAAAATAATACTCGGTGTGCCCTGAACACCTAGAGATTGACCTAGTTCTGCCTGTTCCTGTACCGGATTTGGACATTTTTTGGGAGTCACCGATTCACCGCGCTTTGCTCGAGTCATGGCTTCTTGGCGATTTTCCGCACACCATACCGAGACTGCTTTATGGTACGACTCTGAATTGAATCCAGCACGAGGGAACATTAGATAGCGTACCTTAATGCCATTTTGAGTGTAATCCGTAATTTCATTATGAAGCTTGCGACAATAACCGCAATCGATATCAGTAAAAACGGTTACTGTATGATCGGTTTTCTCAGCAGGCGCAAAAATCACCATATCTTTTTCTTCGATTGCATTCACCGCCTCAACACGTAGGTCATTACGACGAGTCTCTGTAAGATTGTTTTGCGCTTCCAAATCGATAATATCCCCTTGAAAAACGAACTGACCATTTTCAGTTAAATAGAGAATTGTTGATCCGCTGACAACCTCATAAAGCCCTGGTATCGAAGTCGATTTTACTTGATCTATTTTTTGGTTGCCTATCACGGCTTGCAAGCGATTGAGATTGGGTTGTTTCGACTCACCGTTGGCGACATAAGAAAAAAAAGCTAATAGAATGATAGTAAAATAAATATTTTTTAAATATGACATAACTTTGTCCTTCTTTGGTGAACCTATTCAATATTGAGCTAGTGACCCTCTTGAGCCACGGGTAAGCAGTTACTACTGGAAATAAACCAAATACTTTGGTCAATTTTTAGGTATGCTAACCTCGAGGATGGTGCTTTTCATGTAATGTCTTCAATCTTTCTCGGGCCACATGGGTATAAATTTGTGTAGTAGACAAATCCCTGTGACCTAAAAGCAACTGCACTGTGCGCAAATCGGCGCCGTGATTAACTAAATGGGTTGCAAATGCATGGCGCACCGTATGAGGTGAAAGAGGTTTGGTAATAATCATTTCCTTAGCATAACGTTTCAGACGATACCAAAAAGCCTGACGCGTCATCGCTTTACCCCGTTGTGTTAAAAACAAATCTTGACTATGACAGCCTTGCAATAGTTCTGGACGTGTTTTGAAAAGATAGCTATTCAACCAATCCGTCGCTTGTTCTCCCAAAGGAACCAAACGCTCCCGATTACCCTTTCCTAAAATACGTAAACAGCCTAAACGAAGATTCAGTTGATCTAGTTTAAGCGTGACCAATTCTGATACCCTTAAACCACAAGCATAAAGGACTTCCAGCATAGCTCGATCCCGCAGCCCCAAAGCAGTTTCTATATTAGGCGCCGCCAGCAATCGCTCTACATCTTCCTCGGTCAAAACCGTTGGTAAGTCTCGACTTAACTTAGGCATCGAGATGCGTACTACTGGATCTATGGGCAACCGTTCCTCACGTACCTGATAGCTATAAAAATGTCGCAATGCCGAAAGTTGGCGTGCTAAAGAACGTGGTTTGATGCCCTGATGCAATCGTTGACTTTGATAGGTCAACAACAATTCCTGACTAACCTGTAATAAATTGCAGTCCCGCACCGCTAACCAATGGGCTAGACACATTAAATCAGCTCTATAAGCAGCTAACGTGTTTGCGCTTAAGCCCATCTCCATCCACACAGCATCGAGAAATTGTTCAATTAAAAAGTCATTCTGCTGCAAGTGTTCCACTTCATGGTTGGATGATCTCTCTTTCAAAGATTTGCCTCTTGGCTATTTCGGGCCATACTTATTCTTTTACCACTTTTTGTTGCTTTAATCCTCAACCTTATGGGCTTTAATATTCCTTTGTTAGGGTTTGCAGCCTTTAGCGGCACTGGTAAAACCACGCTTTTAACCCAACTTATTCCCCTACTGCGTCACAAGGGCTGGCAGATTGGGCTCATCAAGCATAGTCATCATTCTTTTGAAATCGATACATTGAACACCGAAACTCTTCATCAAGCTGGGGTGTCGCAAATATTGCTTGCGTCTGCTCGGCATACCTTAGTTATGGAGCACCATTATCCAGCACCCGGTTTGAATGAACTGTTACAACGGGTGGCAAACGATGCATTAGATATTATTCTGGTCGAAGGCTTTAAACATTATCCAATACCTAAAATCGAACTTTACCGTCCCAAGTTAGGTTATCCTATGCTTTATCCATATGATTCCTCGGTTATCGCTATTGCTTCCGATACGACTTTAGAAAACGACATTGTTATTCCCCTATTAAATATTAATGATCCTTTAGCCATCGCTGAATTTATTGAAAGCCGGTATTTGCAATATAATGATTCTCGAAGGGTTTAGTAAAACGCTTATTTACTTTGCTGACCATTGATGAATAATTTGCTGCAGTTGATGCAATCCGTCAGTCAGCGCTGCTGGACCAGGCTGAAGAATATCACAGGATTTGATTTCATAGAGATTACCATTTTGAACGGCAGGTATTTCCTCCCAACCTGATCGACTACAAACCTTTTCGGGACGAAACTTTTTACCACACCAAGACCCAATGATGATATTGGGCTGACGCTGAACAATAAGCTGATCTGATGGGATGATCCGATCTTTAGCGTTACTATGTTTCGCGAGTTCCGGAAAGCAATCCCGTCCACCGGCGATATCTATCAATTCCGAGACCCAGCGTATGCCGCTAATACGAGGTTCATCCCATTCTTCAAAATAGATTAAAGGCCGTTTTTCTATGGGGGGGCGTTGTTTCCTGACTTCATGCAGATAAATTGAGAGTTTTTCTGCTAATTTACTAGCTTTTGCTAATGCGCCAACTAACGAACCCACGGTTAGCACCATATTTAAAATATCTTGCACCGAACGCTGGTTAAAAATGTAAACAGACATACCAGCTTTAATCAAAGCAGCAGCGATATCCGCCTGTAAATCCGAAAAACCTAATACCAAATCTGGTTTTAGGTCTAGTATCTTGTCAATCTTGGCGCTTGTGAAGGCGGCTACCTTGGGTTTCTCCTTGCGGGCTTGAGGCGGACGCACTGTAAAACCAGAAATACCAACAATACGGTCTTGTTCACCAAGGCAGTAAAGAACCTCGGTGGTTTCCTCTGTAAGGCATACAATGCGTTGTGGAAATTGTGCGTTCAAAGTAAAACCCTACCATTGACATATTTTGAGGGCTTGAGATGAACTAGCTTTACGCTGAGACACTCACCTCATAGGAGAATAATCCCTAAAAGTACTTATCCATCCTTTATTAAACAGGCATAAATATGGCTCAATCTATTCTTATCACAGGCTGTTCTTCCGGCATTGGATTATGCGTAGCGCGTGGTTTAAAAAACCGAGGTTACCAAGTATTTGCCACGGCCCGCAAATCAGCAGACGTGGAGAAACTTAAATCAGAAGGACTACAAAGTGTGCAATTAGATTTACAAGATTCTGTTTCAATCCGTAATGCGGTAGAAACGGTAGTCACCCATACGGGAGGCACCATAGATGCCTTGTTGAATAACGGGGCCTATGGACAATGGGGTGCCGTGGAAGATTTAAACAGAGCAGTGTTACGGGAACAATTTGAAACCAATCTATTTGGTACCCAAGAACTGACCAATCTTGTACTGCCAATTATGCGCCGCCAAGGACACGGTCGTGTCATTCAAATTAGTTCAGTATTAGGTATGGTATCTATGCCTTACCGCGGTGGCTATAACGCAACCAAATTTGCTCTAGAAGCGCTGAGCGATGCCCTGCGATTAGAACTAAACGATACCGCTATTCATATCTCTCTTATCGAACCCGGACCCATTACAAGTCGTTTCCGGGAAAACGCTTATGCCGCTTATCAGCGTAATATTCAAAAAGAGAACAGTGTTCATAAAAACGCCTATAAGGTATTGGAACAGCGCCTTACGGGTACACAGACAACGCCTTTTACCTTAGAGCCTGATGCCGTTTTGAAAAAAGTGATTCATGCGCTAGAAAAACCAAAACCCCATATACGCTATTACGTGACACTGCACACCCATGTCTTGGGAGTGTTAAGACGGATATTGCCTTATCAAGTTTTAGATTGGTTATTACTTAAGCGATCTATGTGATTGCGATAAGAAAAAATAAAACAGCGCAACAATAGAAAGAAACAAAGAAATATGAACTGACAATAGAAATTTGCAGAGAACTTATTTTAACAAAGGGAAGAGAAGTAGGAGTTAATTGCTGTGGACTATAGCAACGGGTTTGGGTGTTATATGGTCAAGCCTCACGGTCGATTAGTACGGGTTAGCTTCACACATTGCTGCGCGTTCACACCCCGCCTATCCACGTCGTGGTCTACGACGGACCTTTGGGAGTCTTAAAGACTCGGGATATCTCATC
>CAYRGG010000050.1:0-33204 GCA_964423745.1 uncultured Candidatus Competibacteraceae bacterium | reverse complement strand
ACTCATCTGCCACCCGGTATTGCCAACTGTCTACAAGGTTCAAGTCAGCATCGGACAGGTTGGTCGGGTTTTCCGCAATAAACGCGTTTCGCAGCGAATCGGATTCCCACAATGCATTGCGGACCCGGTGAGCGTCCTCGGCATTGATCGTTCCTTCGCCAGGGGTTGTGGGAAGCGCTGGCACAATCTGGCGCTGGATATTAACATAGTGCAGCAGTGGCCACTAGATACGGTAGAAACGTTCGGTTTCCTGGGCCGATAAATTCATGCGTTAAATACCGGTAGGAACATCGTGGCGTTTGCACACTGATACACAACACCCATTCCTCTGAGACACAGATACAGATTGGGATAATTCAGTTGATGAAAAGGCGTTTAGCCAATGCAAAGTGACTTCAGACAGGCTCTAGGGATGGGGTGACAATTTCATTGATAGATTATGCCAAACCCAACTCATTAGCGAGCAACTTGAGTAGTTTATAGATTGTCATATGGGCTAGTTGTGGCGGCGGCTCGGATTAATTTCCAGTGTGGTTTCGAACGGCTGATTTTCCATGCGTATATTCGTTGCTTTATTCTGGTTGTTCATTATCGCCGGGCTTTCGTTTGAGATGATCAATCGATTACCGCCGAAACAGAAATTCTGGGCTGCGCTGCAGCCGGGAGAGAAGATCGGCGCGTTCACCCATATGAAAATTGACCGACTGGAGGCGGATGTTGGGGTATGCCACGCGTATCTGGTTAAATCCGGCATCGACATTGAAACGCTGCCCGACCGTACCGCATCTGGCTGCGAGCTGACGCAGCAGGTCTCATTGCAACAAAGCCTAGTGCCGTACTCGGCACCCGTGCGTGCCCGCTGCCCGCTGATTGCCGCATTGACCCTGTGGGAGCGCGACATTGTAGCGCCGGCGGCAGAACGCTTTTTCGGCAGTGCGCTTGCGCAGATCGACCATGTCGGCATCTTCGCGTGCCGCAATGTCCGCGGCTCTAAACGCCGCAGCCAGCATGCCGCAGCTAATGCGATCGACATCACCGGTTTCAGGCTGCAAAACGGTAGCAGCGTAAGCCTGCTGCGCAACTGGAACGAGGCGGGCGACAAAGGCGAATTCCTGCGCGTAGTGCGCGACGGGGCATGCCGCATCTTCGGCAGCGTACTGGGACCGGACTATAATACCCTCCACCGGGATCATTTTCATCTGGATCTAGGGCCGTACCGTATCTGCCGTTAGGCGGCCTTAGTGATATCCTGCCGAACGACGCATAGGAACTCTGCAATTACTGTCAAGTTGCCCACATTCCCAGACCTTGAACTAATTTTTGCTCATTAGGTGAGCGTATTTTTCAGACGCGCTAGACTAGGGGGTATTCTACCCGCCCAACGTGTAGCAGGTGCCTGATGAACAGAGTTGGAGATAACGTAAGTAGCGCCAATGCCTCGCCCGGCTCATACCCCAGGTGCGCCGTCAGCTCCCCCGCCAGCGCTCGTTCTACTAGCCGTTTTGTCAACTGCTTGAGTAGACCCTGTTGGCCTAAAATCTCTTCCGGACCTTGACATTCCTTCAATAATTCATCCAGCAGTGTGTTTACCTTCGCCGTATCGGTCATCGCTGATAGCCTCTCTAGGTTTGTTAACTTGGATAATCTATAGCTCTGACACAGTTAATACGTCTAGCTTGCCACTCGTTTAGACCACATTTGTAGGACGCAGTTGAAAAAACTGGGCAATAGGAAATCGTAGCCTCTTGTGCTAACCAAGGCTGAACCATGAGAAGACCCTATGTGGATGAAACTTAAACGTTTGTTGACTCAAAGGGGTAGGGTAGAGGGACAAAATCTAGGGTATTGCCATTGGCCAGTTTAATAGGGTTGTTTTCAGCCTGTTCCATGACCACCACGGCTAACACCGCAGAACCACCTTCGGGATGACGACAGGCGTCCACGATGCGTCCCACGCTTTGCCTATTGGCATTCTCCTCCGCTCCATAGACATCGTCCCCTGGGCAGGGTAGCGCAGAACTATTGACCCGGCCCTGATACATGCGGCGTTTGAGTTTACCCAGATAATGGGTACGGGCCACTATTTCTTGGCCAGTGTAACAGCCTTTGCGAAAATTGATGCCCTGCAAAAGATCAAGGTTAGCCATTTGCGGCACAAAGGCATCTGTGGTGGCGTTATAGACGGTGGGCACACCGGCCAAAATAGTTGACAGACGCCAGGCTTCTTCACCGGCTAAGGTTGTATTCGGAGCAAGTGTAGTCCATAAGTCTTTTATAGTGGCTACATCCCCATAGATTTCAAACCGGGGCCGAATACCTGGCACACGGATTATTGTTACGCCCGCTGTCGTCACCGTGTCATCAATCTGGGTCGGTATGGTTTGCAGCTGATTTTGCAATAGCCCGATTATGTTAGGACCGCTAAGACCGATACCTATCAGGCTATCGCTGACATCGTTCAAAGTAACGTTAGCCCGCAACACAAACATGCGCAGACGCTTTAGGATAGAATCCACCTGTTCCTTGGGAAGACTCATCAGGTAGGTTTCTTGGCGCCAAAACAAACGCAAGATCGTCAACATGCGGCCTTTAGGACTGCAATAGGCGCTAAGTTGACTCCGCTCGGGTTGGACTTGACGCAGGTCATTGGTGAACTGTCCCTGTAGAAAAGAAACCGTGTCAGCGCCGGTACAGACTATGAGACCGTTATGGGAAAGGTCGCATAAGATATCATCCGTAACTGTTGCATCCAATGCTTCATCAGAGTTACCAAAGTGCAGAATATGGTTATTTTCTAAGACAGCACCTTGTTGGGTGAGAAAGTGGAACCAATCGGATTGCATAACCTATTTCTCAGGCAGTGTTGCTAGATAACAAAGGGAGATATTGATTATCATACTAATTGCTTAGTGTACGCGAACGATTTTGGTCTTTACGGGTCTTTTCTTTTAGAAAAGAAAGTTTAACACAGTTATTTATTGCTTTAATGTCGTTACCGAGAATCCCTATGTCAGAGCAACAGCATGCAGAGCACGGTCAACAGCCTACCAGTGATGCAAACGCATCAAAAAACTCTCCCGATGCAAAACCTTCTCCCAATGTAGAAGTCGAACAAAAACCCAAAGAGATTGGTGGTCGCAAAGGGCCTGATCCGACTCGTTATGGTGATTGGGAAAAAGCAGGTCGCTGTATCGATTTTTAGGCTTTTTACCTTGCTGACTTAGGTAATGTTAGCAAATTCTGTAAATATTTTTTATGGAATGCAAATCATTATTGAGTGCGAAGCCCTTTTAAGATCAAGAAAGTCTTAACAATTTTCAGCTGGTTATGACAAATTCATCCAGTTCATTTTTAGCTACACCGCAAAAAATGCTAAGATTAGCTGCAGTTGCGCGTGGCTTACACAAAAACGCTAGAGCGTTTTCGCTTTGACTGTACACAAGGCAGCCGAGGCGAGGTGCGCGCAGTGTACAGACAGTACATGAGCACGCCGAGACCGAAGGCTAACGCCGTGTACAGTTGAATGGAAATTGCTCTAGGCGCTTTTTTCACCGTTGTGTGATGAGGTAAATAAATGTATGGCAACAAGTAATCGACCTCTTTCACCCCATCTTCAAATTTATCGTCCCCAACTCACTTCCGTAATGTCCATCTTACACCGGGCCACCGGTGTTGCTTTAACGGTGGGCACTTTGCTGCTTGTTTATTGGTTGATAGCCGCGGCATCGGGTGCTGAGGCTTATGAACATGCACAAAGTGTACTGGGTTCTAAGTTGGGACTGTTATTTATTTTCCTTTGGACTTGGGCGCTTTTTTATCATCTCTGCAATGGGATTCGCCATTTATTGTGGGATGCGGGATATGGATTTGAACTGGATGAAGTTTACAAATCCGGCAAAGTGGTGGCTTGGGCTTCGGTGGTCCTCACGGTGGTTTTGTGGCTTTTTGCAGCTTAAATGACGGAGGAAATGTCCATGAGTTTACGAACATCCATTGCCCGCTTTCGCGATCTTAGTACGAGTAAAGAAGGGGTCAATCATTGGTGGATGCAGCGTGTTACCGCCATGGCCCTCACGCCATTAACCCTTTGGTTTTTGCTCTCGTTACTTGGGGTTATCGGCGCTGACCATGAAACCGTGGTGGCGTGGATAGGTAACCCTATTAACACGGTTTTACTAATCGCTCTATTGGCGGGAATTTTTTATCACGCCATGTTGGGTATGCAGGTGGTTATTGAAGACTACGTCCATGTGGAAGGCGTTAAAGTTATGTCGCTGTTGGTGATGAAGTTTGCGCTCCTGTTGTTGGGCGGCGCTGCTATTCTTGCTGTTTTGCGTATTGCCTTTGGAGGCTAGGATTTCATGTCTGAGGCTTATAACATTATCGATCACAACTACGATGTCGTGGTGGTAGGCGCGGGTGGCGCCGGTTTGCGGGCCACCTTTGGCATGGCTGAAACCGGTTTGACCACGGCGTGTATTTCCAAGGTTTTCCCCACTCGAAGTCACACGGTGGCGGCGCAAGGGGGGATGTCGGCGGCTCTGGGTAATATGGGTCCCGACAAATGGCAGTGGCATATGTACGATACCATCAAGGGCTCCGATTGGTTAGGAGACCAAGACGCCATCGAGTACATGTGCCGGGAAGCCATTCCAGCGGTGATCGAGCTGGAGCATTACGGGGTGCCCTTCTCACGCACCGAAGACGGCCATATTTACCAACGTCCTTTTGGTGGCATGACCACGAATTTTGGTGAAGGCACCGCCCAGCGTACCTGCGCTGCCGCTGATCGTACCGGTCATGCTATTTTGCATACCCTCTATCAGCAAAGCCTCAAACATAATGCAGAGTTTTTTATCGAATATTTCGCCCTCGATTTGATTATGGACGAAGAAGGGGCTTGCCGGGGTGTCGTGGCGTGGGATTTATCTGACGGCAGTCTACATTGTTTTCATGCCCATATGGTGGTTTTAGCCACTGGCGGTTATGGGCGTTGCTTTTTCTCGGCCACCTCTGCGCATACTTGCACCGGGGATGGCAACGGTATGGTGCTGCGGGCTGGGCTACCGCTGCAGGATATGGAGTTTATTCAATTTCATCCCACGGGTATCTATGGCGCCGGTTGTCTCATTACTGAAGGGGTAAGAGGTGAAGGCGGCTACTTGACCAATTCCGCGGGGGAACGTTTTATGGAGCGTTACGCCCCCAATGCCAAAGACTTGGCCTCCCGGGATGTGGTGAGTCGCTCCATGACCATGGAAATCCGCGAAGGCCGAGGTGTCGGTGACCACCGGGATCATATCCATTTACATCTGGAGCATCTGGGTCCAGAGGTCATTAACGAACGGCTTCCCGGGATTGCCGAGACGGCGAAAATCTTTGCCAATGCCGATGTGACGAAAGAGCCGATTCCTGTGATACCCACCGTACACTACAATATGGGGGGTATTCCCACGAATTATCATGGCGAAGTGGTGACCTTAAAAGATGGCAATCCCGACACGGTTGTGCCAGGGCTAATGGCCATCGGCGAAGCCGCTTGCGTGTCGGTGCATGGGGCGAACCGACTCGGCTCCAATTCCTTACTGGATTTAATCGTGTTTGGCCGGGCAGCCGCTATCCGTTGTGGTGAATTGTTTAAGCCAAATACGCCTCATAAACCCCTTGCAGGGGGTGCTTTAGATAAGATTTTGTCTCGGTTTGACGGTATTCGCTATGCCAATGGCAGTACTCCCACAGCCCAACTTCGCTTGAAAATGCAGCGGGATATGCAAAACCACGCTGCCGTTTTCCGCACCGAAGTCTCTATGGCTGAGGGTGCAAAGTTGATGGGCGAAAATCTCAACGGCTTCGCCGATATTCGAACTGCAGATCGGAGCCTGATTTGGAACTCCGATTTAGTGGAAACCTTAGAACTGGATAACCTCATGGGGTGCGCGGTGGTTTCCATTCAATCCGCCTTGAACCGTAAAGAAAGTCGCGGCGCTCATGCCCGCGAGGATTATCCAGATCGAGATGATGAGAATTGGATGAAACATACGCTTAGCTGGATGGATGAGAAAGGACAAGTGGGCTTCGATTATCGTCCCGTTCACAACTACACCCTGACTGATGAGGTGGAATACATTCCTCCCAAGAAGCGCGTTTACTAAGTAAGTAAGTAAAGTAAAGTAAGAGGGCTACTACAATGGCTGAATTCCGACTACCTGCTAATTCTAAAATTAGTCAAGGTAAGACCTATTACACTGCCGGTGATGCTAAAAACACAAAACCGTTTAAAGTTTATCGTTGGGATCCAGAGGGGGGAGAAAACCCTCGCCTGGATACCTATGAAGTGGATTTAGACGCCTGTGGTCCCATGGTGCTGGATGCACTGATCAAGATCAAGAACGAGATCGATCCCACCTTAACCTTTCGCCGTTCCTGCCGAGAAGGCATCTGTGGCTCATGCGCCATGAATATCGATGGCACCAACACCCTCGCTTGCACCAAGGCCATTGAGGATGTGCAGGATGACGTAAAAATTTACCCGCTGCCTCATATGCCGGTCATCAAAGACCTGGTGCCAGATCTTACCCATTTTTATAATCAATATGCCTCCATCAAACCCTGGCTGCAAACCGAGACGCCGCCGCCAGCGGATCGAGAACGTCTTCAGTCTAAGGAAGATCGGGCCAAACTCGATGGTTTGTACGAATGTATTATGTGCGCTTGTTGCTCCACCAGTTGCCCAAGCTATTGGTGGAATGGGGACCGCTACTTAGGCCCTGCAATTTTGTTGCAAGCCTATCGATGGATTGCCGATAGCCGTGACGATCATACTGCAGAGCGGCTAGAAAACTTAGAAGATCCGTTTCGATTGTATCGTTGTCATACCATCATGAATTGTACGAAAACGTGTCCCAAAGGATTGAATCCTGCGAAAGCGATTGGTGATATCAAAAAGCTTATTGTAGAACGCCGTTAGAGCCTTATGTTATCCATTTGAATGGGCGGAACGGAGGAGAGTTTTTTGTGAACGAGCCCCTGTCCAAATTGCGTTGGCGTTGTCGACGCGGCATGAAAGAATTGGATGTATTGTTGCTAGGCTATCTTGAACGGTGTTATGAGACTGCCCCAACGGAAAAGCAACAAGCGTTTGCCCATCTCTTGGACTGTCAAGACCCTCAGGTTATGGCTTATATCGTGGGTCGTGAAACACCATCAGATAACGTGTTGAGTGAGCTTATTCACGATATTTGTGAGAATGCTCACTGTTGAGCTAACACCCTCTCGGTTGCAAAGGATCTGTTCCTTAACTGTCCATAGCTTAGCTTTTTTCAGTGTTTGGTTGGCAGCGCTTAACAGCTTCATAACGCTATGCTTATGGAGCTTTATTATTTTGTCTTTGTATTGGCAATGGCTACGGTATAGTAATCCTCGAAGTGCATGGTTTATTCAGCGAGTGACCTGCTTTGAAGAGGGTCAGTGGGAAATAACCTGGGGTGATGGGGCTAGCCAATCAGCGCGACTTTTGGAAAGCTATGTCCATCGATGTATATTGATCTTATACTTTACCGTGAATGGCTGGCTGAGGCCGACGGTAGTGGTATTGTTTGACTCTGCAGAGGGTAACGATATTCGGCGTCTCAGAGGTTTGTTACGAACCCTTAGCAGCTAAATCGACACTATTCCCCATGACTTCGTGACATTGCCCCTAGGAGCAATTTATGTCAGGCACTGAGCTGCAAAAAGGCGGCAATGTTTCTATTACGCAAATTTCTCCCGGTATTACCCAGCTATGGGTTGCCCTTGGATGGTCGCCTCAGCAAGTTGAAGGGATGGAAGTGGATGCCAGCGCGTTTATTTTAACCGCTCAGGGCAAAATTCGTAGTGATGACGATTTTATCTTCTATAACAATCCGGTAAGCGTCGAAGGTGTAGTTAAATTGTTGCCTGATGGGAAAGCTGCCCACGGCGACGATGCCCAAGTTTTTCTGGTCGATCTTTCCGCTATCCCTGAGCCTGTCCAACGTATTGCGTTTGCAGTGACGATTCATGAAGGCCAAGTCAAAAACCAATGCTTTGGCATGTTAGCCAGTGCCTGGGCACGGGTAGTAACGGTCAGCGACGCCACGGAACTCACCCACTTTGCTTTACCATTGGCAGAATCTCAAGAGACCGCTTTAATCTTTTGTGAAGTGTATCGCTATGGGAATGACTGGAAATTTCGGGCTGTAGGGCAAGGCTACCAGGGTGGTTTAGGGCCTCTGGCGCAGGAATACGGCGTCGATGTGATGGAAGATGCCGACGACGACATCGTATCAGAAAATTCGCAACCTCGACCCGAAGTGCCCATGGCGCCAGCCCAAATACCAGCTGAAGCCCTACCAGATTTAGCGTCCCAAACCACGCTGCCTGAAAACAAACCCTCTACATCAGACTCACCCCCAACCCAACCGCCCCCAGAATTACCCCCTGAACAAGTTTCCGATGTTCCACCTCCCTCTGAATCCGGGTTACGGGAAAAACGCCTTACAACCCTCGCAATTCATGAGCCAGAATTAGCTGAATTGGTAAAAAAGATTGCCAAACAACTGGCAGCGCATGGACTTGAAAATCATCGCGCCCATGTGTCCCTGTGTCTCGATATATCGGGTTCCATGCAAGGGCTTTATCGACGTGGTTCTATCGATACCTTGGTGCAACGCCTATTGGGCGTGGGAATCCAATGGGGGAGTGAAGTGGACGTTTTTCTATTTGGCAAGGGAGCCTATTATGCCGGTCGGGTAACATCTGAGAATTATCGAAACTTTCTCAAGGAGCAACAAAAGCGTTATCCTCTAGAGTCTGGGACGGCCTATGGCAAGGTGATGGCTTTAGTCCGCGAGCACTACCAAGGCAGACCCGACGCTCAACAGATTCCCGTGTATGTGCTATTCGTTACCGATGGCGATACTTCAGATCGAGATGAATCCGAGCAGCAAATCCGAGCAGCGGCTCAAGAGGCAATTTTTTGGCAGTTTATGGCTATCGGTACACCACCCGAGGAGAAAAAAGGGTTTTTTAGCAAATTACTGAGTCCAGATTTTAAATTCTTAGCCCATTTGGATACCATGCCCGATCGTTTTATCGATAACGCCAATTTTTTTCTCGTGAAAGATCCGGCACAACCCGGTGTCGATCAATTGATCGAATATATGATGGTGGAATATCCAAGTTGGTTGAAGTTGGCTAATACAAAAGGGTTATTGCGCTAGCGGTTGTAATAAGCAATCACTTTTGGCTTTTTCTCGCACCTGAAGGTCTTTGTATTTTAATCAACCGATTTTGATATTGCTTCTGCATCTCTATGTAAAAGGCTACAAGCTGCGCGGGATCATGGTCAAAGCGGGCTGAGATGCGGTGCCTCACTTCCCGAATTTCATCGATTACTGGATCATTCAAGTTTTTTTTCATTTCTAGCAGATTATGAACACAATTAAATCAATAGCAAAGTGGCCAAACCTAAGAAAGCCAGAAAACCAACTACATCGGTCACTGTAGTCAGCACAACACTGCCGGCGAGGGCAGGGTCAATGCCTAGGTTGCGCAACAGCAAGGGTAGTAATACACCGGCGAGCGCCGCGCAGATTAAGTTGATTAGAATAGCCAAGGCAATAATGCCGCCAATGGCTAGACTGCCAAACCAAATATAGGCTAAGGTGGCTATTACCGCCGCCCAAAGCAGGCCATTGAGGGTGCCAACAGCTAATTCCTTAAATAACAGCACACGGGCATTACCGGGTTCCACATGACCTAACGCTAGCCCCCGGACGATCAATGTTAAAGTCTGACTGCCTGCAATTCCGCCCATACTGGCCACGATTGGCATGAGTACCGCTAGGGCAACAATTTCTTGAATGGTCGCTTCAAAAAGCCCGATGACATAAGCAGCAATAAAGGCTGTTACTAGATTTATACCAAGCCATAGGGCGCGACGACGTGCGCTAATCACGACAGGGGCAAACATGTCGTCTTCCTCATCAAGTCCCGCCATACTCATAATAGAATGTTCGGCCTCATCCCGTATAACATCCACCACATCGTCGATGGTGATGCGCCCTAACAATAGGCCGTTTTCGTCGATAACGGGTGCTGAGATTAAATCCCGTTGTTCGAATAATGTCGCGACTTCTACAGCAGGCATCGTGGCGGGTATGCCTTCCACATCGGTCAGCATGACCTCTGCAACGGTGCTTTCCAGATCATTGATCAGTAGAAGACTCAAGGGGAGTACGCCTAAATAGCGATTATCGCGGCCTAGTACAATCAAACTGTCCGTCTGTTGTGGTATGGTGCCTCGCCAGCGCAAATAACGCAGCACCACGTCTAAGGTAACGTCAGCGCGGACGCTAATAGGGTCTGTATTCATTAGACCCCCCGCGCTGTCTTCCGGATAGGACAATACCGCCTCCAGCCGTTGGCGATTTTGCAGATCCATAGAACGCAACAATTCACCGCTGACCGCCTTAGGCAAGTCTTGCAGAAGGTCCGCCAGATCGTCCAAATCCATACCTTCCGTGGCCGCCATGAGTTCCTCGTTTTCCATCTCACGGATGAGTCCCGCGCGTACCTCATCGTTGACCTGTAAGAGAACTTCCCCATCATTCTCAGGGTCCACCAGTTCCCACACGAGATTGCGCTCTTCCAATGGTAAAGATTCCAAAAGATCAGCGATCTCAGCAGGGTGTAAGGCAGTGAGCATGCGTTGCACATTCTGTAACGTACCGCGCTCTAAAGCTCTGCGTAGCCGGCGTAATGGCGTGGGTTGTTGTTCATTATCGGTCATTAGGCGATCTCCATAGGCAAATACTCCCCAGCGCAAATCCAGTGAGGCCCAGGTCAGCGCTGCAGTGTAGCGACGAAATTGGAATGGGTCTATGTTTAACAGGTTGGATTGCTGGGAAATGCCAATGACAGACAAGGGCGCATTCTTTGCTAAGATCCCATCTGGCTTTTGAAAATACGCCAAATTTATGTTTCAGGATAAACCCGATGGCCAACTATTATTTGTTGTTAAAACATATTCATATTACGTTTGCGGTGTTGACATTCATTTCCTTCTCTTTACGGGGTTTCTGGATGATAAGAGAATCACCCCTATTACATAGAAAATTAATCCGTGTTCTGCCCCATGTTATCGACACAATACTTCTTATCAGCGCCATTGCTATGGTTTTTATAATGCATATGTCTCCATTTGCTCAGTCCTGGTTGAGCGCCAAAATTTTGGCGTTACTGGTTTATATTATTCTCGGCACTATCGCATTGAAACGAGGACCCACGAAACCCATAAGAATCATCTCGTTTGTCGGCGCTCTGTTGGTATTTAGCTATATCGTTTATGTTGCAATGACAAAAACTCCCATACCCTATGTATCCATCTAGGATTTGCTAATTTAGAGTAGCCTATTTCAAGTCCAAAATGACCCTTTCAAGCCCAGTAGATCCACCTCATTAGGCCATTTTTGTCAGAAGGTTAGGGCACATTTAAGTCACTTTGTGACTGAATGTTGACACAGGTTGCTGCGCTAATGGCATAGGATAAAGAATCATCAGCATTTCCTTGAATGGCACAGTTTATGCTCCCATATAAAGTAGTCACGGCGTTTTAAATTTACTGACACCGTTTGCTAATTTAATAGGATAGCTGCCTTGACCGAACCGCAACGGGATTACTCTGTGATTCGGAACTTGGGAAGGGATTTACCATCAACTGCGATTAACTGAATGAGGTGATAATAATGGAAACCAATGAGGGTTTACTCCGCACGTATTTCGAACGGGCATTTTCTGAAATGAAAAAATCTGAGCAAAAAGATTGGCTTCGCCAATGTGCTCAAATTGCGGCAAAAACAGCCTTGATGGGGCCTGACAATGCCACTTGGAGAGCTAAGGTCAACTTGGGCGAGTGCGCCGTCTCTAATGAAGATTGATGACAGGTTTGGAAAATAGTCGTTGCGATGGGGGAAAAGCTACTTCAAGGTAGCTAAAACGGTTAGGGTTAATCTGCCGTATTAGTACCTACCTAGTTTTCCCCCTTGTAACACAGCGTATAAAGTTTGAATTTTTTTCAAAATCAAAACAGTGCTGTTTATTTGCTAATAAATCAGCGCCTAAATATCGGTTATCTCATCTAGCAGTTGAGCTAATCGTTCAGCCTCAGACGTTTTTAAAATACGCTGTACAACCGCAGAAAGTTCCGCTACTTGACTGTCTCTAACCACTTCTTTAACTTCTAACAGGTTGGTTGGGTGCATACTAAAGTGAGTAAGCCCAAGACCCAATAGTAACCGAGTGTAGCGCGGGTCACCCGCCATTTCACCACACATACTCACAGGAATTTCAGCCTCTTTACCCGCTTCGATAACCCTATGGATGAGTTGTAGTACGGCTGGGTGTAAAGGGTCGTAGAGATAATTGACTTTATCGTCAACTCGGTCGATGGCTAAGACGTATTGAATTAAATCGTTGGTGCCTATGGACAAAAAATCTAGGTATCGAGCGAAATAGGACGCGCAAATGGCAGCAGCAGGCACTTCAATCATAGCGCCCACCGGCATGTGCTCATTAAAAGGTTGGCCCCTTTCCCGCAGCTCACGTTTAGTATCTTTCACCAGCCGTAATACCTGAAAAATCTCTTGCGCATTTGACAGCATAGGAATCATCAGGCGTACTGAGCCAAACGCCGAAGCCCTTAAAATCGCTCGTAGTTGTGGTCTGAATAAAGCAAGATCTTTAAGGCATAAACGAATAGCCCGTAACCCGAGGGCTGGATTGGCCACCAAGGGACCTTTGCTAGTTTCAGTTGTTTTGTCGGCGCCCAGGTCCAACGTGCGAATGGTGATTGGCTGTTTTTCTAATGTTTTAAGCACATGGAGATAGGAAGCAAGGTGTTCTTCTTCGTCGGGAATATCCCCGCGGTTCATAAACAAAAATTCGGTGCGATAAAGTCCCACCCCCTCGGCGTTAACCTGACGTACTAAAGGGGCATCTTCCGGTAATTCTATGTTTGCCCAAAGGGAAACGTTTACGCCATCTTGACTGATGGCAGGTTCAGATTTGATTTTATCGAGAGCTTGAACCTGAGTCTGTTGATGCCGTTGCTTCCAGCGATAATAGTCTAGAATCGGGGTATCAATATCCACTAACACGACACCTTGATGGCCGTCCACCGCCAAAAGTTCGTCATCGCCAAGATAACGTCGCGCATTGCGTACACCGACCACTGCGGGAATACCGAGACTCCGGGCGAGAATGGCTGTATGGGAGAGAGGACCACCGTGTTCGGTGATAAATGCCAACATGCCTTGATGTTGAAAGAGGATTGTGTCTGCCGGTGTTAATTGATCGGCTATCACAACCCGGCCTTCTGGATAGGTTGACGTTACTTCGGTGTTGGCAAACTCGCTGGTTAGCAAAATACGTTGAATGCGGTGTACCACATGATCTACGTCATCCTTGCGGCTGCGTAGATAGGGGTCGTCCATTTCGTCAAAAACCTGCACCAACAAATCCCGTTGAATTTTTAGCGCCCATTCGGCATTACAGCGATGGTTACGGATGATATCGGCAGGCGCTGTGGTTAGAATAGAATCGTCTAGCATCAGCAGATGGGTATCGATAAACGCCGTGACATCCGTTGAAAGGGAGGCGGGCAGACGCCCTCGAATATCGAGCAATTGTTGTTTAGCACTCGCTAGAGCCGCTAAAAAACGTCCAACTTCATCTTCAGTAGCGTTCTCGGGGATAGTATGCTCGACCACTTCGGGTTGATTGCGCGCCAGGATAAAGCTTTTACCAATGGCGTAACCTCGAGACACACCGACACCGTGTAGTGCGCAAGTCATAACAATCGCTCTACTCGTCTTCGCCAAAGCGTTGCCGGACCAGTTCCTCTAGACAATCCAGGGCCTCCTCGGCATCGCTTCCAGTGGCGTGAATTTCCAGTTGCGAATCTTTGGCGGCTGCCAACATCATGACACCCATTATACTCTTACCGTTGACTTCCCGCTTACCCTTCGACAAGCGAATATCAGCTTCGAAGCGAGAAGCTAACGTGACAAATTTGGCGGCTGCTCGAGCGTGTAAGCCCAATTTATTAACAATCGCAACTTCCCGCTTCAATACGTATATCCTCAATTACTTTACTTATTTATTTATTAGTTAATTAGCAGAAAATTTTTCTTATGGCAGCGGAACAACCACTAAGTAGACATAACAATGCCTTCATAACCACCGCTTATCGCTTTATTGGCCAACTCGGGTAGACTCAAGGTGGCATAATTCATAGCGCGAATAAGCATGGGTAAACTCACACCGGCCACGACGATAACCGGTTCATTATCCAATAAATGTGTAGCGATATTGCTTGGTGTCGACCCAAACATATCGGTAAGCACTAAAACCCCGGCGCCAGAGTTGGCCTCAGCCACCAGAGTACGCGCTTGGGCGATCAGCTGTTCCCTGTCTTGGTCCTCACACACATGCAAAACGCGTGTTGCGAGGGGACAGCTTTTCAAGGTGTCTTTGGCCGTTTTAAGGAGTTCATCGCCAATGCGATTATGGGTGATAAGGAGTAACCCTACGCTCATGCCAGTTCTCTGTGCCGGGTCATGACATTGCGCCGGGTTTTGCGGAAGTGACTAGCAAGCTTATCAGCCATAAATACGGAACGGTGTTGACCGCCGGTACAGCCAATGGCAACGGTTAGGTAATTACGACTGTCCTTCTCAAAACAGGTAATCCAACCTTCTAAAAAACCCCGTAAGTCCTCAAACATACGGATAACGTCAGGTTGATTGCGAAGAAAAGCAACGATTTCATCGTCCAGTCCCGTCAATGGACGTAAGGCAGGTTCCCAGTAGGGGTTAGGCAAGCAGCGGACATCAAAAATAAAATCCGCATCGGCGGGAATACCATTTTTAAAACCGAACGATTCGAATAGGATCGAAATAGAATCCGGTGTTTTATCGTGTAGGCGACTGCGTACTAATTTGCGCAATTCATGGATATTGGTATTACTGGTATCGATGTTTAAATTCGCTTGCGCCGCAATCTGTTCCAACAAACTTCTTTCTTGGCGTATCGCTTCCAACAGCGGTACACCCTCTAAACTGAGGGGATGCTTACGCCGGGTTTCACTGTAACGCTTGAGCAGTATTTCATCAGCGGCGTGTAGAAAAATGATCTCTACCCTGAGTCCTTGAGTGCGCAGAGTTGTAATAATTTCTGGAAACAATTCCAATTCGTTAAGAAAGTTGCGGGCGTCAATTCCCACAGCAGTATTGCCGAATAGGGAATCCTGTCGAGATAGGATTTCTTGCGCAAACGGTTCTAGCAGCCCAATGGGGAGGTTGTCCACACAGTAATAATGTAGATCTTCTAACGTTTGTAACGCGATGCTTTTACCTGACCCGGATAGGCCACTGACGATAATCATACGCATGGTTATGTGCCCGCCATTTCCTTCTGCAGCCGTTGCGTTAGATCCTGCTCAGCGCAATAGCCGCTTAAACGTTGAATATGGTCATGTACAGCGCATTCTACCAGCACGGCGAGATTGCGGCCCGGTGCTACGGGTAAAGCAAGACTCGGTAATTGCACCTCTAATAGTGTACGCGCTTCCCGTGCTCCATGCAGTCTATGTTGGGCAGAAAGGGCAATATTTTCTTGCCGGATGAGGTGAATAATAAGGCGCACCCGTTTATTGCGTTTAATGGCGCTATCGCCAAAGGTGCGGCGAATATTAAGAATGCCAAGCCCTCGCACTTCCAGAAAATCCCGTAAATTAGGCGGGCAGATACCTTCCAAAACATTGGGTGCCACTCGTCTTAAGTGGATGGTATCGTCGGCAATAAGGCGATGACCGCGACTTATTAACTCAAGGGCCAATTCGCTTTTGCCAATCCCGCTGTCACCCATCAGCATCACGCCTAGGCCAAAAATTTCTAATAGTTCACCATGAAAAAGCAATGATTGTTGAATATCGTGTTGGTATCTTTTTAGCTGGATTAACACGGTTGTGATAGGCGCTGTTGTGGACCAAAGGGGGATTTGGGCAACATTGGCCGCTGCAACCAACGTTTCCACTTGGCTAAATTCACCGCATATGAGTACAGCCCCAGCCTGAGAAGAAAACAATCGGTCAATAAGCGGTGCGCGAATTTCATGAGTTAGGCTATCTAGAAACTGAAATTCTTCTTTAGCAAGAACTTGAATAGCAGGCGGCTGTATCCAGTTGAGCCGTCCTGCTAGCAGGTCATCATCGGTATGTTCTATGTTTATAGATCGAGTAGCACCCCCCCTGCCACCGATCCAATGTAGCGCCAGCAATGTTTCTAAAGCCTGAAAGACTGACTGGGCGTTGATAGATTCGCTCATGGGGAGGAGGATAGATGAGGCTTCCAATGCATCAGCTGGTCAAATAATTGTTGATCCGTCTCAATATCACGCAGTTGCGCACAGAACCTTTGATCGCTAAACATATCGGCAAGATAAGCCAGTATCTTAAGATGTTCGTCGGTAAAATGCTCAGGTACTAGCAGACCAAAGATGAGGTCTACGGGTTGTTTGTCGATGGCGTCGAAATCAATACCTTCATTTAGCTTTACAAAAGCGCCAATCGCCTGACGGCTTTGACTAAGGCGGCCATGGGGTAGTGCGACCCCATGGCCAAGACCCGTACTTCCTAACCGTTCCCGCCCGATCAGGCTATCAAAAATATCTCTGTTGCTAAAATCAGTCTGGTCAGAGGCAATCAATTCCCCCAACAGTTCAAGGACGCGCTTTTTGCTGCCGAGATCTTGATTACAGGCGACACGCTTAGGAGTAAGAAGGTCTGCAATATTCATAATAACTCAATAAATTTGGCAAACTCAGCTAAGAAGCTGTTTCAAAACCGGCTTATGTCCGCCGACTCGGCGTTACAGCACCTTATCCGCTGCTCATTTACCTTATGTAAACTGCGCAGCGGATAAGGCGCTGCGCCTTGATTCAGCGAACCTATGCGAGTTTTTGAACAGCTTCTAAGAATAAATCCGTGTTTTCTCACCCCGGCGTTTATCAGTCACCTTCTCCTTGTGTTTTTTAATTTGCCGATCAACTTTATCGGTCAGCGCGTCGATGGCAGCGTACATGTCCTCATCCACTGCATCGGCAAAAATGTCGTTGCCAGCCACATGGATAGTCGCCTCAGCTTTTTGGCGTAATTTTTCAACGCTAAGAATAACGTGAACCTGGGTTACCGTGTCAAAATGGCGTTCAATACGCTCCAGCTTTTCGTACACATAATCACGTAATGCTTGAGTGATTTCAATGTGGTGTCCGGTCAGTTTCGTTTGCATTATTAACTCCTTGCTGGAAGAGTGTTGTTGTGATCTAGCCGATGGGCGTCATTCCAAAGCCGTTTGAGAACCGAAAAACTCCCTATTGATTTAACTTAACCTTAGTAGTCTATCTTTCTTTTAGCGTTGGAATTTCCCTAAACTAAGCGTTTGCGGTCTGTAGATGATGGTATGGACATAACCTCCCGATATTTTGCCACTGTTCGTCGTGCCACTTTGATGCCTTCTTTACTTAAAAACTTAGCAATCATGCTATCACTTAATGGCTTTTGAGGGTTCTCTTCGGAGATCAGTTTTTTAATCATGGCACGGATTGCAATGGATGAACACTCGCCGCCGTCACTGGTGCCCACATGGCTTGAGAAAAAGTATTTAAACTCGTAAATACCCCGCGGCGTATGCATATATTTTTGCGTAGTAATACGGGAAATAGTGGATTCATGCATTTGCATTTCCTCCGCCTCTGCGATATCCCGCAAAACCAACGGTTTCATATGTTCTTCGCCGAATTCAAAAAAGTCTCTTTGCCGCTCTACAATACAGGTGGCTACTTTGAGTAGGGTCTCGTTGCGGTTTTTCAAACTTTTTAAAAACCAACGGGCTTCTTGAAGATGGTTTTTTAAATAGGTTTTATCCGAGGTGTTATCGGTGTGTTTCGCCAATTGTGCATATTGACTATTAATCCGCAAGCGGGGTGCGCTGTCCGGATTAAGCTCTACGCGCCAAGTGTTTTTATGGCGAGAAACAAACACATCTGGCACAACATACTGTGGTTCGCTGGAGGAGATCTGAGCCCCTGGATGGGGATTTAATGATTGAATTAAGGCAATGATATCCCTCAGCTCATTTTGGGACACTTTAAGCCGCCGCATGAGGGCGGAAAAATCCCTATTGGCAAGGGACTCTAAGTGATTTTGGACGAGATCTTGCGCTTTGCTTAGCCAACGGGTGTCCCCGGGTAGCTGTTTGAGTTGCAACAAAAGACATTCGGCTGGGTTGCGTGCTGCGACACCGGGGGGATCGAAGTGTTGAATGCGCCGCAGAACAGATTCTACTTCCTCAAACTCAATTTCTAGGGCATCTTTTAGACTTTCGTAGATATCTTCGATGGGTGAAGAAAGATAACCCGTATCATCGATGGCGTCGACAATCGATGCGGCGATGATGAGATCATTTTCACTGAAGGGCGTTAACTCCATTTGCCAGGTTAAATGATCATGCAGGGTTGTGGCAGCGCTGCTGCGCTGATCAAACAGATCGCGCTGCTCTTCAGTATCGCCTTTCGAGTAACTGGTAGCTCCATCATAGGGATCATACACATCTTCCCAAGCGCTATCCACAGGTAAGTCTTCAGGCAAGTTTTCCGCTGACGTGTTGAGTTCGGTCTCGCTGGAAGGAGCGTCGTCTTTGATGGATAACCGTTCTTCAGCGCCTTCTGTGGAATCCGTGGAAGCGGAAGATTCTTGCCCCTCTTCTGTGCGTTCCAACATCAGATTGGAATCCAAAATACCTTGAATTTCAGTTTGTAAATCGAGGCTAGAAAGCTGTAGCAGGCGGATCGCCTGCTGAAGTTGGGGGGTCATGGTCAGTTGTTGACCCACCCGCAATTGCATTTGCGGCGACTGTCTCATAATAATTGGAACTGGGTAACGACCAAATAATCAGCAGGTAACTTAAAAAGCATTTGCAAAACCGCTCCTTGACGCGGAAAAAAAATTGTAAAACCCACTCCACTGAAGGTTTATGCTCAGTGAAGCGGGTTAAATGACCTGTGCAGGTCTGACTGATACGACATTTTCTGCAAACAGTTTCTCAAGATTAAATTTTAGAGCATTTATTATGCCATGTAGACCCTTTTTGATGATTAAAGACGAAAAGACTCGCCTAAATAGACCTCACGTACCTGCTGGTTGGCTAAAATGACACTAGGATCGCCTTCGGCGATGACTTTTCCATCGCTAAGAATATAGGCGCGATTGCAAATGCCTAATGTTTCCCGCACATTGTGATCGGTAATTAAAACGCCGATGTTGCGTTCTGTCAGGTGTTTGATAATGCGTTGAATATCGATAACAGAAATAGGATCGACGCCAGCAAAGGGCTCATCCAACAAAATAAAGCGGGGCGAGGCGGCCAAAGCGCGAGCGATTTCTACGCGACGTCTTTCACCCCCGGAGAGACTTATTCCAAAACTGTCTCGCAAATGGCCCACATGCAGTTCCTGAAGAAGCTCTTCGGCCCGTTGTAACCGCTCCTGACGCCGCAAATGACGCTGCGTTTCAAGAATAGCTAGCACATTGTCGAAGACGGTTAGCTTGCGAAACACAGACGGTTCTTGAGGAAGGTAACCCAGTCCTAGCCGCGCTCTGGCATGAATGGGTAAATGGGTAATATTCTTACCATCCAAAAATACACAGCCTTGATCACAGGGAATCAAACCGACAATCATATAAAAGCAGGTAGTTTTCCCAGCGCCGTTGGGACCCAGTAAACCCACCACTTCACTACTTTGCACCGTCAGCGAGGCGCTATCCACGACGCGGCGTTGTTTAAAACGCTTGACGATACCCTCAGCGACCAATTGACTCATGATTTATTGTTCGGGCTGTTGTACATTGAGTTGTCGTGGCTGAATAGTAATCTGAATACGTCTGCCATCTTCTCCCCGGGCTTTAACCAAATCCGCCGTCAGATCATAGTCAATTCGATCCCCGGTAAAGACATCTTTATTTTGAATAACTTTGGCGCTTTTCGTCATGATGATCGTATTTTTTGACGCATCGTACTCCATGCGCTGACTGGTACCAAACAGCTCGTCTTTGTCGTCGGCTGGTTTGTAACGCCATGTGACCGGTTGTCCCATCGCCTCTATACGTTGAAACACGCCGTTATCGGTAAAAACCGTTGCTTTATCCGCGGCTAAACGCATGGAGCCTTGGGTAATGACAACATTGCCCTGGTAAACGCTTACCCCCGTTTTTTGATCCAATTCGGCGCGATCCGCCTCTAATTGAATCGGTTGTTCCCGGTCTTGGGGCATACCTAATGCGATGCTAGAAACATACGCTAGCAGCGGCACGGTTAACAAAGCAAGCTGGCTAAGGTTTCGGGGGTACATAGGTTCCTCGTACTTGAGAAAGTAATTTTATTTTCTCCTCGCGAAAATAGGCTTCAAGCCCCACCCCCTCTAGTACGCCGTTGGGGGTTTCCGCACGCACGGCTTCAGCGGTTTCCGCGAAGCCTTCATTGGGCCGCACCGCCACGTTCCGCGTGGTGATAACGATGGGTTGTTTATCGTCTAGCGCAGGCCGAATCAGGGATACTTGTTCTTGCAGTTTAATTAAGTTGTTATTAGCCGACATCCAGCCATTATCAGCGCGAATCACCCAATCGAGGATTTGTCCTGCTTGAAACACGCTCATAACAGGCGCTTCGACGCGGGTGCCCTGTTGTTCCGGTAACTCCACTAAATGGGGGGCTGCCAGGGTATACTGGCGAACACCTGAGTTATCCATCCGGGTTGCCAGAAAGTCATCGATATACATCACGGGGCCTTGCTGACCGTTTGAAGGCTCCTGCTGTAAAGCAGATTGTACGGTTTCAAGCAACCATTGGCTTAGCAAAGCGATGGTGGCCAAGACAGCGAGGTAAGCTAGGATACTGGATTGCACGTATTTGCTGTGCCTTCATTCTAAGATAAAGTTAGGCAGTTTACGCTACTTGTAGGGGGGTTTCATCCATTCGCCCCAACGGCTCACAAGATAGCTTTGTTTCTATTGTACCTAGCTCACTGTTTGTCGGGGAGAGGTTGTCGAAAAAAGACGGAGGTTGGCCCGGCTCTCTAAGGGCAAAAGTGGGGAACCGGTTTACCTGTGAATAGCAGGACTTACGCAGCTCGTTCCAGAAGACGCCGTAAACACGTCCCTGTGGGCTTGATGACGGCCCTCCAGGCCGTCAACACTTCTTGCACGAGCTACCCAAGTCCTACTTATGTGCAGGTTTTGCGTAAGTCATGAATAGAGTTTTGAGTAGCTCTGAGATCGGGTCTACATAACACCTGCTCGCAATAGGTCATGCATATTTAACACGCCGATAAGCCGGTCGGTTTCATCCACCACAGGCAATGCATTAATTTTGTAGGTGTCCATAATATGCAGCGCCTCGGCAGCGAGGATGCCTGGAGATACGGTTTTAAAGTCAGTGGTCATCACCTCAGCTACCGTCACCGCGCTATGCACGTCGATACGTCGATCTAAGGCGCGGCGTAGGTCACCATCAGTAAACACCCCCATCAATTTATCGTGATAGTTGGTAATCAAGGTTATGCCAAGTCCCTTGCGGGTCATTTCTAAAAGCACTGAATCTAGCCGGTCTTCAGGTCCGTTGCGGGGTATTTCATCGTTGGTATGCATCACATCGTCGATCAATACCAACAAGCGTCGCCCGAGTCGTCCGCCAGGATGAGAGCGGGCAAAGTCCTCAGCGGTAAAGCCGCGGGCTTCCAGCAGCGAGATAGCCAAGGCATCACCCATGGCTAATGCGGCTGTGGTGCTCGCCGTAGGGGCTAGACCCAAGGGGCAGGCTTCCTGGTCCACCGCCACATCGATGTTTACGGTGGCCGCCTGCGCCAGGGTGGACAGGGGTTTACCGGTAATGGCAATAAGGGGTATGCCTAACCGTTTGATAAGGGGTAAAAGGGTATTGATTTCGTTAGTTTCCCCGGAATTGGAAAGCGCCAGCACCACATCTCTTGCTGTGATCATACCCATATCGCCGTGGCTTGCTTCGGCAGGATGGACAAAAAAAGCGGGACTGCCTGTGCTGGCCAGGGTAGCGGCGATTTTTCCACCGATGTGTCCCGATTTGCCCATGCCGATGACGACAATACGGCCTTCGCACGTTAGCATATAGCGACAAGCTTGACTGAAGTTATGGTCAATACGATCAGCTAGACGTTCTACTGCGCGAGCTTCAATGATAAGGACGTCGCGGCCCAATTGACTGAGTTGTGTATCATTCATGATTCTTTGTCGTATCTATGATTAATTTGTTGGTAGTAATGATACGTTTTTTCTGGAAAATGCCAACTGGTATTCTGTTTATTCGGGATTTTTTTAGGTCCTTATCCGCACAGCTTTTTAAATCGTGCTTTTTTAAAAACCCTTGGCCGAACATTACAAGTAATGTAAGGGTGGCTAACCGATGGTCTTTTATAGTGGTTTGGTGGCTAGGTTTATGGGGTTTAGTGCTGGTTTGGCTGTCTGCCCACGCCGCCTTACCGGTGGAATTAAATTTTGCAAGCCAGCTAGAGACATTGTCAGGCCCCGGTTGGCAGGCCGAGGCTGTAGTTTTTCGCACAACCCGCAAGTCAGGTCAACCAGGAACCCTCACCCTATCCGCTCGGCGCTTGACTCTGTCAGCCTTGCCTAGCCCTTTGGAAAATGTAAACCTACGCTGCAGTTCGCTTATAGTGAGTTCTGAGGAAATAAACTGTCCACAAGCCACACTGCGTATCGCAAGGCTGCAAGGCAACTCCCTTGAAGGGCGTCTGGGTTTCACTCATCGTCCCAAGGATGGCAAAACAGAGTTGATGGTGTCAGATTTATCCTTAGCTGGCGGGCTTGTCGATTTAACAGCGCAGCTGGATCAAGAAACGTGGCAAGCCCAACTAAAGGCCACCCGCCTAACTATGACCTTACTGGAAAGTTGGTTATCCCCAGTGCCGGGTTTAGCCCTGGCTGAGGGTCAAAATCACGGTTTGGTTAACGTGACCGGAGGGGTTTCGGGTAGTGGTGAAAACCTTGAGAAAGGAAAATTACAAATACAAAGTACAAAGTTAAGTGGCGCTACCGCTAGCGGGCACTACGCCACCGCAGATGTCGCCTTTCGCTTCACCGGTCAATGGCAAGCGTCTGGTCGTTTTAGCAGCGAATTGCGGATTTTCCAAGGACAAATTTATAGTGAACCTGTCTTTTTACAAGTGCAGCCAGCCCAAGCGCCTCTGGTTTTGCGCATAGCTGGCCGGTATAAAGATCCCGTACTGATTTTAGATAATGTCTCTTTTAGCCATCCTGGCATCGTTCAAGCGCAAGCCAAGGGACAGTTCGACTTGGGTGAAGAAAACCCCCTGCAACAAGCCCACCTAACGATAAATGAAGCCGTTTTTCCAGACGTTTATACAACTTATCTGCAACCTTTTAGCGCAGATGGGGCATTAGGACAACTGCAAACCCAAGGTCGCCTCCAGGGTCATGTTGCGGTGGCTGACGACGGACTGCAAGCCTTACGTTTACAGGCGACTGAGGTTTATCTGAAAGATGCGCTAAATCGTTTTGGATTAAAGGGGTTAAACGGTGACTTAGTGTGGAGTCCTGACTCTAAACCACAAGATTCCCAACTGGGTTGGGATGAGGGCAATGTTTATGAACTTACCCTAGGCGCTGGAGAACTGTCTTTCGAATCGAAGCAAGGCGTGTTGCGCTTGCGGAAAGAATCCCGCATTCCTGTTTTAGACGGCGCTTTAAGCATTGCGCAAATGGAGGCTAAAGGGCTAGGGGAGCCTATACAATGGCGTTTTGACGGATTATTGACGCCGCTTTCCATGGCAACCTTGAGTCAGGCGTTGGGGTGGCCGCCGCTAGCAGGAAAGCTCTCTGGTATGATGCCCGATGTTCATTATGACAATGACCGACTAAAAGTCGGAGGATCATTGTTGGTACGTATGTTCGAGGGTGATATTACCATTACGGATTTGCGTATCGAGGAATTGTTTGGAACCATGCCGAAAGCCTTTGCTAATATAGATCTCCGTAACCTTAATTTAGAAACCCTCACCCGGGCCTTTGATTTTGGTCGTATTGAAGGTAAATTAAGTGGGCAAATCAAAGACCTGCAATTAGTCAACTGGCAACCAGTTCATTTTGACGCCATCCTTGCCACCCCAAAAGATGATAAATCGCGCCGTCGTATTAGCCAACAAGCCGTACAAAATTTGTCTGCATTAAGTGGTGGGGACCCGACAGCCGTGCTTTCCCGTGGGATTTTAAGGCTTTTTAAAACCTTTCGCTATAAACGCTTAGGTTTACAATGTCGGCTTAGGAATGGTATTTGTGAAATGAGTGGTGTAGGTCCCGCAGGAGCCGGGTATTATCTGGTGCAAGGGGAGGGACTACCGCGCATCGACGTGATTGGTTATAACCCCCAGGTGGATTGGGACGAATTGGTAACCCGTCTGCAGGCCGCCATGCAAAGCGGTCGTCCCATCGTAGAGTGATTACTATCAAGTCAAGCAAGTTACCCGCACACAAAGGAGTAGGCTATGAGAGGAATAGCTTTAAAAAACCATCAGGGTGAAGACAGGCCAAACCAAAGGCAGCTAAATCAAAGCCGTTTTATAATGTGGATTATTGAGTACATGGTTAATAGTGTGTTACGACATCAACCCAAAGGCGTTTTTCTAAAGGGCGATAAAGTCATAATTGTTTTGTACTGGCTTATCGTAGGTGTCGTATTATCCGCCTGTGTCACGGTTAATGTGTATTTTCCAGCAGCGGCGGCTGAACAAGCCGCCGATCGCATCATTCAAGATGTCTGGCGGGAAGCACCGGAGGACGCGGAAACGCCTACACCCTCCACGTTACCGTCGCCACAAAGCCAGCAACCGGCTGAGTCAGTTCACCAAATAGCGGTTTGGGAAAGCCTGCTCAATATATTACTACGCCCTGCCCAAGCCACCGCGGATATCAATATCAATACACCGGGGATAAACCGTTTAAAAAACACCATGGCTGCTCGTTTTCAACGGCTTGCTAAATACTTTTCCAGTGGTGCTGTGGGACTCACCCGGGATGGCTTATTGGCGGTGCGGGATTTAAACACAGTACCCTTACCCGAACGGGCTACAGTCAATCGTTTGGTAGCCCAGGACAACAACGATCGCAACGCACTCTATCGAGAAATTGCTATAGCAAACAATCATCCCGAATGGGAGTCTGATATCCGTAGTGTCTTTGCCCGGGAGTGGATCGATAATGCGCGTTCGGGTTGGTGGTATCAGAGCCCAAGCGGTTGGGTCAAAAAATAATCGTGCATACTCATGAACGTCTGTGCTTTTGATATCGAAACCGTTCCCGATGTGACGGCAGGTCGTAGACTCCATGATTTGCCATCCCATGTGGCGGATTCTCAGGTGGCTGAAATCCTCTTTTGCCAGCGCCGTCAAGAAACCGGCAGTGACTTTCTACGGCTTTATTTACACCGCGTGGTGGCTATTTCCGTGGTTCTACGTTCGGAGCAACACTGTAAGGTATGGTCGGTGGGCGATCCTGAGAGTTCAGAGCAAGAACTGATCGAGCGTTTTTTCTCAGGCATCGAAAAATATACGCCTACCTTAGTATCCTGGAATGGCAGTGGTTTCGATCTACCGGTCCTGCATTATCGAGCGTTGCTACACGGTATCTGCACGCCTCGGTATTGGGAGGTGGGCGACAGGGACACGGAGTTTCGTTGGAACAATTATCTGAATCGGTTTCACTGGCGCCATACCGATCTAATGGATGTACTATCCGGTTATCAAGCTCGGGCCACGGCGCCTTTGGATGAAATCGCTAGTTTTTTGGGGTTTCCCGGTAAATTAGGGATGCACGGTTCTAAGGTTTGGGATTGTTTCCGAAACGGTGGCATTGTGCGTATTCGCGACTATTGTGAAACGGATGCGCTGAATACATACTTGGTTTATCTACGTTTTGAACTAATCCGCGGCCATTTATCCCAACAGACCTACAAAGCGGAATGCCAGTTATTACGGGATGTGTTAACCGCAGCTAATAAATCTCACTTAAATGCTTTTTTAAAGGCGTGGCAGAGCCAAGGAGCACTAACCCCTCAATCTGAACTAGCGTCGGAGCTCTAAGTATGCGGCAATCTAGGCGAGGTTCTCGACGCCTCAAGCGGGAATCTGATGTCGCCCAGGTGGAGGGACTGACCCATGATGGCCGAGGTATTGCCCATGTGGATGGAAAAGCGGTGTTTATCCACGGCGCACTACCTGGTGAAGAGGTGCGTTTCGCTTACACGAGTTGGCATAGTCAATATGCCGAAGGACAGGTGGAAACAGTACTGCGTCCGTCATTAGAACGAGTAGAACCTCGCTGCCCGCACTATGGTCTCTGTGGTGGCTGCAGTTTGCAGCATCTGCAGAGTGATAAACAGATACTTTATAAAGAACAATGGTTATTAGATAACCTGACCCGCATCGCTAAAGTAACCCCTGAAGACGTTTTGCAACCTCTGGTGGGAAAGCCATGGAGCTATCGTCACAAAGCTCGACTGGGGGTCAAGTATGTCAAGAAGAAGGGTAGGGTGTTAGTAGGGTTTCGTGAGCGGAATAATTCTTACCTGGCTGATTTGCAGTCCTGTGATATTTTGCATCCTCGTGTGGGTGGAGCACTAACGGAATTAGCAAAACTTATAGGTTGTCTGTCCATATACGACCGGTTGCCGCAAATCGAGGTGGCCGCGGGAGACGAACAGGTGGCCCTTAGCTTGCGGGTGTTATCTCCCCCCAGCGACACCGATAAAGACTTACTCAGGGAGTTTGGACAGCGGCATCAGTTTTATATCTACCTACAGCCTAAAGGCCCCCAAACCACCTATTTATTATGGCCTTCTAGGGATAATCTCCTTGATTACCGTTTAGTCGATCAAGATTTAGTGTTTACCTTTCAACCTTACCATTTTACCCAGATTAATCCCCAGATTAACCGCCAAATGGTCACCCAGGCGTTGACCCTGATGGACCCTCAGGCAGACGAACGCATTCTCGATTTGTTTTGTGGGCTCGGCAATTTTTCTTTACCCCTAGCGCAGCGTGCAAAAGAGGTGGTGGGCATAGAAGGTGACGGCCAACTTATCGGTCAGGCACAGTGTAATGCCCACAGCAACGGAATTAACAATGCGCGTTTTTACCCAGCTGACTTGACTCAGTCGATACAAGATCAACCTTGGATAAAAGGCCATTACCATAAAGTACTTTTAGATCCACCTCGTTCAGGCGCTTTGGAAATAATCCCTCAAATAGCCTTGTTGCAACCCCAGCGGATCGTTTATATTTCTTGTCACCCTGCGACCTTGGCTCGGGATGCTAGGGAATTAGCGCATCGTTTTGGATATCGTTTACAGAAGGCAGGTGTTATGGATATGTTTCCCCATACAGCCCATGTGGAGTCTATGGCCTTATTTGTTGCTGATTAATTCGCTTTTTTGCTGCTTGTCATACCAATTCAATAAATGGTTGCCTATTTATGGCAAAGCTTTGTCGGTAAGTCGTTCAAACGAAGCATATGCAAACCAGTTCTGTTTCTTGTTTACATGCAAGTCATTTAATGCTAATAGCTTATCTCGGCAGGACCACTCAAAAACACACCCTTGCATTATTTTAAAATGCGCTATACAAAACCTAAGCTAATTAAAAAATCAGTTACCCAGTAAATAGTAAATTTATACATAACAGGATTTATTTATTCATGTTTTTTTATCGTAAATATAATTTAATTTAATTTTTTTGATATCAGTCCTTTTAGATAAAACATTTTTTTAAAAAGACAGCTAGCCAAATTTTTGTGGAGGATAAATAGAATAGTGGAGAATAAATAGAATAGTGGAGGATAAATAGAATAAATGCACTCTTTTGTGACGCTAACAGTGCTTTTTTAATGCTACATAGCATAGCAGCATACTAAACCCTAGTTGGTTATTGATGTTGACCAACTGAATGTTCAAATTACGGGAAACTTATCCCTTAAAGAATTAGTTGTTTGGTAGGAGATTATAAATGAGAGCTTTTATTAGACATCCCTCGGATGTTCCAATTGAGGTTATCTCGACTAACAGGGTTACACATGCGATTCAGCAACTTAAGAACGTCAGTATTGGTGGTGTATGTTATCAGTCAGATGTTTGTTTAGACATTGGTTTAGTGGTAAAAGTAGTTATTAGCATCGTAAAGCCGCCTTTTGATGCGAACGGTAGAGTAGTATGGTGTCAACAACGGAATGTCGGCTTTGATGTAGGTATTCAGTTCATGGAGGCAAGAGATTTAGATAGGGTGCGTTTAGTAGAGCAAGCTTGCCACATAGAACACTATAAAAGCAAAGTTTTTAAAGAAGAAGGGCGTATTCTAAGTGGAGAGGCTGCTGTCCTTGAATGGATGGATAAATATGAATCCGATTTTCCAAATTTAGGGTTTCAAACTAGGAAACCTTAATGTCTTAAAGGTTCGGTTGCCGTCACTACAAGGATAGGTCTTTGTGAGAAACTGGGCAAAATTTGCTGGCTTACCTCATGGAAAATGCCTAAGTTTGAGTCCAAGAGTCGTTTGCTTTATTTGCAATATAGTGAATGTCTTTGATTAAAATCTTGGCTAGGCTGCGATTTTTTGCCATCATGAGATATGATTTATGATGTTTACCGTTCATTGATTCTATATCCATCAACTAACAGTCTGCTAACCCTACGTCGGCGCGAAGTCACTTTTCATGAATAACAGGGCGAAAACCTTGAAATGGTCATCTGCTAATAATAGCCATGTAGGCATGGTTCGAAAGGTCAATGAGGATGCGTGTTTGGTCATGCCTGACCAAGGTTTGTGGGCTGTGGCTGACGGTATGGGGGGGCATGAAGCAGGAGATTTTGCCAGCCAGTTGATTATTAATACATTGAGTCAGATGCCTTCCTTTTCCACCTGGGAGGGTTTCATTGAGGCAGCACAGACGCAACTAACCCAGTCAAATCATCAACTTCGCAAAGAATCGGCACGGCATTATCATAATCGTACTATTGGAAGCACGGTGGTGGTTATGTTGGCCCATGAAAATCAAGGTGCATGCCTTTGGGTAGGGGATAGCCGCCTATATCGCTTGCGCCACGGAGAATTGGAACAATTAACCCGTGATCATAGTCATGTCCAAGAGCTGGTGGACCAAGGTTTATTGTCCCAAGAAGAAGCTCAAGAACACCCCTTAGGCAATGTTATTACCCGTGCGGTGGGTTCGTCAGAGCGCTTGGATATCGATAGCCTCCATTTTCCACTAGAAGTAGGCGATATTTTTTTATTATGTACCGATGGTCTCAACAAAGTGGTTAAGGACTCTGAAATTGCTTATCTCATGGTTCATGCAGAGCGCCACGAGATTGTGGAAACCCTGATTCAAACTGCCCTTGCCAGGGGCGCCACCGATAATGTAACCGTTGTGGTGATCAGTATAGAAGACGAGTAGCCCTCTTCTTGTAGGCAAGTCAGCCACGCTAATCAATGGAAGAAAAGCGTTCTTTTTCTAACTTCCTACCGAGGTTAATTTTCCGATGCTAGGGTTTGATACCATTCAACAAGGTATTAAGGGTGTATTGCGCGTGGGTCAAACCACGCGGGTTCTGACTGGCACAGGTCTCAGTTGGGTACTTGGTGAACGTCCTCCTACTCCAGCTCTGTTACGTCAAACCTTTGAGCGGTTGGGGGCCACCTATATTAAACTGGGCCAGTTTATCGCCAGTTCGCCTACTTTTTTTCCCGCCGATTATGTGGCTGAGTTCCAACTCTGTCTCGATCGTACCGAACCTATCCCTTTTAAAACAGTACAACGGGTATTGCGGGAAGAGCTAGGACGTCGACAACTAAAGCAACTGTTTGCAGAAATTGACCCCGAACCGCTAGCCTCGGCATCCATTGCCCAGGTGCATGCCGCAAAGCTCGTCACAGGCGAGCACGTAGTCATTAAAGTACAAAAACCCGGTGTCCAGGACATATTGCTTACGGATCTTAATTTTTTGTATGTGAGCGCCCGCTTGCTGGAATTTTTAAGACCGACACTATCGGTAGCGTCCTTATCTGGAATCATCTCGGAAATTCAAAAAACCATGATGGAAGAATGTGATTTCATAAAAGAAGCCAAGCATATGGAAATGTTTGGCGAATTTTTGCGTAAAACCGATAATCATCAAGCCATCGTACCCAAGGTGTACAGTCATGCCACGACACGGCGGGTATTAACCATGGAGCGTCTCTATGGGGTGCCGTTTACCGATCTCGACAGTATTCGCCGCTATTCAGACAATCCTGCAGATACCCTCATTGCCGCCATGAATACTTGGTTTGCTAGCCTTATATTTTGTGAGTTTTTTCATGCGGATGTTCATGCGGGTAATTTGATGGTGCTTGAAGACGGTCGCATCGGCTTTATCGACTTTGGTATCGTGGGACGTTTAGCCCCTGCGACTTGGACGGCCATGACAGCCCTGATGACAGGCATAGAGCAAGGCGATTACGACACCATCGCCAAAGCCATGGTTACCATCGGGATCACCCACAAAGAAGTGGATGTAGCTCGCCTATCTCAAGATTTACAGAAGTTGTTCGAAAGTCTGGAAGAAGTAGAGCCAGAGGATTTACTAGAAAACAAGGTTAACGATAATGAAATCAATCAGTTATTGTTGAATATCGTCGCCGTTGGAGAACGTCATGGGTTACATTTTCCGCGAGAGTTTGCTTTGCTGTTAAAGCAATTTTTGTATTTTGATCGGTATGTTCAGTTGTTGGCGCCGGGGCTAAATGTTTACGGCGACGAACGGATCAATTTGACACCACAATAGCGGTGGTCATGGTCATCCATTATAGGCAGGACTGCTGCCCTAAGTGCTTTTCGCGTAAGTTTTAATAGGTATAAAGCGCCCCCTAGAGGGCGCTTTTTGCAAAACCCCATTAAGAACCTGTTTTAAACCTGCTCATGTCCGCTGACTCGGCGTTACAACCCCTTCTCCGCTGCTCATTTACTGCCTGTAAACTGCGCTGCTCAAAGAAAGGGGCTGTGCCTTGATTCAGCGAACGTCGCGGGGTTTTAAAACAGGTTCTAAGCATTTTCAGTATACTCAATTACATTGTCACGATTCATTAGAAAATGGGGATCCACGGCAGCTTTAGCGCGTTTTACTTGGTTGACGCCTTCTTCGCCGTAGCATTTTAGGAAGTCAGCACGTTTGCGTTTACCCGTGCCATGTTCCGCCGAATACACGCCACCCAACTCCGATGCTTTATCGATGATGCTATCGTAGACTTTGGTGGCGCTTTCCAACTTTTCCTTTTCTGGCAAGATGGTAAAGTGTAAATGACAGTCGCCTAGATGACCAAAAGCTAGATAATCTAACCCTTGCGCACGGATCGTTCCATGCACAAAATCCAGGTATTCGCTGAATTTTGCCGGCGGTACGATGGCATCGGTCATGATGGTGTAAGTGCCGCGTTTTTGCACCACTTCCACAGCATTGGCGGGCATAGAATGCCGCGACTCGAAGAACATCTCGCGCTCTCGATCCGAGGTGAGCAGCATGATGCTTTCTTCACGAATACCGCATTCCTTAGGCGCTTCTACCAAGAATTGATACCATTCTTCGGCGGCCTCATCGACACTTTTGTCGTACAAAGGCACCTGAATATAGATGGCGACTTGATCATCCCCAGCGAATAGGCGATCGTCATATTTCATATAGGTACGGCAGTTGACACCGAAATATTCCAAGGCGCTTAAGGCTTCAGAACCACCTTCCCAATTGTCTTCAATGAAATCGTGGCAGGCTACGGCGCTTTTCTCATCGGGTAACGAGAAAAAGATGTCTAGATAATCATTGGGACGTTTCTCTATCTTCAAGGTGCAAGCGGTTGCCAGCCCAAAGATGCCTTCACTGCCCACCACAAAATCAATAAAGTCCATTTTGCCAGTGGGTGTTGAGTAAGGACCACTGGCGTTTTTCATATTGGGCCGTCCATAGGTAGGCACAGGAAGATCAAATTCCTTATCGCCATCGACAACGATGAATTTTTTGTCTTCAGATATATACTTTCCTTTTTCTGCATGCAGTTTTTTACCATTGGGAAATAGAAAGTCGAGAGACATCACCCAAGTGCGAAAGGCACCTACCTCACCAGGTGAAAAACCGGAGGCATTACACGCCAATGCGCCGCCGATGGCGGCATCGGCACGGCTGGTGGGATTGACTGAGAAAATTAATCGGTTTTGGCTCTGTTCCGTCACTTGAGTGCGTAGGTCCTCAAGAATAATGCCAACCGGCGACGTCACCGTCAGGGATTCTTCGTCCACTTTGACCTCAGGCGTCATCATTTTTGAGGTGTTGATCACCACGCCACCATGGGGTGTCGCGCTACCGGTCAGGTTGGAACGACCCGCTGATACTGTAACCGGAATATTCGCCTGAAAACAGGCTCTTAGAACCGCAGCACATTCCCGTTCCGTTTGTGGCCGCGCCACGGCGGAAGCTGTACCCGGCAGGTTAGAGCTATCTGTGACAAAACCATTCACGATGCTCATATCGATGACAAGCTTGACCGCCAGTTTATCTTGTAAAAATTTTGCCAGCTGGGGTAACGCGCTCGTGCCGGAGTTTTCCGCACAGAAATGATCGATAAAGTCGTACTCTTCCTGAGTCAGCACGTTTTCCAGAACTAAGCGGTTGGTAGACATTCAAAACCCTCCTCAAGGGATGGTGGTTACACGAAGATCAACTGAGCGTTTGAAGTGAGTTAGTCAGACATTCGATATTCATTTGCTTCTTCTATTTCGGCTCAGTAGGCATTAAAAATAATGCTTATAGGAGTATAGAAGAGAGTTTTGGTTTTACCACTTTACAATTATCCACAGATAAAAAAATACTTTGTATAATCCTTGTGGATAATGATTGATGGAATCTTAAAACAAAATGACTGCCGCATTTGATACCTTATACCATTCACATGAATTAAGGCTCCAAGGTAGCCCACTGGCGCGAACACAGG
>CAYRGG010000049.1:0-33301 GCA_964423745.1 uncultured Candidatus Competibacteraceae bacterium | reverse complement strand
GCGCAATCTGGCTCAACGGTATGGCTACAGTTGGAAAATTGACAGTGCCCTAAATAGGGTGCGAACTCGGGGAAGCCCTGTTCAAGATCGCTGGGAGACAGATCGCCTAGCTCAAAGCTGCGTACACCGGGTGTATCGATAAGATGGCCACCATCGGGTAACGGATAGAGGGTGCTGGTAGTGGTGGTATGAGTGCCGTGACCCGTGGCCTCGGAAAGGGCACGAACACGAATATCGCGGTCTGGCAATAGTGCTTTGATGAGGGACGACTTACCAACACCCGACTGGCCCACTAAAATGCTCGTATTATCCTTGAGTTGACGACTGATAGCGGACAAACCCTGGGTACTGTGAGTACTGGTAAAGAGAATTTTATAGCCAATACCCACATAGGTAGCGAGTCGCTCCTTCATGGCCACTAGAGCTTTGCTGTCCAACAAATCAATTTTATTGACAATCAGCAATGCTGCGACACCCATAGCGGCAATGGCCACTAAATAACGATCGATGAGAAATTCGTTAAGTTGCGGACGGGGTGAGACGACTACCGCGACAAGATCAAGGTTAGCGGCTACCGGCTTTACACGACCACTGTAATCCGGTCGAGTGAGGAGAGAGTTGCGCGCTTCCATAGCAATCACCACCCCTTCACCATTACCCGATGATTGCCAGATGACGCGATCTCCACACACTAAAGTTCCTAGATGTTGCCTTACCGCGCAACGGCATAGAGCACCTTCCTGACTTTCGACGATAAGGGCTGGCCCGTAATTGGCGATGACGAGACCACTTTCTTCCTCGCCCAAGTCACTGCTAAGAACGTCGACCTGTTTGGCGACCCGTTGTAAGGCTTTTTGGCGACGTTTTTCCTGAGCTTGCTGGATGCGTAGACGTTGCTGTTGGGTAAGACGACGAGCCATTAATAATAATGCGTTAACGAATAACAAATTAAAATTTGTAATAGCGATTGTTAAGGAAAGCCGCCACATTTTTCAATTCATCTTCAGACCACGTCAGCCCCAAGCTCATCTGGCAGCGACGCACTTGTTTTAGCAGCTCGGAGTAGGTTTTCACTTGACGGTCTGGACGCGTGTAAATGCGCTCAGGCTTACCCTTTGTGAGGGAGTCATGACAGGCTATACAGTGAGCGTTATGAAGGGTTTGTCCGGCTCGAATATCGGCTGCTAACACAACCATGGACGGAAACAGGCAAAGTAACAGCAAAATAAAAATCGCTCTCATGATGGAAATTGACCTCCTAAACGCATACGCCGTCACCCGGTTGCCATCTTTGCGCAATCCCCTATACTCTACAGTCCTCAATAAAAGCATTACCAGCACTCTTTAAACCCTAAGCTGAACACTTTTTATGTCTTCTGATAACCTCATTTGGATTGATCTAGAAATGACGGGTCTGAATACACAGACCGATCATATTATCGAGATAGCAACAGTCATTACCGATATTTATTTGAATATTTTATCGGAAGGCCCAGTATACGCTATTCACCAGGAAGACGCCGTACTCGCCACCATGGATGATTGGAACCGTAACCAACACACTAAATCAGGTTTGCTAGCCCGGGTGCGGGCAAGTTCTATTGACGAGCGTGAGGCTGAAAAGCAAACCTTGGCATTCCTGGCCCATTATACCGTCAAGGGACAATCACCCATGTGCGGTAACAGTATTTGCCAAGATCGCCGTTTTCTTGCTCGCTGGATGCCCACACTGGAGGAGTACTTCCATTATCGTAATCTCGATGTCAGCACCCTTAAAGAGTTAGCCCAGCGCTGGCATCCAAAGATAGCCAAAGGTTTCAACAAATCATCATCGCATCTGGCCCTAGACGATATTAAGGATTCCATTGCTGAACTTCGCCATTATCGGGAATGCTTATTTATCAAGCCGGAGATCTAAGATCCACCGGTACATTAGGATCATTACCCCATTCTGACCAGGCGCCCGCATAACCCCTTACTCTGTCGTAGCCTAAGTGTTTTAGCACCATATAGGTATGCGCAGAACGATGATGGGTTTGGCAATAGACGATAACTTCCTTATCCGGGGTGACGCCCAAATCAGTCAACTGCTGACGCAGCAGAGCATCAGGCTTAAACCGTAAACAGGAGGGAGAATCCATAGCGTCGGTCCAATTCATATTAACGGCGCCTGGGATACAGCCAGCCCGAGCGGCGCGTCGATCCCTTCCCGTATATTCGCTAGCGGAGCGGGTATCCAATAATACTAAATCCTCTTGCCCAAGATGCGCAAGAATGTAGTCTTTATCAGCCATGGCGCTGGGATCAGTTAGGGTGGCCTGATAGTGACTTGGTTTTCGATGGGCAATACCTTGCTCTAGAGGACCGCCTTGCTTATACCAAGCGTACCAACCACCGTTGAGCAGCGAAAAGGAACTATGTCCCAAGACATCTAAGGTCCACAGTACCCGACTAGCGCGACCGCCTCCCTCATCATCATAAGCCACCACATGATCCTGTGGTTTTAATCCGATACCAGAAAACACCGTACTGAGATGGGCGCAATCAGGCAACAATCCCATGGCGGGCGGTTTGGCAGCAATGATATCTGTATAACTCAAATTGACTGCCCCTGGCACATGGCCTGTCAGGTAATTATCAGGGGAGCGCATATCTAAGACAAACAAATCAGTTTCGCCAAGGTTATCTTTTAATTGCTCAGATTCAAGCAGCAGAGGCAACTGAGAACATGACATATACATATTCCTGCAAGGTTGTCAAAAAACTTACTTCACCATACGTTATTCTTAGAAGCCGTTTCAAGACAGGCTATATCCCATCACAAAAAAACCAAACATCACCTGTTCTCTTCTCAAAAGGTCTTAACAAGCTTTAACAATCAAGGAAATAAAGAAGTCAGCTTCTATTATAGGGTATTGTCCAATTGAGGCTCACGCATTAAAAAAGCAAACTATTTTGCATCCCGCCGAAACTAACGTGGTTTAAAAAGTCAATGCCAAAAACAATAAGAGCATTACCCTTTTCTGTAGAATTCATCATTGTTTTGCTTATTGGTTTTGGATACTTTTCCTATCTATCGTTAGAATGGTTTGTATATTATTTTAACTCTACTCTTAATAGCTCATCGATTACTGTTTCTAATAACGATATTCTTAAGTTACTCAGAATTGAGTTAGTATCATTCCTACTGATTGCCTATTTTCTCTGGATAAGAGGTTGGAGACTTGAGACTCTTAATATCAAAGTAAGTTTGAAATTAACCTTTTATGGAATTGCACTCTACATTGGGGTTTGTTTATGTTCTATTTTTGCTTTTACTTTATTTACTGTAATCCTAGAACCAGCGGTGTTTTCCATAGGTCATTTCCTAGACTATAGCAAACTTGATCGAAGTGTTGTTTTTTTGTGTTCTCTAATTAATCCGTTTTTTGAAGAAATATTAGTCACAGGTTATATTATTCAATCCCTGAAACATAGACAGGGTTTTTGGTTTGCCATTCATACCAGCATATTTGTCCGATTGCTTTACCATTTATATATGGGCCCTATGGTTATTATATTGATTTTTCCTATGGGCATACTATTCGCTTATACGTATGCTCGATGGGGTAAATTATGGCCAATTATCTTTGCGCATATTGTGATTGACGTAATAGGATTTACGATGACAGGGAACAGCATCTGATAAAACAGTCAATAATACACTGCTAACCTATTGCGTATTCAATAAAAGATAAATTCAAATTCTAAACAAATTATTAATAAATCTTTAATATTATTAACTATGAAAGGATAGTTTTTTCAATGAATAGTGTTAATCCTTATGCAACCCCTAATGCAGAACTAACTTCTAAATCAAATAAACTCCACAAAGATATAAACACTTCAGAAAACCTAAATCCTTGGTTTTCCATTTGGACAAAACCCCGTGCAACAATTCAGCAAATCACTGCAACGGACCCGACTTATTTAGTGTTAACCCTAGCGGCCATCTCTGGATTTGGCGAAGCCTTAAACCAAGCCAGTATGAGCGCTATAGGAGATCAACTGGCATGGCCGCTGATTATAGGGATCGTTGCAATCCTTGGCCCTATCAGTGGAATAGTAAGTTTATATTTTGTTGGGTTACTCGTTCATTGGACAGGCCGTTGGATAGGAGGTCAAGCCTCCACTCAACATATTCGAGCGGCCATAGCCTGGTCTAGCGTACCTATGATTTGGGCCTTGCTAATTTGGATTCCAAAGCTTATGGTGTTTGGCCGAGAATTGTTTACCAGCAGTGGATCAAACATTGAATCAGACCCCTTTCTCCTATCTGCTGGCGTGGGTTTCGCTATACTAGATACGGTTATTGCTGTATGGTCGTTTGTCGTTTGTCTCCATTGCTTAGGGCAAGTGCAAAGGTTTTCAGCATGGAAAGCTCTGGCTAACGCAACTTTAGCGGGCTTAGTGGTTATGGGTCCCATCCTTATCCTATCCGTAGCCATCACGCTTTAGCCAAAAATTAAAAAAACCGAGACAAATACTTTATTTCTTTTTAATTTAATCAATGGGTCATGGCCGATTCAGAATTTGCCCTTATTCAACGCTTCTTTACTGATCAGAATATTAAACGTTCCGATGTGTTACTGGGGGTTGGTGATGACTGCGCTCTCCTCCAAGTTCCGCCTGGGGAGAGCTTGGCCATAACAACAGACACCTTGGTGTCTGGTGTACATTTTTTTGCCGATACAGAACCTGAAAGCCTTGGCCATAAAGCGTTAGCAGTGAACTTGAGCGATTTGGCTGCCATGGGCGCTCGCCCAGCCTGGGTGACCTTGGCGCTCGCTTTACCGGAAGCCAATGCTCACTGGTTAAACGCCTTTTCTCGAGGTTTTTTTAATCTAGCAGAACGCTTTCAGATACAGTTAGTCGGTGGCGACACGACCCGAGGACCACTCACCATCACCATTCAGGCGTGTGGTTTTGTGCCCAACCAAAGCGCCCTTCGTCGAGATGGGGCTGCGCCGGAAGACCGCATCTACGTAACTGGCAATATTGGAGACGCCGCGTTAGCCCTAGCAGCCACTGAAAATCATTGGACTCTCCCCGATATCCATCTTTCCCACCTACAAACACGTCTAACGCATCCTACGCCAAGGATTCGGCAAGGTTTAGAGCTGCGCGGCGTGGCCAGCGCAGCCATCGATATTTCCGACGGTCTCGCTCAAGATTTACAACATATTCTTCAACGCAGTGGCGTCGGCGCTACCCTAGAGGTAGATCAGCTACCTCGCTCCCAAGCTTTACAAACCAGCCTGGAAACCGATGACGCTATCGCATTGGCCCTTACCGGGGGTGATGATTACGAACTGTGCTTTACCGTGCCGCTTAAACATCAACCCCGTCTACAATCCCTTGCCGCCCACTGGGACTGCCCTTGTACTGAAATCGGTACTATTGAGAAAAAGTTAGGATTACGCTACCGACGGATGGATAATAGCCGTTTTTGTCCCCCTTCTGGAACAGGCTATGACCACTTCGCCTAACAACAAACATCCCTGCAGCCAAGTTTGGCGTAATCCCATCCATTTTCTCGCATTGGGCTTTGGTTCAGGTTGCTTTCCTAAGGCGCCCGGCACCTTTGGCACCTTAGCCGCAATACCTCTTTATCTTTTGCTAGAAAATCTGTCTTTAGCGACGTACCTTCTAGTCATCGTTGTAGGGTTCGGCGTCGGTATATGGTTGTGCGAACAGGTTACCCAAGACCTGGGGGTACATGATCATCCCAGTATTGTTTGGGATGAAATGATTGGGTATTTCGTCACTATGCTTGCGGCGCCACCGGGTTGGCTGTGGATTATAATAGGTTTTGTATTATTCCGGTTTTTTGACATTTTAAAACCCTGGCCTATTCTCCCGGTGGATCGACGGGTTCGGGGTGGTTTTGGGATTATGATTGATGATGTTTTGGCCGCGGTTTACGCAGGATTAATTATACAAATGCTGGTCTGGCTGACTTAAGAAGCTGTTTTAAAAATCCTTCCAATCCGAACTGATTGTCGTATTATCTAGATCAATAAAAACATAATCAGCTTATATTCCCTAGATTGACATCTTGGGTGTCCGGCGTGAGGAATTATCCATGAAACTCGAAACCATAGCCATCCATGGGGGTTATCAACCCGAACCCACCACTAAAGCCGTAGCTGTCCCTATTTACCAAACCACCTCTTATGCTTTCGACGACACCCAACATGGTGCGGATTTATTTGATCTGAAGGTAGAAGGTAATATCTACACCCGTATCATGAACCCCACCTCTGCCGTGCTGGAGAACCGGGTAGCTGCCATGGAAGGCGGCGTGGGCGCTCTTGCCTTTGCCTCGGGCATGGCAGCTATAACTGCCGGCGTTACCACGCTTGCAGAAGTGGGTGATAATATCATTGCCACCAGCACCCTTTACGGCGGCACCTACAACTTGTTTGCCCACACCCTCCCGCAATATGGCATCGAAGTACGCTTTGCCGATTACCGAGATATCGATGGCATGGCGCGTCTTGTGGACCCTCGCACAAAACTTTTGTTTTGTGAATCCATCGGTAATCCAGCCGTCAATGTGGTGGATCTTGCCCCCCTTGCCCACATGGCCCACAGCCATGGCGTACCCCTTATGGTGGATAATACCGTAGCGACCCCTTATCTCTGTCGACCTTTTGAACACGGCGCCGATATCGTGACCCACTCCCTCACTAAATATATGGGTGGTCATGGCAACAGCATTGGCGGCATCTTAGTAGATTCGGGTAACTTTCCCTGGGCTGACCACAAGGACCGTTTTGCCCGTCTCAATCAGCCAGACCCCTCTTACCACGGTGTGGTATACACTGAAGCATTAGGCAATGGGGCGTTCATCGGCCGGGCTCGAGTCGTGCCACTACGCAGTACCGGCGCTGCGATTTCTCCCTTCAATAGTTTTTTAATTCTGCAAGGTCTTGAAACCCTGCCCGTGCGCATGGATCGGCATTGTGAAAATGCTTTAACCGTAGCCCACTACTTGCAAAACCATAATCAAGTAGAATGGGTAAAATACCCCGCTTTATCCACCAGCCCTGAAAAACACTTGGTGGAGAAATACATGGGCGGTCGTGGCTCAAGTATCATGAGTTTTGGTATTAAAGGTGGCCGAGAGCAAGGGGCGCAATTTATTGATGCGTTAAAACTCATTACGCGCTTGGTGAATATCGGTGATGCAAAATCCCTCGCCTGCCATCCAGCTACCACCACACACCGCCAGCTCTCCCCCCAAGAATTAGCCAAAGCAGGTGTTTCAGAGGACTTGGTACGGTTGTCCATCGGTCTTGAGCACAGCGACGATATTCTGGCGGATCTTGAACAAGCCTTGGCAGCCACCCATTAATTCAATTCATTGGCCCAGTGAAACGGGAACTTTTAAAACTACTCCAGCAGTTCCTACGCGGTGAGCTGCGCCGTGCAAAACGCAGAAAAAGCAGCGGTGTATTGTGGATTGCAATACTCACGGTCAGCGTCTTTGGCATCGGTCAATGGCTCCATGAACCCAAAGCGCCACTGCCCAACAAAGGCGTTGAATTGAACTGCAAGGTACGCAAAGTCTACGATGGGGATACCGTCGCCGTTAGCTGTGAGGAAGGCCGTCTTACGGTGCGGGTGTTTGGCATCGATGCCCCAGAAATGGGCCAAAAGCCTTGGGGCGAGGAGTCCCGTGCGATGCTGCGTCAGCTATTGCCCAATGCAGCAATACGGCTTAAGGTTAAAGATACGGACCGCTATGGCCGTGTGGTGGCACAAATCTACGCTCATCATAAACAAGACGACATAGGGCTGGCACTGGTGCGACAAGGCGGCGCGGTGGTTTATGTGCAATACAATAATGCTAGCGCCTATCAAATGGCACAAGTACAGGCCAAGCAAAATCGGCTCGGTGTTTGGTCACAAGTAGGCCCCCAACAAACACCCTGGGAATGGCGTAAACTCAATCCCCACTAACTCATGACGACCGGTGAATCTAAGGTTTCAAAATTAGAAGCAGATATTGAACTGGATGGCACTAACGCCTACTGCGTAGGCTCCTGGACCGTCGCGGGTATCGCAGGGCTAGAGAAGCGTCTAGGGCAATTACCATGGTCAGACGGGGAAATCCTCCTCAATGGCGCTCGCATCGGCAACTTGGATACCACCGGTGCGTGGTTACTCACCACTACCCTAGCTGACCTTAGAGAATCTGGTCATAAGGCTAACTTGGTGAAGCTACGTCCACAACATGAGGCGTTGGTAAAGCTTGTCATTGAACGCCAACATGCTGCGCAAAAAGCAGCAGAACCACTACCAAAACCTTTAGGGCCGGTTGCTTGGCTGGGTAAACAAGCCTGGGACAAAGTGGACCATGCTCTTGGTTTACTGGCTTTTCTTGGCGAAACCACCATCGCCTTTGGCAAAACCATTGTACAGCCCAACCAGTTACGCTGGCGCGCCCTGTTTTCTAACCTGGAACGGGCAGGCCTGGATGCCATGCCCATCGTTGGCCTGTTATCTTTTTTGATTGGGGTTGTGGTGGCCTATCAAGGCGGTGTTCAGTTGAAGCTTTATGGGGCAAACATCTTTATCGTGGAACTGGTTTCCCTGACCATGTTGCGGGAATTAGCCCCCCTTCTCACCGCCATTATTGTCGCTGGACGCACCGGTTCGTCTTTCGCAGCCCAGATTGGCACCATGAAACTGACTGAAGAAATCGATGCCTTAAGGGTGATAGGGATTAGCCCTTTTTTCGTGTTGGTTTTACCGAAAATGTTAAGCCTCTGTATCGCTTTACCGTTGCTAACCTTATTTGCCGATATAATGAGCCTATTGGGTGGTATGGTGGTGGCTTCTTTATTGTTAGAGGTGAGTTTTACTGATTTTATCCATCGGATTCCCCAGGTTGTTACCCTGTTCTCTTTTTTATTCGGTATTTTAAAGGCGCCGGTTTTTGCTATTGTCATCGCGTTAGTGGGCTGTTATCAGGGCTTTCAGGTTCGTGGCGGGGCTGACAGCGTTGGACGGCAAACCACGGAAAGTGTGGTGCAAGCCATTTTCCTAGTAATCATTGCAGATGCGCTTTTCGCCGTCTTCCTGGGTACGAAAGGACTTTATTAGTCATGAGCGATGGCGAATGTGTCATTGATATTCAGGGTTTAAGAACTCAATTCGGTTCTCATGTGGTTCACGATGATTTGGATATGCGCATTTATCGGGGTCAGGTGGTGGGATTAGTGGGTGGCAGCGGCACTGGCAAAACCGTATTGCTGCGACAAATTCTCATGTTGGATACACCTGCTGCTGGTTCCATTCGGGTTTTTGGACAAGATGTCGTTGCCGCTTCTTCTAAAGAAGTCGCTAAACTCAATGAACGGTTTGGTGTGCTATTTCAACATGGCGCCCTATTCACTTCCCTGACTATTCGAGACAATGTGGCTGTACCTTTACGAGAACATACTCGATTAAGCCGTCGGTGCATCGACGAATTAGCTGAATTAAAAATAGCGTTGGCGGGTTTGCCAGCCTCAGCAGCCGATCAATACCCTAACGAGCTGAGTGGCGGCATGATCAAACGTGCCGCATTGGCTCGCGCCTTGGCTTTGGATCCTGATTTATTATTCTTAGACGAACCTTCCGCGGGCCTCGACCCCGTTAGCGCCAACTCCCTAGATGAGCTGATTCTGCAGCTCAAGGACTCGTTAGGATTAACCGTATTGATGGTAACCCATGACTTGGATTCCCTATGGCGGACCACAGACCGGGTAGCCTTTTTAGGCAATAAAAAAGTGATCGGCTACGACACAATAGCGGCGCTGAGTCAAACTGAACATCCCCTGATCCAGGCGTTTTTTAACGGTCCCCGCGGCCGAGCAGCGCGGACAACCCAGGAGAAGTCATGGAATCAAAAGTAAATTATACCTTCGTTGGTTTATTTGTGATTGTTCTTACCGTCGGCATAATCGCCATGGCGGCCTGGTTGACGGCCGCCACTGACGCACGCGAATACGATTACTATCGCGTCTATGTCCAAGAGTCAGTGGCGGGTCTTAACGTTAACGCCTCCGTTAAGTATAAAGGCGTCGATGTAGGCCAAGTCACTTCCATCGGTTTAGATCCTGACAACCCCGACCGGGTTGAACTGATACTCAGAATTGAAGAAGACACCCCTATTCGAGAAAAAACCATAGCAAAGTTAGTTTCCCAAGGCATCACTGGCCTTGTGTATGTGGATCTCAGTGGCGGTGGTGCTTCACCCCCCCTATCTGTTGAAGATGAAGATGACTTACCTATTATCAAAAGTGGGCCGTCGTTGGTGGCTCGGGCAGAGGAAGCTTTTAATAATCTATATCTAAAGTTAGATAGTTTGTTAAGCCAACGCAACATTGCTGCGGTCAGCGACACGTTAGCCAGTATTCAGACACTGGCGGAAGTTGCCGCCTCTCACTCCGACGACATTGAGAAAACCCTAGCAAACCTACAAACCATTAGTAGCGCGTTGGCGAGTAGTGCCGATACCCTGGAGCAAACTCTGCAAAGCGGCGCCAACATTGCTACCGATCTGAATACCCAGTTTCAACCCCTAATGGACCAAATCAATGCAACCCTAGCCGCTCTCAAAGCTGCGGCGGAAGCCTTCGACGGGATTGGTGAAGACGTAGCCGCCTTTGTGGATGAAAGTCGCAGTGGGATTGATCGGCTAAGCCGTCAAACCACACCAGAACTGAACAAACTGCTCAGCAATCTTGACCGCTTGGCGGCAACCTTGGCAGGTTTTGTGAGAAACCTTGAGCGCGAACCTAGTCAATTATTGTTTGGTGGTTCCGAGAGAATCCCCGGACCCGGCGAATAGGACATGTTTTTTTCTTTATTAAAGTGTACCGAACAATCCCATTATCTGTGTGTACTCTATTGGCGAGTCTACCTTGCCATGCTGCTAGCTCTAGGGGCAAGCGGATGTGCCTCTTCACCCGTCAATACTTACGTGCTAGACGTTTATCCTAACCCGCCCACAACGGTGACGCCCGGCAACGAAACCATTTTAGTGGCTACGCCCAAAGCCGAGCCAGGATTCGACACGCCACTTATCGCTTACCAACAACGCCCCTACGGGCTGGATTACTTTGTCAATAGTCGCTGGGTCGATACGCCTGCCCAGATGCTGCACCGGCTTATTGTCGACACCCTAGCAGGCACCGATGCCTTCGCCACCGTCTTAGCGTTGCCCACGCCCGTGGAGGGTGATCTACGTTTAGAGACGACCTTAATTCGCTTGCAGCAGGACTTTACCCAACAACCGAGCCAAGTGCGTCTAGTTTTACGGGCTACCCTAATCGACATCGACACCGATCGTCTCTTGGACAGCCGCTTTATCGAAGCGTCCCAAGCAGCCCCCAGTGAAGACGCCTATGGGGGTGTGCAAGCGGCTAATGAGGCGTTACGGGACGTGTTGGCAGAGCTGCAAGATTTTGTACTAGAAGCCGCAACCCATCGACGTCGCCTGCGCTTTGCGCCTTATAGCGAGCGATAGCCGCGATCGTGCTTTACCGGATAGTTAAGCGAATACCGTCTTAGTGCTGCCATGCCAACGCCCTTTGATGCCGATACTTTTCTCAAAAACCTGACTACGCTTCCCGGTGTTTATCGCATGTTGGACGCCAAAGGTCAGGTACTCTATGTGGGTAAGGCACGTAATCTAAAGCGACGGGTAAGCAGCTATTTCCGCAATCAAAATTCTGCAAAAATCCACAGCCTTATCCAACATACCCAGGCTATTGAAGTAACCGTCACCCACACAGAGACGGAAGCGTTGCTGCTGGAAAGCAACCTTATTAAGAAACTCAAACCCCGCTATAACGTATTACTCCGGGATGATAAGGGTTATCCCTATATCTATATGAGTGGCGGAGACTTTCCCCGCCTGACCCTCCATCGTGGCGCCAAACAAAACACTGGGCATTATTTTGGGCCTTACCCCAGCGCTGGCGCCGTCCGCGAAACCTTGAGTTTACTGCAAAAAATCTTTCGGCTACGCCAGTGTGACGATAGTTTTTTCCAAAATCGCAGCCGTCCTTGCTTACAGTATCAAATCAAACGCTGCACTGCCCCCTGCACTGGACTGATCGATCAATCCCATTATCAACAGGACGTGCGTCACGCCACGCTGTTTTTAGAAGGCAAAAGTGGTGAGGTTATCGATGAGCTGGTGCAGCGGATGGAAACCGCATCCGCTGAGCTAGATTTTGAAGCAGCAGCCAGTTACCGAGATCAGATCGTACAGCTACGCAAAATTCAAGAACGGCAATATGTCACCGGGAAGCAGGGCGACTTGGATGTTATCGCTTGTACTGTGCGGGAAAATAGCGCTTGTGTACAGGTGTTTTTCTTCCGTGACGGACGCTTATTAGGCAATAAACACTTTTTTCCAACTATTCCAGAAGACACGTCTCCCCCCCAAGTGCTGAGCGCATTTCTTACCCAATATTATTTAAACCGCCCTATTCCCAATGAAATTCTCGTCAATCAGGCGTTGCCAGAAACGGCTTTATTAACGGCAGCCCTTGGCGAGCGCGCCGGTCGCCGGGTGTTGCTCTCCGCCCAGGTGCGCGGGGAGCGGACTCGCTGGCTTGCTATGGCTGAACACAATGCGGAACTTGCTTTACAGGCGCAATTGGCTGGACAAGTGGGTATGCGGCGGCGGTTTGAGGCATTACAAGATGCCCTGGGACTTGACGCGGAACCGACCCGCTTAGAATGTTTTGACGTCAGCCATACCCAAGGGGAGGCTACCGTGGCCTCGTGTGTGGTGTTTAATGGAGAAGGACCGGTAAAATCCGATTATCGCCGCTATAATATTACCGATGTCACACCAGGTGATGACTATGGCGCCATGCGTCAAGCGCTAAACCGTCGCTACACCCGTTTGCGAACCGAGGATGGTAAGGTTCCGGATATTTTGTTTGTGGATGGCGGCAAGGGGCAAGTAAGGCAAGCGCGACAGGTGCTAGAGGAACTGCAGTTGGTGGATGTCACCTTGGTGGGTGTGGCCAAAGGCACAGATCGTAAAGTGGGTCTAGAAGTGCTTTACTTGTCCGAGGACAATCGTCCTATTATACTGTCTGCTGACTCTCCAGCCTTGCATCTGATTCAGCAGATTCGCGATGAGGCCCATCGTTTTGCCATCACGGGCCATCGCAAGCGTCGCGCAAAGGCGCGCAACACGTCGGTTCTGGAGCATATTCCAGGGATAGGTCACAAGCGTCGACGTTCCTTACTAAAGCAGTTTGGGGGATTAAAACAGTTGGCCCGGGCGGGCGTCGAAGACATTGCCCGTATCGAAGGTATTAGCCAAGAATTGGCACAACGTATCTACGATCGTTTTCACAACGAAGATTAAGGTAAGTTTTTTTATGCAGTACAACCTGCCAATGCTGCTAACCCTACTGCGTATCGCCTTGATTCCCGTTTTCGCCGGAGTCTTTTTCCTGCCAGTTTGGTGGGCCAATGGTGCGTGTGCGCTGCTATTTACCACCGCCGCACTAACCGATTGGCTAGACGGCTATCTGGCCCGAAAGCTTCATCAAACCTCGGCCTTTGGCGCTTTTCTTGATCCGGTGGCTGATAAATTAATGGTGGCCGCCGCATTAGTGCTCTTGGTTCAAGCCATTCCCACACCCTGGATGGCTATTGCAGCGGCTATTATCATAGGCCGGGAAATCGCGATTTCAGCCCTGCGCGAGTGGATGGCCCAATTGGGTAAGCACAAAACGGTGGCGGTTTCTATGGTTGGCAAACTGAAGACAACCCTTCAGATGATCGCACTGGTGTTACTCCTGTATCGCCATCCTGTGGGCAGTTTTCCAACGCTTCAGGTGGGATTGGGCCTTTTGCTGGTAGCTGCCGGATTGACCCTTTGGTCTATGTGTAATTATCTCGTGGCGGCCTGGCCTATTCTAAAGCGTCAAGACATCTAAAGGGTTGATTCAACAAACCACTTACTTATAAGGGGTTGATTCAACAAACCGCTTACTTATAAGGGGTTGATTCAACAAACCGCTTACTTATAAGGGGTTGATTCAACAAACCGCTTACTTATTTGTACACGAACGGTTAAGTACACAGCACTATAAGTAGTTTAGAGCAATTTTTATTAGGATTGGTATTAATGCCTAAGTCATCACGCTGATGACTTCTTGGGCCTGTTTATCTGTACCTGTTGGCTGTTCATCAACGCCGAGTTCTTCCTGCAACACTTGAATCGCCCCGCTGATGCGCAGCAGAGTTTGTTCAAGGTTGACGCGCCGGGTTTCAAGGTCCGATAACATGCAGCGCCCGGCGTCATATTCAGACTGCAACGCTTCGAGCCGTTGCTGCAACTGAGTTCTCATGGAATCTTTACCTTTTTCAAAGATTGTTGCTGCAGCAAAAGTGCTGCTAGAGTCAGTATTCATCCCACCAGTTCTTTCCTGATAAACATTACCCGCACCGTCCATTGCCCACGGCGTTTATTGGAGAGAAAATGCACCAAAACCCTCCAACGCCCTCTGTCATTACGGGTGTGCACAAACATAATCTGCGCGATGACATCTTTGGCAATTTCTCCATCGTGGGATGCAAAGCCAATGACCGCGGCCTCCCACTCTGAAACCGAATAATCAGTCGTTAACGCAGATTCAAGTCTGTATTCCTCGATCCGAATGGGTGCTCCACCGTCGAGCCGTAGCCGACCGGAGAGATTTAAATCTCCCTTCACTGTGGCATCGCCACCCACCACTAACGAAGTCTTGCCTTGCAGTTCCACCGCACGTAGCCCGCCGGTGCCAATCAATACGGCATGATTGGAATGATTGTTGCCGTAACCGATATGCAGATCGGTGCCAGTCCAGTCGATCACCCGGCCTTTGATTTCCAGCTCATCCCAATGAGCTTTCATCACCAGGGACTTTGCGCTGGCCCGGGTGCTGGCATAGAGCCGTGTATCCGCATCGCCGTTGAAGCGCAAGGCGCCGTGAAGATCCAACTTATCCTGGGGCGTGGCGGTGCCGATGCCGACGTTGCCGCCGCCACTGTTGATGGCCAAATCCGCCCACGCACCGAGATCGCCCCGCTGGCCACCCAGCTGCGCCACGCCGTCCAGTTCTCCGAGCACCACCGCGGCTTGTTCATGACCCGCGGCGATGCCGCCGCCCCAGCGGTTATCGCCCTGCACCTGCAGGGCAACGTCTCGGTGGGGCGAGACCCCTACACCGACTTTACCACCTAGGACTTCAAGCTTACCGCTGATGTTGAGATCGGCGGCAAGCGCGAGCTGGCCGGTGGCGTCAGCGCGCAGACTCGGCCAGTGCTGGGATGGCCTTTGGCAGGGCAAGCGCACGCCCGCGTATTTACGCAACGCTGGGTCGACGATCACTTGACCCTCGTTGTCGATGACGAGTGCAGCCAATACCACAGCATCCTCGGGCACGGCCTGGTCTTGGGGAACGATGAACAGGCGCGGGCGCTCGTGAAACCGGGCATGCCCGGCACTACCCTCCTGGGCTTGATCCGAGGCTTCCTCGGTATACTCGATCAGCAGGGTCACCGTCTGATTGCGATAGTCTTTTACCAATATAGGGGCGCTGGGACTGGGAAGCAGCAGCTGACGGCCATGGCTATCTAACGCCGTTCCCGCTTGCACCGTCACCTGATCGATAGCGCCATCGACGTCGAGCCCCTCCACCACACCGGAGACCGTGAGTGCGCGCACATGACGGCGCTGACGGTCGAGGTGATATTTCTGCTCATCGATAAAGTCTTGATCGCGCAGAAATTGCCCGTCGAAAAAGCGTACCCGCTTGTCCACATAGGCGGGTTGGTCATAGTTCGCCATCGTATCAATTCCTCTAACGGTTTGTGTTTATGGTCCCCAGCAGCGTATTGATTCCTAAGCGCAGGCCGATGTCTGGATCGTTGCGAATCTGCATAGCCGGAGTCAACACCGTCAGGGCGTAAAAGGTATGGGCGGGTTTTTCCTGGTCGACGATGGCCCGGGCGATCTTCTCCTTGCGCCTGAGCAATCGCGGGTCCCGCTCACTCAAGGTAATCTCCACCTGAAAGTAATGGGCAGGCGTTTCAAACTCATAGATTTCCACCGGCTCTTGGGTATAGGTTTCCAACATGCGCTGTAGGCCCCGTTTGGTGCCGCGCCAGCGATATAGGGTTACAATCTGGCTGAGAAACCGGCGTTTCTCGTCTTCGCTCCAGTCCTGGCGCAGGCTTAAACCCACCCAACCCGCAAGCCAGGGTAGAAACTCAGCGGGTGTCCGCCCCTGTTCAGGAGCAGCAGGGGCAGGGTCGAAATAGCGATGCAGCCCTTCGACCAGCGTTTCCAGGCCCGGTTGCTGGGGCAAAGGGTCATCGGGATCGGGAGGATGCAGCCCACTCAACACCCGCTCGAAAGCGAGCAAAAACCGCCCGGCGAAGTCATCCTGGCGGAAAATTGCTGGCAGGTAATCGAGATAACTGCTCAGTCTAGCGCTTGCCATGTCACACCCGTGGGTTCTAACAATGTAAAATCGCTGGTCTGCAGCTGCACCAGCTCGTTAGGCTCTAATCCGAGGCCAATGGGTTCACCGGCGTTGTCATAAAGCACCCGCTCCGGCCGATCCATAGCCGTGAGCCCGATGGCGTCGGCAAAATCCACCCCAGGGATGTCATCGAGAATCTGGTGGATCTCGGACAGATAGACGCCGCGACCGAAGGGCCACCCCTTACCCTGCCCTCCCCCGGTCAGCGGATCAAAGTACGCCCGCAGCGCTGCCACGGCAACGGCACGAACGGTATCCGCCGTGGCATCCTGTTCGAGATACAAGCTCCCGCTAATCTCCACCTTGAGGTAATCCGGTCCCACCACATGATGACGTACGGTCAACAGTCGGCGTTCATCCAAGAACCGCCATAGGCCATCACGTAACCCCAGGCTCGGCTGTGGAGCCGCACCCGCAGGCACCACGACCAAACTAACATGGCCAGGCGCCGACCGAGTACGCTCTTCGCCCTCACCTTCCAGATTGCGCTGGGGCATGCACAGCACCCGTTGCACGGGTTCGTTCACCGTTGCCGCCGCTGCGGTGTCTGGCCATACCTGCAGCACCAAGTATTCATAGTCTTCGGCAGTGACGGCGCGATAGCGCTGCCGCAACGACAACACCGTAACCCGAATTGCCTGTTCCAGATCACCAGCGGGCACTGGATTTTCTGGGCCATTCAACAACTGCAGAAACACCCGATAGTTGGGTTCGGCGATCTGATCGAGCCGGTACAGCACCGTCTCCGTCAACCAGGCCAGCATTTCCATGAGGATAATCCCCGGGTCACTGGGGTTGTGGTCGGTCCACTGCGGATATATGTGGGGGATGAGCGCACGGGCTTCTTCGACGAGGTCGTCAAAACGGCGGTCATCCAAATTGGGAAGCGGTATCGGCATCGCTCACAGTCTCCCGCTAATTCCCATGCTTATTCGATGCTGGCCCGAGAAGATCAAAAACCACTGGCGCTCCGGTGGCGCCACCTCGGGTTGCAGGATGGACAAGGAACGCACATGATCTACCCCTGGCACGGACTCTAGCAGCGAATAGACATCGGATCGCTGGGGCAGGCGCCCAAAGGGCCATCCCCGCCCAGTTTTGGCGCCGCTCAGGGGGTGTAAAAACCGCGTCAACTCAGCCACCACCGCAACGTGCACGCTGTCGGTGTTATGTCCAGGGGCAACGATCACCTGGGCCGCAACCGTCACCTCCAGCCAATGGGGTTCCCGCACCCGTAGCGCCATATCAGCGCCGCAGCGGGCGCGCACATACGCCTCCACCTGGCGCAGCAGGCGCGGACTCGGCATGGGCCGGGAACCGCTAGCCTGGGGTACGATGATAAGTTCACTCCGCCCTGCCCCGGTGACCTCGGGAATATCCTGGGGTGGTACTTGAAAACTGCTGTCGAGCATCCCGACGGGATACGCCAGCTTCAGACTCACCCCGTTCACATATTCGTTAGCAGTATTGGTAACGGCTACCCACCAGCGCTCACCGGGTTGAAACCGCGTGGACTCCACCGTATAGCTGAGTCGCAATGGACTGGCTCCCTGGACCTGGCCATAGGCGCTGCCTTGCCCCGGACCATAAAGGGCAATAGCGAGGGGTTTCGAGTCCTGCCAGTCTAGTTCAACTTTGATTTCACCCGGCTGAGTTATATTGAGGTGAAACAACGGCCGCCATGGTAACTCGACGGGATTGAATAGGGGGGTGATAGCGCGTGCCCGCGCCACCGCCGGTGACGCCTCAAAGGCGAGATCTTCTAGATCCTGGGCGGTCACCGCCCGGTGGCGATGACGCAGGGTCTTCGGCCCCCGCTCCACCACCCGTTCCAGCGCTTCTGCATCGGCCCCACCGCTAGCGGCTTCGGGATTGCTGACGGCGGCCACGTAAGGCAGCGTGGTCTTGAGCTGGGTAATGGTGGCAGCGGGGCGGTTGCCGTGGGCACCACCGCCGCTGCGGTAGCGTTGCAGACGGATGTTGTCACGCCCCCGGGGCGGCACCCTACCCTGCTGGCCATCGCCAAAGGACACGGCACCGGTCAAATGATCGAGCAGGTAATGGCGGTCCTGGGGAGTTGAACCGTGAAAGTCCGCCACCTGCCGCCAGGTCACCCAGGCCCCCTCGTGACGCCCATTGGATTCCTGTCTAGCGGCCACGGCATCAGCGCTAACTCCGGCCGTTACAGCCAGGTGTTTTTGCACGGACGACGGTTCCGGCTCGCGCACCTGCAAGCTAACCGCAGGCTGCAACAACACCGGCGCGTAGGCGCTGCGAAACGTCTGTTTGGGCTCACCGTTGCTGGAGCCCAACATCTCGTTTTCCAAGGTCACTCCTTGGCTGGCCCAGGTGGTGTTGATGAGCAGACCCTTGAGCCGGGGGATAAAGGCCAAGGGTTCACCTTCCTGGCGCACCCGCAACCAGTAGCGGGTTTGACCGAACGCGCGGTGGAGGGAGAAATCCGCGGGACCGAGAAATTCAACCATGCCGCTGACGCTAAAGCGTTGGGTTTCATCCACGGCACCCAAGGGCTGCCAACCGCTATTGGCGCTGGCATACTCCCACACCAGCCGGGTTGAACCGGAGGTGGCAACAGCCTGATACCATGCGCTTTGCTCCGCGGGAGTGGCTGGCGCCACCTGGACATAAAGACTCGTGGGACGGTTGTCGAAGGACCGGTCAAAACCCAGATACAAGGCGGGTTGAGTATCCACCGCGGGCACAAAGAGAATAAAGGGCGTAAATGGAGCCTCGTGGGTCGTATAGTTGAAATGATTATGGGTCTTACACAGCGCTATGGGCGCGGTTGCTTGATAGCGATAGTCGAGGCGCACGCGGGCCAGGGATGGGGGGCCATAGCCGCCTTGGGTGACGAGGGTTTGACGGCTTTCATCCCACTCGCTGCTGGGGGCAACGCCGTAATCCCCGGCGACGATACGAGCCCGCAGCCAATAGGCAGTTATGCCGTTGACCTGGGTGGGGCCGAGCTGCGCGGGTAAAGTAAAGGTTATCGTACCCGACGCTAGCAGCTTCATCACCTGCGCCTGACCCGTGGGGGTGAGCCTGCGCCACCCCTGCCCATCCCAGACCTCCCACGCAAGGGCGAGATCGGCGGAAGGCTGCAATGGCAGCGGCTGCGGCTCGCTCAGTTCTATATGGAGACTGACCTCGGCATTGGGCCGTGCTAATGCGGCCTCGCTCGCCAGATAAAAGGCGTCGTTGCGCCGCGGCTGCTCGCCGAAGGGATAAAAATCCACGGTTAAATTTAGGGGTTGTCCCTGGACCAGGGCGTGATCGGGGGTGAGCCCGGCAGCTTGCCCCTGCACGTGCAGGGTCGCCTGATCGATGACGGGTAAAGCCTCACCCGTTGCTGGCAGCGGCGTGTTCAACCGCCCCCGCAACCAGCGCGCCTCCTGTCCATCGACACTCTGGGCGTGGGCGACAGGCATGACGCTGAGGCTCACCTGCCAGCGCCCTGCCACCACCGCGGAACTCGCCTCCACAGGCTGCCAGCAGCTTCCATCCCATGCGAACCAGCTGATAGCAAGGTTGGCGAGGACGGGGGCGGCAGGAGATTCCAGGGTCAACACCGCGGTCTTCACATGGGGCAACGCCAACAGCTCATCCTGGGCAAGATAGAGGCTGTGGTCGCTGGGGCTAGCGCTGCTAAAGGCAGGAAAATCCTCGTCCGTATCGCTCAAGGCCACACTTGTATAGTCAGCGTAGCGATCGGCAGCGGGTTCATGCACCCACACTGCGGTCAACCGTGCGGGCGTCACCGCCACCTCCCGCTCGGTCTCGAACACCACTTCGTCAACGTCACCCGCTTGGGGTAACGCAGCAACGGGAGTGCGGGCGGGGACGAAACCCGCTGTGGGGCTGGCGCTGGCCAGCTCGAAGGTGAGGGGCACCCGGGCCGATTGCGGCGGCAACGGCTGGGTGCCAATCAGGTTCAAAAAGGCGAGAAAGTTCTTTTCGGGTGCGCGATTCAAACGCTCGATGACCAGCACCGCCATACGCCCAAAGATGCGTATCAGCGCTTGAGCGGCGTCGATTTTGCCATCACCCTCGTCCGTGGGACGCCAGGGCGATGGCGTGGCGGCGGTAAAATAACGGACCCAGGTTTCGGTTTGGCGCACGATGTCGTCATAGCGGCGGGGATCGAGCGGAGGCGCTGGCAGGGGCATGGATCAATACTCCAGATAAAAAGGATAAGTCAGGTTGAAACGGTTGTTGGTGGTGCGCACCCGGTAAGCAATGTCGACTCGTAGCCGCTCGGGCTGCTCGGGGTTATTGGTGGCGTTCACTTCAATCTGGTCGATGCGCGGTTCCCAGCGGATCAGCGCCTGGCGCACGGCGTCGGCGACGCGGCCAGCGGTGGCGGTGTTGTTGACCGCAAACACCCACTCATGGATACCGCACCCGAAATCCGGGCGCATGACCCGCTCGCCCCGAGCGGTGTCGAGAATGATCCAGATGGCTTGGCGGATGCGCGCCTCTTCGGCCACCATGGCTATGCAGCCCTGGTTATCCACGCTGAGGGGGAAATGCCAACCGGTGCCGAGAAAATCGCTCATGGTGGACACACCTCAGCCGATATTCACCGTAGCCGTCGCCACTACGGCACCTACGGGCAAATCAGCCGGATCGTTGCAGGTCATGGCGCTGTCCCTATGGCGGGCCGCGGGCTTGCCGTTGATCTTCACCGTTTGACTGCCGGTCTTGACGCTCGCCTTGTTGGCCGGTGGACGTTGAAACGCTAATCCTGGCGGTGTCGGCACATGGGGGGGCATGTTATCGGCGCTGCTGCCCACGGTGGCGGCGGCGCGGCCCATGATGTTGACATCAGCGCTTGTGTTACCGTTGATGATGCCGGTGAAGGGATGGGGGAAAGGCTTGGGCACGGTGACGGGCCCGTCTTGCACCATAACGATATGGGTATCGGTGGCGGTAATCCGATCGCCTTGTTTAGCTGCAGGTTTTCCCATGGCTACTACCTTTTTTTGATCAGTTGATATTGATAATTTGACCTTTGAGATTGAGCTGTGGGCCTGCCTTAAGATCCATATTCTGCCCCGCCTCGATGGTCAGCTCCGCTTGGGAGGTTATCTCAACGCGGTTGCCGCTCAAGCTCAGCTTACCGTTGCCGGCACGGATGACCACGTCCCTGTCGGCGTCGAGGGTGATCGTGTTGGCGTTGGCGTCGAGGGTGATGTGACACTTGCCGCTGCTGCCGATGATTTCGATCCTTGCCTCCCCCTCGGTGTCGTCCAAACGCAGCAGGTGGCCGCTGCGGGATTTAAACAGGCGCTGGTTGTTGTTGCCATCGACGTTGTTCCCCGGGGGTTTATCGTTGCCGTTCCAGAGCGCGCCCAACACATAGGGAAAGCGCACATCGCCCTGTTCGAAGGCGACCAGCACTTCATCATCCACCTCGGGTAAAAAATAAGCACCCCGGTCAGCGCCCGCCATGAGGCTGGCGATACGGGCCCAACCGCTCTCGTCGTGAGCCGATAGCCATGGGAAACGCAGCCGCACCCGACCGAGTCCATCCGGATCCTGATTGTTGGTGACAATCCCCACCACCACCCCATAGATGCGGTTAGCGGCGCGGGGACTCGCTTGTGGCAACACATCGAGCAGATTCATGACAAGGCATTCCTTTTAACGCTGAAGCGGGTTTGATAACCGCTGTCGTTGAGGCTGTGAGTGGTCTGGCTGAGGTAGTAAAGCCCGCTAAAGCGCGGCCCCAATCCCGTCAGTTCGAGCACGGTTCCGGCACGCAGCTGGGGTAAACCGATGGCGCTACCGGTGCCCGTAATAAAGTCGAGCAGGTGCTCGTTGTAAATGGCCTGGGCGAGCTGATCGGCCTCCTGCTGCGATGCCACCGGCATATCCACGCACACCGTCTGCCGGTTTTGCTCCAAGGCCGCGGCTGTGACCTCCGCACCCGTGCGGGTACCTCCCATACTGGAATTCTCGGCGCCTCTGCCCGCCCGCCCAATGATTTCCTGCTTCGTCATGGGATCGTAGCCGCGAACTTGCACGTCAGACCTCGGCTCCAAGGTGTTCATGGTGACGCTGAAACTCTTTAAGGTGCTGCCCCAGTGCAAGGTATAGACCTTGCTCGCGTCATTGTTGGCTTTGCGAAAGATGAGTGTTTGACCGTCAACCAGCATCTCGAAGCGAATTTTCTGCGCCCGTTCTAACAGGAACGCTAGGTTGGTCTGATTGTACTGGATAATGTAAGGGTGTTTGGTTCCCGTGTCTTCGGCCTCTAGGGTTAACCCCAGATCCCGAGCGATGATCTCGGCGATCTGTTTATCGGTGACGTCTTGGAAAGTGCGAGTCGTCGTCTCACCCTTGAGACGATGAAGATAGCTGTACCCCTCGACGCTGATTGTGGGCGTACCGGATTCTGGAAAATCAGGGCTGATGCGGGTGATTTCGCCGGTGAACAGAGGTTGTAGCTGGTCTACATAGCCCATGTGGATAGTGACGGCGTTACCCGCTTGAAACAGATCGGCGTCCCTCGTGTGGGTCCAGCGCATGGCAGGGTAAGGATTGGCCAGGGTGAGGCTGAAGTGATCCAAGGTACCCGGTTCCTGGTCGACGCTGATATCAAGGATATGGCGGGACACCTCGGCTTGCAGGCTGGTGCCGTCGATGTCGACGCGGAAGTCCGGGGCAACGTAGCGGTTGGACACGGTTCTCTCCCTTGCCTCAGCGCAACGGCGGCAGGATCAATACCTGGCCCGGCATCAGCTGACGCGGGTTGAGGATACCGTTGGCCCTGGCGATGTGACGCCACTGCGCCGGGTTTTCATATTCCAGGGCGGCAATATGGGGCAAGGTCTCACCACGCTTGACCGTGTGGGTTTTAGCATGGTCCACCGATTCGGTGGGGGCACGCCGCACCTCTACCTCCACATCGATGGTTTCCACAAAGGTCACGTTGAGGATAGCCCGCACCGGGGTACCGTCCCCCAGAAACAGCGTGAACCGGCCGCTCACGCTGGTTATCACGCAGCGAAAACTAAATCCCCCCCACTCGAAGGTACACACGGGGGGAACATGGGTCTCGGGCTTGATGGTCAGCAGCGCGTAGATCGCGTCGGTGTAGCGGCGCACATCGGTTTGGCGCTCGTAGGTGTCGAACAACAATTCCATGGTCAGTGTGCGGCTGTTGCCGCGCACATACTGGAGGATGGGCGCGCCCAAACCGGGTATGCCGATCTCCGCGATCTGATTGCTGTGCTCCAGCTGGTACTGGGTAGGATTGAACAGCACCGGAATCGGCAGCTCCCCCTCGGGGGTGATGAAAGCTTTCTCCAAGGCCATGTTCTTACCCTCCCCGGCGTTCCCGTTCCAACGCCCAGCGCCGCAGCAGCCGCTGATACACCTGTTCGGTTAAACTAGTCACGTCTGGTGCTTGAGCGGCTGGCTGCGCCACGCCTACGCTCGGTAAGGAAGGTACGGCGGTTGAGAATTGAGACGCGGATGGGGCGCTGGCAGCAGGAGCTAGTTGCCGCTGGATCACCCCGTGGGTGGGCGCTGCTGACACAGAACCCAAAGCGGCGGCTTTGCCCACGAGCGGCATTTCCCTAGACACTTCCAAAGAGTGGCTTGATGTTGGCAGGGACCTAAATCCTTCGGAACGGGTTGGCGCCAAGCCCGCTAAGACTGGGGCGGTTGGTAGCGTGGTTGACATCACTTTTTCCCGCACCACGGGCAGAAGCGGTGATCTTCGCATCACCGCTGTTGTCGCTGAGATACTGAGATAACGCATTAGCGGCCTTGTTTTCTCAAGAGGCTGAAGGGAGTGAGGAGCTGTTGAACTAGCCTTGCAAAGCGTCGCGGCAGACGTCCGTCGTGGAGGTCCAAGGGCGAGCGGTTTTTGATCGAGGGCAACCGTACTGATAGGCGTAGCCTTGACTACGGATAATGCCTTGCGAACGGATAATATTTTACTAGCGGTTGATGGCTTGTCGGCTTCATTGACCAGCGCAGGAAAACGATTATTGCCAACGCCTGCTGGTGGAAGCACAAAAGGAATTTCCTCCACCTGCTTGTTTGCATCAGAGATCGATGTTTGGGGTAGCTCGCTGCTGCGCTGAAGCAGTTTTTTTGCCGATGGCTGAGATGGTATTGGAGAAATCTGAACCGAGTGCCCGCTGGACGAGGCTCCGCTGCGATTGAGGTTTGCTTCTTGGGGCGCTGAGGGCGCTTGAAACTGTGAAACCTGTTGCTTAGTCGGCATTGACACCACCGCTGCACCAGGTAGTGGCTTAGCCTGGGCGTTCAGCAGCGCAACCGTTGCCGTATTCGGCGACGCTGAGACCGACGAGTTATCCGCGTAGGATAACAAGGGGCGTGCATGTACGATGGGCACCCCGGCAGGAACAGAACCTGTTGTCCTACCCCAGCGTTGCAGGGAAGAGACCATCATGGGCAAGCGTCGAACCAGCCCTTGGCCTCGATTGAGCATAGGTTTGCTCCAGCGGTTATTTATAACCCCTGATTGCAACCGCGGTCGGTTGAGCCGCTCGACCAGACTCGGGTTTAGCGCCGTGTACCAGTGTGGCGGGGAATATTGAGCATGATACATGGCCTGCTCCTATAGACTGGCGGCCAAGCGCGCCGCCGCCAGAGCACGGCTAGCTCGGGGTTTTACGATACCTTGGTGGACCAGCTCCACGGTTTCTACAGCCACAGTGGACGTATCGGCTTGCAGCCGCGGACCCGACCATCGCACCGGGTAGGCACCTTTGAAGTTCCACCACATGACCGGCAGACGCCGGTTATCCAGCAGATAAATGCTGCCATCGCGACGTCTAACATCGCCTTGCGCCAGCTTCTCCTGATAATCCGCGGTCAACAGGGGAAGCTCCAACAGGCTCAAACTCCACGAGGAGAGAAAGTCGAGGTCGGTTAAGCCACGCTCAAGCACCAGGTTTTGCGGGTATTTAATCCCGCTCGGTAGTTTATGGGTATAACCGTTAACGCCACCCTCGCGAAACTCCTCGTATTCGACTTCGTATTCCAGACCGCTAACGTTGCTGAACCCGCCCACCAGCAATCCTTCGATTTCCACCAAGAAATTACATTGCAGATGGGGATCGAAGCGTACACCCGTCGCACCGGCCGCCGCCGCTAAGGCGGCATTGGGACCTAATACGGCCATCGTTTACCTCTTGATTATGCATTGGGTTGTCATAGCACTCATGTCTACATCATCACCCGTCAGACCAGTAGGGTGCGTTCTACGTACCTTGAAAATTAGCTTCGGTGCACAACGTGCACTCTACCATCAAAAGCTTTAAGTCCGTTCATTCAACTGCGTATTGATCCGCGCGATCTGCCCTACCCAGTGGTGCCGTTCCCGGTGTTCCAACGCCATCACCGCGTCGTAGGACCAATGCAGGTAATAGGCAATGTAGGCTACCTCCTCGTGCAAACGCTCCAGGGGATAGCCTAAAACTCCCCCAGGCTTTCGCTCTCCACTTCAAACTCACCCTGGCAGTGGGGACAGGCCACCTGAAGGCGGTTATGACCATAGGCGTTGAGGCGCTGATATTGATCCTGCAGATAAGCGAGATCAGCCGCAAACAACCCCTCGATGATCTTAGGCGTGATGGGCTCCACGTTGCCGAGGCGGAGGATGACCCGAGACAAAAGGATGATCACTAGATAGCCGGGATTGGCCTGCACCCGCGGATCCTTGAGAGGCACAATCTCGTCGTAGGCGGTAGCGAGACGCATAGTACCCTCTCGGTGCAGGTCGCCCTCGGCGTCCACATACCCCTGGGGCAGGGTGATGGGAATTTCTGTCTGAATCATGCCCGTTCGACCCCTTCATGAACGATTTCCAAGCTTTCGATGCCGATGTCGTTGCTTTGGGCATTGAAGTCCGGCGCCTTCCACATGCTAGGCCAGCACTGGCGGAGGTTCCAGCGCAGTTTCTCTTCCCGAGCATCGTTCATGAGCACGATGGAGATATTGCGGCGCTCGACCCGGCCTTCCACAGCTTTATTGCGCCATTCCCACAGCTCGGCATCGTCGCTGATGCCCCAACGCAGGGAAATATTGGAATAGCTGACTAGACCGGGAAGCTTGCGCATGGTCAGGGGATCGGTTCCTTCCCGGTAATCGCTAGCGTCCTGGCTACTGTCGAGTCCCGAGCACTCCTGAAACCCGGCGCGGGTGATGCCATCGATCTCTACTAAGAAGTTATAAACCCCATAAGGGTCTCTGCGGTCACCAATAGCCATGATAAGTTCTCCTTTGCTATCGTGTTGTTAACTGTTCCAGCACGCGCACGCCACGGGAACCGTGGATGACACGCATGACGATATATTCATTGGGACGGCTAGGCGCGACACCGATGTCAGCGATCACCTGCCCCTGAGCGCGTACCTCCGGCGGGTTGATCTCGCCATCGCATTTGACATAAAACGCTTGAGAAGCGCTCGCACCAATAAGGGCGCCACGGTCAAACAGGTCTTCCAGGTGGGCGTTCAGCTTGCGCTCGATACGGCTCCAGAGCCGCTGATCGTTGGGCTCGAATAGGACATCCTGCAGGTTATCCTCGATCCAGCGGGTTAGCTTTAATACCAACCGCCGCACGTTGACATGGCGCCAAAGGGGATGTGAACTCAAGGTGCGTGCCCCCCAAACACGGATGCCACGGCCGGGAAAACTCTGCACGCTGTTGATGCCGACAGCGGAAAAGCGGGCCCGCAAGACAGCGTCAACACCCACCTTGAGATCCAACACGCCTTCAAGGCGTTCATTGGCAGGCGCCTTGTGTACACCAACCCGGTCATCGACGCGGGCATAGACGCCAGCCACATGACCACAGGGTGGCACAAAGCCCATGGTGTGTGGTGGACCCTCGGGCACTTTAATCCAGGGATAGTAGAGGGCGGCGTTGTGGGTACTTAATCCATCCCGTTGCGCTAGCACGGTCTCCAGGTTGGCGTTGCTCAGGGAGTCTAGCAAGGCGAAGCGACCGCCTACGGTTTCACAATGATCTAGCAGCAACCGCTGCAGTAGGATCAAGGATTGTCCATCCAGCGGGAGTTGCAGAAGATCTGGCGCACAGATCAGATCGACATCCTCTACCTCCGCCAACGACGCCAGGGCATCACGGAGGCTGGCGGGAGAGATCTCCCGAAGCGGGACGATATGGCATAAACGCCCGCCGTTGGCGAAGAAACCTCGCACCGCATGGGCGAGAAAACCCTGCGGCGGCGCGGAGAAGCGCTGGTTAAAATGGGACCAAAGGCCGATCCGCTGGGATTCAAAGCCACCTTTTTGTGAATCGACTAATCCCATGAAGGCGACCACGGTTTCTTTCACCTCACTACTCCTGACCTGTCCATTGGCTCAGGCGGAACACGGCGAACTCGGCGGGCCTGACCACTGCCACCCCGATCTCCGTCACCACCTGACCCTGATCGCGAATCTCGGGGGGATTGGTCTCGGCATCGCACTTGACGTAGAACGCTTCCTGCGGGGTAACCCCAAATAAAGCACCTGAGTTCCACACCGTGGTCAAAAAAGCGGTCACGTTGCGGGTGATCTTGGCCCAAAGCCCAGGCTCATTGGGCTCGAACACCACCCAGCGGGTGCCGTTGTCGATGGATTCCCGCAGGAACAGGAACAGCCGACGCACGTTGACGTATTTCCACTCGCCGTTGGCATCGCCCCCCAACGTGCGCGCCCCCCACAGGGTAATGGCACCGTTGAAGTCGCGAATTACGTTGATGCCGTCGGGATTGAGACCGTCCTGGTGAGCTTTGCTGAGCCGGGACTCGACTCCGAGGGTGCCGCGGATCACCGCGTTGGCGGGTGCTTTATGCACCCCCCGTTCGGCGTCGACACGGGCATACACACCGGCCACATGAGCGCTAGGAGGCACATAGAGATTGTCTTGGCTAGCGGGGTCATAGACCTGTATCCAGGGAAAATACAGCGCCGCATAATTGCTGTTGCGCACACCACCCTTGACGGTATCCGGGAGGTATTGGGAGGTACGTTGGCCGTCGAGCAGGGCAAACCGATCGCCCATCTTTTCGCAGTGGTCGATGAGCGCCGTCTGCACGCTGGCAGAAAGCACACCTGGCGCAGCCACCAGGGCGATCTCGTCGATGGCTTCAAACTGTTCCAAGGCTTTGGTGACACCCGCCGCGCTGGCCACTCGGATCACATAGCAGCGGGTGCCGCCGTTATTGAAAAATCCATATACCCCATGGGCGAGGCGGTTGGCCGACTCAGCGCTGGAGAAATCGCCAAAATATTTTTTATAGTCGCCGAAATGAGTACACAATTTTATCTGATCCGCACTCACCGCTTCGGCCTCCTGAGGTTCGGATGTGGCGCTGGCGTCGCTTGCCTCGCCGCTATCGACGGTGTCACCGGTGTCACCGAGCGCTGCCGTGCTGACCTCGGCGCCAAGGCCGATGAAGCCCGCCGTGCTGGTGCCAACACCGGCAATGGGTTGAATAGCTGCAGGGACTTCTTCCACGTAGACGCCGGGGGAAAGATACTGTGGCATATTGGGCTCCTTGAAACATTCAGTGGTTAGCTTGATACAGGGTGGTAAAAGATCAGCAAATCATCGAAACTGATAGCGCATGTCACCCACCCCGCCGATGCATGTGGATGACGGCCTCTTGGACCAACGGTACGGTGACCGGCGCGAACAGATCCACCGCTACGGTGACCGTATAGCTCAAGGTCGCTTTGGGTTTACCCCCCAAGGCTTGCCAAAATTCACCGAGGCTTTGCAGCAATGTCGGTTGCAGGGGAATTGCTCGCAGCGGCGGTTCACGTCCCACGAGACTGCCCTGCAACAGATGCTCCGGCAGCCGCCGATGGCGCAACAGTACTCGCATCACCTCGCTCAACAACCGATGTTCATCTTGGGCCGGATCAGGCGAGCTGGCGCTGGCCCAAGCGGTGATCAGATAAGAACAATCCACCCGCGCTGGCGCAGGCCGTCTGTTGACTTTGCCATCGTCGCGGTGCTCGATGTCGAACTCGTTGCTGCGCAGCTCGCGGTTCTCACGCAGATCGTAGAGAAACAGATCGATGGCGGGCAGCGTCACCGAGGCGGGAGGAAATTCGCCATCGGGGGTGGCGAAGCTGATGGTGAGCTGTTGCACCAACTCGGTGGGTAGCTCCTGCTCAAGGAGCGCCGCTAGGGTGGCATCGAGGTCATTGATCATCGGTTGCTCTGGCTTTCCCAATGACTAGCCCCATAGGATCAAGAGGCTAATGGTCAGGCAGCGATAAATGAGTTTGCGGGCGTAACCTCGCATCTTCTTCATCGCGGTTTATGGAAACTATTGTGGCAACGCTGGGCGGTCAGCACATCCGACTATGGTTGGGTTTTGTGCGCGACTAAAGTAGTATTTGATTTCGGTTCAAGCGAGGGCATCAACTGAGGAAATCGTAAGCATTACTATTTCGAACGCTAGTAAGTATCAATCCACCACCTGCGCCAACGCCTGCGAGGCTGCTAGACCATCGATGACTCGCTGCCTTGGTGCAGCACCAGGGCAGTCAAAACCATAAAGGCGTTGTTGACGCCCACAACCTGGGTTAGATGAAGAAAATCGGCGGAATGATCGATAAAGTTTTGCAATAAGTAAGGATTGGGCGAGGAGTTCATGCCTCGATTATGCCATACCCAACCGATTAGCGAGCAAATTGACAATAATGGTTGGGCTTAACCAGTAGACTTCCATGCAGCGACATAACCGTAGTAGTGTCTAAGGAACCGCTCCCAGGAGATGACGTGTTTCGGGTTGTTATTCCGTTGCGCTTTTTTGTCTGCTTTAGAAAGCCGCTTCTTAAGAGTGATAGATACGATCTTCCCATGGCTATATAGGTTAATGATTGTTGAGTCGCTATTATCCTGGACATCCGTTAGCACAACCCAGTGATCGGGTCCAACGACCCAACCGAGAAGAGCGTTGTAGGGATCACCTCCTCCACGTTCGTGTAAATTCCAACCTACGGCAAGACAGACACTATCCCCCCGCTTAAAATGAACCACTGCGGCATTGAAGTCATAAATACCAGCGCTTTGATTTCTTTTCCTCGCTGTATACTTTGTCTTGTATCCAGCCAGCTCGAACCATTTCGGAAGTTCTGTAGGCGTCGTCAATGGCGTAAAGAAGCCTGTTTCTAGGTTGGCCGGGTTATGTTGAAGTGGTTTCTTATTCTCAGAGATCCGAAGGCTCGCGCCGGTCACATAGTCTACAAGTGACATGTTGAATTTATCCTTCAAATCTAAAGCCTCACAAGCGACCTTATCTGTCGCCTTAACCTTGAAGTTGCCGAGGCTGGCCTCGCCCTTCTCGAATAGTTCCAGCGCATACCGGACGTAAGCTTCTGGATCGTTACGGGCGATGCTATACATAAACGCCACTACTCCGCAAAGCCCCGTTTTGTTTTGGTTAATCTCCTGCGGTTCTTTTATTCGAGTTTTCAGATGCATGAGGTAGGCTTGTGCAGTCGGGGTATTCGACTTGAAACTGTTCTTGAGACTTGGGTGATTAGCGTGGTAATTTTCAATCAACGCTAGAGCCTTTTGCTGTTTCTCGGTTTCAATTGCCCGTTGGATTGTGACCGCTGGGGCCTTAGCTCGTGCCGTCACCGCATCGCCAGGGGGAACCTGCCGGTCAAAGTTAGCGGTCGCTGCTGTTTCGGTTTCGCAGCGACACTGGACATGTTTACCGGTCTGTTGCACCACATGGGTGAGTTCGTGGGCGAGCAGGTGCTTACCCGCTGAGTGATCCGGCCGATAGGCACCGCGACGAAAGAAGATATAGCGGCCGCTGGTAAACGCCACCGCATTGATGGCGCGGCTGATGCGGTCGGCTGCCCCATCGGCATGAACGCGCACTTGACCAAGATCCTGGCCGAAGAAGTGCTCCATCGTCCCCTTAACGGTGGGTTTCAACGGGTGTCCGCTGCTTCTGGCGCCAGTGATGGCCGCATTAAGATCGGCCGTCAACTCACCGCCTTCGACGCCGTAGTCGGCGTTATGGACATTCCAGTTCACCACATTGGCAGCGGCATGCTGCGGCGGCGGGCTCATACCCATCGCTCGGGAGAATAAGTCGGCGATGCGATCAGCCTCCCGTTCAGCCGGATCATCCACGCTACCCACGGCGAGTTTGGCCTGCAGCGGCACAGGCAGCTTGGCTAGAGCACGCTGCACGTAACGGTTGCCATAGTGCTTTTGCAGCTGCAGCACGGTATCTCTGACGTGCTGACCGCTGCCGATTCTATCCTGTAAGAGCACTCCGTGAGCGGCGAGCGAGGCGCCGCTCGGCGGTGGCATTGCCACAGCCGAGCGTGCAGCCGGGCTTGCCTGGCGCAGACCCTTACCGGGTTGTTCCGCTAGCCTGTCTTGGTTGGATAAATTTTGTTGCCGTTGCGGCTCAGTTGCGGTTTTAGACTTCAACGCCATTATCATTACCTCTGTGTATCAGTATTCCCAGTCAACACCTGTCATCACCTTGCCCATCTTTTGATACTCACGCTTGAGCGCCTGCTTGCAGTGGGCCATGGTGACCACACCCTGATCAGCCGCAGCCAAGAATGCCGCGGCCAGGGCAACATTGCGGATATTGCCCCCGGTCAGCTCGATCCGAGCCAGAGCGTCCATATCTAGATCCAGGCTGCGGGGCACCGCTTCGGGCCAAATGCGTACCCAGATGCAGCGACGGTTGTGTACGCTGGGAAAAGGAAACTCCACGGTGAAATGCAGTCTCCGCACGAAGGCGTCATCCATATTCTTGCGGAAGTTGGAGGCGAGAATCACCATGCCCGTGTAGGCTTCCATGCGCTGCAACAGATAACTGGTCTCCACATTGGCGTAGCGGTCGTGGGCATCTTTGACCTCGGTGCGCTTGCCGAACAGGGCATCGGCTTCGTCAAAAAATAAAATGGCGTTGCTGCTCTCGGCCTCGGCGAAAAGGCGCGCCAAGTTCTTCTCGGTTTCGCCGATGTATTTGCTCACCAGGGCGGAGAGATCGATGCGGTAGAGATCCAGACCCAGTTCAGCGGCGATGACCTCGGCGGCCATGGTCTTGCCGGTACCCGAGGAACCAGCAAACAAGGCATTGATGCCTTTGCCCATGGCGAGTTTACGGTCAAAACCCCAGTCGCCGTAGACTAGGCTGCGGTATTTTAAGGTGTTGCAGATCTCCCGCAGCTGTTCCAGTCGATCCAAAGGCAGCACCATATCGTCCCAACGATAGCGGGGGGTGATCTTCTCGGCCAGGGTGGCGAGGGTGCGGCTGGACTGAAGACGGCAGGCATGCTGAAGATCGCTTTGGGTAATGATGGGATGACTGCTGTCGCGCGTTACCGCCAAATGCTGGGCAGCGGCAGCGGCATCACGGATCTGCCCAGGGTTCAAGCGGAAGCTGTTGGCCAAGCGCCCTAAGTCTACATCCGCGGCGAGGGACGCCCTGTCCGGGAGCGCCCTTGCCCACAGCCGACTACCCTCGTCATGGCCAGGAGGATCGAAGGCTACGGCCACAAACTGGCCAACGCCCAGTGCGGCCCCCGGTTGCCAAATCGGCTCCCCCGCCAGGATGCTCATACCTCGATGGGCCTGCAGATACCGCAGCAGCGCCTCCAGCTCATAGGCTTTGTCGGCAGCGAACAGCGCATCGAAA
>CAYRGG010000048.1:0-34082 GCA_964423745.1 uncultured Candidatus Competibacteraceae bacterium | reverse complement strand
CCATAATCCCGAGGTTACGGTAGCGCTCGATAGGAGTTTTCCGAGCCACAGCTTAGTCCTCAATGCTTACCAACGATAATGGGCGAAGGCCTTATTGGCATCCGCCATGCGATGGGTATCTTCCCGCTTTTTAACAGCAGAACCACGGTTTTCAGCCGCATCCGATAATTCACCAGCCAAACGCCTAGCCATCGACTTTTCGCTACGTTTACGAGCAGCATCGATAAGCCAGCGCATGGCAAGGGTATTACGACGCACTGAACGCACCTCTACCGGTACTTGATAAGTGGCGCCACCAACCCGACGAGACTTTACCTCAACCACGGGTCGCACGTTGTCTAGCGCTTGCTCTAGCAGTTCCATTGGATCACCCTTGGCCCGCTCAGCCATATGATCGAGCGCCCCGTAGACGATTCTTTCGGCGACAGACTTTTTACCACGTTCCATCACCATATTTGTAAATTTAGCCAGCATCTCGCTTCCAAACTTGGGATCGGGAAGAATGACGCGCTTTGCAATTTCTCTTCGTCTTGGCATAGATCAAACCTGTGTTCTATTTAACTCGAAGTCATATACTTACGCCTTTAAAGAGGCAACAACAGTGCTACCACAGAGCGCTTTATAAAAGATTTTTTTAGTAACAAGCCTAAAAACAATCTACTTTTAGTGTCTATAAATAAACGCTGCTGGTAATACGTCTTGTTTTTTAGCACACAGGCTAGCGTCGCTAGGCGAGGTAGACTAAAGTATTTAAAAAAAAAGACGACCTTAAAAACGGTTTAGAAACCACTTTGACACATTCCATCGCAACTAGGCTTTTGGACGTTTTGCCCCGTATTTTGAACGCCCCTGCCGACGTTTTGATACACCTGAGGTATCCAAGCTACCGCGCACAGTATGATAACGTACGCCTGGCAAATCTTTTACACGACCCCCTCTTATCAACACGACAGAGTGCTCTTGCAGATTATGACCCTCGCCACCGATGTAGCTGGTCACTTCTTCACCGTTGGTTAAACGTACCCGAGCCACCTTACGCAAGGCTGAGTTAGGCTTTTTGGGCGTTGTCGTGTAGACCCGGGTGCAAACACCCCGCTTTTGCGGACACGCATCAAGAGCCGGCACAGTACTCTTGTCAGTTTTGCGAACCCTCGGTTTGCGCACTAGTTGATTAATAGTTGCCATGAGCTTTTTACTCTAGGGGCAATATTTTCCCCCTGATGATCTTAATTCTCAGCTACGACTGAGATACCAAAGCCGCGGAACTATATGCGGATGTGAGTTTTCTGTCAAGGGTCCCATTCATTAAACCCGTTGAAATATTGTTTGCTACTAATTTGTTACTTTGCCTATTATCTGCCCATTAGTTTACCCAGTTGTAGTAGCTTATGGCAAACAACCTACCTAAATCCTTTTGAAAGCAACATTAACAATTATACAGATAACTCTTCAAGTAAAGTATTTACTGTTTGGGTACGCTCTTCCACACTGTCCATTTTTTGATAAAAACGCAGTTTGTCTTGGCCATCTAATTGGTATGTTTTGGGTTGTTGCTGAATCAGCTGCAAAAGTTTTGGTAGATCGATCTTGGGTTCGGGTCCAAATAAAACACGACCACCTCTAGCACCCACTTCAATCTTGCGAATGCCAATAGGCAGCGCGATGAGTTTAAGTTGGGTAACTCGAAATAAATTTTTTACGGCCTCCGGTAGAAGACCAAAGCGGTCTATCATTTCAACTTGCAAATCTCGCAGTTCTTGAAAATCCGTAGCACTCGCAATGCGTTTATATAAAATAAGCCGGGTATGCACATCAGGTAGATACGGGTCAGGAATCAGAGCAGGGCTTTGCAAATCGATTTCTGGTCCATGTTCTAGCGGACGCTCAAGATCTAGGGTGTCACCTTTTTTTAAAGTTGCAACTGCCCGTTCCAGAAGCTCCATATACAAGCTGAAACCAATTTCTTGCATCTGACCGCTTTGTTCATCCCCCAATAACTCTCCTGCGCCACGAATCTCGAGATCGTGGTTGGCCAACGTAAATCCGGCCCCTAAATCTTCAATGGCTTCGATGGCGTCGATACGCTTTTTAGCATCGGCATTCATGGCTTTACGAGGCGGTACCACCAGATGCGCATAAGCACGATGCTTAGAACGACCTACCCGGCCCCGTAATTGGTAAAGTTGCGCAAGACCCAGTTTATCAGCGCGATTAATGATGATGGTGTTGGCCGTAGGGACATCGATACCACTTTCAATAATAGTGGTACACAGCAAAATGTTGCAGCGCTGGTGGTAAAAATCTAGCATCACCTGTTCTAGTTGACGCTCGGGCATCTGTCCATGGGCGATGGCTAACCGAGCATCGGGTACTATGGTTTGCAGTTCCTTAGCTTGACGCTCGATGGTGGTTATATCATTGTGCAAAAAATAAATCTGGCCACCCCGCTTAAGTTCCCGTTGACAGGCTTCTTGTATCCAGGTTTTATTCCACTCACCCACAAAGGTCTTTATGGCTAGACGCTGAGCCGGGGGCGTAGCGATAATCGACAGGTCTCTGAGTCCCGCCATAGCCATATTCAAAGTCCGCGGAATAGGCGTCGCCGTCAAGGTTAGTATGTCAACCTGAGCGCGTAGTGCTTTTAGGCGCTCTTTTTGGCGCACGCCAAAGCGGTGCTCTTCATCGATGACCACCAGGCCCAGCTGTTTAAAAGCGATGTCATCTTGAATCAGTTTATGGGTTCCGATGACAATATCCACGGTACCTTGACGCAATCCTTGACAGACCTGCTGTTGTTCTCGCTTGGTCTGAAAACGCGATAGCACTTCGATGCGTACCGGCCAATCGGCAAAACGATCTTGAAAATTCTGATGATGTTGTTGGGCTAGCAACGTGGTTGGCACCAAAACCGCCACTTGACGACCGTCTTGCACAGCGAGAAAAGCAGCCCGCATGGCCACCTCAGTTTTGCCGAACCCCACATCACCACAGATAACCCGATCCATGGGTTCAGGGCTACTCATATCCGCCACCACAGCAGCGATGGCTGCTTGTTGATCAGGGGTTTCTTCAAAGGGAAAACCGGCTGCAAAGGCTGCATAGTCAGCCTCAAACCCATGAAAGGCGTGGCCGGAATTGACCCGGCGGCGTGCATAAATATTCAACAGTTCCGCCGCTACATCTCTGACACGTTCCGCTGCTTTACGCTTCGCCCGGGCCCACTGCTCACTACCCAGTTTATGCAGAGGCGCCTTATCCAGGGAATGACCTGCATAACGACTGAGTAAGTGTAAGGAGGCAACCGGTACGTACAAGGTACCCCCGTCGGCATAGTTTAAAATGACAAATTCCGTTTCCAAACCGGCGGTTTCTAACCGCCTCAACCCCCCATAGCGACCTACTCCATGATACTCATGCACCACCGGATCACCCATGTGCAAATCTGTGAGATTACGGATAATGGCATCGGCATCGCGGCTTGGAGCACGACGACGGGTCTGGGGGACCCACTCCCGATAAAGTTGTGTCTCGGCGATAACCGCTAGGTTTGGTTCCTTAAACAGCAACCCCCGCTCTATGGGAGCAACAGTAATCGCTAGCGATTCTGACATGCGTAAAAATTCCTGCCAACCGTTACATGGTTTAGGAGACAAGCCATGGGGACGCAGCGCATCTAATAGAACTTCTCGTCGCCCTGTTGATTCTACCGCCAGTAACACGCGACCAGAAAAATTCGCCAGAAATGCTTGCAGTGCAGCAACCGGTTGTTCAGCCCGGGGCTGTAAATACACTTCGGGTGGTTCAATACTGGGAAAATTGATACCGTTTTTTGGAATCGGTGACTGCTGTACCTCAATTTGGGGGTGTTTTTCTAAGGCTTGGAAAACATGGTTTTTCTCTAGAAACAGGTGATGAGGAGGCAGTAAAGGGCGTTCTCGATCGTAACGGCGTTGTTCATAACGCGCCGTTATTTGTTCCCAAAAGGCATCCATGGCCGCTTCTGTATTTTCCAAAGTTAGCGTAAGAACATTCTCAGGAAGATAGTCGAATAGGGTGGCAGTGGCTTCAAAAAACAGGGGGAAATAGTATTCGATCCCTCCCGGAGCAAGACCGCTGCTTACATCTCGGTAGATCAGACTACGCTGAGGATCCCCCTCAAAGCGACCCCGAAAAGCCTGTCGAAACCGACTTATAGCCTCCTTAGTCAAGGGAAATTCCCGGGCTGGTAACATCTCGATGGCTGGTACTTTGCCGATAGAACGCTGGCTATCGGGATCGAAGGTGCGGATGCTTTCTAGTTCATCATCGAACAAATCTAAGCGGTAGGGCTGCTCACTCCCCATAGGAAAAATATCGATAAGCGATCCACGTACCGCAAACTCACCGTGCTCCGTCACTTGAGATACGCACAGATAACCCGCTGCCTCCAAACGGCTACGAAAAGCCTCTATATCGATCCGCTCACCTGTCCTCAACAGCAACACATGGCCATCCAGATAAATTTGCGGAGATAGGCGTTGCATCAACGTCGTCACAGAAACGATGAGGACACCTTTGTTCCGCTCAGACAAGCGATGAAGGGTTGCTAAACGCTGCGAGACAATGTCTTGATGAGGCGAAAAGTTATCGTAGGGCAATGTTTCCCAGTCGGGAAAAACAAATGTTTTGAAGGAGGTGTCTTGAGCAAAAAAATCAAGCTCTGCTTGTAAACGCAAAGCAATTTGGCTATTAGGTGTAACGACCAGTAGTAAGCCTGGGTGCTCGGTGGCCACCGTGGCGATGAGCAGAGATTGAGCGCTGCCGTGGAGCTGACCCCAACGCACTTTGTAGATAACATCTTGGGGTAAATTTAACGGAAAAAGCTCAGAGTAGACGATTTGGTTTGCTGCTTGAAACATAAGATGTGATCTTGTTCTGCAGATGAATCAAATTTGTTCGCTATTCTCGCATAAGCTTGCTTAATCAGCATCCTGTATTAGAGCCATAAAAAAGCTTCTTACTTAGCAATAAACAACTTTCCATCGACCTGTCATAGGGTCGGTTTAACAGAGTTACTCCTTGAGACTTGTCCTGCACTACCTCACTCCACTGTGAAAACCTTGCTTTCTGCTATTTTTAAAGACCACTAATGTGAAAAAATTTCACCGTTAAGCAACGGTGGCAGAGCCCACGCTCTGTACTACGCTTTATGGTAATCGCGAGTAATAGAGTCCACACCCATGATTGATCCACACGAAGCGGAACAGCTCGTTTACAACTGGTGTATTGGGGAATCCCGAGGCACCCGGTCGGCACGAGCACTGGCAGCAGTTTATGCTAGTATGCACATAGAACAGGTTCCCTTGCTTCGGTTTATCGATTTGCGAACCCTTGATGATATTCGGTTAGAATGGGCAATAGCACTTATTCAAGGCTATGTGGAAGGTAAACTTAGGGTGCCTTTACCACGAGCATTAGCGCTTGTTGCCTTATATGATTTAATATCTTCAGAAACTAGTCTGGAACCGTAATATCATTCGATGATATATAACGGTTTGCTGTTATTTATATACGGTTTCTCTCATCAAAGCATCGTCTAGCATTTCTGTTTATCCTATTTAAAAAGACTAATACTTATTATCTTGTGCCACTAATCTACAATGGCAACAATAAACCAACGCTTATTGTCCCTTGGTCGCTCGGTTTAACAATATAACCCAACCTCGCTTATTCGGGGCTGGAAAGCGCCATGCACTCTACATCTCAAGCGAAGCAACGACTCATTCTTAGACGGCCAGGCCATTTTATGTTGCGGGTGCTGAAAGGTTTTCGCGCTAACCAAGGTATTTTACTCTCTGGCGCTGTGGCTTATTACACGTTGCTGTCTGTCATTCCTCTTTTTACTTTGCTGCTTATCGCCCTTTCCCACATTGCAGATGAAACACGCTTACTGGTTACGTTTACTCGTTATCTAGAATTTTTAGTGCCTGGAGAATCCCAGACCGTCACAGCGCAAATCAAAACATTTCTTGAAGAACGGGAAGTCTTAAGCTGGGTGATGCTGGGAATGTTGATTTTTTTTAGTTCCTTGGCATTTTCCATTTTAGAAAACGCCATGTCCGTCATTTTTTTTCACCGGGTGGCTATTCAACGTCGTCATTTTCTTATCTCTGCTTTGCTGCCCTATCTTTTTATTTTTCTATTGGGGATTGGCTTTATTGTAGTAACCCTAATCACGGGGGTGTTGCAGAGTATGGAACGCCTGCATATTTTATTTTTGGGTTGGGACATACCCTTAGACGGTTTTACCGGCATTATACTTTATTTACTTGGACTTACAGGTCAGATCCTTATGCTTTCATCCATTTACCTGGTGATGCCCGTTGGTAATTTATCATGGCGTCAAGCGTTATTGGGTGGGATTACGGCAGGATTGCTCTGGGAGATAACTCGCCACGCGCTGATTTGGTATTTTTCCACCCTATCGCTTATCAACGTAGTCTATGGTTCTTTGGCCACCGCCATTATCGCTTTACTCAGTTTGGAAATTGCCGCCATGATTTTATTACTCGGCGCCCAAGTCATCGCAGAATATGAACGTTTTGATGAACCTGACGACAGGGCCGAACCGCCAGCGGGTTTGCATACTTAAGACGTATTTTTTGGCCACCATAACCACGCGGCTCCTCGTACTCCGCTGGAATCGCCATAATGGGGTGGCGCCAACTGCGTTGCCACCCAGTCCGAGAACACATACTGGTCCCATTGTTCAGGTATGCGTTGATAAAGCTGCGCCAAATTAGAGAGGCCACCGCCCAGAACAATAATATGGGGATCCAAAATGTTAACAATACTGGCCAAAGCGCGAGCCAGGCGGTTCTCATAACGACTCAAAACGGCTTCTGCCAACCTATCCCCGCCGTCTGCTGCCGCCACCACAGTGGCGGCATCTTGCGCCACACCCCCATGGCGTTCATAGTCTCGCACCAGTCCCGGACCGGACAGCCAGACCTCAATACACCCCTGTCGACCACAGTAACAGGTGGGGCCTGGTAATTCCTCTGCTGCAGGCCAAGGCAGAGGATTATGGCCCCATTCTCCTGCGATACCGTTGGGGCCGCCTATCAATTCACCATTGCATACAATACCGCCACCCACGCCGGTACCTATAATGACTCCAAACACGACACTGGCGCCTGCCGCCGCCCCATCCCGGGCCTCTGACAAAGCAAAGCAGTCTGCATCGTTGGCAAACCGCACAGGACGCCCCATGAGCGCCTGCAGATCGTGATCTAAAGAACGGCCGTTAAGCCAGGTGGAGTTAGCGTTCTTGACAAGCCCGGTGGCCAGTGAAAGTGTGCCGGGCATAGCGACACCTACGCTACCACGGCGACCCAGCTCGGTTTCTACCGTCGTCACCAGTTCCGCGACGGTGCGAAGCGTCCCCTCATAATCGAAGCGAGGCGTCGCAACGCGCCGCCGGGCTCGCACTTCCCCCGAACCGTCTAGGGCAATGATTTCTGTCTTGGTGCCGCCAAGATCGATACCCAAGTAAAGATGGTCAGACGAGGTTGCTGCCATGGCCATTCCTTATCCTCATGGGACCACGTCCACAACCTGTTGAAACTGGTTGACCAGGTAATAATGCTCTACCTGAACCTCGATACCCACGCACTCAAGAGACGTGACAAATTCTTTTAGATTTGGATGTTTGGCCAGGTACAAATTTAGCCAGTTATCTATCTCTTTTGGATCTACTTCGCGAGCGCAGCCTGTGGCTGTAACAGCAACGCTACGGTAGTGATCTTCCATATGGCCGGTGCGATTATCGATTAACAACGCCACCTGGGGATTAGCCGTTAAATTTCTATACTTATGGGTATTTCGATAAGTTGCAAAGAATAATCTTTTAAGATCTTCAGTGACCACGAAGGCCATCAAACTAGTATAGGGCTGGTTCTGATCTTGCGTCGCCAAAACAGTCTGTAATTGTGAGGCGAGTAAACTTTTAAGCACATCTTTAGCTTGCTCACTGGTATTCATTGTATTTTTATGACCCGCGTAATCGAGCAATGATATCGGTCGTATTGGGTTTTACGCCACGCCAAAGTCGAAATGATTCCGCCGCCTGCTCCACCAGCATACCAATACCGTCCATGGCGCAGACCGCCCCGTGGGCAAGACCCCAGCGCATAAAAGCCGTCGGCTCCTTCCCGTACATCATGTCATAAACCCCACCGCTTTCAGATAGCAGGTCATCTGGTAGCGGCAACGGGGTATCACTAAGACTCGCCGACGTCGCATTAATCACTAAGTCGAAACGAAACCCGCTGAGTTCTGCAAAGCCACACCCTGAAACCGGACCAAAGCCATTAAATAATAAAGCCAGTTCCACCGCTTTAGCGGGAGTTCGATTAGCAATTACTAAGCGACTCGGCTCTGCCTTTAATAGCGGAGTTAGCACGCCACGGGCCGCACCCCCCGCACCCAGCAACAAAATACGCTTGTCCTTTAAAGTGAGACGGTGGTTATCGGTTAAATCTCGCACCAGACCCAGACCATCGGTGTTGTCACCCAACACATCGCCGTGTTCCCGAAAAACCAGGGTGTTTACGGCACCGGAGCGCTCGGCGCGAGCGCTCAGCACATCGGCGTAAACCCAGGCATCCTGCTTGAACGGGATTGTGACATTGAGTCCCCGCCCACCTTCAGCGCGGAAAGCATCAACCGCTGCTGCAAACTGACCCAGCTCTACCAGAATCGCTCGATACTCAAGGTTCTGACCCGTTTGTGATGCAAACAAACTATGAATCAGAGGCGATTGACTATGGGCAATAGGGTTGCCCATAACGGCATATTGATCGGGTTTTGTGGCCATGCTTTTAAGACTCGCGGCACAAGGATGAATTATCAGATAACTGTCTTAGCTGGAACGTAACCAACCAGCTACCTCTTTAGCAAAATAGCTCAAAATACCATCGGCACCAGCTCGCTTGATAGACAACAACGATTCCATCACCACAGGGCGCTTGTCGAGCCAACCCTTTTGCGCGGCCGCCAGCAACATAGCATATTCACCACTGACCTGATAAACAAACGTGGGCACAGCAAACTGATCTTTGACACGGCGTACAATATCCAAATAAGGCATACCCGGTTTCACCATGACGATGTCGGCTCCTTCTTGCAAGTCCATAGCGATTTCCCGTAGGGCTTCATCGCTGTTGGCCGAGTCCATTTGATAACTGTATTTGTCACCCCCCGCAAGATTAGCGGCAGATCCTACTGCGTCACGGAATGGGCCATAGAAATGAGAGGCATACTTAGCAGAGTAGGCCAAGATACGGGTATGCACAAAACCATCGGCTTCCAAAGCATCACGGATTGCGCCGATGCGCCCATCCATCATATCCGAAGGAGCGACGATGTCGGCGCCCGCCTGGGCGTGGGATAGGGCCTGGCGCACCAGTACCGCTACCGTTTCATCGTTTATCACGTACCCATTGGTATCGATCAATCCATCCTGACCGTGACTCGTAAAGGGATCAAGGGCCACATCGGTAATGATTCCTAAAGTTGGAAATTCTTTTTTTAAATTTTGTACGGCACGCTGAAGCAAACCCTCGGGGTTATAGGCTTCCTGGGCATCGTGTGACTTCAAATCTTGAGACACGACGGGAAATAAAGCGATGGCTGGCACACCCAGCGTTAATAGGGCTTCCGCTTCTTTAAGCAACTCATCCACACTGAGTCTTTCGATACCCGGCATAGAAGTCACCGGGTCTCGTTGCCGACAGCCTTCGATAATGAACGCGGGTTGAATCAAATCGTCAACGGTCAAACGATGCTCCCGAAGCAAGCGTCGGGAAAACTCGTCGCGTCGCATGCGCCGTGGTCGCAATGCGGGAAAACCACCAAAGGTCAAATGGGGCTTAGTCAATAGCAGCTCCTGTAAAAGGATTTAGCGTTGTCGTGATAAGACACTAATTATAAATCCAATCATAGCGTGACAGACGCAATCCCACGAGCCACCACTGGATTAGTATCCCTTAGATTTAGGCAAGATAAACCCGTTCTAACGCGCTGCGCGACACATTGCCCTGTTGGTCTTCCGCCTCGATATAATAGCGCGTATCGCCGCCGCCAACGGGTAATTGAGCCGTGTAATAATCGGCTGTGGTTTTGGCGTTGGTTTGCGATGGATAAGCGCCATGGTTTTTCATATCCATGGTTTTCTCCCCTTGATCAGCGCACAGTGTCAACGTAACACGTTTAAGCCCGGCAATATCATGAACAAAGGTATGCACGACGCCTTCCCGAGGAGCGTCTTCTAGGCAGCCTTGACCCCAACGTTTACCGCCTGGGTTTTCCGGCGTCACCCAGGGTGCAAAAATGGTTGGTCCGGTGGGATCAGCACCTGTTGCAAGTACATTATCCAGCTGAGTTTTGAGCTGCTCATAGGCAAGATTAGCAGCGTTGGTCACTTGTTGGTCCCACACGGTTTGTCCGGTCCAGTACCAATAACAGCTGGTTTCCGCAACCAGCATGAGGCGACTCACTACCTCTAAAGCTGGATCTTGAGGCCGGGCATCTTCCAGGGTATGGACCATATTTTGGAACGCTGTTAATACGGCCCATGAGTTTAAATCGGGAGAGTAGAGTTCATTGTAACGGCTAAACCATTTCATAAATTGCGGATCACCGTTATCAGCGCCACTCCAGGAGCCCGGTTCCAGGTGGATGGCTTGACTGGCATCAGGTGGAAACCTGTCCAGATAATCCCGTATTGTAGTCAACTCAAAACGCGGATCCTCCTTGAGCCAATGCACCAATTGACCCGTGTTGTGCATATAGTAACTGTCTGCGCCACCGCCATGGTTATCCCCATCGGAATGCAGCAGAAAAAAAGGCGGGTGTTTTGCATCGAAGCTACCCGTGGCGACAATCTGATCGTAAACCTGCCTTAGCACGTCGGGATACTGTAAAGCGCCAAAACCACCCCGGGCGTCTTCATTGCCGATATAACGCTCGGCGGGCACGGCGATGAGTTTATGACTGTTACCCTCTGGATCCAAATACTCAACATATTCGGGTCGCAAAAGGCTTGGGGCGATCTTCGAACCGGCCCAGATGTTATGGAGCTGAAACCAGTCCGTGGCAGGTGGATTGGCTTGCTCCGCCGGGTTAGGCGGCAACATCCCTTCCGTAATTCCCGCATAGGGGTAGTCCTGACAGGTTCGATAGCGATGGATAGAATCGTAGATGACGGTTTCGATTCCCGCGGTTTTCAGAGCGGGAATCATACGTACATGGAAGGCGGTCTCGGGGGGAAACAAAATATTGCTTGCTGCGACGCCGAAGGTATTACGTACTATATGCCGATGCCATTCGATCTGTTTAATGATATTGCGGCCTGGAATCAACGCCATGAGGGGATGAAAAAAACCAAAGGCAGTGAAACCCACCCGAGAATTTCCCAGGGCTGTCTTAGTCTGCGCCATTTCCCCTAGAGCTTGATGCCAGCCAGCAAAGCGCCCACCACATAAGCCTTCTGCTGCACAGCGATTGAGTTGTTCAATTAGGGAACCGCTCCAACTGGTGGATAACCCAGCGTTGACTAATCCGCCGTCGATATATTGTTGCACCGCAGCGGGAATAAAGTGGGTATAAGGTCCACCGCGAGAACCGAAAATAGCGTCCTTTTCACCATCCCAGAAATTGCGATCGGTGGTGTTGTAGTAAGGTTGATGCATATGTTTATGGATGCCAAAGTAAACTTTGACATGGGTGGCGTTACCAGACCCTGACCCGACACGCATTTGAGGTTGGGGCGAACGACCCGCGGCAAGATGAATGGTACGAAATTCCTTTACCCAGTCACCGCCACCTGCACTGGCAAAGTCGGCTTTTTTGCAACCTTCCACTTGTACAGTGATCTCGCCAGGTCCCACGAAACCAGCCGGCACATGGGCTTCATAGATAACCTTTCCCTTACTTTCAGAAACTAACTGAATTGACTCGTCCTTAATTAATTGGGAGCTACCACAGGCATAAACGATAACTTGAGGAAACGGAATACTACCGTCGGCGCTGAAAGTCACCTTGAAGGGTGGATTTTTACCTGAAGTTTCACATGTCAGGGAGTCGGGTACCTGAACGCTTAAAATTTTAGAAAACATGCTAGTCATTGAGGTACTCTGAAAGACAAGTCGACTAAGGATTTAAACCCGGCAAGTTGAGAGAAGCGCTTGGCTTAAGCCCTCGCACAGCACCCTGCCAATTAAGCCATAACGTTCTATTGCTAGTATTTTTAACTCCTGATGAAGACCACTGCAGTTTATTACTCAGTGCATTTAGGTAATCGATGATGTCAAGAGTAGTGGTATAATAAATGGATTCATGCCCTCCCAGAACACGACAAAACGACTCCATATAAGTCCAGTTTTTGCTCGGGTCTGCGCTTAGAAAGCCATCCAACTCATAGCTATGCCCCCAAACTGAAAAAAGACCGAGCTCCTGTCCTTCATAGGCAAGGAACTGCTGACCGAGTTCTAAGGCGTCGTTATGATGACAAGAGGTATCCCATGTGAGCAATTGTTGTGGGATAGTGAAATTATAGTTTGATCGAGCTGTTCGCGCGTAGCGGATGCCAAGGGTAGAGAGGAGATTTATAACCCGGTTATCATAATAACCAAACGGATAGGCAAGCCCTTGCACCGAATACCCTGTAAGATCTTCTAAAACAGCTTTGTCTTCTAGCACTTCTCGACGGATGGCGGTGTCGGAAAGCTGGGTAAGATCCGGGTGATTTACGGTATGACAGGCTACCTCATGGCCTTGATAAAGGGTATGAGCCTCTCCCGCACTCACCTGGTGGGGCGCCCCAAGCTTACCCGAATTAAGATAGAAGCTGCCCCGTATGCCATAGTGGTTAAATAGCTCAAGCAAACGTCGGTCGTGCTCGCTTCCGTCATCGTAGCTCATGACCAATGCTTTACGTTTTCCTTCGGGAAAGCTGAAGTTATTATTGGCCAATGGGGTACCCATGTTGCCCTTTTACTCCCTTGCACAGCTAACGATACTGAAGATCAATGCCTGCCTTTCTTAAATAGTCTGCTTCTTGCGCTAAATCCGCCATAGTAAGGGGGTGGACTGTTAGCCATTCGCTCGGAAACGCAAGCTTTAGACAAGGACCTATCGCACTGGCCGCTAAAGTGGGCAATGGCTGACGACTGCGGCTTCGATGAAGCACAACCGCGATTCTTAACACAATACTCAAGCGCTTAACAAGCTCGGCGATGTCTGGCGACAAAGCCGCAAAAAACTTACTCGGAAACTTTCGACGATGGGCACGAATAAGGGTTGCCAATATGGTCTGTTCGCTGCGGGAAAAACCTGCCAAGTCAGCATGTTGGATTACATAGGCGCCATGCTTATGGTATTGATTATGAGCAATGGCTAAACCAATTTCGTGAAGACGCGCAGCCCAATCCAGCATGTAGGCATACTCCTCATCAATTAATCCCCAGCCGGCTTCAATTTGTGTTAATAAATCATGGGCTGTGACAGACACTCTTTCAGCTTGGGCATTATCTATGCTGTAACGACGAGTAAGCGACGCCACTGTACGATGACGCACGTCTTCATGGCGAATACGTCCAATCAAATCGTAAAGCAGGCCTTCTCGAAGGGCACCATCGGAGACCTGCAAATGACTTATAGCTAGGGTTTCGCAAAGCTCGAGGAGAATGGTAAAACCACCTGTGAATACGAATGCCCGGGCCGGATGTAGTTGCCAACGTTTGGCAATATTGGCGACTTTACCCTCTACCAGTAAAGCATGGCGAAGCTCCCGCAGGGAGTCTAAGGTAATACCGTCAAGGCTCCAGCCCTCTGTGGTCACCACCTCATGAATCGCTTTGATGGTTCCCGATGCACCGACGACAGACTGCCAGCCCATCTCTCGAAACGCTAAGGCAATAGGTTCTAGTTTTAGGCTAACCGCGAGTTCTGCCGCATGCAAATCAGCTTCTCTTAGGTAGCTATTTGAGAAATGTTTCAATGTCATGCTAACACAACCCATACCTAAGCTTTCCAAAAAGAGTGGTTCAAACTTTTTACCAATAATCAGCTCAGTACTACCGCCGCCGATATCAACGACTAGGCGTTGTCCTTCCACGTCGGCAATGCTATGGGCAACGCCCAGGTAGATAAGCCTGGCCTCTTCCATGCCACTGACCACCTCCACGGAATGGCCGAGCACTGTCTCTGCTTGCCGCAAAAACGCTTGGCCGTTGCGAGCTGCCCGTAAGGTGTTCGTACCTACGATGCGCACCCGAGAACTTGGCATATGCCTTAGGCGTTGACCAAAGCGGGCTAAGCACTCTAAAGCACACCCTTGAGCCGCTTCAGAAAGTTTATTTTTTTCATCAAGGCCAGCCGCCAATTGAACCATTTCGCGAAGACGGTCGACGATCTGTAAATGACCGTTTTCCATTTGGGCAACAATCATGTGAAAACTGTTGGACCCTAGATCGATGGCAGCAATAGTGTTAGGCACGGTTTAATATCGCATTAATCTTTTAAACTACGTAATTGAGCTGGGGTTAAAACCCAACGTACCATTCCGGCACCAGGCTCGACGGTTTTATCAAACTCAATTAAAGCAATGCCACCTTTTTTTAAAATAAGCAAAGGTCGCGGCGACCCTATGAGCAACATACCTGCCAATAAAAGTAAATGTGGTGCGTGACCAACTAAGGCAACAGTTCCGGTTGGCGTGCAGCTTTTTAGCCAGTCAAGTACCGAATTCATCTTATCGCTGTCCGGTGCGAGATCTTCACGCTTAACAATAGGGATATCGCCAAATGCCCGGGAGACAATTTCAGCCGTTTCTCGGGCACGCAATAAGGAACTGCAGGCGAGCACATCGATGGTTTGTACTTGGGAACGTAGTCGATTGGCGCCCTTGCGCATTCTTTTACGGCCAGCTTCGGTGAGTGGACGATCCGCATCATTGCCACCATCATAGGCAAACCGCCTTGCATCTTCAGCGATGGCATGACGTATTAAAAGTAGTTGCACAATCGATCCTCGTGACAAAACACCTAGAGACCCACCAGCGGCAGTCGGTTATGACGCCCGAAACGGTGGAAAAGGAAAACGTTAATTAATCATCATATTAGTTAGTCCTTACGCTTCGCTACTTACATCGGCAGGCAAAGCTTTGCTCGTTAGCTTAAGCGTATTCGGAAACTTACAAACGAATAAGCTACCCGTACCGACTTCACTGGTAATTTGCAATTTTCCTTCATGGTTTTTCATAACATGTTTGACAATAGCTAGACCCAACCCCGTACCGCCTTTATCTCGTCCTCGATCTCGTCCTACCCTATAGAAGCGTTCTGTAATTCGCTCAAGATGATGAGAAGGTATTCCCTCGCCGTTATCTTCTACCTCCATACGGATGCTATCTTCTGCAGCAAACCAGCGAATGGTAATTGTGCCTTTGGCCGGCGTATAACGGATCGCATTAAACGCTAGATTAGAGAAAGCACTACGTAACTCCTGTTCAACCCCATATATCCAAAGCGTTGAATCAATCTCCATTTTAACCTTGTGAGCAAGTTCGCTACTCAAGGATATGGCATCCTCAGCTATGTTTGCCAGTAAGTTTGGCACATTGATCGGACGTCGAGGACTTCTCGCTTGTTGAGTTTCTAGACGCGACAGCATTAGCAAATCTTCAATAAGGTGGGCCATTCGATAGGATTGCTCTTGCATGCGTTTAAGCGGGTATCGACATTGCTCAGTATAAAGCATGTCGCTATCCAATAACGTTTCTAGATAACCGTTAATGACGGTGAGTGGGGTACGTAGTTCATGGGAAACATTAGCAACAAAATCTTGCCGTATCTGTTCAAGTCGATGCAAGCGAGAAATATCAGTAGCCACCAATAAGCGTTTTTTCTTACCATAAGGCACGACCCGCACATTTAACATCTGGTTTACATCGAGGGGAGCAGGAAAAGCAACGCTTTTGTTCCCGTCATAATCATCCACGTCCCGCCACTTAGCGAGAAAACTTACGAAAGTAGGATGACGCACCAACGTCGTTAACTGCAAACCAATATCCTGAGGGCTACGTAAACCTAGTGTGTTCTGAGCGACTTCGTTACACCAAAGCACGGTATCGTCGTCGCGCAGTACAACAATTGCATCGGGTAATGCTGCTGCTGCCGAGCGGAATTGTCTTATCACTCGTCGTACCTTGCGTTTACGTTTCCGGCTTCGGCGCCGTAGGCGGAAACATTGACCGTAGACTTCTTTCCAAATACCTTCGGATTGGAATGGTTGGGCTGTAGGTGGTCGAAAGGGCGAACCGTTATGCAACCAATGATCTAAGCGATAGAGATGGTATAAATGCCAAATAAGGCAACCTGAAGTCGCCACCAGCAAAGAGAGGACAATATGTCCATCAACCCACCCAATAAGCGCAAAGATCAAAATGATTCCTAAGGTACGCCCTAGCGATGCAAGCCAGGGATGAAGCATATTCAAACCCTCTTAGAAAAACGGTATCCTGCACCTCGTACTGTCTGAATTAAGGTGTCGTGACCAAAGGGTTCCAAGGCTTTACGCAAACGACGTATGTGAACGTCAACAGTGCGTTCCTCCACATATACATTGCTTCCCCAAACTCTATCCAATAATTGGCCACGGCTGTAAACACGCTCAGGATGGGACATAAAAAACTCTAATAAGCGGTACTCAGTAGGACCGATTTCCAAAGTATTTTCGTCAGCACTAACTCGATGGCTAGCCATATCTAATATTAAACCTTTAGCTTCAAGCACTTCTTGATCTGCTGGAGGACCTCCGCGGCGTAAAACCGCCCTGATGCGAGCCACCAATTCTCTAGGAGAAAAAGGCTTAGTGACATAATCATCAGCACCGCTTTCGAAGCCAAGTATCTTATCCTCCTCCTCACTGCGCGCGGTGAGCATAATGATAGGTATTTCACGGGTGAGGTCTTCCTTTTTTAAACGCCGCGCATAATCGATGCCGCTTACGTCTGGCAACATCCAATCTAACAAAATAAGGTCGGGTACATTATCGGCGATTAAAGTCTGGGCTTGTCGTGCATTAGTGGCTTCTTGTACCTGATAGCCAGAGTTTTCCAGAGCAAAACCGACCATTTCACGGATGGGCTGCTCATCTTCTACAACTAAAATATGCTTTATGTTCATCATAAATTGTTCCTAGCAACGATCCATTATTTAAGGCGAGCAATATTACAGATACATTACAAAAGAAAATTTATGCCCTAATTAATGTATGACACAAAATAAAAATAGCCAACATTGCTGCAATTTGGGTAACAGACAAGACCCAAGGAAAAAATACTTAGTTTGAAGAACATAAAATTGGCAACTTCGGCATCTGACAATCTTTCGCTAACGTACAACATTTATGTTTATAGCGTAAAGGTAAACATAAATTACAAATTCTCAAGAAACAACTAAAAGCCGTCCATAAATTTAACTCAATAAGTAATGTATCTATAAATGATTAGGCCTATTCAACTTCCCTCTTTGTTTAACCAAATAGGAATAACCATGTATACAAACTTAAAAGCTTCACTCTTTTTTATTGCATTGTCTACTACCTTATCGCTGGTGCCACTAATGGTCAGCGCTGCTACGGTAGAAGGCAAAATGAATGGTATATCATGTGCTGTTGCTGGTGTTTTTTGCCCTATTGATAAAGCCGATCCGCTGGTGGCATTAGAATCAGACTTTGTTGTACAAACACCCGATGGAACATTTTATCTTGTTCCTAACATCGATCGCGCTGTTAAAGCCCGGGTTGTACTTGAGGATGTCATTGTGACTGGTGATGTTAATGATAGATACAAATCCATCGATGCAGACAAATTAGAGGTGAAACGTGATGGATCGATGAAAACGGTTTGGACACAAAAAATGCAAGATGAATTGCGAGAACAATTATTTAGGGGTAGTCAATGAATCAATGCAGCAGCACTAAGTCAGCAAATTAAGAAGCAAAGTAGCTTGAAGGTTGTTTGGGCGGTGTTTGCGCCGTCCAACCTTTTAAGTTTTTTCGTATTTTATGATGTAAGTGCTAGAAAAATATTTCTTCATAAACTTATAAAAAACAAGATTGACAGTTTTTCTTTTTGGAACGAGGTTTTTTTAAAAAATTTTCGGAGAAATTGCTATGCCATCGTATTTTTTACGTCCTATCGCTGCTTGCTTAGGATTTCTTCTGGCATTAAACGTTGCCAGTAATGAAAATAAGACAGATTTTTCAAGCAGGAACAAAGTGCGATCGTTGGTTACTATCCCGAAAACACCTCAGGCTCCAGACTTCACGTTAACCGATACTGACGGCGTATCACATACCCTTTCTGATTATCGTGGTAAAATTGTGATTGTTAGTTTTTGGGCTGTGTGGTGTGCCCCATGTCGCAAAGAAATGCCTTCCATGCAAAGCGCCTGGGAAAAGATTCAATCCAAAGACACTCTTATATTGGCCGTCAATTGGGGGGATGACACCGAATCGATAGATCAATTTCTGGAAAGTATGAGTGTGGATTTGAAATTTCCTATTTTACTCGGCGGCGATGAAGAGATGACTTCGGAATGGTCTGTAAAAGGGTTACCTACAACCTTTGTTATTAATCCTGAAGGTCGTTTGGCCTATAAAGTAATTGGTGATATCGAATGGGATGACCCTAAAATTTTAGAAAAAGTTCTTCAACTTAAAGATTAATCATGAGCTCCATATTTTAAATTTTTTTGTATTACGTTAACTTATTTCAGAAATCCTATTTGATTTTTAATAAACAAAAAGATAAGGCAAGTACTTTAATGTTTTTATTTATTAATTGTTCAAAACTAGTTTCTTAAAATCAAGCAGAATATGAAGTATGCTTTTTAATTTATTAAAAAAGCCATGAATTATACTTGCATATTTATACATTCCATTTAAAGTTTTATAAGCTTTTCGAATAACTATCAAAGTCACCAACAAATACCGTCGTAATTGTTATTTGATATCAAAGATTCTTCAATACGTACAAAATCCACTATTTTTTTATCATTCTCTATTCGATTCACAACTGATTTAAATTCTTCTGCTCCATTTCCAATTACTATTGTCTTAGCGAAAGTAAGTATTTCCTCTATGTTATGTACCATCAATCTTGATATATGCGGAATTTGATTTAAAATATAATCTCGATTACCACCTACGAGACTGGCAATATTTACATTACGATCATATATTTTTACGTCATAGCCTTTTCCTAACAATCTTTCGATGATTTCTACGACGGGACTTTCTCGCAAGTCATCCGTCCCTGCTTTAAAACTAAAACCTAGAATACCTATTTCTTTATTTCCCTTCTCCATGATCATTTTTAAACCAATATCGATTTGTTTCTCATTACTTACCATAATTGACTTGAGAACTGGCACATCTAGATCAAGACTTTGAGCTTTATATGTTAGTGCTCGTACATCTTTGGGCAAACAAGAACCTCCAAAGGCAAATCCTGGTTTCATGTAATAGGGAGATAAATTCAACTTTGTGTCTTGACACAAAATGTTCATCACCTGATGCCCATCTATATTGAGTGATTTACAAATGTTACCAATTTCATTGGCGAAACATATCTTTAAAGCATGCCAAACATTATCTGAATACTTCACCATCTCAGACGTTTCCAAGCTAGTGCGTATTAGAGGAGCTTTCATACCCTTATAGATACTAGCCACTACTTCCCCGCTTTTTTCTTCTGTTTCGCCAATTACTGTTTTAGGGGGGTTATAAAAATCATAAACTGCTGAACCTTCTCTTAAGAATTCTGGATTGTTGCAGACTCCAAAATCAGCGCCTGCTTGCTTGCCTGATGATTCTTCCAATGTTGGAATAACGATACTTTTCATACTTCCAGGCAACATCGTACTGCGAATAACAACGATATGGAATGACTCATTTCTTTGTAAGGCTTTTCCTATTTGTTCGCATACATAGCGCACATATTTTAGATCAAGACTGCCATTTAATTGACTCGGTGTTCCTACGCAAACCAGAGATATTTCTGACTCATTCACAGCCTCTTCTACATTTAAAGTAGCTCGTAAATTACCTTTCTCATGTACAGCTTTAGAGATAATATCTCCAATATCTTTTTCAATGACTGGGGTTTTACCTTGATTTATTAAGTCGACTTTAGGTTTGTACGCATCAATACCAATGATTTGATGTCCTTCTTGAGCTAGACAACCAGCAGATACTGTTCCAACATAACCAAGTCCAAAAATGCTAATCTTCATAATGTATCCTTTACAATAATCTCATTGTCATTTCAATAAACTTTGTTCGTCAAGCACTATGATGTTAAATTATAAATCAGCATAATCATTTAAGCAGTTAAAAAAATCCAGGGATAGATAATAACTTTTATGTGATAATATAAAATATTAAATTAAACCTTGATAATACGAATCAAAAGCTATCGAAGACGACATAAGCCAATCCACTGGGCTGTGGTGTTGGGCGACCATGTTGGACGATCAAATCTAAACGCCATACGAGAACCCCTGTGGACTGGGGATTAAGATTCATAACGCTTTATGAGTTTATTTGCAAGCAGTATGGTGAGCATCTATGGTTTTGTTGCCAGCGCTTTAGCCCCTATACGTATTTAACCTTCATTGAGATGAGGAGGTCATTCGTATTTATCTGTGAGGGGTGATGAACAAGCGCCGCGCGATCAAAGACATCTATGAAGACGCTCGGCGGTATCTGCACCGCTTGGTATCCGCAGCTGCCCTCGTATGAGGGATACCTACAGGGGTTGAATCGGGTGGCAGGGGTATTTGGGCCGCTGCTCGGCATGCTTCAGGAGGTATTTCCCGACAGCGAGGTACGGCGGGAAATCGGGTTGATGGATGCCATGCCGATCCGCCTAGCACATGCTAAGCGCAGGACTCGCGCACGGGTGGCTTGCGAGTTAGCGGACAAGGGGTATTGTGCTGCCAAGAGTGAATACTACTATGGCGTGAAAGTGTACGTACTCGGGCTACTCTGTTCTGGTACGTTACCGTTACCGGATTGATTATCTTGGTTTGACACCGGCCAGTGAGCATGATTCTCGCGGTCTTTCGCCACATCGTCTCTTACATACACGGCAGTAAATTGTACTCGGACAAAGCCTATGCCGATGAGCTTTCAGTACAAGCCAGCCAAGCCGATCAAGATCTGGCACCATTGGTCTATGAACAGACTCACACATGTGTGTGAAAATTTGTCCGGAAAAGTGTTGACAGATCAACTTCCCCAAACAGGCGGCTCGTGCCATAGGCGGCAATCTCATCTAACGTCTGACCTAACGTGTGAGCGGTTAGATCGCTTGCTTTAATCGCTTCCCCCAGCAGCCGCTCAACGGGTTTGTTGCTAAAAAACTGGGGCGTCAGGTACAACCGCCGGTTGGTAAATCCTAACCTATTGAGGATCATCGCTACCACCGAGGTCCCCGCACTGACTACCCGCTGCCGATCCCCCGACCCTAGCGCAGCATTGATCTTGTCCTTGATCCCCAGGTCTTGGCACACGGCCGCCACTATCCCATGATGATCTACATTGGCACTTTGTATGTCGTCTTCAGTGAGGTTCATCAGGTACCTGGCTAGCACGGTAGGCGGGTAAAATACGCTCTAGTCTACCGTGCCTGGTACACACTCTTCAGCTAATTCGCAAAAGTTAGTTCAAGGTCTGGGAATGCGGGAAAAAAGCTAAAGGAAAAACGTTTCTCGATGCCGCCGATCAGTGGTGGCCGAGCGCCGTTAGCCGAGTACGCCAACCTATCGAATCGTTGTTCAACTGGATTGAGGAGAAGACCGGTATTCAACAATCAACAAAAATACGCTCTACCAACGGACTCATGGTTCGTTCATGTGTTTGGACGTTTTGCAGCCGCTATGTATCAGTTAGCCGAAGCTAAAAGCGCTCCATTCGCATTGTAATATAACAAGTGAAATTATAGATTCTCTATTCGAGAATAGAAATAGTAAAAATTATTACTATTGTTTACTTACTTCTGTTTTTATTATTGATAAAGACTATAGATCTTTTTCTAACTCTGAATAGGCATTGAGTACTTTTCTCTTGAACTCACTCAGTGAATAAGTTTTTTCAGCTAATTTTTTACTGGCTTCTGCTAAAGTATTCATTAATTCTTTACTCGTTAGCAATCGATTTAAACCTTGCGCCATAGCCTTTTCATTAGGAGAAACTAATAATGCACATGAAGCATTTAATACCTGTGTATGAGATCTAATTTCAGTAGCCAAAATTGGCTTACCAGCTGCCAAATAAGAGTAGATTTTTAGGGGGGTATTGTTTCCAATCTTCCTTGGGGATACTAAAATATCAGCTTGCTCGAGATACCCCATCAAATTTTGTACTGGCTTATGGCCAGTAAAGTGAACTTTATCGGATATTTCAAGATCTTTAACCAAACCCTTGTATTGATTAATATCTTTATCTGCACCACCAATTATTATTAAACTTACATCTACATCAAAATTAATTTCTCCAATACTTTTAATCAGTAAATCGATTCCTTGATAATGTTCCAGGTTTCCAACATACAACATTAAATAACCGGTGACATTGTAGGAAGTTCGTAAATTTTCAATAGTACAATTTGTATCAGTTGTAAATATTAACGGGGCATCTTCTACTAAAAACACTTGTTTTTCTGGATAATATGAATGAACCCTCTTAACAAGATCATCACACACTGCAAATACAGCATGTGAATGTCGAATAGCAAATTTTTCTAATTTGTAAAAAACAACTTTAAAGTAATTTAAATAATTCCACTTTTCTAATAATTGATCTGTTAATGACGAATCCATATCATACACTAGTTTTTTCTTTACAAAATAATTAGCCACAATAGCTGGAAATATAGACTCTTCAACGGCGTGAACGATATGATATTTGCTATTACGAAGTTTTTTAAAAAGCATTAACGATAGAAACACATCACAGATCACTTTTTTTAGTGAGAAACCTACTGGTATATTGTTTACCATCGGAATTTTTATGGTACGAAAAATTTTTAAGCCAGGTATATCTAAGTCTTGCCCTTCATGATATGTGATAAGGTCAACACGATGACCTGCTTTACAAAGGGTTTCTAGCATGAGTTTGATAGCGATTGGAGTTCCTCTTTCTTGATAAAAAGGATTTGGCGCTATAAGAAGTATATTCATTTTTTATAAAACATATGACTTTTAAATATGATCATAATTTGTCAGCACGAATAATTGCTGGTGAACCAAAACTGCTTGTAAGACCGATTTTTTTACAATACTCTTCAGTTTTTTGTAAAAACGAAGGGCTATTTGTAAACCGATGGAGAAACATAGGCAGAATAAACTGACACTCTCGTCTTGAAATCTTATAATTATGATAATTAAATTCGGTGTCCAACATGTTTTTTGAAAAACTATGATACGTTCTTGTATTACCCTCAATTTTTTTCTTTACTTTAAACAATAATGGAGTTAACAAGTTTAAGCTTTTTAACTCCGGATAATCCAAAATTACGGATTTTTTCGATACTCGACAGAACTCTGCAATAAGTTTTTTCCAATCCGAAATATGTGAGAGCAATCTAACAGAAACAACTAAGTCAAAGCTGTTATCTGGAAACGGAAGATTTATCAAATCACCAGTAACACACTTTATATAAAATTTATTTGTAAGGCTTTGTATTTTTTTATAGCACACTAGATCACTACTTAAAATAGTTACCTGACTGCCACGCTCGGCAAATATTGGAGCTAGCTGACCATGCCCTCCACCAACATCTAAAACGGATTTAAATTCTGCTTTATCAAAAACCTTTAATAAAGCTTTTTGCTGCTGCGACAGAAGATATTTTCCAGCTGGACCTGAAAAACGATGAGCATAATTTTCCGAGGACGTTTCTATATCAGGCGTTTCTCTAACGGTATCTCTCTCGATAAGGTACATTGTCAGACTCTCATTGTAATCTAAGGGATATTTGGTTTCGAAAAAATCGATAGATATTTTCATTTTGACCATACTCTCGAAGAGTAATGGCAGAAGTTGGCAAAAGCCGCTTCAGACTTTCGGCTGGCTGCTCAGAGGATACTTCCCCAATAAAAGAGGATCCGAAGGCCCCAACTCGACTCGCTTCGGTTGCCAATGGTAAGGGATCCGTGCCAGATAATGTTTTGTAACCATAGGAATCAGCTAATGCAAATATAGATGAAAGAGACCAAAAGCTTGGCCGACCAGCAATATCACCCAAAAATATAGTTGATTTTGTATTCGACTGAGAAGTAATTATTTTTTTAATCAATTTACCCCGCCTACCAAGCCATTTACCAACTCCCCAAGGTAGTACGATTAAGTTGCCTGAAGATTGCAATTCTTGAATAACTTCTGCTACAGGCAAACCATCAGGTAGTTTTTGTTTCACACCAATAGCTAAAACTTCTAATCTTTCAGAAGTAATTATTTGCTGGCTTGCTATGAGAAAAATATCTGCATGCTCGGGGTAGCATACTTTTATCGAATGAGGTTCCGATGTTGTTGTGAATTTAAAAGCACTCAAAGGTCCGCTACCAACCACCTCGGAGGCAGCTTTTTCCCTAAACAAATCAAACCAGTTGCTGCCCTTTGTCTCTGCCAAACACAAGATCCCTTTAATAGTACTATCAGTAGTCATTTGCACTGCTGATTTTCGAATGTTTTCAAAAGCTCTAGTAAAAAAAATCGTCAAATCGAAACATTCATAAATGTGAACATGAGCGTCAATAAAATTGATCGAATGTCTTTTCTTTGAAGAAGGTTCCATCTACCTTACACCTTTTTTTAAACGTTCAAATGAGCTTATTTATAATAATTGTTAAATTCGTCATGAAGTTTTATTAAAGTTGAATTTACTAAATATTTTAATAGAAGATTTTACAAAAAATAACTATGTTTCTTATAATCATAGACTTATAAAAATATATAGAAACACATGGTATTCTAAGAAGCTGTTTCAAAACCGGCTCATGTCCGCCGACTCGGCGTTACAGCACATTCTCCGCTGCTCATTTACTTTATGTAAACTGCGCAGCTCGAAGGCGCTGCGCCTTGATTCAACGAACGTCGCGAGTTTTTGAAACAGCCTCTAATGCAACAAAATGTTTATACGTATCAACCCATGTCTTTTGATGCACATGAAAATAATAAATGGCTGCGATACTCTACAATCAAGAACATCGCAGCCCATGTGAAAAATAATAAATCAAATCCAAAAAGTTCTTGTGTTTATCCTTGATCGGAAGGACCAGGTGGCGGTTGATCAATAAAAACTTGATCAAGTGGCATGAAAAAGAAGTGAACCACTGCCAAAATTGCAGCAATGGCAACAATGGCAATTATACTAAAGTTATAGCCTTTTCTAGCAGAATCATCTGTTGAATCAATATAAGGGATTTCTGCAAGCGGAGGGACGGAAAAAATATTTCTTACACCACGCGCACCATGTACAGCAGGGTCAAGATACTCTACTAATGAAGCAGTACCTGTTCCTGCCCCAAAAGCCAACACAAAACCTAAAAAAACAATAGCTAATCGATTAGGCTCAGCTGGACTATCAGGCAAACTAGCAGGCGATGAAATAACAAAACGCTCGGCTTTTGCTCCTTGCTCTAGATTGTTGGCAAGCTTTGCCGTTTGCAATTTACCTTGAATGTCTCGAAATTTCTCTAAAGCTGTATCTCGATCCCTTACTATGGCAAGGTAATCTTTCTCTACTGCAGGGGCCTTAAAAACTCTATCTTCATAAGTTTCAATTTTATTGTTTAGACGTCCGCGTTCAGCTTCTAATCCTTTCAATCTAATTTTGACAGTTTCTAGTTGTGAATTTAAAGCAATGTAAGCTGGATTGTCTGGTAAAAAGGCCTTGTCGTTGCCAGAAGCATTTACTGAACCTCCTAAAGATTCAATCTGACTTTTTAGTCTTCTAATATCTGGATGCGCATCTGAGTAGCGCTGGCGTGCTTCCATGTACTGACTCTTCAAAACTCTCAGTTGTTGGTTCACTGTCATTGAATTAGCATCACCAACGACATTATAATAAGGATCTGTCGCAGATAACTGCGATTGCAAACTTGCCATTTGTTCCTGCAAAGAGATTATATTCTCTTGAACTTGATCCAGCTGATCGCTTGTTTTATTTAAAAGATCTAAATTGACTGTAGCCAGTTCTGGAAGATAACCTGCGTTTTCCTGTTTGAATTTAGCGAGTTCTTTGTCAATTTCAGCAATTTGAGCACGATACCTTGAGGATTCCTCTTCTAAAAATCGTGATACTTCTTTAGTTTGTTCAGTTCGCTCTTTTCTGTTTTCCTCTGCATAAAGCACTGCTAATTCATTAGCTACTTTTTGAGCTGTTTCGGGAGTTTCAGCATCATAAGAAACTTTAAATCCAATCGTTACGGCAGCATTATTTCTTCCTTTTGCATCATCTTCTTCGACGCTTTCCATTTCCACTAAAACGCTGTCACGGATACGTCGAACTATTTCAGATCTATTTGCCAAATCCCTTTCTTCAGGATACAAATCTAACTTTTCAGCAATTTCCCACAAGTTCTCATTTGTTAACAGACGCTTTGTGATTGCTTGGATACGTTCTTCCACAAACCCAGTTACTGTCGTTGCAACTAAATCAGCAGGTATTTCTTGCCTTTCGATGAAAAGCGACGCTTCTGATCTATAAACAGGGGGTATAACAAAAATAAGTGCTATAGCAATAAGAAGAATAAGAATAAATGGTAAAATAAAAGCAAATCTACGCCGTCGAAAAATTTCTAAATAATCTTCAACTTCCATCGTAGGTTTATTAATAATTGCTTTGTTCATACAGCACACTCTTTGATAAAATTAAACATTCTACTAAAATGGATTATTAAAACCCATTTACTTTAAAAAACGTGATTACTAAACAAATAAAAACAACGTAACTTTTTCGAAGAACCTGTTGCAAATCTTTTTTCCGATGTAATCATTCATTGCTTGAATATCATCAAAGTTTAGATTTTAATCTACAATTCTTGCTCTAAATTTAGACTATCATAATCAACTACGCTCCGCTTGTCACTATATAGAAAAACAGCTTTCGGTTGAGGTATTTATGTGCAGTTCATAATATGTGTTTTGGATAAACAGGACAGGTTGAAACCAATAGTTTACCTAAAAAATTTTAGAGCTGTTCGATCCGTCGCTCAATTCTGATTTTACTTAGTAACAAGTTGCGTTTTTTTGTCTATCAGTATTGAGCAGAACACCTTTTTTTCGATGCAGCTCATTCTAACTAAAGTTTTTTCAAAAAATAAGAAGCATTTAAATACAATTTACAAATCTTTTCATTAACTTTCAGAATTTTACCTCGTGCCTGACGTATGAAAACTACCGTATTTACTCGTAGGGAATCAAAGCGTCTTATAAAGGCATCGAAAATAAAATGGTTATCACAGTAAATATTATCATTTTCATGATTTAGAAGCTGTTTTAAAACCTCCTCATATGTGCTGACTCGACGTTACAGCACCTTCTCTGCTGCTCATTTACCGCCTGTGAACCGTCCACTTGAAGACAGTTGCGCCTTGATATTGCGAATGTTCGCGAGTTTTTTTGAAGCATATTCTATTTCTTAATACATTAAAACACTACGGCATTAAACGGGCATATAAATTGCTTAAGATAGTAATTGTAATAGATGTTGGTTGGAATGGCAGAGCCGGATCTGCTAATAATTGCTTTGATAGAGAATAGATACTAGGAAGATGCTAAATACTTTGGAAAAAAACCTCGACAATAGCCTGACGTTACAGACTTTTTTACCAAATTTTCGGGCCAACTACATTGTCTTCATCGTGATTTTAATGGCTGAGTTATTGGCTCTGGTGCTAACATTGACTGTCAGCACGCATACAGACGAATTTTGGACAAACCTTGCTCAGCTTTCATTTTTGATTCAGTGGATTGCCTTAGGTACCCTTGCGGTTTTGGGGTGCTTTAGAGATTGGATGGCGCGTTTTTCTGTGCCATTGGCTACGTTGGCAGCCTTTATATTGGCACAAATGGTCACTCTGGGTTTTTCTTTGGTGGCCCTTTGGATATTAGATGGTCATTACTTTAGATTTAAACTAGGCTTACTGCATTCACCTTTTGTACTACGTAACTTGGCGATCAGCAGCATCGTCTCCTTGATGGCGTTACGTTACTTTTATATTCAACATCATTGGCAGAAGCATATAGAAGCCGAAGCCGAAGCCCGCTTCCAAGCTCTCCAGGCACGTATCCGTCCCCATTTTTTGTTTAACTGCTTAAACACAATTGCCAGTCTTGTTACCACTCAACCCCTGCACGCCGAACAAGCAATTGTTGATCTCAGTGAGTTGTTTCGCTCTACCCTCGAGCAGCGAGGAACAATCACACTTCAAGAAGAACTGGTTATTACTCAGCATTACCTGAGTCTCGAGCATTTACGGCTAGGTGACAGGTTACAAATATACTGGGAATTGGATGACGATTTACCACTGTCTATGCCAATTCCCGCTCTTATTTTACAACCTTTGGTAGAAAACGCCGTTTATCATGGCATTCAAAACTTGCCGAAAGGCGGTCAAGTGACCATCAAGGTTAAAGTTCACAACCGCGTCCTTGAATTTGTCATTACTAACCCGCTTCTGCAAGCACCAAACTTAATCTCCCCGTCTGGTCATCACTTAGCTCAGGACAATGTACAACAACGTTTGCAGCTTGCCTATGGTGAAACAAGCACGCTTTCTATTCATAATACCGGCAATCAGTACCGAGTCATGTTTAAAATTCCTATGGAAATACTGCCATGAGAGTGTTGGTAGTGGATGACGAAAAACCTGCTCGCGAGCGTCTCAAGACCCTACTAGAAACACTTGCTTATTGTCAGGTGTGCGGCGAAGCCAGTAATGGTGTGGAAGCGTTACAAATAGGTCAAGCGCAACATCCCGACGTTGTGTTAATGGATATTCGCATGCCTGCTATGGACGGTTTGGAAGCCGCCCATCATCTGGCTTGTTTAGATAATTCCCCCGCCGTCATCTTCACCACTGCTTATGGAGAACACGCTCTAGAAGCCTTTGATGCCCACGCCATAGATTATTTACTGAAACCGGTTCGCAAAGAACGACTTATGCAAGCCCTAGATAATGCCTGTAGACCAAATCGCGCCCAATTCGCCGAAGTCTATGGTAACAACATAAAACCCCTTCGTAGCCATATTTGTGCAAAACTTGGCGATAGTTTCAAGCTTATACCCATTCATCAAATTCTTTACTTTCAAGCAGATCACAAATACGTGACTGTACACTCCCGCCAGGGTGAAGTGATTATCGAGGAATCTCTAAAATCCCTAGAAACCGAACTTGAGCCGTTATTTGTGCGTATTCACCGTAATGCACTGGTGGCTCTAGATGCTGTTAATGGTCTTTATAAAACACCTGCAGGTCGTTTTGAAGTTGTTTTAGAAAACGATATTGCACGCCTCGAAGTGAGCCGCCGTCATCTAGCGTCCCTGCGGCATATGCTTAAATCTACTACCACTACTCATAGAAATCTATCCCCTAAAACCACTAACTTTGCGCAAGCCCCTCAACAATATGGCTAGCATCCCAGTAACGATACGTTTAGTATTACCCTTATAGAATCCGACTGACTGTTAAAGTATGTTATTTAAGTTAAACGATTTCTTTTGTCATGCCCTATATTAATCATGCCACGACAACAACGAATTTTCAGGTGCTGTTGGCTGAAGCAGGTATTATTCCTACTCAACAACGCTTAGAAATTGCCCGTGTCATCTTAAGTCAACAGCAGCATTTGTCGGCAGATCAAGTGCTGGCTTTGGTTAACCAGGATGGTCATAAAGTTTCAAAGGCAACCGTTTACAATACCCTGGGTTTATTTGCTCGGAAAGGCATTGTGCGAGAAGTATTAGTGGACCCTAATCGAATATTCTTCGATTCTAATACTACGCCACACCATCATGTTTATAATGAGGATACCGGCGCACTGCACGATGTGAACGCTCATCAGCTGCGAACCGAGGGACTGCCCATGCTACCTGAGGACACTCAGATTGTCGGTATTGATATCGTTATTCGAGTGCGTAATGCTAGCTAGGATGCCCCATGGATCACCTGTATCCTCCTAACCCATGATCGGATTACTGCAACGGGTACAAACCGCATCCGTTGACGTAGCGGGAGAAAAGATAGGACGTATCGATAAAGGATTGCTGGTGCTGGTGGGAGTACAGCAGGGAGACACGGAAACGCAAGCAGACCGCCTGCTAGAGCGGGTTTTAAATTATCGGGTCTTTGCCGATGTAGATGAACGTATGAACTTAAGCGTACAGGATGTAGGCGGTGGTATTCTCTGGGTGCCACAATTTACCCTGGCAGCCGATACTCGCAAAGGCAACCGCCCAAGTTTTACACCTGCAGCGCGGCCTAGCGAAGGCAAACGTTTGTTCCACTACCTATTGGAAACTTCAGCAAAGCGTTATCTTCGTATAGCCAGTGGCCAATTCGGTACTCATATGCAAGTTAGTCTGGTGAATGATGGCCCGGTAACCTTTTGGTTACAAGTACCGACTTAATAGACCTTATTAGAAACTCACAAACTTTTTTGCTAGGTCCTTGAGACGCAAAGAATCATAATTAGTTTCAAATAAAGTTTAATGGCTTGAATAAACAGTAGGCTGGGACGAGACTTACTGTGCATTTCATCCCAGCCTACCCAAAAGACTTAAAAAAATTACTTTTCCTATTGTTTATAAGGATTTCACATACTGGATCAGCTCGCCCGCCACTTTCTGGCCATCCCCGTATACCATGTTGGTATTATCTAAGAAAAACAGGGCGTTCTCAATACCGGAAAAACCTGTACCCTGGCCCCGCTTGATGACCAAAACATTTCTAGCCTCATCCACATTGAGAATAGGCATCCCATAAATAGGGCTGTTTTTATCGGTTTTAGCAGAAGGATTCACCACGTCATTAGCGCCGATGACCAAGACTACATCCGTGCTGGCAAACTCATTATTGATTTCATCCAAATCAAAAATTTTATCGTAGGGGACACCGGCTTCGGCTAGCAGCACGTTCATGTGGCCAGGCATCCGCCCTGCCACCGGGTGAATGGCGAATTTCACTTCGACGTTCCGCTCTTCAAGCAGCTCCACCATCTCCCAAATCTTATGTTGGGCTTGCGCCACCGCCATACCGTAACCGGGCACTATAATCACTTTGTCGGCATAGGCCATCTGAATAGCCGCATCCTGGGGTTCCATGGCCTTCATAGCGCCGGTGACTTCTTGCGCCGCACCACCCGTGTCGCCAAAACTGCCAAACAGCACATTGCTGATGGGTCGATTCATGGCTTTTGCCATGAGCTGGGTGAGCAGTGTACCGGCCGCACCGACGACGGTTCCTGCAATAATCAAAGCCGAGTTATCCAACACGAACCCCTCAAAAGCCACTGCCAAACCGGTGAAGGCGTTGAACAGCGAGATCACCACCGGCATATCGGCGCCCCCGATGGGCACCGCCATCATGACACCAAAGGCCAGTCCGGCTGCAAAAAACAAGATAATCCAAAAACCGCCTACATCGGGGTTAAAGGTAATCAATAGCCCCAACAACACCATGACCGAAAACACACCTAGGTTAAAGCGCTGCTGGTTGGGAAAGCGAATGACCTTGTTCATCAAGCCTTGCAACTTTGCGTAGGCCACACAAGATCCCGAAAACGACACCACGCCAATCATGGCGCCCAATACGGCTAAAAACACCACAAAGGTGCTGTGGGCGCTGCCGCCCACCAATTCCACTGCGGCAATGGCACCGGCAGCGCCGCCCCCCATACCGTTATAAATAGCAATCATCTGAGGCATATCGGTCATCGCCACCCGTTTGCCGGTCCACCAAGCTAACGTACCACCGATAGCGATGGCCACCATCATCAGCAGGTAGTTACCCGCGATCTCCGGGTGCAAAAAGCTCACTAAAGTCGCCAACAACATACCGGCACCAGCCCAAAGAATGCCCTTACGAGCCGTCGTTGGGTGGGACATGCGTTTCAAGCCAATAATAAATAAGATAGCCGTGAGGAAGTAACTGATTTCAATAATCAAACTCATGGATTACTTCCCCTTGCTGCTTTTAAACATTTCCAGCATACGTTCGGTCACCACATAGCCACCCACCGCATTACCCGCACCGAGAAATACACCAATGAATCCGATAACCCGTTCCACGGTGGTATCCGCATGACCCAGTGCCACCATAGCGCCCACGACAACAATACCATGGACAAAGTTCGAGCCCGACATCAAGGGCGTATGCAAAATCACGGGGACTCGGCTGATGACTTCATAGCCGACAAAACCGGCCAACATAAACACATACAGATAAATAAACCCCTCGATCATGATGCACCTCTCAAGCGTCGGCCAGTAGGCTCATGTTTCACTTCCCCGGCATGGGTAAGCACGCTTTCTTTAATCACCTCGTCTTCCCAATCAAGAGCCAGCTGACCTTCCTTGATCATGGGGGATAGGAAGTTATATAGATTTTTAGCGTACATTTCGGTGGCATGAACCGGAATTAAACTCGGAATATTAACCGGACCATGGACAATAACATTTTCGTATTCAATGGTTTTGCCGGGTTCTGTAGCTTCGCAGTTACCCCCACTTTCAGCTGCCAAATCCACGATAACGGCGCCGGGCCGCATACCCTTCAACATATCGCGGGTAATAATTTTCGGCGCCTCTCGCCCTGGCAGCGACGCGGTGGTAATAACCGCACTGGCGGCTGCCACATGCTTGGCTAAAACCTCCACTTGACGTTGCTTTTCCTCGTCGGTCAATTCCCGGGCATAACCCCCTTCGCCTTCGGCACTGACGCCGGTATCGATCAAGCGGGCCCCCAGCGATTCCACCTGCTCCTTGGCCGCCGCACGAATATCATAGGCTTCCACTTGCGCACCTAGCCGTTTACAAGTGGCAATGGCTTGTAAACCGGCTACTCCGGCACCCACTACGATGACCTTAGCAGGCCGAATAGTGCCTGCGGCCGTGGTCAGCATAGGAAAGAAAAAACTGGCTAGTTCGGCCGCCATAAGGGCCACTTTATAGCCCGCAATGGAAGCTTGGGACGACAACGCATCCATGGATTGCGCCCGCGAGATACGCGGCACCAGTTCCATTGCAAAACTGGTAATTTTCTTGTCACACAGTTTATGCACCATGTCAGGATAGCGATGAGGTTGCAAAAAACCCACAATGACGGATTCATCCCGCATCATATCCAACTCTTCCAGCGTCGGAGGCTGTACTCTAAATATGACATCCGCCTCAGTGTACAAAGCTTGCGCGTCCTCCACAAAACGCACTTTATTAGCATAGGAATCATCGATGAAATGAGCGCCTCGGCCAGCCTCCTTTTGAAAAAGCACTTCGGCGCCCAGCTTAGTAAAGCGTTCGGCCACAGTGGGATCGAGCGCTACCCGGCGTTCTCCCGGGAAAATTTCTTTCGGAACTGCCAAACGTACAGGCATGTTGTTCCCCCAAAGATTACAGAATCCGAACTTCCGCCAAATTCGGACAGGAAAAATCAACTGTTATTGCTTTACATCAGTTGTTCGTGTGCTTTTAAGCATGACCCCTGGCGGGATGGACGGACATGCGCGGGGTAAATAGTAACCTAGAGTTGACACATTGCACAAAGCCTGTGTTTTGCGATGAGGTGATGACATGGACCAAAACGCTTGTTAGAACCTGCGGTTAGGGGTAGGGTGTCAAAATAAATTAAAGGTTATATAAGCGCTACAAAAAATAGTTTAGATTAAGTTTGTTAAGCTAGGTTAGGAGACAAATAATGTATGGTTTAGAGCAGCAGGTCTTGCGCACTGATGTGTCGGGCATGCCGCTA
>CAYRGG010000047.1:0-34135 GCA_964423745.1 uncultured Candidatus Competibacteraceae bacterium | reverse complement strand
CGCCAGCGTTCAATCTGAGCCAGGATCAAACTCTTCAGTTCTTTCCTGTAAATAAAGCAGCAGCCTCGCCTCACTGAGGTTGCCCTCAACTAGGCAAGACTCTATCTCTCGCTAGACTTGATTACCTCAAATCAAGATAACCAAAACCTAGCTCGCCGCCTCGATCGCGCTCGCCAAGTACCCTCACAAACTATCTGTCTAAAATGTTAAAGAGCTACATGTCATTTTCATGACAGGCGTAGAATTATACGCACTAAAACAAGTTTTGCAACCTTTCTTTAAATTAATTTGTTTTTTCTATTATGTTTTAAATAACAATTGCTTAAACGCGATATGTTAGGGCTTTAAAGGTTTACTCTGGAAAAATATTATACAAATACTGCTAACTCTGCACCGGACATATCATTGGGTATCTCATATAGTTTAGTTAGATTAACTTGTAGATTTCCGGAGTCTATTTATGAAAACCAATATACATACCAATCGACTTGCCCATGAAACGAGTCCTTATTTATTGCAACATGCTCACAACCCCGTAGATTGGTATCCATGGGGTAAAGAAGCTTTAGAGAAAGCACGCCGTAAAAAAAAACCGATTTTACTCTCTATTGGCTATTCTGCCTGTCACTGGTGTCATGTCATGGCCCACGAATCATTTGAGGATGAAGCAACCGCGCAGGTCATGAACCTGTACTTTGTCAATATTAAGGTGGATCGAGAAGAGAGACCGGACTTGGACAAAATTTACCAGCACGCTTATCAACTCCTTAACCAGCGTGGCGGCGGCTGGCCTCTGACAATGTTCTTGACACCCGACGATCAAATACCATTTTTGGGTGGGACCTATTTTCCAAAAGAACCTCGTTACGGTATGCCCTCTTTTACGGAACTGCTACACCGTATTATCGATTATTACCGTGAACATGAAAGTGAAGTTCGTCAACAAAATGGGGCGCTCACAAATGCTTTAAAGGCAGGCTCATCACGACAAGCTAAAACCGGTTATGCTGTAAATCCCACGCCTTTACAAGAGGCGCGGGATTACTTAGTGCAAAGCTTTGATCCCCAATACGGCGGTTTTGGTAAAGCGCCTAAGTTTCCCCATCCGATCAGTATCGAACACCTACTGCGCCATTGGTTTACCACCGTTCACTCAAAAGAACCTGACCAACAAGCTCAGACGGCCGCATTATTCAGCTTAAACAAAATGGCTTCAGGGGGTCTTTTCGATCATCTCGGGGGTGGCTTTTGTCGTTACTCGGTAGACGAGCAATGGATGATCCCGCACTTTGAGAAGATGCTCTACGATAATGGACCTTTGCTCGCGCTTTATAGCCAAGCTTGGCAAATCACTGGAGAGCGGTTTTTTAAGCAAATCGCTGAGGAAACGGGTGACTGGGTAATGCGCGAGATGCAATCCCCAGAAGGGGGCTATTACTCAACACTGGATGCTGACTCTGAAGGTGAAGAGGGAAAGTTTTATCTTTGGACACCTGAAGAAGTTAAAACGCTGCTAACCGACGATGAATTTAAGGTGTTTGCGCTCCGTTTTGGTCTCGATAAAGAACCTAACTTCGAAGGGCGCTGGCACCTTCATTATTGCCAAGATATAGGCGAAGTTGCCCATCAAGCTCATATTGCTCCAGAGACGGTTCAGCATTTATTGGACAGCGCTCATCAGAAACTTTTCAAAACACGCCAACAACGCATCTGGCCAGCACGCGATGAGAAAATCCTCGGTGCTTGGAATGGTCTTATGATCAAAGGTATGGCTACCGCCGGACGGCATCTAGGACGAGCTGATTTCTTACAGTCTGCCGAACGGGCTTTAGATTTTGTACGCACTCATTTATGGCAGGACGGTCGCTTACTTGCCACTTGTAAAGATGGTAAAGCGCATTTACCCGCTTATCTTGACGATTATGCCTTTCTTATGGACGGCACTCTCGAATTGCTTCAAGCGCACTGGCGAGATGGCGATCTTGATTTTGCGCTGGCCTTAGCGGACGTATTGCTGACCCATTTTCAGGACCCTCGAAAAGGCGGTTTTTACTTTACTGCCGACGACCACGAGCCGTTGATTCAACGCCCTAAACCCATTCACGATGACGCTTTACCAGCGGGTAACGGTATTGCCGCACAAGTTTTTATAAAGCTAGGACACTTGCTTGGCTCCATGTCCTATTTGGTCGCCGGCGAGCGCACCCTTAAATGGGCTTGGCCAAGCATCGAACAGTTACCTAGTGCCTGTACGGGACTACTGTTGGCGTTAGAAGAGTATTTCTTTCCTAGCCAGACCATAATTCTGCGTGGCACAGAAGAGTCCATAGCGCCATGGCGCGAGCGCTGCATTCGCCCCTACACCCCGCGTCGTCTAACCCTAACAATTCCGTCTTCCGCTGGTCCGCTACCTGGTATTTTAGCTAAACGCGAGGCTAACTCTGAACCAACAGCTTATGTCTGCAGCGGTTCCCAGTGCTCGCCACCTATTACCCATTTAGATATTTTGGTGGAAGAACTACTTAAAACAGAGATCAAAGACCAAAAACCTTGAGAGCGGAATAAAATCTGCTCAATCATGCTGCATAAGCGGACTTAGGACCGCTTCGATGGCATCCATGTCGGGTATGATCGTCAAATGCTCCTTGAACTGTGCCCAACTCAGCACACCCGATCCGGTATATTCTGACGGAGGATCAATACGAGTAATTTCATCGTAGTTGACATTAACTAGCCGCGGCGCGTCGGTTCCAAGCAAACCCATGTAAGGAAAATCAGCCTGGGTGTTTAATGTATTAACCATGACGATACGCGCATGGCTATCCAGTTTCGGTTGTATATTTAGAACCAGGTTTTCCAGCGCCACAAGCGGGACATCGCGGGCCCGCCAAAGCATTGTGCCAACCACCCAGGATGGTGCATTTTCCATCGTTAGTGGTGTAGCAAATGGCAAAACCTCGACCATCGAGCTGTGGGGTAAGAGCACATGTCCACTCTTAAAGGGCAGTAAAAAGGCACGTACAGTTTGCTGTTCCATAACTATTGTTTTTGCTAAATCAAACCCGCTACACACTCAGCTCTTGGGTTCTTAAACCAAGCAGATTACGGACGGATTTAATCATATCTTCCTCTTGGTAGGGTTTAGTTAAATACTCATTAACACCGATTTTAGCGGCGCGATTACGGTGTTTCTCGCCACCCCGAGAGGTCACCATAACAATGGGAATATGCCGCAACTGGGCTTGATTACGAATATGAGCCGCCACTTCAAAACCATCCATACGCGGCATTTCAATATCCAAAATAACCAAATCTGGGATCTGTTCTTCCAACTTGGTAACGGCTTCTAAACCATCTTTGGCCGCTGTCACCTCCATGTTAAGGCGTTCAAGTAAACGACCTGTGACTTTACGCATGGTGATAGAGTCGTCGATAACCATCGCTTTGACCTGCTCGCGCCCTGTGTCTTGGCGAACGGCATAGAGGGTTCGTGCTTCTTGTTGCTTATGGATCTGGGAAGTGAGATTACGCACCACCGCCGCCAGCTCTAAAACCACCACAACACGCCCATCACCCAACACCGCGGCGCCAGAAATCCCTGGTAACGACTGAAACTGAGGGCCAACGGGTTTCACAATAATTTCTTGGTTGCCAAGTACCGCTTCTACCTGTAGCGCAGCGCTCGCTTCAGCGCTTCGGAAAAGCATAATTGGCGGTCGTTTGTCAGGGATTTTCTCATAAGCTGTAGACTCATTGACGCCAAATAAAACACCCAGATTGTGTATAGGGTAACTGTGATCACCGTACTGGTGTTCTACCCGATTACCGTCCAGATACGCCTTCAATTCACCTTCATCCAACCGGGATACCGATTCAATGCTCAGCAGAGGAATTGCATAAGTATCTCTACCGGCTTGTACCAACAGGGCCTGGGTGACGGCCAGTGAAAAGGGCAAACGAATAGTGAATTGGGTACCTTGACCACGCTTGGATTTAATCAGCAAGGTTCCACGCATAGCCTTGATGGCCTCATTGAGTACATCCAAACCCACGCCACGACCAGAAATCTGAGTTACTTTTTTGGCTGTCGAGAAACCTGGGCACAGCAACAACGTGATTAAATCGTCTTCGCTAACCTGTTGGCCAGGTAGCAACATACCGTTGGCTTCACCCTTAGCGCGAATGGCATCAAAATCGAGACCCGCGCCACCATCCTCTAAAACCATCACTAATTCAGCACCCTCACGGCGCATACTCAGGTTAATGGTTCCCTGTGCGGGTTTACCCAACGCAAGCCGCTCTTCGGGCATCTCGATACCGTGTGAGACCGCGTTGCGTAGCATATGCTCGAGAGGCGCCACCATGTTTTCCAATACGGTACGGTCCATTTCAGACTCTGCACCGTGCAACTCCAGCTCGGCCTGTTTACCGAGTTCTTGAGCGGCTTGCCGCACTACGCGGCGTAACCGAGGCGCCACTGTACTAAAGCGCACCATATGGGTTCGCATGAGACCCTGTTGTACTTCCTTGTTGGTCTTTGCCTGTTGATCGAGCAAGGTACCCATGTCTTGGGCTTGGTCCCCAAGGGTATTCTGAATATTGGCAAGATCATCAACGATTTCCATCAACGACCGGGAAAGCTGTTGTAATTCGGAAAACCGATCTAACTCCAAAGGATCAAAATCTTTAGCAGCCTTTTTATCCCCATCCTCATAGCGAAACAGAATTTGCGTTTCTGTCTCGATTTCTAAACGCCGCAACTGCTGCCGTAATCGATATACCGTTTGATTGAGTTCAGAGAGATTAAAACGCACAGAACCCAGCCTCTGATCCACGCGAGCGCGATAGATACTGCTTTCCCCCATTTCGTTAACCAATCGATTTAATAATGCAGCACTGACCCGAATGGTATCTTCATTAGCGGGGGTACGTCCTGGGACAACGGTTGGTTTTTTCTCTACCTGCTTGTTGACACTGGACGGCGCCTGACTCTTTGGAGAATCGCCCAACAAACCTTTGATCTCGCTGATCAGACTTTCCGCAGGCGCGAGCTGAACACCAAGCTGGATTTTGCCCACCATGTCGTTTAGGCCATCCAGTGCTCGTTGTAATGTCTGACTCACCGTAGCGGAGGGTTGCAGACCACCCTTGCTGATGGCATCCAGCAGGGATTCCGAAGCATGGGCAAGATCGCCAATGGCCATAAAACCTGTCATCCGCGCACTACCCTTGAGGGTATGCATCTCCCGGCGTAAATCGTTTAAAAGACTGTTATTATACTGCTCAGCATTCCAGCGTTGTAAGGTCACATCGCTGGCATCGAGAATTTCAGCCGCTTCATATTGAAAAACGTCTACTAACTCTTGATCCAGTTCAGTCAACTGCTCCACGCCATTTGGAGAAGCACCCTCGCTAATACTTGGCATAGACTGAGCCACCGCACTGGCGGTTTCTTGTTCGCTAGCAATTTTCTTTTGAGCGCCTGCTTGCCCTAGCTGTTCGTTAACTAACGCCTTAAGTTCGCTAATCAATGCATCGGCAGGCGCAGGGTCTTGACCAACCCGAACGCTGGCCAACATAGTACTCAAACCATCAAGACTCTTTTGCAGAGCGGCTACTAAATTGGACGAATCCTCGAACGGATAGGTAGCAATCCGGTCGAGAACCGATTCTGAGGCATGGGCAAGATCGCCAATGGCCATAAAACCTGTCATACGCGAGCTGCCTTTTAAAGTATGCATCTCGCGGCGTAGATCATTCAATAACCCATCATTTTCTTGATCTTGTTTCCAACGGTCCAGAATATCGTCGCTGGCATCAAGAATCTCGTTGGCTTCGTATTTGAATATCTCCACCAGTTCTGGATCCACCTCAACCGCGGCGGGATCATTTGAAGTTGGCTCTTGTGTCCCGTCGCCCGTCTCAATAGGCATAGTTTCTGGGCTAACGGGTTCTGTATTGGAAGATGTTTGTGGCTGCTCGAATGATTTTGCGCTACCAGCTGAGTGGGTATCTAGCTCATCATCCATGGGGGCAACGTCAGTGGCCTCATGAGACGGTTGCGACTCTACCTGTGCCGTATTCAGCAAATCATCCACACGTTTCTCTATAGCAGCGAGGACTTGAGTTTCGTCTCCATCGCTTGTCTCATTCACTAACCGATCAAGCACCACATGGGCGTCATCGATAACGTCAGCAATAGCCAAGGATGGCGCTAGCTTACTATCACGCACATGGTTAAGAAGGTTTTCTAAACACCAAGCGAAATCACCGATGGTAAATTGTTCGACCATGCGTCCACTTCCCTTTAAGGTATGGAAAGAACGACGCATAGCCAATAGGGCATCCTGGTTGGTGAAGTCATTGCGCCACGCCAACAGGTTTTCGCGAATGTTAGCCAGTTCACCCTGAGCCTCTTCTAGAAATATTTCTAGGATTTCCTCATCGATGGCACTAGCGGCATGACTTGGCGATTCAGACATCGAATACTCCGTTTCTAAAAAGAATGTTCGCGCGGCAAAAAGACATTTGCTAAAAAAACATTAACTGACTTGACTGACTAATGAGTGGAAATAGCGTGTTCCGGTAAACGGAATCCCGCTACTGACTGCTGTAACTCTTGCGCTAACTGATTAAGCTTACCCACCGCGGAAGCGGTTGCCACACTGCTTTCAGAAGTCTGGCCGGTAATCTCATTAATGGATTTCATGGCGGATGATACCCGTGACGCCATATTGGTCACATCACTAGCCGCCTTGGAAACCGCGGTAATCAATGTGGCAAGACGAGCTGATACGGTTTCAATCTCTTCCAGCGCTTCGCCGGCGGTTTCCGCCAACTGGGCGCCGTTAACCACTTCCGTGGTGCTTTTTTCCATGGAAATAATGGCTTCGTTGGTATCCGCTTGAATGGTTTTTACCAATACTTCGATACGTTTAGTCGCATTACCGGAACGCTCTGCAAGTCGCTGCACCTCGTCAGCCACCACGGCAAACCCGCGGCCTGCCTCACCTGCTGAAGACGCCTGAATAGCGGCATTGAGGGCAAGGATGTTGGTCTGATCGGATATATCATTGATCAATGCAACGATGTCACCGATTTCTTGAGAACTTTCACCGAGTCGCTTGATGCGTTTGGATGTCTCTTGAATATGCTCACGAATCGCATCCATACCATCGATAGTACGGCGCACTCGATCACCCCCCTCATGGGCAATACCCACCGATTTCTCCGCCACTTCTGAGGAAGCCGCCGTTTTACCGGACACTTCGCCCATGGCTTCGGCCATTTGCATAACCGTGGTACTGGCGGAGTCGATCTGACGCGCCTGCACTTCGCTGGCTCGCGCCAAACGGTCTGCCACGGAACGGGTTTCTTGAGCCGCAGAAGCCATCAGTTCCGAGGAGTTGTTAATAGTTGATACCAGGTCTCGCAACGCTTCGATGGCATAGTTAACAGAATCGGCGATGGCACCTGTAATGTCTTCTGTAACGCTCGCCTGTACGGTCAGGTCGCCTTCTGCTAAGTCTCCTAGCTCATCCAGAAGACGCAAAATAGCTTCTTGGTTACGACGATTTTGTTCTTCTGTTTCGTGCTTACGGCCTTCGCTTTCCGAGATGCGTAGCTTCATGTCTTTATTGGTTTTTCGTGCGAGAATAAAAAGCACAAATAGAGCAAACCCACCGAAAATATACACATAAGGAAAGCCGATGGTTAATCCGAACACGTTAAAACCACCTTTGGCGAATTCTTCATAGGCTTTAAGTAATGCACTGCTAGCTTCCAATAAGCCGTCGCTCTGACCAGCAATGGTTTGGGTGGCGTTTTGCACTTGAAACAGCTCGGGAGAATTACTGAGTATTAACTCGGCCTGTTCTTCGATAGAACGAAATAAATCGGCAAGCTCAGCAATTTTTGCTGCAGCGACGCCATCCGTCACACGCTCTACACCTAATTGAGGATCACCGTTTTTCATACCGGCAAGCACACGCCCGAACAATTTCACATCACGCCCAAAGCGATCAGCCGCTGTAGCGGCGCCAACACCGCCGTTCAGTACTAAATTGAGATTGCTTTGAATACGCTGACCCAGGAGCAACTGGCGGGCAGCCACATAAACCTGATTTGCAGAAGCACTTCTAGCCTGCACTAGGCGTTTGGCAATATCATCGGAAAATTCCAGCAGCTGTGGTAAAAGACCCTCTAACAAAGGCACAAAATCGCTCACGGAAAGGACTGACCGCTTGCCAGCCAGAACCCCTTCAACGCCCGCTTGGATGGGCTGCCAGCGTACCTCTAAATCTTCTACATAGGCTAGTGTCTGACTTGGAGACGAAGGCAGATTAGTGGATGGGTCACCATTTTTTTGTAAATTCAAAATTTCTTCGAACCGATTCTTAGAAACCTTGAGATTCTCAAAAGCTTCTTTTTGTCCTTGAGATGCGTCCAAAACCTGAGTCACTATGCGTTGGGAAAGCAAACGCTGCTCTGCAGTTACAGCAAGGTAGGTTTCGCTCATGCGGTTTTGTCGCTCTAAAACCACAAAAATCAGACCCATTAAAACAATGGATATTACTAAACTAACTATGAGCACCGCATACTGCAGAAAAGAGCTGCCTTGCTGTGTCGAGGATTCGTTCATTTCCAATTATCTCCTTTGCCGCTCAATGGCAAACTCACTCAAATAAATAACTTTAATAATCCTAACTCGCTGCATTCAAAAACTTTGGTTCATTTAGAAATTGATCGACATTAAACGATAGCCATTGCTGTTGCTCCATCTCGAAACCCTCTGTGAGATAGAGACGAAGCTGAGCATGAACCGCGTCTAAGGTAGATAATTTATTCACCGAATTAAAATGCCTCATTCCGATGACTTCATCCGCCAGCAAACCATAGCTCCATTCACCAGAAACCACGACGATAAGTCGGCTATTGGATCCTAACCTAGTAGGTTCTTCGCAAAAAAACCGATACAGATCAATAACAGAAACCACGGCTCCTCGTAGATTGGCAATACCCAATAACCAGTCTTTTACACCAGGAACCTGAGTAACCCGTGGAACCGGTATGATCTCTTTAACATCGTCCATTGAAAACAGTAAACGCCAGGCACCCACACGCACGGCCAAACGTCCGCGCCTGCTAGCAGGCTGCGATTCTCCTGGTGTCTTCGCCTGAACCCGCTGCTGATTGCGCTTATCAATCTCTTGCAGCAATAAAAGAGGGTGTGGGTAAACTTCGTTGTTCACAATTTTCTCGCTTTACACTTGTTGCCGTTGTGTATAACACTTATCCTAACTATTAAGCTGATTTGACTCATCGCGCTTTGGTGCGCCTTTTCAGTTGTCTTGGGAGATGCTGCTTGTTCTTCAAACTCTATTTGTCACCAAGCAATCCCACTGAATCAGTGTAACGTTTTGTCACAATTGGCTCTGAATCGGCTTTCTACTGAATCTGTTGTGGCACAATCCATTTGCTCTATCGTTTTTCTCTATCAAGGCTTTCACCAGCACCGATGTTGCTTATTCACAGTGGTTTCCCATTGCGTTTTTAACGGGAACTAAAAATTATCTTGTCAAACGTCCAAAGGTCTTTGTCGCCCCATGGATTTTCTGACTCAAATCTTCTTAAGCAAAAACCGTGCTAGCTTTAGTATCCCATCCTAAATAACATCAAGACGGAGCAAATATCTTGCCAATCAATCACAACAAAGGTTATTTGAAATCATTCTGGATACTATGTATACGCGCCTCAAAGACGGACATCCCTTGTCATAAACAGCTGCCTACGGGCGGAGAGGAAAGTACCCTCTTGACTGACAGAAATTTGTCATCAAGTTGGCTAAGAATAGTTTGTAGAGTCTATAAATTGACGTTTAGCATATTTTACGAGTGGTGCTAAAACGGCATTCAGTAAACATTGTCAATTTAGGTCATGAATTCTTTATATGGACTTACATAAGGCCAGGGCGTCCAGATAAAATATAGCTACTTTTTTTAGGGAAGGGCTGTAATGACACTGCAATTGGGCGTGGTCATGGATCCTATCGGTTCCATTCAAACCAAAAAAGACACCACCTTCGCTATGTTACTCGCGGCGCAAGCCCGGGGTTGGACCCTGCATTATTTTGAACAACAAGATCTTTATTTGCGAGATACAGAAGCCTTTGGACGTTCCCGATACCTTAAGGTGGAAGACAAACCTAATAATTGGTTTAGTTTTGATGGCGAAAAAGACCTTCCCTTAAAAGAGTTGGACGTCATCCTAATGCGTAAAGATCCTCCTTTTAATATGGAGTACATTTACACCACGTATATCCTTGAGCAAGCTGAAGCAAGCGGCGCATTGGTGGTAAATCGACCACGCAGTCTACGGGACGCCAACGAAAAATTGTTTGTGATTCAATTTCCTGAATGCTTTCCAGCAACGGTCATCAGCTCTGACAAAGCGCGAATTAAAGATTTTTTGAAGATAGAGGGTGATATTATTGTTAAACCCCTAGGGGGCATGGGTGGTACATTGGTTTTCCGGCTGCAGACGGATGACCCAAATGTCAATGTGATTTTAGAAACGCTGACGGCGCGAGGGCAAAACCTTGCCATGGCTCAGCAATACCTACCCGAAGTAGTCTCGTCCGGTGACAAGCGGATTTTGCTTATCGACGGCGAACCGGTGCCCTATGCGCTGGCTCGTATCCCGGCTCATGGTGAAACCCGCGCCAACTTAGCCGCTGGCGGCCTTGGCAAAGGTATTGCCCTCAATGAACGTGACCACTGGATTTGCAAACAAGTCGGTCCTAAACTGCGGGATATGGGTTTATTGTTTGTTGGTTTAGATGTTATTGGAGATTATTTGACCGAGATCAATGTTACAAGCCCAACCTGCGCCCGGGAATTGGACGCCCAATTTGGGCTAGATATTTGCGGAGATCTGATGGATAGGATTGCTAGCCAGCTGACGCAGACCCCATAGACTATGGGATAATAAACGTATGACTTTTTTCTCAGTAAGCACATACTCTTTTAACGAAAGTAAAAATTCCTATTTTAAGTTTGCCCTTGCCTTAGCTATAGGGGTGCATGGTTTGCTTATTTTGGGTATTCAATTTAGCGAGCTTACTGCCCCTACCAAAAGCCCTGCATGGAGTTTAAATGTGAGTTTTTTGAAACCCGCAGGTGGCCAGCAAGACACCACTACCCATACAGCACCACCTAAGGTTTCAGGACCTCAAAAACCTGCATTGCCTCCTGTGCCTGAAACAGCTCCTAGAAAATCTTTGCATGATACTGCAAAACTCATTACAACACCGACTCCCGCTACTGCCCTACCCTCTGAGTATGAGCAACCACCATCAGCGACTCCAGCTAAAGCTCCTGCTAAACCTACCCCTACTTCCAGTGGGTCGGCATTGACAACACTTAGTGTTGCAGACCTGTTAGATCAAGGCGTACGTCAAGCGCGTCTTTCAGCTGATCAGGATCGGCTCGGTAATGCCCGAGAAAAACACGCAGATCTTTACAACACCACTACACCTGATGGCGCCTATGCGGCATATTGGGTGGAAAAAGTAGAGCGTGTGGGTGAACTCAATTTGCCACGCACATTGCGGCAGAGTAAAGGCAAAGCACCGATTTTAGACGTTGCCATTCGCGCTGATGGAAGTTTAGGAGATATCCTCATCATTCGATCTTCTGGAAATAAACAGCTAGACGCTACAATCCGACGTATTGTGACCGAAGCAGCTCCTTATGCACCTTTTCCCGATACGCTTCGCCGTCAATACGATGTGTTGCGCATTAAGCATCAATGGACATTTCGATAAAACGTTAAGCGCAACAAGGCGATCAATAAACTGGACAGCAGAGCTTGACCCCATTCGCCATGACAGAAACCACTTATCTCAGCAATCACTTTCTAATGGCCATGCCAAGTTTGGTCGATCCAAACTTTTCTCAAACGGTTAGCTACATTGGCGAACACAATGCTAACGGTGCTTTAGGCATTGTCATCAACCGACCATTAAACCTCACTCTTGGAGAACTACTGGAACATTTGGAAATTCCAGTCGCTTTGCCAAAGATAGCCACCATGCCCATCTATGCAGGTGGCCCTGTACAACCGGAGCAAGGATTTGTTGTGCATACACCCCTGGGTCATTGGGGCTCCACACTTCAAGTTACGGATAGAATAGGTATTACCACATCCCGGGATATTTTACATGGCCTAGCCCAAGGCGAAGGTTTCGAGCAAGCTTTGGTTGCTCTAGGCTACGCCGGTTGGGGACCGGGACAATTAGAACAAGAATTAGGGCAGAATGCCTGGCTGTCAGTACCCATTGATGAAAGTATCCTCTTTAACACGCCAAATGAACAACGCTGGGCGGCTGCAGCTGCGCTATTGGGAGTTGATTTAAATCTCCTCTCGGGCGACGCAGGTCACGCTTGAGGCGTGCGCTCCTTAAGAGAAATCGTCCTATTGATATTGGGTTGTAAGAGATCATGTCGATGTCTTCCGTAGAGACAGTCATGGGATTTGATTTTGGTACGGTTCGTATTGGTGTGGCCATCGGTCAACACATTACCCAGGCGGCCCGTCCTCTTGTTACCCTTAAAATGCGCAGCGGATTACCCGATTGGGATACTATCACTTACCTTGTCCATGAATGGCAACCAGGTCTTTTTGTGGTAGGTCTTCCCTATCATGCCGATGGTACACCTAACACAGTCACTAAAGCTGCCCTGCACTTTAGCCAAGATTTGCAGTCACGTTATCAGTTACCGGTGGAAACTATTGACGAACGCCTGTCTTCATACGCAGCAAAAAACTATTTAAAAGAAAAGCAAACTCACGGAAGCCATCATAAGCAAACAGCCATAGATGCGCTGGCGGCCGCCATCATTTTAGAAAGCTGGTTTTGTCAGCAGCAATATCAATGATTGGGTGATGGTTTTTATTAAAACCATCACCTGTTCTAGCTATCTGCATGCACTCTGAATGGTTATCTAAACTGCTCAGGACTTTTCGCCTTAGACATAGCGTCCTGCTTACTTATTAGACCAGATTTAACCAATTGCAGAAGATGTTGATCCAACGTTTGCATCCCGAAGGAGCTGCCCGTTTGGATGGCTGAATACATCTGCGCAACTTTGTCTTCCCGAATAAGGTTACGAACCGCAGGTGTACCGATCATTATCTCGTAAGCCGCCGCACGACCACCACCAATTTTCTTTAACAATGTCTGGGAGATAACAGCTCGCAAAGACTCAGATAGCATGGAGCGCACCAACGCTTTCTCGCCAGCTGGAAAAACATCGATGACACGGTCAATGGTTTTGGGGGCAGAGCTGGTGTGGAGGGTGCCAAATACTAAATGTCCAGTTTCCGACGCTGTTAACGCCAAACGGATTGTCTCCAGATCGCGCAGCTCGCCCACCAGAATAATATCGGGGTCCTCGCGCAACGCTGAGCGCAGTGCGTTGTTAAAGCTCTTAGTATCGCGATGGACTTCACGTTGGTTGATGAGGCATTTATTGCTGTCGTGAACAAACTCGATGGGATCCTCGATGGTCAGTATATGACCATATTCGTTCTTATTTTTATGATCGATCATGGCGGCCAACGTGGTAGATTTACCAGAACCTGTAGGACCGGTGACTAGAATCAAACCTCGCGGTACCTGTATGATGTCCCGAAAAACCGCAGGGCAGTTGAGATCTTCTAAGGTAAACACTTCAGTAGGGATGGTTCTAAAAACTGCGCCAGCGCCACGGTCTTGCTTAAAGGCATTGACACGGAAGCGGGCTAGCTTAGGTACTGAAAAGGAAAAGTCGCATTCCAAAGTTTCATCATATTCCTTACGGCTGTTGTCTTGCATAATGTCGTAAATTAAGCGATGAACTTCCTTATGTTCGAGGGCTGGCAAGTTGATACGTTTTACCTCCCCATCAACGCGAATCATAGGTGGAAGTCCAGCAGAGAGATGGAGATCCGAAGCCTTATTCTTTACAGCAAACGTTAATAAATCGTCCAGATTATGCATAAAAGTATTCCTTTCTATTTGAGCTGATTCATCTAACGCAGGAATAATGCAAAAAATGCACCAATTTATTTTAGCGCAAATGTCAATTTTCCGTGGACTGTAAGGGTCATGCTCGTCTTGCATGATGGGAATTCTCATGCTTAATATTATTGATAATCTTCACAATGTCCGGGCACGCATACGAGACGCTGAGAAGCGTTTTGGCCGTTTACCGGGATCGGTTGGTTTAATTGCGGTTAGCAAAAAACAAGCAGCAACCGCTATCGTCACCGTTGCTACAGCTGGTCAGCATCATTTTGGAGAAAATTATGTGCAAGAAGCCTTAAAAAAGATGCAAGATCTAGCGGATCTAGAATTGCATTGGCATTTTATTGGTCCTATTCAATCTAATAAAACACGTCAGATTGCTGAGAATTTTAGCTGGGTACACAGTGTGGATCGTCTTAAAATCGCACAACGATTGAATGAACAACGCCCCACATCTTTACCGCCTTTAAACATTTGTCTCCAGGTAAATATCAGCGACGAACTGACAAAACACGGCATACATATTGCAGAAATATCTGGCATAGCTTCTGCAGTCAGTAAACTACCCCGTTTGCAGTTGCGCGGTTTAATGGCGGTACCGGCCTTGAACGATACCTTCGACCAACAGCGCCGCCCATTTGCTCAGTTACGGGAACTTCAGGAAAAGCTCGCAGCAAGCGGTCTTGCAATGGATACTCTGTCCATGGGAATGTCCGCCGATCTAGAGGCTGCTATAGCTGAAGGCGCGACCTTAATAAGAGTAGGCACAGCCATTTTTGGGCCGCGTCTTTAAACGAAAGACATATTGCTGCATCTTGATTAAAACACTTTATTAACACAGCGCATGGGATAGTCAAGTATTCAAATGCTTTTAGCAAAGAGGAAATGGCATGTTTTTGACGCCTGGGTTTTATACTAAAACCAGGTTGCTTTGCCTTATCGTAGGCAGCCTTTTAATTATTAATCCTTTATATGGTCAAGCAGCCCCTGCCGACGATCATTTACGAGAAGTGGAATCTGACGCCAAACGACTTGCCACTAGCCCCGTTACGACAGAAGATGCAGGTATATTGAATACCCTTGGTTCGGTAGAACGACTACCGCTCGGCTTGCAACAGGGGGACTTCGAGACCGCATTGCGTGAACAGTTCATGGGAACCTATCTTTTTTATCAACGGCTCAATGCACTAAAAAAACGCAAGGTCTTTGAAATTTATCAAAAAGATAATCGTGTTAGCAGCGTTCGTGCGCAAACCCTCAAACTGCTTTCTAGCAAAAGTCGTTAATTCTGCTAAAGTGCTGCTCCTGCCGTGATTGCCAAATAGCGATCTAGGTTGTAGTTTTCGCAAGGCGTTTCTTCAACTGTAAGGTCATAGATAGCTATGAAAACAACTCCTATAGCCTTTATTGGCGGTGGTAATATGGCGAGTAGCTTAATCGGCGGATTGATTGCCGATGGTTGTCTGCCAACCAACATTTGGGTGGCTGACCCGAGTAGCGAACAGCGAGTAAGGCTCCATAACCAATTTAAGGTTCATACCCACGCCGATAATAATGCTGTTGTCGAACCTGCTTCAGTGCTCGTCTTGGCTGTTAAACCGCAGGTATTGCGAGAGGTTGCAAAACCCCTTGCAACCGCTATACAGCGTTATCGACCTCTAGTTATTTCAGTGGCTGCTGGCGTTCGGGAACCAGACTTAAGACGCTGGCTAGGCGATCAGGTCGCCATCGTTCGCAGCATGCCAAATACCCCTGCCCTGGTTAAAAGTGGCGCCACGGCTCTTTATGCCAACCCGCATGTTTCTGACCAACAACAGCAACTTGCCGAGTCCATTTTACGTGCGGTAGGGCTGACCATTTGGGTAAATGATGAAAATCTTTTAGATAGTGTCACCGCGCTATCCGGTAGCGGACCTGCCTACTTTTTTCTAGTGATGGAAGCGTTAGAACAAGCGGGTATTAAACTAGGTCTTAGTGAGGAACAAGCACGTTTGCTGACGCTGGAAACAGCCTTTGGCGCTGCTAAAATGGCCCTAGAAAGCCCCCAGAGTCCAGCTTTACTGCGCAATCGCGTGACCTCGCCGGGCGGCACTACAGAGTGCGCCCTTAAAGTCTTGCAGGAAGGACAACTAGAAACTTTATTTGTCAACGCCTTAGAAGCGGCTTGCCAACGAGCACGGGAACTAGGGGATTTATTGGGAGAACAACCATGAACAGCGGGGCTTATGTGAATAACGCAGGGGTGTTTCTCGTTCAAACCCTGTTTGGTTTTTATATCTTAGCCGTGATGCTGCGCTTTCTTCTGCAGTGGGTCCGGGCGGATTTCTACAACCCGTTAGTACAATTTTTAGTAAAAATCACCAATCCGCCGCTACTTCCCATGCGACGTCTTATTCCAGGCTATCTGGGAGTCGATATGGCCGCTGTGGTTCTGATGCTGGGATTACAGGTCATCGAGCTAACGCTAGTCTTTCTATTGAATAATCAAAGCGTTCAATTCGGGGGTGTTCTCTTAGTCGCCTTCGCAGAGCTGTTAAACTTGCTACTCAACGTGCTTTTCTGGACAGTCATCATTCAAGCCATCTTGAGTTGGGTAAATCCTGATCCGAGTCATCCTGTGGTGACTTTGCTCTACCAGCTAACCGAGCCAGTCCTACGTCCTGCTCGCGGTGTGCTACCCCCCATCTCCGGCATCGATTTGTCGCCTATTTTAGTTTTAATCGCCTTACAGTTACTCAAGATCATACTGGTGGCACCATTACGGGATATGGGTATTCGATTTATGGTAGGGGGCTAATGGAAAAAACACCAAATGACTCCTTTACTTAGATTCTTCGCTATATATCTGCCCCAGCGCACTTATGTATAGTTCCTTTGATGCTTCTGATTCTGTTGGTTTGGTCACGCCCAAAACACTGCATTTTGATGAGCCACTGGCCCTGGATTGCGGACAGACGTTATCCAGTTATGAACTGATCTACGAAACCTATGGCGCCCTGAATACTACCCACAGTAATGCTGTGCTTATCTGTCATGCCCTTTCGGGAGATCATCATGCTGCCGGTTACCACGATCTTAATGATCGTAAACCGGGTTGGTGGGAGTCCAGTATTGGACCTGGTAAACCCATTGATACCGAGAAGTTTTTTGTCGTGTGTTGTAATAATCTGGGTAGCTGCAAAGGCTCCACGGGTCCTATGTCGATTAATCCCGAAACCGGCAAACCCTATGGCCCGGATTTTCCCATCGTCACGGTTAAAGACTGGGTACGCAGTCAAGCTCGGCTGGCCGATCGGTTAGCCATCACCACTTGGGCGGTGGTGATCGGAGGTAGCCTCGGTGGCATGCAGGCTATGCAGTGGGCCATCGACTTTCCAGATCGTTTACGCCATGCAGTAGTGATTGCCGCAGCACCACGCTTATCGGCGCAGAATATTGCCTTCAATGAGGTGGCCCGGCAAGCGATTCTCTCTGATCCCGATTTTCATCAAGGACGCTACTATGAACATGACGTTGTCCCGCGCCGTGGTCTTATGTTAGCCCGTATGCTGGGTCATATCACCTACCTTTCCGATGAAGGCATGCGGGCTAAATTTGGCCGCGAACTGCATAAGGACAAACTGTATTATCACTTCGATTCTGAGTTTCAAGTGGAAAGTTATCTCCGCTATCAGGGCAACGCTTTTGTGGACCGTTTCGATGCTAATAGCTATCTATTAATTACCAAGACCTTAGATTATTTCGATCCTGCTGTCGATTTTAATGATGATTTAGTTGCCGCTTTTCGACGCGCAAAAGCTCGCTTTTTGGTTATTTCTTTTACCAGCGACTGGCGTTTCGCTCCCAGCCGATCCCATGAGATCGTAAGGGATCTGGTGGCGGCGGAAAAACAAGTTAGCTATGCCGAAATCCAAGCCGAGCAAGGCCACGATGGATTTCTTATGCCTATCCCTAAGTACCAGGCAACCCTCAGTGCGTATCTGCAAAACGTGGCTCGGGAAGTGTGTGACGATGCAGCGGCCTGACCTTACCACTATTGCAAAATGGGTGCGCCCTAGCACAACAGTTTTGGACTTGGGCTGCGGTGATGGTACTTTGTTGGCCCATTTAAGGGACCATAAACAGGTGCAGGGGTACGGTCTCGAAATTGACGAAGACAAAATCATCGAGTCTGTACAGTCGGGCGTCAACGTTATCCATACTAATCTAGAAGCCGGCTTATCAGACTTTAATGATGCCGCTTTTGACTACGTGATTATGACGCAAACCCTGCAAGCGGTGCAGCACACGGAACGACTGCTGGATGAAATGTTGCGCGTAGGCCGAGAAGGCATCGTTACCTTCCCAAATTTTGGCCATTGGAAATGCCGTGTTCAGCTTACCTTCGGGGGACATATGCCCGTGGTTAAAAAAACTCTTCCCTATGCATGGTACAATACACCCAATATTCATTTATTTACGATTCAAGATTTTGAAAAACTGTGCCGCCACAAAGGCATCACTATTCTTCAGCGAGCCGTTGTGGACTATGCTCATCGTTCCAGTTTTGGCCTACGGCTGTTACCCAACCTGTTGGGAGAATTGGCTTTGTATCGATTAGGTCGGCGTTAAACGCAATTCATTTTAACACGCTAAAACCGGCAAAATATGTCCATGGCTGGCGCTCTCCAACATCCTTGGAATCTCACGCCGAAACAAGCCATAGCCCTGCAAAAAGAATTACGAAAACACCTAATAATTGAAGACCAGTTGAGTAGCGTTCATCGTGTAGCTGGAGTTGACGTGGGTTTTGAGGATAAAGGTCGAGTTACCCGAGCCGCGGTTGCCGTATTAAACTACCCAGCATTAACCCTGCAAGAAACCGCTATTGCCCACTGTCCAACGGGATTTCCTTATGTGCCGGGTTTGTTATCGTTTCGGGAAATTCCTGCCGTACTCGATGCTTTGGCGCAACTTTCTCAACCACCGGATTTGTTGCTCTGCGACGGACAAGGCATCGCCCACCCACGACGCCTAGGTATTGCCAGCCATTTGGGTCTGCTGGTGGATATTCCCAGCATCGGCGTTGCTAAAAGTCGCCTATGGGGTACCCATGACGCTGTACCCCAAGAACGAGGCGCCTGGACAAATTTGCAAGACGGTGGGGAAGTGATCGGCGCGGTACTGCGTACCCGAGTTAATGTAAAACCATTATATATCTCATCAGGACATCGCATCAGCCTGGAAACCGCCATCGCTTATGTTATGGGTTGTTGCACCCGCTATCGGCTTCCAGAAACCACCCGCCATGCTCATCGTTTGGCATCAGGATAGAAAAAAGGATAAATTTTTTAATATCCATGCTATTATGGCTAGACTGTCTAGATAAAAGGGTGATGGCATGGGTGTTGCAAATAATGAATGGCAACTACAAGAGGCAAAAAACAAACTGAGCCAACTGGTTAAAGAAGCCGATAAAGGCGTACCTCAATTTATCACTGTCCATGGCAAGCCAGCGGCCGTTGTCTTATCAACAAACGATTACAGAAAGTTGGCTCAACCTTCTACACCACTGTCTTCAGCGCTTCTGATGCCAATGCTCGATGACGATGAAGAGGTGTTATTTGCAAGGAATCAAGATGTAGGTAGAGATATTGAGCTATGAATTATTTACTCGACACATGCATTGTTTCGGAATATTTGAAAAAGAAACCATCCCAAAAAGTAATTGGGTGGCTGGATAATCAAGATGAACGAAATTTGTATCTTAGCTGTTTAGCTATTGCGGAACTTAGGAAAGGTTATTACAAACTTCGAATAAAAGAACCTGCACATGATAACAAAGCCAGGGCGCAAAAAATTAGTAACTGGATTAATCATCTCGAAGAACGCTTTAAAGGTCGAATAGTTGCCATCGATGCCATTTTGTTAAATGCTTGGGCGAGTCTTTGTGGTCATTCAGAAGCTGATGGTAAAAAACTGCCTATTATTGATAGTCTTATTACTGTTACAGCGCAACTCCACAGAATGGTAATCGTGACTCGCAATATAGATGATTTTAAGAATTGTTCTGAAGAGATAGATATTTTGGATCCGTATTAAAATTAGCGAATGACCAGAAGCTATTCCTGAAACAAAAACGTCTTGTTGATCGTATATGATTTGATGAGTATTCGTCCAAGCAATTGAGAACCAAAAAAAGAACCAGCAGCAATAGTCCTGATTACTCAAGCCGCCAGCTTATCAGCCACATGGTCGGCAATGGCCAGTGCAGCTGTCAGACCAGGTGATTCTATACCAAATAGATGCACTAAGCCTTTGATACCGTGGTCTTCTGGACCTTGAATCAGAAAATCCGCCGCTGGCGCTCCAGGAGGCTGGAGCTTAGGCCTGATACCCGCATAGCCGGGCTGAAGATCGCCATCCCGAAGGTCAGGCCAATAACAGCGAATTGCCTCATAGAAACTATCGGCCCGCCTAGGATCCACCTGATAATCAATTTCATCCACCCACTCTACATCTGGGCCAAAACGGGCCTGTCCGCTCATGTCGAGGGTCACATGAACCCCTAAACCGGCCTGCTCTGGCACCGGATAGATAAGACTTTGAAACGGTGAGCGGCCAGCCAAGACATAGTAATTACCCTTAGCATAATAGTAGTCGGGCACCCATTTTGACGGAAATCCCCGTAGCCGCTTAGCCACCTGGGCTGCATGCAGCCCGGCACAATTAATGACGCTGTGGGCTAGCAACTGCATGGGTTCATCGCCTTCCACGTCAAGAACGATTCCGTCTTCTTGTATTGCTCCTGACGCAACAGGACTCAAAAACGCGAACAGGGTGCCTGCGTGTTCCGCATCCCCCTGTAACGCCAGCATAAACCCATGACTGTCGATAATACCGCTGGATGGGGAACGCAACGCGGCCATACAGCGGATGGCGGGTTCTAGTTCATGCACTTGATCGGGACTTAACCAATACAGATCCGTAACGCCATTGCAGATAGCTTTTTCACTGAGCTGTTGGAGGATAGAGATTTGTGCCTTGTTGGTTGCCACGATCAGCTTGCCGCAGGCCCGGTGTGGCACATGACGCGCCTCACAGTAGCGATAGAGCGCCTGGCGACCCGCGACACAGAAACGCGCCTTTAGACTATCTTGGGGATAGTAAATCCCTGCATGAATGACTTCGCTATTACGGGATGAAGTCTCCGTACCTACGGTTTTTGCAGCTTCTAACACGATGACTTCACGTCCGATTTGAGCCAGTTTGCGAGCCACCGCTAAGCCAAGGACGCCTGCACCGATAACAACACAATCCACTTTTTCCATAACTATAATGCCAATACTCCCTTGTCATTCTCCCGATTGAAATAACAATCCACGCTGGCGCGCCAGGCGAAATGTAAATAGAAAAACACTGACGCCTAATCCTAAATACAACCCATTGAGTAGTGTCGCGTAGAACATAAAGTCCAACCGTACCGTCTGCGTCAACAACACTGCTCGCATACCCTCAAACACATGACTAGAGGGCAATGCTAACGCCACCGGCTGCAACCAATCAGGCAATGTGGCGATGGGGTAGTAGATGCCGCTAATGGGCGCTAGGGCGAAAATAGCAATCCAGGCAATACTTTCCGCCCCCACGCCATGGCGCAGGACGAGGGCAGCCACCATAAGACCCACGGACCACCCCATCACCATAAGGCTGGCTAAGAAACCCAAGAGTGGCAGACCCATCTCTAAAATCGAATAGCCATAGAAGGGAACAGCTAACCCCGCAGCAGCCCCGACACCGATCAGGGTGCGCATCAAACTGATCACCATGAGGGCGCAGATAAGCTCATAAGGGCGTAAGGGGCTAACAAATAAATGCCCTAGATTGCGCGAATGGAGTTCTTCAAAAAACACCACCGATACGCCCAACTGACTGCGGAACAGAACGTCCCAAAGCAGTACACCTGAGATAAGCAAACCCGCCGCTTGGTTGAGTAAACTACTGTTGCTTTTAAAATACTGGGTAATAAATCCCCACAAAATCATCTGTACCGTGGGCCAATAAGCGAGTTCCAACACACGAGGCCAAGATCCCCGTAATAGATAGGCGTAACGCAGTACCATGGCTCCGATACGCGACGGGGAAAATCCGTTCATACGGCGATCTCACGGTTTTCAATACCGCGGGCGATATCTAAAAATACGGCTTCCATATCCCGGCGACCGTAGCGATGCATCAACTCCCGGGGTGCGCCGCTAGCGACGATTTGCCCCTGGCGTAACATAATCACTTGATCACACATCCGCTCCACTTCACTCATATTGTGCGAGGCCATCAACAGCGTGGCTCCACTACTCCTTTGATAGGTCATCAATATCTGCCGCATCCGATCGGCTGTATCCGGATCAAGGGAAGCGGTCGGTTCATCCAACAACAAAAGCTCAGGCTTATTGAGCAGGGCTTTAGCAAGCGCCACTCGGGTTTTCTGACCTGCTGAAAGACTGCCATAGGGGCGTTTAAAAAAACGCTCGATATCCAATTTCCCGCCCAACTCCACCACCCGTTTACGCACTTTGCGGAGACCGTAAAGGCGTGCATAGACAGTCAGGTTTTCAGCAACCGTGAGACGTTGGGGTAGATCCACATAGGGAGATGAAAAGTTCATCCTCGGTAGCACCCGATAGCGATGGCGCAGCATATCTTCACCCAAAATACGCACTTCTCCTGCACTGGGTAATAACAAGCCAAGAAGCATGGCGATAGTGGTGGTTTTGCCTGCCCCATTTCCCCCCAATAGGGCACAGGTTTTGTTTTTTCCCACTTGGAAAGTAATACTGTCTACAGCCTTTACTAAGCCATAAAGTTTACTGAGGTCGTTGACTTGAACAACTGTTTCAACCATGGGACGAGTCCAGGTTTTCCTTACTGACTACCCAACCGTCTTGTACCTCGACCGCTACTTTAGTCTCGGCGAAAGTAGCATCTTGGGCAATTGCAAAACCCTTGCTACTGCCCTCAGGAATGTCTCGCAAATGGCACATAATGCGATTTATTGTCATACTCATGTCCGTCTGAACAACGCTTAGTTCATAAGAAGTCATTAATAACACTATTGGGTAAAATTCAGTTTAGAAGCTGTTTCAAAAACTCGCATAGGTTCGTTGAATCAAGGCGCAGCGCCTTCGAGCAGCGCAGTTTACATAAGGTAAATGAGCAGCGGAGAAGGTGCTGTAACGCTTAAGTCAAGGACATGAGCCGGTTTTGAAACAGCTTCTTAGAGTAAACCTTTAAGCGTATGTGGCAAATTACATTTCACTCTATAGATAAAGATACCCCAGATGTCCGTACCCAAACACCAGCAGTAACCGTGTTTGATTGATTAAATATTTCTTGGAAAAATTGTCGGAATATTCTTTGTTATTAAAGCAATAACATTACTGAAGAAGAGTACCTGGTGGGGAAAATTAGAAAAGCACATCCATGAGCAATGCGACTAGATCCGCAGTTAGCTAGCCCGGTTTGGATAGCAAAAGTGGCATATGGCGTCCCCAAGGGGATTCGAACCCCTGTTACAGCCGTGAAAGGGCTGTGTCCTAGGCCTCTAGACGATGGGGACCTAAGTGAAGGTAAAATTGGAAAAGCAAAGACTTTGGTGGAGCCAGGCGGGATCGAACCGCCGACCTCCTGCATGCCATGCAGGCGCTCTCCCAGCTGAGCTATGGCCCCAAAAAACGAGCTGTGTATGGTAGAACAACACTCGAAAAGTGTCAATATTTTAATTCAATGCTTATACATAAAGCGCCATGCGAATAAGGTAATTTATTCGCGCTGCCAAAAATGAGTAATCGGTCAGCGGTGAATAAAATTTAAAGCCCGTTCTATACGTCGTAGCGTGTTCTCCCGACCTAACAATGCGAGAGTGATATCGATGGGTGGTGAAACTGCAGTACCCGAAACCGCAACCCGTAGTGGTTGCGCCACTTTACCCATTTTTAACCCTAGCTGTTCGGCCACATGGCCGATTACCCTATGGATCGACTCGGCACGCCATTCGGACAAAGCCTGTAAAGACGCTTGTAGACGAAGAAGACAAGGTTCAATTTCTTTGTTTAAATGTTTGTTTGCAGCTTTCTCATCGTAATTTTCAAATTCTTGATAAATAAACCGGCTTGACTCGGCCATTTCCTTTAAAGTTTTAGACCGCTCCCGAAACGCTTTAACCACTTCCACCAGTGTAGGACCCTGGCTGGGATCAATGCCTAACTGTCCCATATGCCAGCTTAGGTGGCGGGCCACATCCAAAGGCTCTGCTTCTTTTAGATGATGCTGATTTAACCACAATAATTTTTCAGGATTGAAAGTTGAAGGCGCTCTGTTGACAGCTTTGAGATCAAATAGCTGAATCATATCGTTTAGAGAAAAAATTTCCTGATCGCCATAAGCCCAACCTAAACGCACCAGGTAGTTTAATAAGGCTTGCGGCAGATAACCTTCATCCCGATATTGCATCACGCTTACTGCGCCGTGACGTTTGGATAAGCGTTTTCCGTCCGCTCCCAAGATCATCGGCACATGGGCATAGCAAGGGAGTGGCGCACCAAGGGCTTGCAAAATATTGATTTGTCGTGGTGTGTTGTTGATGTGATCGTCACCACGAATGACATGGGTAATCCCCATGTCCATGTCATCTACGACAACGCAAAAATTATAAGTGGGACTTGCGTCGGCACGGGCAATGATAAGATCGTCTAATTCGTTATTCCTAAAAACGATTCGACCGCGAATCAAATCATCGACAATCACTTCCCCGTGCAGGGGATTTTTAAAACGAATAACAGGCTCAACACCTTCCCGAGGAGGACCTTGATAATCCCGATAACGTCCATCATAACGAGGCTTTTCCTTACGGGCGAGTTGATCGCTGCGGAGAGCATCTAACTCCTCCTTGGTGCAATAGCAGTAATAGGCTTTACCCTCCGCCATCAGTTGGCGCAGGACTTCCTGGTAACGTTCAAAACGCTGGGTTTGATAAAAAGGTCCTTCTTCATAGTCTAAACTTAGCCAAGTCATGGCTTCCAAAATAGCATTTACGGATTCCGGTGTGGAACGCTCTAAGTCGGTATCCTCAATCCTTAAAACAAAAGGACCACCATGTTTACGCGCATACAACCAGGAAAACAATGCAGTGCGTGCGCCTCCTATATGAAGATCGCCGGTGGGACTAGGTGCAAAACGGGTTTTAACCATGTCTCTTATTCGCTTTTGACGCTGAAATTCAGAATAGTCATAATCACTTGTGATAACAGTTGCTGAAAGTGAAGGGCATAATTTTTTGGTAAATTGTCTGACTTGGCTTTGTCTCAAAGCAATATTTAAGGCAAAATTATTATTTGCAAAAAACCATTCTTCGGCAAAGCCGCAGTCCGTTTCGTTAGTGTGTTACAGTAAAGTAAGGGTGTAATTTAATACTCTGAAAAGATTTCAAGTTAAACCGTAACCCTTTTAATTTATAAAATATTTTACATAATCCTTTAGAAACTTTTCTTTAACAACCCTTCACGTTTTCGTGATTGAATATAGCAATGACTTCTATATGTTGAAAACACTTAAATTTATCTTTTAGTGATCGTTACGCTGTCAAGTTACAGTTACGAATTAATTTTTAGGATTACTTTTATGAAAATAACAATTTTTGGCTCTGGTTACGTGGGTTTAGTGACAGGCGCTTGTCTTGCCGAGGTAGGCAACGATGTCTTGTGCATCGACATAGACCAACGCAAAATCGATATGTTACAAAGAGGCGAAGTGCCTATCTATGAACCTGGTTTGGATGACCTCATAAAACGCAATGCTGATAGCGGTCGACTCATCTTTAGTACTGACTTGTCCAAAGGCGTTGCTCATGGGTTATTTCAGTTTATTGCCGTCGGTACACCACCCGATGAAGACGGTTCCGCGGATCTGCAGCATGTGCTCGCTGTAGCTCGGGGCATTGGTGAACAAATGGACGGTTATCGTGTGGTCGTTAACAAATCCACGGTACCGGTAGGCACTGCAGATAAAGTGCGGGAAACCATTAAAGGGGTTCTTGAGAAACGACAAGCAGACCTTGAGTTCGATGTGGTTTCTAATCCAGAATTTCTCAAAGAAGGGGCTGCCATTGATGACTTTATGCGCCCAGATCGTATCGTTATAGGTACCGATAATCCACGGACAAAGGAATTGCTGCGTATCCTCTACTCGCCTTTTAACCGTAATCATGATCGTTTGGTGGAAGTGGATATACGCTCTGCGGAATTAACCAAATATGCCGCTAATGCCCTGTTAGCCACTAAGATCAGCTTTATGAATGAATTGGCTAATCTAGCCGAGATACTCGATGCGGATATTGAACAGGTACGCGTTGGTATTGGGTCTGATCCGCGGATTGGTTACCATTTTATTTACCCCGGTTGTGGCTATGGGGGTTCTTGCTTTCCTAAAGACGTTAAGGCGTTAACCCATACTGCGCAAGACGTCGGCTATAACGCACAACTGCTACGCACGGTAGAAGCCGTCAATGACCAGCAGAAACAAGTATTGTTTAAAAAAGTTCACCATCATTTCGACGGCAATCTAGAGGGCCGACGATTTGCTGTTTGGGGGCTTGCTTTTAAACCTAACACAGACGATATGCGAGAGGCTTCCAGCAGAGCTTTGATGGAAAAGCTCTGGTCCGTTAATGCAACCGTGCAAGCCTATGACCCTGGCGCCATGGATGAAGCACAGCGTTTATATGGAGATCGTGATGACTTGATGTTATGTAACACGCCTTACGAGGCATTAGAGAACGCTGATGCACTGATTGTGGTAACAGAATGGAATATTTTCCGCAGTCCCGATTTTGAAACCCTCAAAACAAAGCTGAATAATCCTGTCATTTTTGATGGTCGCAACCTCTACGATCCCTTACAGATGCACAGAATGGGATTCACTTATTACGCTATCGGTCGTAATAATTCTAGGGTCAATCTATGATTATTCCAGTCATTCTATCGGGCGGCACGGGTAGTCGCTTATGGCCTTTATCACGAGAACTTTATCCAAAACAGTTCTTACCCTTATTAAACGATCAGACGTTGTTCCAAAACACCGTGGGTAGAGTTCAAACTATGGCTGATGCCGTAGCCCCTATGGTCATATGTAATGAAGAACATCGTTTTATGGTGGCTGAACAATTACATATGTTGTCGGTCATGCCCAAAGCGGTAATCCTTGAACCTATAGGCCGCAATACGGCGCCTGCCGTAACCGTAGCGGCTTTACATGCTAAGGCTATGTTGGAGGATGAAGATCCCATTTTATTAGTGTTGCCCGCCGATCATGTCATTAAAGATGTAGCAGGTTTTCAAAAAACTATAGTAAAAGCTATTGCCAGCGCAGAGGCTGGGAAGCTGATTACTTTTGGTATTGTGCCGGATAACCCAGAGACCGGTTATGGTTATATCCAGGCTGGTCAACCGCTGGCCAATGACATGGGTTACATAGTTGAGTGTTTTGAAGAAAAACCTGATGCTGTTACAGCGCAACGCTATGTGGAATCGGGTAACTATTACTGGAACAGTGGCATGTTCATGTTCCGAGCCTCTTGTTTTCTGGAAGAAATGCAACATTTTGCACCGGCAATTGTCGACAGTTGCCAACAGGCACAGTCAGCGGCAAAAACAGATTTGGACTTTTTGCGTCTAGATAAACTAACTTTTGCCAATTGCCCAAGTGATTCCATCGACTACGCCGTTATGGAAAAAACATCCAACGCGGTTGTCGTTCCTCTCGATGTGGGTTGGAATGATGTAGGCGCCTGGTCTGCCCTGTGGAAGGTGGGTAATCGGGATGAACAGGGCAACATAGCCGAGGGAGACACCCTAGCACTCGATACTCAGAACTCCTACATTCGCTCGGAGAATCGTTTAGTAGTAACCTTGGGCGTGAACGATACGGTGGTGATTGAGACAGCAGACGCTGTGTTGGTGGCTGCCAGGGATCGCGTTCAAGACGTAAAGAGTGTGGTCAATCAACTTAAAGCAACGCACCGGGAAGAAGCCCATCATCATCGCAAGGTCTACCGCCCCTGGGGCAACTATGACTCCACTGACAATGCCAACCGCTTTCAAGTCAAACGCATCACTGTTAATCCTGGGGGTCGTTTATCGTCCCAGATGCATCACCATCGCGCTGAACATTGGATTGTGGTCAGTGGCACCGCTCGCGTCACCCGCGGCGATGAGGTGTTTCTACTCACTGAGAATCAGTCAACCTATATTCCCTTGGGTATCAAGCATCGTCTAGAAAACCCTGGCATCATTCCTTTAGAACTCATTGAGGTGCAATCTGGCAGCTACCTTGGGGAAGATGATATCGTTCGTTTCGACGACGTTTACGGACGCCATGATGAGAGCTGTTAGCAAACTGCTTAACTTATTGCAAACCTTCCTAGAGAGGGTTTGTTTTAATAAAATTCATGAAGACAGCGATGGATATGATGGAATCTTTATCATGTTTTAAAGCCTATGACGTTCGCGGCCAGGTGCCAAACCAACTGAATGAAGATGTTGCTTACCGTATTGGACGCGCCTACGCTGCTTTTCTAAATCCCTATCGCGTTGTGGTGGGACGGGATATAAGATTGACCAGCCACACGCTAAGTAAAGCCTTGGCAAAGGGACTTATGGAGGGCGGGGCCGACGTATTAGACATCGGTCTCTGCGGTACTGAAGAAGTTTATTTCGCGACATTTCACTACCGCACGGACGGCGGGATTATGGTAACGGCTAGTCATAATCCCATGGACTATAATGGTATGAAGCTAGTTCGCGAAGATGCTAAGCCCATCAGTGGTGACAGTGGCTTAAAAACCATCCAATCCTTAGCTGAAAAAAATGACTTTCCTTCCTCTACCCAAAAAGGTGCTGAAACCTTTCAAGAAAGCAAAGCAGACTATATCGCCCATCTATTGAGTTATATTGATCTAGGTAACTTAAAACCGCTTAAGGTTGTCGTCAACGCAGGTAACGGCGGCGCTGGTCCAGTGATTGATTTATTGGAACCCCACCTGCCTTTTGAATTTATCAAGTTACACCACGAACCTGACGGCCAATTCCCCAACGGCATCCCTAATCCCCTCTTGCCAGAATGTCGAGAAACGACTCAGTACGCCGTTTTGGAACATCAAGCCGATTTGGGCTTAGCATGGGATGGCGATTTTGATCGTTGTTTCTTTTTCGATGAGCAAGGACGATTTATCGAAGGCTATTATCTGGTTGGTTTGTTGGCGGAAGCCCTCTTAGCGCATCATCCAGGGGCTAAAATTATTCATGATCCGCGTTTGACCTGGAACACTTTGGAACAGGTACGTGCTAAAGGAGGCATTCCAATCCAAAGCAAAACTGGCCATGCTTTTATCAAAGAACGCATGCGCTTGGAAGACGCCGTTTACGGCGGTGAAATGAGCGCTCATCATTATTTTCGAAATTTTGCCTATTGTGACAGCGGGATGATTCCATGGTTATTGGTCACGGAACAGTTATGCCGTAGCCAAAAAGCCTTGTCCACCCTAGTTCAGGAACGTGTACGGGCGTTTCCCTGTAGCGGCGAAATCAATTTCCGGGTGACTGATACGGACGCCTCGATTCAGCACATTCTGAAAGCCTATGAATCGCAACAGCCGAAGCTAGATTATACCGACGGGATCAGCGTAGAATTTTCTCAGTGGCGTTTTAATCTACGCGCTTCTAATACGGAACCTTTGTTGCGGCTCAATGTGGAAACTCGTGGCGACGAGGCTCTATTACAGCAACACACAGAAGAACTGCGCCAATTAATTACTGGCTAACCTCAGGTGTCTTGGGTTGACCCCAGCGCGGTAGTAGCTCATGGGCAATACCCAACTGATCTAATACACGGGCAACGACAAAGTCCACTAAATCTTCCGCGCTGACCGGGCGATGATAAAAACCTGGGTTAGCTGGCAAAATAGTAGCGCCACAACGGGCTAATTTGAGCATGTTTTCTAAATGAATGGCTGAAAAGGGTGTCTCCCGCACCACCAAAATCAAGGGGCGTCTTTCTTTAAGGTTAACATCAGCAGCGCGATCAATGAGGTTATCACTGGTTCCACAAGCAATGGATGCTAACGTCCCTGTGGTGCAGGGACACACCACCATGGCTCGGGTGATCGCCGATCCACTAGCGACTGGCGCTGTCCACTCTTCTTTCCCATAGATCTGCAGTTGTTCCGGTCGACCCCCGTAGTGGTTGAGAAAAAAACGGCGAATTTCAGAGGCGCGTCCAGGCAAATCGAGATCGGTCTCCATACTGATAACCACTTGAGCGGGTTTAGAAAGCATCAAATAGATGGTTTCTCCCGCCTCAAGCAGACACTGCAACAACTTAAGGCCGTATTGCGCGCCCGAAGCGCCGGTCAAAGCCAAAATAAGCGGATGGTTCATGAGGCGGTCGTATATTCTCCCTCTTTACCATTGGCTAAGGCCGTCAAAAGACGCTCATGAATATTACCAAAGGCACCGTTACTCATGATAAGAATGTGGTCATCGGATTGCGCTTGACGGCAGATCTCCGAAACCATGGTTTCGATGGAGGTCAATAGGTGTCCGCGACCCTTCAAGGCAGTAATCACCTCCTGCAGACTCCAGGGCAGTTCAGGTGCTTGATAGAGGAACACCTGGTCAGCGGTTGTTAAGGCTGCCGCTAAATGATCTTTAAAAACACCCATACGCATGGTATTGGAGCGTGGTTCCAAGACAGCCACAATACGCTGACTCCCAACCCGTGCTCGTAACCCAGCAAGGGTAGTGGCAATGGCCGTAGGATGATGGGCGAAATCGTCGTACAGGGTAACACCATTGACCATACCGCGCACTTCTAAACGCCGCTTTACGCCGGGAAAACCGTTTAAGGCTTGGATGGCATGGGATGGCATTATGCCCACATGACGGGCGGCAGCGATGGCGGCAAGACCATTGTAAACGTTATGCATGCCCCATTGGGACCATACCACCCGACCTTGTTGTATTCCTCGATAACACACATCAAATTCGCTCCCGTCGGGAGCACACGCTTGGGCTTCCCAATCGCCTTGGGCAAAACCTTCTACCGGTGTCCAACACCCTTGGGCGAGAACCCCATCTAGATACTCATCGCGTCCATTAGTGATGATCAACCCGGAACTTGGCACAATACGGACTAAATGGTGGAATTGTCGCTCAATGGCAGCTAAGTCAGGATAAATATCCGCGTGATCAAACTCCAAATTGTTTAAAATCAACGTGCGGGGTCGATAGTGCACAAATTTGGCGCGCTTATCAAAAAAGGCCGTATCGTATTCATCCGCTTCTACCACAAAAAAAGGCGCCTTTCCCAAGCGGGCTGAGAGACCAAAACCGGCCGCCAGGCCACCGATGAGAAAACCCGTCTCTGTACCTGCCTGATAGAGAATCCAGGCTAACATGCTGGTTGTGGTGGTTTTTCCATGGGTACCTGCTACCGCTAGCACCCAACGCTCACGCAAAATATGCTCAGAGAGCCACTGGGGACCCGAGATATAAGAAATACCCTGATCGAGCATATACTCGACGATAGGCATGCCACGGGTCATTACATTGCCCACCACAATACTGTCTGGTGCGGGCTGAAGATGCTCAGGATTGTAACCCTCCAAAAGCTTAATCCCGGCGGCCTCTAATTGGGTACTCATGGGCGGATACACATTGGCGTCGCAGCCACTCACGGTATGACCTGCTTCTCGGGCTAGCAGCGCTAGACCCGCCATAAAGGTACCGCAGATACCAAGAATATGGATATGCATGATCGATCTTTAAACCAGTAGCTCTAACCAGCTTGAGACGGTCCAGGAAATAGCTATATAGCCAAATGTGTAAAGGATCCCTAGGCTGCGGGAAACCGCTAAAGCCTGCTGAAGAATATACGCGATAATCGCGATGCTCCAAACCAAAAGCGCTATGTATAAAAGCTGTGGTAGCACAGCTATGGTTTCTTGTTCCAGGGGTTTGCCCAGCCAAAGGGATACAGGCAAAGCCATCAGTTGTACTAACGTACCGGTACCCAACAACGCGGTTAGGGTTTGCAAAAAACGTCCACTGTAATTTGAAAGATTAAGCACCCCGTAGGTTAGCCCTGTCAACAAAACTATATCTGCCAACATCACCAGTAAGGCACGAGCGGGTTCTAAACTGATGAGCAAAACCAATAACCCAGAAATCCCATAGGCTACTAAAGTTGCTCTCAGCAAAATTTGCGAAACCGGGATATGCTGAGGACCCTTACGAAATAAACAAATATCCAGGAACAGATGGAACAGGGCACGCATAGGGAGATTAGTGCTGAGTATCAGATGAAGAGGGCTGAGTCGGCGTGACAAACACACTTTCGCTATCCACAGCATCAAAGCTGTAAGGCATACCACAAAACTCGCAGGTTACTGTTACGTTGCCTTGCTCTGTATGAATTTCGCGTACTTCATCCCGACCTAAGGCACGCAGCAAAGCACTAATGCGCTCCCGAGAACAGGTACAGTGAAAACTGACGGGTTGTGCTGCAAAGAGACGTATATCGTCCTCAGGAAACAATCGCGAAATCAACATGGGGCCGTCCCAGCTTAATAGTTCCGTGTCGTTTAAGGTGGCGCTCAACCCCTGTATCCGCTGCCAAGTATCATTTTCTAAATCACTCGGTAGTTGTTGCAAGAGCAAACCGGCAGATCTAGATTGATCGGCCACCAAATATAAGCGAGTGGGCAACTGCTCAGAACGGTAGAAATAGGTCTCTAAGGTTGCCGCAAAGGAATCTCCCGTCAGCGGGACAATGCCCTGGTAGGGCGCATGACGTGGTCCAAGATCCAAAGTAATCGCCAGAGTGCCGCGATCACACAGGGAAGATAATGGAGCATCTGCCACAGGATCTTCCCAACGAGCTAAACCGCGCAACTGACGATCACTGGTGCATTGGACCAATAATAATTTCAGCGCTCCTTGACCCTGCAGTTGTAGGGTTAGTTGACCCTGAAATTTAATGGTTGCCGACAACAACAAAGCTGCCGCCATAGCCTCCCCCAGCAGACGTTGGATAACAGGTGGGTAATTTCGCCGCGCTAAAACACGCTGCCAGGTATCATCTAAATGAGCAATTTCACCTCGAATGGCATAACCCTCTAATACAAAGCGTTGCAAAGAATCGCAATCTGCCATGGTTTTTACACGGGGGTCTAGCTGACTAACCACGCAACTTTCCTAGTAGCAAATCGTTCACTTGTTGAGGATTGGCCTTGCCTTTGGTTTGTTTCATCACTTGTCCGACAAAAAACCCCAACAGCTTTTCTTTACCAGCCCGAAATTGATCAACCTGTCCAAGATTGCTTTGCATCACGTCGTCGATAATGGATTCTATAGCGTCTGTATCGGTTATTTGTTGCAGACCGCGTTTACCAATAATGGTATCGGCATCCCCTTCACCACGCCAAATAGCCTCAAATACCTCTTTGGCAATCTTTCCAGAAATGGTGTTATCCTGAATACGTTTTAGCAAGCCCGCCAATGTAGCAGCGCTCACCGGGCTTGCTGTGATACCGAGCCCAGCACGGTTGAGGGCTGCAGCCAAATCTCCCATGACCCAGTTGGCGCACAATTTAGGGTTGCCACCTAGGGTTGCTACCAGCGTTTCATAGTAATCCGCCAGGTCACGGCCTGCGGTGAGTACGCTGGCATCATACACATTAAGCCCGTACTCCTCGATAAAGCGCTGCTTTTTGACATCCGGTAATTCTGGCAATAGCGTTTTGGCATTGTTAATAAAAACCTCATCCAGCTCTACAGGCAGCAGGTCAGGGTCAGGGAAATAACGGTAATCGTTGGCCTCTTCCTTGCTGCGCATAGAGCGGGTTTCGCCCTTGTCTGGATCGTATAGGCGGGTTTCCTGGACGACGCTGCCCCCCTCTTCGATGAGCGCAATTTGCCGCTCTATTTCAAATTCGATAGCCCGCTCCACAAACCGGAAGGAATTTAAATTCTTTGTTTC
>CAYRGG010000046.1:32558-35906 GCA_964423745.1 uncultured Candidatus Competibacteraceae bacterium | reverse complement strand
GTGTCAACATGGTGCCGTTTTATATCTTTTATTCCATGTTTGGTTTTCAGCGTATCGGCGATCTAGCCTGGGCTGCTGGAGATATTCAAGCCCGTGGCTTTCTCATCGGGGGCACCTCGGGACGCACCACTTTGGCTGGGGAAGGATTGCAACACCAAGACGGTCATAGTCATCTCGCGGCCGCTACTATTCCCAATTGCGTCTCCTATGATCCCACCTTTGCCTATGAGCTGGCCGTCATTATTCAAGATGGATTGCAGCGCATGTATCAGGAGCAGGAGAATATTTTTTATTACATTACCACCTTAAATGAAAATTATCATCACCCGGCCATGCCACAAGGCGTCCAGGACAATATCTTAAAGGGTATGTATCTTTTGCAGCCCGGCGCCGAGGAGGGCGAGCCAAAAGTTCAGTTAATGGGGTGTGGCTCCATTTTGCGCGAGGTCATGGCGGCTGCTGACTTGCTGACGGAGGATTTTGATGTGGCGGCTGACGTTTGGGCAGTACCCGGTATCAATCTCCTGCGCCGGGATGGTTTGGCGGTACAACGGTGGAATATGCTACATCCGGAAGAGGAGCCTCGCATCAGCCATATTGAACAATGTCTTGCCAACCGGTCGGGACCGGTGATCGCCGCCACCGATTATATGAAGCTCTATGCTGATCAGTTGCGACCCTTTATCCAGCAGCGCTATGTGGTGCTGGGCACCGATGGCTATGGGCGTAGCGATACCCGGGTTAATTTACGGCGGCATTTTGAAGTCAATCGCTATTATGTGGCGGTGGCTGCCCTTAAGGCCCTGGCGGATGAGGGTGCGATACCGGTTGCTAAAGTAAGCAAAGCTATCGCCAAGTATGGCATTGATGCAGATAAACCAAACCCGGTGACTGTCTAGTACCCGTTGGAGGAGAACCTATAGTGGGCGCTGTCAAAGAAGTACACGTACCCGATATTGGCGATTTTAGTGGCGTGGATGTAGTGGAAGTCTTGGTGTCCCCTGGAGACACCGTCGCCGTTGAAGATCCGTTAATCAGCTTAGAAAGTGATAAAGCCTCCATGGAAGTGCCGTCGCCGGAAGCGGGGGTGGTGACAGAGGTGAAGGTTAAATCCGGGGATAAAGTCTCTGAAGGCGATCTTATCGTATTGTTGGAGGCTGATGCAGTGGGGGATTCGTCGCAATCAGAGGAGGGTGAACCTCCTCCAGCGGCTGCAAAAACTGCAGACAGTGCTGCTGAGCAATCACAGGATAAAGCTGTCTCCGCTAGCGAGCCTAGCCCGGCCGCAGCTACACCGGATGGGTCCAAAACACCCACCCCGCCGGCTACTTCCCAGTCTGCTTTGCAGGAAGTGAAAATACCGGATATCGGCGACTTTCACGAAGTGGATGTGATCGATGTGCTGGTAAAACCCGGTGATAACGTGGACGTGGAAACACCGCTCATTATGTTAGAGAGCGACAAAGCCTCCATGGAAGTGCCGTCACCCGAAGCGGGTGTCATCAAGGAATTAAGGATAAAGCCAGGTGATAAAGTCTCCCAAGGCGATGTTGTTCTTATCCTTGAAACAGAAGCGGTTGCCCCTGCGGACGACGAGGCTGCCACTCCAGCACAGCCTCCGTCAGCGGTTACCTTGGGTCCTACCGCCCGCAAACCCGTCACTTTTGAAGCACGCCAGCCGCCTATTGCTGTTACACCAGTGGATGAAGCCGCCTTTGCCCAGGTCCATGCTAGCCCTTCAGTGCGACGATTCGCCCGGGAATTGGGTGCTGATTTAAGCCGGATCGGCGAAGGCAGTGGCCGTAAGGGGCGCATCACCAAAGACGATGTGCAGCAATTTATTAAACAAGTCTTAGCTGGTCAGGCAGCCCCTGCTGCTGAGGCGGCGTCTGGGGGTAGCGGCATTCCGCCTATTCCAGCGGTGGATTTTGAGAAATTCGGTCCCATCGAGACGCAGCCGCTGACTAAAATCAAGCGGCTGACGGGGACAGCTATGAGCCGCAATTGGCTCAATGTGCCCCATGTTACCCACCACGATGAAGCGGATATTACCGACACGGAAGTCTTTCGCAAGTCTTTGGCGGAGCAAGCGAAAGCCCGTGAGGTACGGGTTACCATGGTGAGTTTTTTACTCAAAGTCTGCGCTGTGGCGTTACGGGAATTTCCCACCTTTAATGCCTCTCTCGATCCGAATGGTGAGCAACTGATTGTCAAAAAATACATCCATATTGGCGTGGCGGTGGATACCCCCGATGGATTGGTGGTGCCTGTCATCCGTGATGTGGATCAAAAAACCATCTTTATCCTTTCCAAGGAGCTGAGCGAATACAGCGCCAAAGCTCGCGCTAAACAGTTGATGCCCGGCGATATGCAAGGGGGGTGTTTCACCATCTCCAGTTTAGGCGGTATTGGCGGCACGTCATTTACCCCTATTGTCAATGCCCCCGAGGTGGCTATTTTGGGCGTTACCCGCGCCAGAATGACTCCCACCTGGGATGGTAAAGGGTTTGTGCCGCGGCTCTTGTTGCCACTCTCCCTTTCTTACGATCATCGCGTCATCGACGGTGCCCTGGCAGCCCGGTTTGTGCGTTTTTTGTGTGAGGCTATCGCTGATATTCGACGGCTGCTGCTTTAAAGAAAAGGTTTTTATTGTTATGGCTACCATTGAAGAAGTTCGCGTCCCCGCCATGGGGGATTTCCAGCAGGTAGAAGTCATTGAGATTCAAGTCGCCCCCGGGGACAATATCGACGCAGAAGCATCGTTAATTACCCTAGAAAGCGATAAAGCCAGTATGGATGTGCCTTCGCCGGTGGCGGGAAAAGTGGAGGAAATCAAGGTGAAGGTGGGTGATAAAATTTCCCAGGGCGATCTGATTGCCCTGGTGGTGGTGAGCGCCGAAGCAGCCCCTACGGCTAAGGAGCCCACCGATGCTCCGTCGGCTCAATCTAAAGCCGCCCCTGTGGACCGTTCGCCACAGCCAGCGCCGGTCGCGCAAACCCCTGACAAAGCTGATGTGCAGGCGGAGGTGTTGGTGCTAGGCTCTGGTCCGGGAGGTTATAGCGCGGCTTTTCGGGCTGCCGATTTGGGCAAGAAAACAGTGCTGGTGGAGCGTTATCCGAGTCTCGGGGGAGTCTGTCTTAACGTGGGTTGTATTCCCTCTAAGGCGCTGTTACATGCCGCTAAAGTGATCGACGAGACGAGAGATTTTTCCAAACATGGATTAAAATTCTCTGCCCCGGAAATCGATATCGATGCCCTGCGATCCTGGAAGGACGGCGTGGTGGGCAAACTCACCGGGGGCCTCAAAGGTTTAGCGAAACAACGTAAGGTGCAGGTCATCCAGGGGG
>CAYRGG010000046.1:0-32548 GCA_964423745.1 uncultured Candidatus Competibacteraceae bacterium | reverse complement strand
TAGGGCAGTTTTTGGACCCTCACCATCTGCTGGTGGCGGGGGCAGACGGCAGTGAGCAAACGGTGCGTTTTGAGCAGGCCATTATCGCCGCGGGTTCGGAGCCGGTAAAGTTGCCCTTTCTGCCTCAAGACCCGCGCATCGTGGATTCCACAGGGGCGCTTGAGTTACAAGGTATCCCCAAACGCATGTTGGTCATCGGTGGGGGTATTATCGGTCTCGAGATGGCGACGGTGTACTATGCGCTAGGGAGCCGCATTACCGTGGCGGAGATGTTGGATAGACTCATGGTGGGGGCCGATTTAGATATCGTCCGGCCGTTTCAAAAACGGGTGGAAAAACGTTATGAGAAGATTCTTCTCAACACCAAAGTCATCCAGGTGGAAGCTTTAGATGAGGGGTTGCGTGTTACTTTCGAAGGCTCCAAGGCGCCGCCGGAGCCAGAACTGTATGACCGTATTTTGGTGGCGGTGGGTCGCACCCCCAACGGTCATCGTCTGGCCGCGGAGCGAGCCGGCGTCGACGTGGACCAGCGGGGTTTTATCGCGGTAGATAAGCAAATGCGCACCAATGTCCCGCATATTTATGCCATCGGCGATATCATTGGACAACCCATGTTGGCCCATAAAGCAGTGCATGAGGGGCATGTGGCCGCGGAGGTCTGTGCCGGTTTAAAAACCCACTTCGACGCCCGGGTGATTCCCTCGGTGGCTTATACCGACCCGGAGGTGGCCTGGGCGGGTGTCACGGAAATCGAAGCTAAAGCCCAGGGCATCAAATACGGTAAAGGGGTTTTTCCCTGGGCGGCTAGTGGTCGTTCTTTGGCCATCGGCCGAGATGAGGGTATGACCAAGATTCTCTTTGACGAAGACACAGAACGGGTCATCGGTATGGGTATCGTGGGTTCCAATGCCGGAGATTTGATCTCTGAAGGGGCTTTAGCCATCGAAATGGGCTGTGATGCCGTAGATATCGGTAAAACCATTCATCCTCATCCTACCCTATCGGAGACGGTGGGTATGGCGGCAGAAGCTTTCGAAGGCACCATCACCGATCTCTATCTACCGAAGAAAAAGTAGGCGGTAGGCAACTGGTTGCCCACGCGGGTGAGGGTATGGATGACGGGGCTAGGTGGCCTTTTTGTCATCTCGATAGATAACAAATAATATCGGGTCGGTGGGTGAGGCTATTCAAGACAGGTAGGATCAGGTAGAGTCTTGCCTGTTTATTAATTGATGAGCGAGAATTGATTGGAATGCGGGACTATCTCATTGCACCTTCCATTTTGTCAGCGGATTTTGCCCGTTTGGGGGAAGAAGCGGAAGCGGTTTTAGCGGCTGGCGCCGACCTTCTTCATTTCGACGTGATGGATAATCACTATGTGCCAAACTTGACCGTAGGTCCGTTGGTTTGCGAAGCCCTACGTCAGTACGGCATCACTGCCCCCATCGATGTTCACTTGATGGTGAAACCGGTGGATCGTATTATTCCCGACTTTGCCAAAGCGGGGGCTACCTACATTACTTTTCACCCCGAAGCCAGCGAACACATCGACCGTAGCCTACAGTTAATTCGCGATCAGGGTTGCAAGGCCGGTATTGTCTTTAACCCGGCAACCCCTTTGGATGTCCTTAAGTATGTTATGGATAAAGTCGATATGATCTTAATCATGTCGGTCAATCCAGGATTTGGTGGACAAAGCTTTATCCCAACCGCATTCGATAAACTTCGGGAAGCCCGCCGACTGATTGACGCCAGCGGCTACCCCATCCGTTTAGAAATCGATGGGGGTGTCAAGGTGGACAATATTCGATCCGTTGCTGAAGCGGGCGCTGACACTTTTGTGGCGGGTTCAGCGATCTTCAATAACGCTGACTATAAAGCCACCATCGCTGCTATGCGCGATCAACTAACCACCGCCACGGAGGTGGCTTAGGCGTGAGACAGTCGTCCCATGGATAAAACTGAGTTTCAGCAACTGGCTGAGCAAGGGTTTAATCGCATTCCGTTATTTCGTGAAGTTTTGGCGGATTTAGACACTCCTTTGAGTACCTACCTTAAATTGGCTGATGCCCCTTACAGCTATCTGTTTGAGTCAGTGCAGGGGGGTGAAAAGTGGGGGCGTTATTCCTTTATCGGACTACCCTGCCGACAACGGCTGCGCATACGCGGCCAGGAGATCACCGTCGAGTACGACGGCGATATGGTTGAAAAGGTGCATTGCCAAGACCCTTTAAGTTGGCTGAAAGAGTTTCAGAATCGCTATCGAGTACCTACCTTAGGCAAAGGGTTGCCACGCTTTATCGGCGGTTTAGTGGGTTATTTTGGCTATGACACCATCCGTTATATTGAACCTCGCTTGGCCCAGTGTCCGAATCCCGATCCCTTGCAAACCCCGGATATTTTGCTGCTAGTCTCAGAAGAGGTAGTAGTCTACGATAATCTAGCGGGGACGTTGGCAGTGATTGTGTTGGTGGACCCGTCCCAGGCAAACGCCTATGACAACGCCCAACACCGTCTCGATGATTTGGTCAGGCAACTACGCAGTGGCCACCTGCAATACCCCAACCTGCGGGGGGTGACCCATGTGCAACTGGACGATTTTGTATCTAGCTTCACCCAACAGGGCTATGAAGATGCGGTGCGCCGCATTAAAGATTACATTGTGGCGGGGGATTGTATGCAGGTCGTGCCATCCCAACGGATGTCTATTCCTTTTCGAGCTGCACCATTAGACCTCTACCGCGCACTACGTCGTTTAAATCCATCCCCTTATATGTATTTTCTAAATTTAGAGGAATTGCATATCGTTGGTTCCTCGCCGGAAATCTTGGTCCGTTTAGAGGATGGCGTGGTAACCGTGCGGCCCATTGCCGGGACCCGACCCCGGGGCGCTTCGGAGGACGAAGACAAAGTTTTTGAAGCGGACCTGTTAAGCGATCCCAAGGAACTTGCCGAGCATCTTATGTTGATTGATCTAGGCCGTAATGATGTGGGCCGGGTAAGTGACATGGGTAGTGTCCGTGTCACCGAAAAAATGGTTATAGAGCGCTACTCCCATGTGATGCATATCGTCTCCAATGTGGTGGGTCGTTTGCGACCTGGTTTGGGAGCTATCGATGTGTTGAAGGCGACCTTTCCCGCCGGTACGGTGAGCGGTGCCCCAAAAATTCGGGCCATGGAAATCATCGACGAACTGGAGCCCGTGAAACGGGGAGTCTACTCGGGCGCTATCGGCTATGTGTCTTGGTCCGGCAATATGGATACGGCCATCGCCATTCGTACCGCGGTGATTAAGGATCGTGTTCTCCATATTCAAGCGGGTGGAGGCATTGTTGCGGATTCTGTTCCCCAGACCGAGTGGGAGGAAACTTTGAACAAGCGGGGCGCTATGTTTCGTGCAGTGGCCATGGCGGAACAAGGTTTGGTGTAGCGTCATGATGATAGTGATGATCGATAATTATGATTCTTTTACCTATAATCTGGTGCAGTATCTGGGTGAATTGGGCGCCCAAGTACAGGTCTACCGCAATGACCAACTACTGGTGGAAGATATCGAACGGCTCAACCCGCAACGGGTAGTCATCTCGCCGGGACCCTGTACCCCCAATGAGGCGGGTGTGTCAATATCAGTCATTGAACTTTTGGCAGACCAATTACCTATTCTCGGTGTGTGTTTGGGCCATCAGTGTATTGGGCAGGGATTTGGTGGTCGGGTGGTGCGGGCTCGCGAGGTCATGCACGGTAAAACGTCTTTGATTCATCACAACGGTCATGGTGTCTTTGCCGGTTTGCCCAATCCCTTTGAAGCCACCCGCTACCATTCCTTGGTGATTGATAAAGCAACTTTACCCGATTCTCTGGAAATTACTGCTTGGACTCAGACACCCTCTGGAGAGGTGGATGAGATCATGGGAGTAAAGCATCGCTCCCTGGATGTGGAAGGGGTACAGTTCCATCCAGAATCCATTTTGACCCAACAAGGCCATGCGTTGCTCGCCAATTTTTTGGCGTTGAACTGAGCTGATCCGCCACAATTTTTCTTATCGCCCTTTAGTCTTCAGTTTGAAATGTGTTTTCGTGAGTGTAAGCTTTCTTACAGACTCAAACGCAACTTCATTCCAAATTCTGGCAAAAGGTGCGCAAGACGGTCACTTCATCAGCCATGCTAACTCTATCTAAACGCCTCTAAAATAGCTCTGCCAAAAACTCCAAACCGATGCCATTGAAAACTGGGATAGCGTCCCCACTGATTTATAAACAATTGTTTCTTTTAGTATTGTGCATCACGTAAACCCATGCCATTGATGATCAGATAAGTAGGTTTTCTCAGCCAAGGTTCATCAGTCATATTCCCTAGAGAAATCTCTGAAAAACATTTAAGTCATTGAAAAATAAAACTCGCTTTCTACAAAAAGCGCTTCCTAAAGTGGTCCAATTTGGTCGATAAAAAGTTAATTTTTCACCAGAACCTTTTTTAAAAGGGACTATAACTTGGATAACCATAGCATTTTATCCACTGGAACAGAACATGCATAGGGCTGGTTAAGTGATGGTTTTAACTATTCTGATGAGTGCGTTTCACGCAAGCATTTTTTAGCATCTGGAATACGGATCTCGGAGAAACAAATGGAGTTTTTCAAACTACGTTCGCGTCTATTATGTTGGTTGCTAAGCAGCGTCCTTGCCGTACTTGGATTAACCACCTATGCCCACGGAGAGATCATCAAAAGCCCCAACGATCCGCGCCACTATGAAAGTTTTCAACTTTCCAATCAGCTCCAGGTCCTGTTAGTGTCCGATCCCACCACCGATAAAGCGGCTGCGGCTTTGGATGTGCATGTGGGCAGCGGTAGTGATCCCAAAGGACGCGAGGGATTAGCCCATTTTCTTGAACACATGTTGTTTCTGGGCACTGAAAAATATCCGCTGGTGGGTGACTATAAAAAATTTATCACCACCAACGGGGGCAGAGTCAATGCCTATACCACCTTCGACCACACGAACTATTTCTTTGATGTGGGTAAAGACCATTTAGAACCGGCATTGGATCGTTTTGCACAGTTCTTTGTCGCGCCCTTGTTTCCAGAAGCCTATGTGGAGCGTGAGAAACATGCGGTGCATTCAGAATACAAATCCAAATTTAAAGACGATACCTGGAACCGTTTGCGGGCTTATAAAAACGCTATCAACCCTCAGCATCCCTTTGCGCAATTTGCGATAGGCTCTTTGGAGACCCTCTCAGACCGGGAGGACAGTAAAATCCGGGATGAACTCATTGCTTTTTATCAGCGGCATTATTCCGCCAATTTGATGAAACTAGTGGTTTTAGGTAAAGAACCCCTGCCACAACTTAAGCAGTGGGTGACTGAAAAATTTTCAGCGGTAAAAAATACTCATAAAACCATAGAACAGCCTCAAGTATCTCTGTTTGATATGGCGCGTCTGCCAAGTCGTCTTAATATCGTACCCATAAAAGAGCAGCGTTCGTTAATTCTCAGTTTTCCTATACCGGCGACAAAACAGTATTACACTAGCAAACCTGTTCAGCACATCAGTTATTTACTGGGTCATGAAGGATCAGGCAGCCTATTCACTTTTTTAAAAGCCAAGGGATGGGTTTATGGCTTGTCAGCAGGTCAGGGCATGACCCTAGGGGATGAATCCACTTTTGACGTGGGGGTAAGGCTCACTGAAGCAGGGCTCGAACATATTCCAGAGATTGTCTCTTATATCTTTCAAAGCATCGAGTTGATAAAAAAACAAGGCGTGTCCGAGTGGGTTCACAAAGAGCGTCTTAGACTCGCCAACGTGGCCTTTCGCTTCCAAGAACAATCCACTCCAATCCGTTACGTTAAAGTGCTAGCCAAGCGCATGCATCAGTATCCCATCCAGGATGTTCTGCGGGGTCCCTATGCCCTTGACCATTTCGCCCCTGAGTTGATCAGTGAGTATCTGCATAAGTTGACCCCTGACCGGTTGTTGATGACGGTATCCGCCAAAGGGGTAACCACGGATGCGGTTGATCCCTGGTTTGCCACCCGGTATCAATTAAGCGCTTTGCCAAATGAGCTATTAGCTCAGTGGCGGAATAGGGAGATCGATCTAGCTTTGACGGTACCCCAGCGGAATATTTTTTTGCCGGAAGATTTAAGCGTCAAACCCCTGCGCCAGACCAGCGCTAAACCAGAGCTGATTAAATCTGTCGACGGGTTCGCTTTATGGTACAAACAAGACAACATTTTCCAAGTCCCTCGCTCGGACTTCTATGCCTCTGTACGCTCGCCCTTTGCTAACAACACGCCTAAGCATGCTGTGTTGACCGAACTCTATGTGAGGGCAGTCAATGATCAAATGAATGAGTTCGCTTATGCGGCGCGTTTAGGCGGATTGCGTTTTAGACTGTATAAACACATGCGGGGTTTTGCGCTAAAAATATCCGGTTACAACGATAAACAGGCGCAACTGTTGGAACAAGTGGTGGCCAACTTAAAACAACCGACTATTAGCCCAGCCCGTTTTGCATTGCTAAAAAGCGAGTTGATTCGTGAACTGGATAATGCCAATTATAAACGCCCCTATAAACAGATCTTATCTGAACTAACCAGTCTATTGTTACAGGACTACTGGGATAAAAGGCAACAACGAGAAGTCATTGAGACGGTAGAGCTGGCGGATTTGGAAAACTTTATTCCACAGCTATTAGATAAAATCAGTATCGTTGGCTTAGCCCACGGTAATGTTTATCCAGAAGAAGTTTTAGCGGTTGCTGATTCACTGGAACAATTGTTACGCGCAGAAAATAAACCAGGAATTGTGCCTGTCAGTCGAGTGACCAAATTGATCCAAGGTGAGAGTCAAGTTCGTCAAGTGGCTATCGATCATGGTGATTCTGCTATTTCGGTTTACTTTCAGGGATCAAATACCAGTTTTTCCAGTAGAGCCAAATTTAAACTGCTGGCTTACACACTCTCATCGCCGTTCTTTCAGGATTTGCGAACAGAAAAACAGCTGGGTTACGTGGTATTTTCCGCAGCCTTACCCATCATGAAAGTACCGGGTATTGTGTTTACTGTGCAGTCTCCTTCGGCTGACCCCATTGTATTAGAAAAATCCGTGGAAGAGTTTTTGAAAAACCATGCCGCTAAAGTAATAGGCATGACTGACGAAAGCTTTGCGAGTTATAAGCAAGGTTTATTAACCCGTATTTTGTTTAAAGAAAAGAGCTTATCGGAAAGAACGGCCCGTTACTGGACCGAAGTTAATAATGGTTATCATGATTTTGATTCTCGGGATCAGCTTGCCCAAGCTATCAAAAATGTCACTAAAAAAGATTTTCAACAGGCTTATTACCGCTATTTACTCAGTGATGTGCGTAAACGCATCGTGGTGCGTTCCTTTGGTAAAGAGATGCAAAAAGCTTATTCTAAAGAGAATCTTGAAGTTAAAGACCAACAAGAACAAAACGTTCTTTCCCGGGAGATTTAACAGCGTCCTCTGGAACGAGCAGCAATAGTCCAGTCCTAATAGGGTGCTTTCGACAGACAAATGAGGCATCACCGGGGCCATTACGGTCACTATCCTTGAGATGGATAGCGACTGCAAAAGCGCCCCGGTAGGCCCTTAAAACTATTAATCAATTGATTAATTCACTTTAAACTAAACAACTACCACGGAATTTTGTGTATCATGATAGGTGCTGGGGGCATATTTATCGGCCTCTTCGTCGTTATGCCAGTGTTCACCGTCGAGCAGATAACGAAACTGATACTCCTTATCCGCAGCCAAATCTAACGTTACCGTAAAATCCCCGTTTTTCAATTTTTTCATGGGCGTGGCCCCAGGATCCCAGCTATTAAAATCCCCAACCACAGTCGCTTGGTCTGCCGACTGACCGGTGTCTTTGGCAATCCGAAACGTCACTTTGCAGACGGGTTTTGATTTAAGATGTTGTTTTTTTATGCTCATTGAATACTCCCCTAGGAAAAGTTTGGCGATTATCAAGTTCCAATAACGTTAGCCCTATGGCTAACTTGTGATACACATCCAGCGATTATTAGCCATTCGTTTTGATGCCTCTACGTTGGTTCCTTCATAAAACGTTAACCCAAACATAAATAGCAGTTTTAAATCGTTTTTCCAAGAAGCAGAAGCAGTTTTCAAAGAGACTCAATGCAAATAACCTTTGTATTCGGAAAAAGCCTTATTGATCTTCGCCACTTATATGGTGGGTTAACGATGGCCTAGGTATTTTGCATCAACATTGCTGCTTGAGGGTATAACCCGGCATACTATCTATCTATGTTGATTGACTACCACCAGAGGATACTTTCATGACCGCAGTGGGCAATGATGATAGGTCTGACAGCCGCGATAGCGCTTTGATCGGCGCCATGGTCGAAAGCGCGGTGGATGGCATTATCGTCATCGATGACCGGGGCATCGTCAAGATGATGAACCCTGCCGCTGAACGCTTATTTGCTTATTCTTCACAAGAAATCATCGGCCGCAACGTCAACACGCTGATGCCAGAACCCTATCGATCGCAACATGACGGTTATCTTGAAAACTATTTGCAAACCGGTGTGCGAAAAATTATTGGCATAGGTCGAGAAGTGGTGGGTCGGCGTAAGGATGGCAGCACGTTTCCCATGTATCTCTCGGTAGGTGAGGTCAGTCTTGGTGAATGCCGTTTATTTACCGGTGTAGTACAAGACCTTACCGAACGCAAACTGGCTGAAGAGCAAATTGCCCGACTCCAGCACCGGCAAGAATTGATTTTAAAATCCGTGGAAGATGGCATCGTTGGATTCGATAAAGAAGCTCGCGTCAGTTTTGCAAACCCGGCGGCGATCAACATGCTGGGTTTACAAGGTGTGCAAGTGGTGGGTACTGCCATCAATCAGGTGTGGCGCCTCTCCGATGAATGCCCTTTGTTACAGGTGTTAGAGGAGGGCGTCTCTTGCCATGAAAAGAGCTGTTCTCTCAAATCCCGTTCGGGTGCGGAGTTTCCCATCGAGTACAGCATGACGCCGATTCGAGAGGCGAATCAGGTGGTCGGGGCGGTACTCAGTTTCCGAGATGTCAGCGAGCGCCGTCGTGCTGCCCAGGAGGTGCAGCGTATGCGCTCTTATTTAAAAAATATCATCGATTCCATGCCGTCAGCATTAATTGGCGTTGACAAAGAGGGTCGCGTGATGGAGTGGAATCATGGCGCTGAACAAACCAGTGGCATCTCCCAGAACGATGCTCAGGGAAAACTGTTCAACCAAGTGCTGCCCTATTTGGATTCTCAGCTACAGCGGGTACAAGAAGCTATCCGTAAGCGCACCTCCATGCGCAGCGAACGGGTTGTATTTGAAACCGAAGGACAACCCCATTACGCGGATGTCATGGTTTATCCGTTAGTGGCTAACGGCGCCTTAGGCGCTGTGATTCGCGTCGATGATGTCACCAATCGAGTGCGTATTGAACAAATGATGGTGCAGACGGAAAAAATGCTCTCTGTCGGCGGACTAGCAGCCGGTATGGCCCATGAGATCAATAATCCACTCAGCGCGGTTTTGCAGGGATGCCAAAATATACAACGACGCTTATCAGCGGATTTAACCATGAATCGAGAGGTAGCGGAAAACCTAGGCGTAGAGTTTGAAAAAATACGTGACTATCTGCAGGAGCGGGGGATTTTTCGCTTTTTGGAAGGTATTCAAGAAGCCGGACGCCGGGCTACCGGGATTGTCAACGATATGTTAGCGTTTAGCCGCCGCAGTAAAGCTGAACTGGCTCCGGCGCGGGTGGATGAGATGCTCGATGTGGTGATTCGCTTAGCCGGTAGCGACTATGATCTAAAAAAGAATTATGATTTTCGCCAGATCGAAATTGTTCGGGATTACGATCCTAACCTGGATTGGATCTCCTGTGATCGCACAGAGATTGAACAGGTGTTGCTCAATTTAGTGAAGAACGCGGCCCAGGCCATGAGTAATAGCCCTGGATTGAAACCGTTACGCATCACGTTACGCACCCGAAAATTAGCGGATCATGCCTGTATTGAAGTGGAAGATACGGGTCCAGGTATGGATGAAGAGACCTGCCGACGGGTTTTTGAACCTTTTTTTACTACCAAAGTGGCAGGTGTGGGTACTGGACTTGGCTTATCGGTATCCTATTTTATCATTACCGAGCAGCATCGAGGGGATATTCAGGTGTCTTCAGGTCCGGGTCAGGGTACTTGTTTTACGATTCGGCTACCCCTAGGGCCTCGTCGTGAATCGAAAGCTTGATGGCGAATAATGCGCTAAGTAAGGCTATGCCGTAAAATTATATGCTGAGCAACAGCGCATAAGAGGATATCACTGGTGACACAAACGATAATAGGGTGGGTTGTGCCCCTGGTGTTTTTCCTCATCGGTGTGCGATTCCTGGTGTCTGGCAATCAGCGTGGCTATTTTTTTATCATCTTTGCTATCGGCGTGGGCGTCGCTATCCAATGGAACAGCAAAATCCAGCAAGACTACCAGGTAGCTATCAATGCTTTAAAAAACACAGGTTTCGACGTGGATGAACAATTGCCGAGTCACCCACCCGTGTTGTTCGATCATACCCAGCAGCAAATAGGGTTTATTGCATCAGAAAAACCGCAAACTTACGCCTACGATGAGGTGCAAAGGGTGGAATGGTTAACCACTAAAAACACCGGTTGGACCAATAAATCCGCACCCGAGAAAACCTACTCGGTGATTTTTTATCTGCAGGATGGCGCTCAGTTTTCAGTGAGAATGACAAAAGCTGGCGAAAACCTTATTAAGGCATGGCAAGAGAAGCTAGAGGCGCCCATCAAATTTTGATCTGTGATTTACAAGACGATACAAGCGTATTATTAATGAGCAATGCTTCTTATGTTGTTGAAACAGTCTATGACTAGAGGTGTCGCATCGTTATGAAAAAAATAATGTTTTTAATTTCTGCCGTATTCATTATAACGGCCTGCGCCGTATCTCCCACCGGACGGCAACAGTTTGCCATGATGTCTCCGCAACAAATGGATGCCATGGGGGAAGAAGCTTTTGCCGAGCTTAAAAGCAAGAAATCTATTGCAGATAATCGGCGTATTAATGGCTATGTAGCGTGTGTAGCGGAAGCCATTACCGCTACTCTGGAGAACCGTGAGAATACCTGGGAAGTGGTGGTGTTTGAGGATAAAACCCCCAATGCTTTTGCGCTACCCGGTGGTAAAATAGGCGTGCATACGGGGCTTTTAGATGTGGCTAAAAACCAGCATCAATTGGCTACGGTGATCGGTCATGAAATTGCCCATGTATTGGCCGGACATGGCAACGAACGCTTGTCTCAACAGACCGCCGTACAAGGTGGTTTGTCTGTTGCAGGGTCGATTTATGGGGATTCTGGGGCAATATCGCAACAGGCTATGATGAAGGTGTTAGGCTTGGGGGCGCAGGTGGGTTTTTTATTGCCTTTTAGTCGGGTGCATGAAAGCGAAGCTGATGTCATCGGGTTGGATTTAATGGCGCAAGCGGGGTTTGACCCCCGGGAAAGCGTTTCCTTATGGCGTAATATGGCCCAGGCCAGTCAGGGGCAGCCCATGGAGTTTTTATCCACGCACCCATCCCATGGTACCCGTATCCAAGATTTACAGGCTAATATGGGGGCAGCTATGAATACTTACGAAGCGGCGCGATCTCGGGGTAAAACGCCAAACTGCGGATAAGGGTGAAAGGCTTCGCTAGGCCGCTTAGCGGCGGCCAGCGAATAGCAAATCATACCCAAATGCCGGATTCATTGTAGGCTAAGACGTTTTAAAACGAAGACGTTCCTGCTCGGCTTCAAAGAGGATGGAAGCCAATTCATTTAACCCTTCTTCTTGAGCACATTCAGAGATGGTTACCCAATTGTCGCCTCTGTCAATGGCTTGCGCCGTTTTACTATTGCTAGGAAGACTAGCCCGGAAGTGGCGAATACGCTCCTTGGTTAAGGTGGCTATGGTGTCTTGCGGCTCCCGAGAATCTCTCAGCTCTTCCTGCTGGGCTTCAAAAAGCACCGACGCAAATTGATGCAGGCCCTCTTGTTCGGCATATTCTGAAATCTCGCTCAGAGGTGCGCCCTGATCGATGGCGTTAGCTGTTTTACTGTCCTTTGGTAAATCGTGACGGAACGACTGGAGTATCTCGTCAAGGTTTTTCATTTCCATCAGTTAGGCTCCCGTTAAAATAGTCAAAAAAAATGGTAGCAAGCGTATGGCATAGAATAAATGCTTGCCAGCATAGGACATTGATTGCCCAGGGTAAGCTAAATGCTAAAGTTGGGTTTTTCTCTGCGATAATCATAAGGCTTGCGGTTTATCGAATCTGTTTGTTTATATGTCTTTTCTGCCAGCACTTGCCGCTTGTCATTACTGTAGCTATAGAAAAACCCATAGGTCTTTAGAGGGGGAGTGTGACACTCTTTGTTAAACTGTACGAGTTTTGCAATTAATAGACAAGATAGTCAAGAGTGTGCATCAATCCTGCCATTATCATATGGGTTTGCTGGCCCAAGCCGTAGAACTTAACAACCGAGGGAGATAAGGCGTTTATGCTGGATCCAAAATTATTGCGAACTGAATTGGAAGCAACGGCAAGTCAGCTGGCTCGCCGGGGTTATTCCCTGAACCTACAACAGATCACAGAGTTAGAGACCCAACGTAAGGCGCTGCAGGTAGACACTCAGGAACTGCAAAACCGCCGCAACAGCCGCTCTAAAGCCATTGGCAAAGCCAAGGCAGCGGGTGAGGCTATGCAGCCGTTATTGGATGAAGTGGCTCATTTGGGCGATGCCCTAAAAAAAGCCCAGGCAAAGCTCACGGCTGTGCAAGAGCAACTGAGCGCAATCCAGCTAGAGATACCGAATATCCCTGATACGTCAGTCCCTGATGGGCGGGATGAAAACGACAATGTGGAAGTGAGTCGCTGGGGAGATATACCGCAATTTGATTTTACACCGCGGGATCATGTGGATTTAGGGGGACGTTTATTAGACTTCGAGGGGGCCGCTAAATTGACCGGGTCTCGGTTTGTGGTCATGGCCGGTGGGTTGGCGCGGCTGCAGCGGGCCCTCATTCAGTTTATGGTGGATCTGCATAGCAGCGAACACGGCTATGAAGAAATCTATGTGCCCTATTTAGTGAATACCGATAGCCTGCGGGGTACGGGTCAATTACCAAAGTTTGCAGAAGATCTGTTTGGTCTTAGCGGAGACAGTGGCTATTATCTGATTCCCACCGCCGAAGTGCCGGTGACCAACTTGGTGCGGGATACGATCATAGAGGCCGCCGATATGCCCCGGCGTTATGTGGCCCACACTCCTTGCTTTCGCAGTGAGGCGGGTTCCTATGGAAAGGATGTGCGGGGGATGATTCGTCAGCACCAATTTGAAAAGGTGGAGTTGATCCATTTCGTGACGCCTGCCGATTCCGAGGCGGCTTTGGAAGCCTTGACCCACCATGCTGAAGTCGTTTTGCAACGCCTTAACTTGCCCTATCGCAAAATCGTATTGTGCACCGGTGATATGGGTTTTGCCGCCACCAAAACCTATGACCTGGAGGTGTGGCTACCCGGTCAGCAGCGTTATCGGGAAATATCTTCTTGTAGTAATTGTACGGATTTCCAGGCGCGCCGCTTACAAGCCCGCTGGCGCAATCCAGACACCGGTAAACCGGAGCTTCTACATACCTTAAATGGCTCCGGTGTCGCCGCGGGGCGTGCCCTGGTGGCGGTTATGGAAAACTATCAGGATGCGCAAGGCCGTATTCGTGTGCCTCAAGTATTGCAACGGTATATGGGGGAGATCGAGGTTATCACACCCTAGCTAACTAACCTAGCCCCGTTCCATCCCTCGGCGTTTTTTCTGCTAATTTCTCTTGATTGGTGCGGCAATTGCTAGGCAAGGCTGACGGACCACTTTTGTATAGGGATATACGCACATAATCTTGACAATCTAGTTATAAGCAAGACCAAAATTCTCAGGCGACTGCGCGGTTGTGTCATTTTTTTACAAAAATTAACACAAAACATCGTTTGGGGAATAACTCATAAATAAGGCAAACCCTGCCTTAACCCAAAAAGGAGCTCCTAAAAAATGAAAGGTATTTCATTAAAAACGAAACTTATCTTGCTAGGCGTATTACCCGCTATTCTTATTACCCTTTCTCTCACCTTAGTAACGTTGTACGAACTCAACTACATCATGACCGAGCAGGTGGCGGATGTAGAACACAACTTGCTAAAGGAAAAGAAAAAAGAGCTTAAAGGTTTTACCCAATTGGCGGTTTCTGCCATCAATGATGTATATAGCAAAGGCGCTGCGGACCCGGCAGCACAGGATGCTGCTAAAGCTATCTTGAAAAACCTGAGCTATGGAGATGATGGCTACTTTTTTGTCGTCGACCATGATGGCACCATGCTGATGCACCCCCATCAACCGGAATTGGAGGGCAAAAACGTCCTCAGCCTTCAAGACAGTCAGGGTACGTTCTTTATCAAAGACTTGATAAATCAAGCTACCCAGGGAACCGGAAATGACTATGTGCGTTATGTTTGGGAAAAACCAGGGCAAACGAGCGATGCGGAAAAACTGAGCTATGGGATGAATTTGTCCCGCTGGCAATGGGTGATTGGTACCGGTTTTTATATCGACGATATTGCCGCGGAAATGCATGAGGTAGAAGAACAAATGGCGGCGGATGTGCGGGACACCGTGCTTTACTTTAGCGTTGTCAGCCTGGTAGCGATGGTATTAATCATAGGTGTTAGCATCTTTTTTGCCAGAGGTGTAAATCGTCGCCTTGGCAGAGCAGTAAACGCCGCCGAGCACATTGCCGAAGGAGATTTGGATAATCAGCTCGTTGATCCTTCTCGGGATGAGGTGGGCAAGTTACTCCATTCTCTGGATACCATGCAAACCCAGTTACGTCAGCGTATCGAGACGGATCAACGGCGCACGGCAGAGGTAGAACGCCTCAAACAGGGTTTGGATAAAGTCTCAGCCAGCGTCATGATGGCCAATCTTGACGGTGAAATCATTTATGTGAACGAATCGGGCAATAAATTATTCCATGACGTGCAAGATAGCGTGCGGGAGTCTTTGCCCCGTTTCGATCCTAACGCCATTTTGGGCGCTAATATCGATATCTTTCATCGCAATCCCAGTCATCAACGGGCCATCCTGGAGAAACTCCAAGGCACCCATCAATCCACCATGCAATTTGGTGGACGCACCCTGCGGATTGTTGCGAATCCTGTCATCAATGAGCAGAATGTGCGGCTAGGCGCCGTAGTGGAATGGTTTGATCTCACCGAGCAGTTAGCCAATGAAGCATTCTTAAAAACCACCGCTGAGCGGGAGCGGGAACAGGCTGCTGCCTTACAAACCAAGGTGGATGAGCTACTCACCGTGGTAGGCGCCGCCGCGGAAGGGGATTTGACCCAAACGGTAACGGTTTCTGGTGACGACGCCATTGGACAAATGGGCGAAGGGTTGGCGAGATTCTTTGAATCTCTGCGTGCTAGCATTGGCGACATTGGACAACATGCCCAAACCCTGGCCGGGTCCGCCGAGGAACTCACTGCCGTGAGTCGAGAGATGCGCGCCACGGCGGAGTCCACTGGGGAACAAGCCAACGATGTGGTGGGCGCTTCCGGTCAAGTGAGCGCTAATGTGGAAACCGTGGCTGCCGCCACCGAAGAGATGACCGCCAGCATCCGCGAAATCGCTCAGCAAACGGGTGAGGCGGCACGCATCGCCGCCACTGCTGTACAAGCGGCGGATACCGCCAATAGTACAGTGCGTAAATTGGGGGAAAGTAGTGCGGCCATCGATAACGTGGTGAAAACCATTACTGCCATCGCTGAACAGACTAATCTCCTGGCCCTCAACGCCACCATCGAGGCGGCTCGTGCGGGGGAGGCCGGTAAGGGGTTTGCGGTGGTGGCCAACGAGGTCAAAGAACTAGCCAAGGAAACCGGTCAAGCTACCGAGGATATTCGCCTAAAGATCGTGACCATTCAACAAGACAGCGAAGGCGCCGCCACTGCGCTGGCCGAAATCAGTCGCATTATCGATCAGATCAGCGCCATTCAAACCACCGTGGCCAGTGCGGTGGAAGAGCAAACCGCCACCACCAATGAAATCAGCCGCAGTGTGAGTGAAGCGGCCACCGGTAGCGGTGAAATCGCGCAAAATATCGGTCAAGTGGCCGACGGTGTGCAGACGACCCTGCAGGGTATTGGAGACACCAGTTCCGCAGCCACTGAACTGGCTACCATGTCTGCTCAACTGCAACAATTGGTGAGTCGCTTTCGCTATCAGACAGCCAGCGATCAGCCTTCTGGTAAAGTGCCCTTGCAGGTGGTGAATTAAACGACTTGCAACAGACGTTTTTTACCCAAGAGTGTCAATTGCTGCCAAAAATTATCACTTTAGTAAAAAATTTTTAAAAAAAGTTTTTATAAACAATAACTTGTATTATTTGCGTAGCTGGCATCGTACTTGCAATTGATAAAAGTGAGGGATCGATGTTGTAAATGGATTTTACGAACTTTTAGTCATGGTTTTCCTCCTTATAGTGGTTGTTTGCCGGGGCAATTTGTCCCGGTTTTTTTTTGTGGGAAGGAAGCATCAAGGTCGTGGAGGTGGGTGATTGACCGATTCTGGCGACCAATTTGCCAGGTCACGCCATTGATCTGGATGCAATGACTGATTACGGCTCACTATATACCTGGGTTGTTTGGAGCCATGCCGAGTTGCTACCACGTAACAACTTTTAGGATCTGGTGTTTTGGCGGGGCAGGCAATTTCAGCGACTTGCACCAAGGCGAAGTCTTAGGCAAGGGCACGAAACTGCGACAATAGGGTAAAACTTGCCACTGAGGCTCCGGTGCTAAACAACACCCCAGCAACGGCGAGTGGACCGACCAGAGAAAGTAATTTTTTCATACATTGACTCATGGGCTTTGGATTGTCTTTTGCTTTCGATATGACTTTATGTTCCCTTAGCATGAGTTAACAATCTATTGTCTACTTGCGCTTTTATTGTCAATTTTTGCGCTAATAAGGGCGTATTACCGAGAAAGTCTCGCGTGTGTACTGCATCGATACCTTTAAGCACTGCGTATAATCCCCATTCAATTCTTAAACTGTCACAACAAAGTACTTTGGAGACTTAGTTTATGGGCAAAGTTATGTCATTTATGACAGCAACGCTATTAGGGGTCATGCTTTTTCTTACGACCGCGATGGCGGCAGAACCCATCAATACCTTGGAACGCTCGGGATTATGGGGCTACAAACCCTCGGGAGTGGCTATTCGGGGCTATGATCCGGTGGCTTACTTCACCCAGGCCGCCCCCGTTGAAGGTTCGGATGAATTCACCACCCAGTGGCGGGGCGCTAGGTGGAAGTTTGCCTCACGAGAAAACCTCAACTTGTTCGAGGAAAACCCAGAACGCTATGCGCCCCAGTATGGCGGGTATTGTGCCTATGGGGTAGCACAGGACTACCTGGTAAAAATCGAGCCTGAAAACTGGTCCATCCTCGATGACAAGCTATACCTGAACTACGACGACGATGTACAGTCACTCTGGGAGGCGGATATCCCCGGTTTTATTCAATCGGCGGACGAGAACTTTGCTGGATTGGTGGCTAAATAGGGTTGACCTTGCGGTCGACGGCGAGCTTGTCCAGGCGTCAGACCCAAATATTTGCGAAACAAATGTGTCATATGGCTTTGGTTACAAAAACCAGTTTCCATGGCAATTTGGTTCAAAGGTAAGTGGCTCTTGGTGAGTAGCGCCTGGGCGCGGTTGAGACGACAGAGGGTAACATAACGGTGGGGCGTAACCTGCATGGTAGCCCGAAACAGGCGAGCAAAATGGTAGGGGCTTTTATTAGCGGCGCTGGCGATGTCTACCAACGACAAGTTGCTATCCAAATGGCTGTGAATATAATCCAGTGCTCGTTGAATATCGCGGGGATGGCCGTTGCAACTGGGTTGCCGGCGTTGCTGGATAGGGTTGGAGTGGGTAGCAATCAGGTGCACCAGCCAGACCATCACCAGGGATTTCAGATACAGCAAGTTGTCCCCTTGATCAGTGGCTAAACAATCTGCGGTTAATTGACCCAACTGCGCCAGGGTTGGATCAAAAGCACCCAATCGTGGCTGCAGCTCGATGGCATGACCTGCGGTGGTTTCATGGGCTATGCGATTTAAATAAGCGGGCTCAATAATCAGCCCCAGGTAACCCGACTTAGTTTGGGCGAAAGCATGGGTAGGCGTATGGCCAGGCAGCAGATCGAAGCCGCCAGGGGGCACTGTCACGGCTCGCGAGGGGGTGCCATCAAGTCGTACCTGGGCCTGACCACCGGCGAGACTCACAGCCAGCATATGGCGTGGGGTGTCGATAAACCATTCATAATCTCCCGGTGGATTGAGATCGACAATGATGCCTTCGAGCATATGTCGTTTACCAATCGGTGCAGGCACTAAAGCGTTCTCCAAGCGGATTTGGAAACGAGCCATGTCTTTATTGATAGCCGTCCTGTTAGCATTTTCTTCCCTCTTGAAGGAACTCGCTGCCGCCTGAAGCATCTCTATTAACCTCTTTTGCCATGAAGATTTATTTACGAATGGAATAGGGAATATAAACTCTCAATAAAGCATCCTAGTTGTCTTGGTCTCGCGAATTTTCATAAATTGGTAGGCAGTCGCTGCTAATTCTAGGATGGTCTTGTAGGGAGGAGTGCATATTTGAAATATAATGGCTGCTTAGCAAGCTGTAGCCAATCGAGCAATCTACCGATTTTATCGGCAAGCTTTGGGGAGAGGTGTATTAAGGCAAAAAGGTGGGTAAAAAACTCTATCATTGGATAGAGTAGATTCTTGCTTGCAACGAGTTTGAGGATTTCCTCTATATTCCCACTATGTCAACGGCGCAGTAGCCCACGTTTACGGGCAATGTTGATGGCTTCGGTGCGGCCATTAGCGCCAAGTTTGCGGAGAATACTGACCACATGGCTTTTCACGGTGCCTTCCGAGCGGTGTAGGTTATCGGCGATGGTTTTGTTGCTCTGACCGTCAGCGATCAACTGTAAAATTTCTGTCTCCCGGGGCGTCAGTTCCACCTCGCCGATGCGTGCTGCAATCTTAGCTGCAAGAGAAGGTGGTAGCACCCGCTCGCGGTGGTAAACCCTTTCAATGGCCTCGATCAGTTGTTGACGGGTGACGTCCTTGAGCAAATACCCTAGGGCGCCAGCCCGCAGGCTGCGGTAGATATCATCATCGCCATCAAAGGTAGTCAGCACCAGGATACGGGCGTTAGGATCTTCCTTGCGAATTATATGGATGACCTCACAACCGTCGCGTTTTGGCAGCTGCAGGTCCAGCAGCAGCACATCCGGTTGATGAGTACGATACAGCTCGACCGCCTCCTCACCGTCTTCAGCTTCGGCCACCACTTGCATGCTGAACTGCACATCGATAATGGTTTTGAGGCCATCGCGAAGGATGGTGTGGTCTTCGGCAAGCATCACGCTAATGTTAGGTGGCTGGTTGCTACTCGCCACAATCGCCTTTTGCATATTGCTGTATAGGTGTGTTCATGACATGTGACTGAGGGCTTTGTCGTCCCTAATAGTTCTGTTTTAGAACCAATTGCTTTGTGAATGCTTGATGGCAATTACAATTATCAACATAAATTATCGTCTTTATTAGTAAGGATCTTGCCATAACCTGCGCTTGTTTTGTAAATGCTTGCTCTGTGACAAAAGAAACCAGTATCTGCTTTGCCCTATCCATGCCTTATCCCTCAAAAAATCACAAGAAATGGAAAATCAACGCAACAATATGCGTCCCACCATTACCCTACTCTACTATAATAGAAAACTAAGATTTGTTATTATCTCTGGACTTACGCAAAAAGGACTTGGCAAGGCTAATGAAAAAGGTGTCAGCGGTCTAGGGACTTAGGGACAGCTGTCGTCAAGCCTACCGCGAGAGACGTATTTACGTCGTCCGCTGAAAAGAGTGGCGTAAATTTTGTGTCTAATTAGCAAAATTGGTTTCAGCATGACGGTTTACCGAGGAAAACAGCCTTGATTGAAGCCTATACAACCGATTTTAGTACATGGGCCCAACAAACAGCCAAGCTCCTGCGTGAGGAGCGTTGGCAAGAGGTTGATTTAGTCCATTTGGTTGAAGAGGTTGAAGATTTGGGCAAAACCGAAAAAAGAGGTATTGCCAGTCAACTAACTCGCCTCTTACTCCACCTGCTCAAATGGCAGTATCAACCAGAGCGGCGTTCAGACAGTTGGCTTGATTCTATAACTGATGCGAGATTGCAGATCGAGTTGGCCATCCAGGATAGTCCTAGCTTAAAAACGTATCCTTTAATGCAGCTTGAAAAAAGCTATCAAAAAGCGCGTGTGAGTGCTGCAAAACAAACACGCTTACCCCTTTCGGTATTTCCTGAAGTATGCCCTTTTTCTCTGGATGACTGTCTTAGTGAAGATTGGTTACCAGAACAATAAAAGAATAGCTTAGCGCGGTCTAATTAGAATGTTTAAGTAGTATCGTCATAGTCAAGCTCCCTCCAAACCTGCCGCTAGCGCTTCCATACCTTACGTGATTATCAGGAATCCCAGCAAGAACCCAATGGCTTCTTAGCGGCTTTGTATGATCCCTGTATAAGCGCAGCCCTGAAACTTATCCACCATCGGCCAGCTACGGAGTGGACTATTGAAAAACTTGCTCGAATCGTGGGTTTATCGCGTTCTGTCTTTGCCCATCGCTTTCGCCGGTTGGTTGGCGTGCCAATGACTTACTTGACCCGTTGGCGTATGCAAAAGGCCTTGGATCTCTTAAGTAACCCGGACTGCACCTTAAGCGCCATTGCTGCCGATGTAGGTTATTCCTCGGAAATTACTTTTAGTAAAGCGTTTAAGCATTTTTTTCACAAAAGCCCTGGAGAAGTGCGTAAACATCGCGATCCGTGGAAATGAAATAGGTGCTATTGTCATGGCTTCTATAGGGGTTTGCTAAGCCTGGTCTGGTGAGTAGGTTTATCGTTGAATTGGCAAGGCGATACGCAGGCAAGTGCCCCGGCGAGGTTGAGTGTCGATAGTGAAGATAGCCCCGATGCGCTCAGCGCGTTCCTGCAAAGCCAGGAGTCCCAAGCCTGGACTGTAGCGTAGTTGCTGGTCCATATCCATGCCACAGCCGTCATCTTGGATAGCCAGGCGAAGTTGGGCGCTGGTAAATTCAAGCTCAAGGGAGAGGGTCTTAGCCTGGGCATGTTTGACGAGACATTAATCATGGCTTCCTGGGCAATGCGCAGCACTTCGTAGTGGGTTTCGGCAGGCAATACCAATGCCTCACCCGTGCACACAATACGGTAGGTAAGGCTATCCCGGCACAATCGAGAAGCTAGCTGTTCAAGGGCGTCCACTAGGTTGCCTTCGTCAGTGTCCAATGGGCGGATGGCCCACATGGTGCGACGCGCCTCCAGCAGACTGGTTCGGGCAAGTGCGCGGGCCTGTTTTAGGTGGCGGCGGCTTTTTTCCTGGTCATGGGCCACCAACGCTTCGGCAGCTTCCATTTGTACTAAAATCCCGGTGAAACCTTGGGCGAGGGTGTCATGAACCTCCCGGGCGAGGCGATTGCGCTCCTGGATGATGGCGCTGCGGCGGGTCTCATCGGATAAACGTGACAGTTCTATGGCGAGGGTGGTTTGATACGCCAAGGCGCGGGCCAGTTCCTGTTTAACCTTATCGAGACCCGCCTGGGTGGCAAAACACAGTCCCATAAAACCAATGGCTTGTTCCCCCAACATCAGCGGCACGCAGATCACCGAGCGGTGTCCCATCTGCTGGTGCCAAGCAATGGAAAACGGCCAAGCCATAGGATGGGGTTGGGACACAGACATGGCGAACAAACGTTCGTCACCACGGATCTTTTTCCAAGCGTCGGTGATATCCGCTGGCAGCGGCGTACGCCAAAGGGTCATGCGTTCATCGGTGGCGATATCCACCAGCTGATCGTCTTTTACAAACAAAGTCATGCGCAACGTATTATGGGCGTCATCATAGAGAAACAGCGCATTACTCGTAGCGCCGCTCTGACGAGCACACTCCATGAGCACCAGTTCTAAAAAGGCATTTAAATCCGCCGACCGGGCCAACTGCGCCAGGGTGTGTTGCAGGACCTCGTTGGCTTTAGCCAATTCCTGAGACCGTGCGGCTTCCGCTGCCAGTAGCTGTTGCTGACTGGTGCGTCGTTGGATAGCAGCGGCGACAATAGCGGCTGCAGTTCCCAAAAGGGTTATTTCCGCTTCGCTCCAGATTCGCTCTTCGGCGCAATCGTCAAAGCCAATCACGCCCCAGTGCCGGCCCTCGAGCATAATGGGTACTGCCGCCAAGGACAGCGCTTGATCCATCTTTTGCAGCATTCGGGCCGGTGCGCCCAGCTCATGGGCCAGTGCCCAGACACTGTTGCCAGCCCAAAGCTTTTCCGGCCAGTCGAGAAAGCCCTTTAGTTTAAAGGGAAAGCGATTCGGTATCCCCATACAGCGCACTACACCGGGACTGGTCCACTCGTAGAGGCAGTCGTAAATGATCTCCTTGTCGGTAGGCAACCCAATATCTTTCATAATATACACGCGCCCGCTAAACCCCAACGCCAGACCCAAGGCAGCCAGGGCCGCTTGCATAGCGGCGTCGAAGTCGTCGTTGGCCAGTAGCGCTTGAGCCGCTTCGCTGGTGCCTCGCAACAGTGCGTTGAGCCGTGCTTCGCTGGCCAGGGAAGTTTGGGTAGAGCCATGAGCGTCGTTTACCATGGTTTAATTTTTTGGCGCACGCCTTCTCAGAGGGTTGATCGATTTAATTGTGCTTTGTTATTGTCAACGGTATATTGCTGTCTACAATGTCTGTCCGTCTAAAATAATTAGCTTAACGTCTTAAACTATCTATCTATCTATTCATCTAGAGATAGATAAAGACAACATTCGCTAAAAATGAAAAATGCATGCAAGGCTATTGGGTTGTGCCCTCGCTATCAACTCATAGTATGAGTGCTCATCGTAAAATCACCCGATGGAGAACAAACCTACAAAATCGCTGAAGCCACTGGTTCAGGTTTTATGAGGCTGCCGATGGTGTGAGCATTTTAGACCATTCCTGGACTAAGATTCACGCTTTGGGGGTAGAGGCCGTGGCTAACACAATAGGTTGGGGGGGTTATACGGATGTTGTCACTGCGGTTGTCAAAACCAACCGCTAGGGTGATTTTAAAAGCGCCGCCTGGTTTACTCGGCGGCGTGTCAATCACTTAGGACTTATCCATCATTAGGACTTGCATAGCCCGTGGAAGAGGTGTTGGTGGCCTGGGATGCCGTTGACATGCCGGCTGGGGAGTAGATTATGCACGGCGTCCTTTGGAATGAGCAACACGAGTCCTGTCATTATAGGAAGCGAAATACGATGGGGCAGTTTACGATGGCGTCTACTGAACCATCCAGACGTTTTCACCACTGTCGGCCATTTCGCCGCGGTACAGGGGCAGGGTGCGGGTAGCGGTATCTACTTCACCCGCTGTCAATAGTAGTACTGAACTAATCAACGACGGGTTGACGGTGCTGGGTTCAGGACCGAAATAGGCTTCTTCAATATCAGCACCAAGGGCGGCCGAACCTATGGGTACATCGCAGCCGGCGCCTAACGACGGTGATGGCGTCTCGCTTTGGTCTTCTTTCGTGGTGATCCCTATGTTGAAAGCAGGTTCAGCATTAGGTAATGCAAGAGAAGTTATGGGGGGTGTCTTTAAGCAACAACATGCGCCCGCCTGCAGCGAAAGCATTAGACATGGCAAAGGACACAACTAGCATTGCCGTCAAACACAACCCCAGAATGAGTTGGCGCATAGCATACGTGCCATGCTGTATGTGTGGATTACGTGTGGTGTGCATCAAAAATCCTTGTGGCGATGGATAGGGGTAGAATCTGGAAAGGTGTGGAATACAGCTCCTTTCGGGTAAAGACCATACGCTGAGGGCGATCAAAATGTTTATTATAAATTGCTGGATTTTTGTCAAAGGTTGCGTTTGTCCACAGCAAAACTAGTCGGATAAACAGGTAAGATACCGTACCGTGCTGAGGGAGAGGGTCTGCAAGTCAGTTAAAACCGTCAAGATAACGGCCCGCCCAAGCACTCAGTATAGCCGCTACGAAAGCGGCATCTTGAGGCCGTGAGACCATATGGTCGGCATCATCCAAAGCAAGAAAATTCTTGGGATGTTTGGCCGCATTAAAAATATGCATCGCATGTTGAATATTGACGATTGAATCGACCGGTGAGTGCATGATGAGCAAAGGACGGCGCAATTTAGCAACCTTGTCCAGCAGGCGCTGTTCGGCTAAGTCTTGTAAAAATTGCCGCCGAATACGGAACTTGCGCCCCGTCAGCAGTACCTCGGCTTCACCTTGAGCTGTGATCTCATTTAGGCTGTCTTGAAAAAAATGACTAATGTGGCTTGGATCACTGGGGGCATTAAGGGTAGCTACCCCACGCACGTCAGGAATATCAGCCGCCACCGCCAGCACGGCTGCGCCGCCCAAGCTGTGGCCGATAAGCAGCTGGGGTGCTTGGTAATGCTCGCGTAAATACTGGGCGGCGCGGCGCAAATCTTCTAGGTTGGATGAAAAATTTGTGTTGGCGAAATCGCCTTGACTGTTGCCCAAGCCCGTAAAGTCGAAGCGTAACAAGGCCATGTCATGCTCGGTAAGTGCTTTACTGATCCGCACGGCTGTCAATACATCTTTCGAGCAGCTGAAACAATGGGCGAAAAGCCCATAACCACGGGGCTTACCCGCGGGTAAATCGAGACGCGCAGCCAACTCAAAACCTTGTGAACCGTTGAAAACGATGCGTTCGGTGCGATGAGGCATAAGAGCGCTCCAGGATAAGGTTGTCACTCAGGTGATGAATGGCGATAGGGAAATCGATAACGATGGATTCGAATCGTTGGCAAAAGCGCTTCCTCTTCAATACGTACATCGGACCGTTGCAAACGTTGATTGCCGGTAGGCTCAGGTGCAATAGGTACGAATTCGGGTAGCTGCTCCCCCGGTTGTAGAGGCACTAAAATCGGCAAGGGGGCTTGCATGAGGCGGCGCTGAATTTCATCATCAGGGGTTTGAAAAACCAAATTTGCCCGTAAATGAGGACAGACACGACGCACTCTAGCCAGCATCTCGGTTTCTGCGATGGGCGCCAAGCGCTCTAATTCTAGACGAGTTTGAGGTGTTTCTCGGCGTCGCTCAAGCAGTCGACGGGCTTCTTGGACACTGGTTCTTTGGATAGTGCGCCCTTGTTTAGACCAGGTAAAACCGATCTTTATGGGTCGTTTATCCAATACCGGTATATGCCGGTAAGCCTGTTTTAAATTGAGCCGCGCAGCGCCCATGCGTTGCATGGCCGTGGCGACGGTTTCGTCCCGTTGATGTAAGTCTTCCATAAGCTTATCCATATCCGCTTTAGGCAACGTTTTGAGCGCTAAAACGGCTTTTTTAAAGGCGTCTTTAACGTCATTACAGGTTCTAGCCAACATCAAGGTTTTATCATCGGCACCGATAATTCCCGGACATGTCAGGGTATCGCGACCGTCTTGCCCGTCCTCATACCAGAGGGCTTGATAGAGTTTGATCGCTTTAGCCCGCATGGATACATCGTTACTAATTTCTAAGGGGGTGCGAGAAATCCAAAGGGGCAATGATTCATTATGACGCAATGAAAAGCAAAAGTTGTTTACTGCTGAGAGTAGGGTTGTAAAGTTTTCAAAAAGGGTAATACGTAGTTCTGATTTAGAGGTTTTCATAACAAATTGTCAAACTAATAAGGATTTTTTTATATCATCATCTTATTAATTAACCAAGTCAAATGTTTCAATAAGGATAATTTAAGAGTAAAGCTTTTTTATTGTAAAAAAAAATTTAATTTCACTTGAAAAATTATATTTTTTAGCGATCATTATGCATCATGATAGATTACGGTAATCTCATGCAGCTTAAATTTTAAGTGCTTTAAGGAGTATTCGAAATGATAAAGATCGACCAGCTAAAAGAAATGTCTGTTGAAGCACTACAAAACTTGATTACAAATGCTCAAGCACTGGTAAATCAGTATGAAAAAGATAAAAAAAAAGCTGTTATTAAGGAAATAAAAACCTTAGCGGCATCGGCAAACTTAAATATTGACATAAAAGATGAGGACGTTGAAAAGTCAAAGAGCGTTACAAAATACCGCAACCCTGACAACCCTAATGAAACATGGACGGGTAGAGGAAAACGTCCTAAATGGCTTAATGATGCCTTGGCATCGGGAAAAAGTCTAGATGATCTAAGTACTTGAAAGGCTTTTGAATTATTAAGAGGAGAAAAATTCGTGGCGATTAAAAAAGCCGACAGTCATTCTAGCACTGAAAAAAAAGTAACGCCTAAAAAAAAGGTTGCTAAAAAGGAGATAAAAAACAAAGTCGAGCTTCCAGCGGCTTCCAAGGGGCAAGCTACATCAACCAAATCAGTTACTAATAAAACTAAGTTGGCGCAAAATAAGGTGGATACTAAAGCAGCGGCTGGCAAGAGCAGCGCGACACAGAGTACTAAAAAACCCAGTTCTGCAAACACAACGGCGGCTGCCAAAAGCCGTGGGACACCGGCTACTAAAAAATCCGCTTCCGCCGCTGCAAAGCAAGCTAAAATCGTTGCCAAAGGCAGTCAAAATTCATCTTCGTCGAAAGGTGCTATCGTGAAGAACGATAAGGTTGAACAGGCCCCAAAAGAAAGCTCAAAAAAGGTCGCTTCAGAGCCACAGAAAACAACTAGAAAAACAACCAAGAAAAACAACGGTGAAAAATTATCCACCACCATCATAGCTAAAGTGGATGTGGGGTACGGTAACAGCGTTTATATACGCGGAGAAGGAGGTGGCTTGAGCTGGGAGAACGGTATTTTAATGGATAACACAGGTAATGATGAATGGTCTTGGCAGACTCAGGCCAATTCGGGTGTGCTCAGCTTTAAATTTTTGATTAATGATAAAAGTTGGTGTTCAGGAGAAAATTTTGTGGCTGTGCTGGGTGAAACGTCCATTTGGACGCCTACCTTCTAGCGCTAGCTAATTAGCGTTAGCTGGTTGCCGTATTCTAAAACTTTCTCACATTGTCGATTTTTCCCTCTATATTGTAGAATATAGAGGGATTAAAAAATCCCTTTAATGTAACAAGCGATTGTAGTTTTTTTAAAAGATATAAATGTACGTCTTGTTTGCCAAAATGCAAACCCCATAATGTGCAATATAAGGTTTAACAAAAAACCAAAAAGCGTATTTTTGATAAAGAATTTTTCTCTAGGTTTGCTAATAATATGGCAAAAAAACATTGCTTTTTTGTTACGCGACTTTTTAGAGAACCGGCAAAACCAAACTGTCAAATAGTTCTTTAATGGCTTCATTGGAAGGTGCTTGCTGGGCTGCCTCAATCACCTCAGATGTGAGATGCGGTGCAAAGAGTTGTATAAAATCATGCATATAGGCCCGCAATAGACTACCGCGCCGAAAACCAATACGGGTTATGCTGGACGGAAACAAATGACTGGCATCTAATTTCACCAAATCCTGATCGCGTTCAGGATCAAAGGCCATGGCGGCAATGATGCCGACGCCGAGCCCAAGACGCACATAGGTTTTGATAACATCTGTATCGGTGGCCGTAAACACCACCTTGGGATCCAGTTTGGCATTGCGAAATGCTTCGTCTAATTTGGAATGTCCCGTAAATCCAAAAACATAAGTGACCAGTGGATAACGCACGATAGCTTCTAATGTGAGTTCTGGTAAATGGATCAGTTCATGACCCAAGGGTGTGATAACGCTTCGGTTCCATAAATAGCAAGGCATCATAATGAGATCTTCAAAAAGCTCAACAGCTTCTGTAGCGATGGCAAAATCCACCTCGCCGGAAACTACAAGTTCGGCGATTTGTGCGGGGGAGCCTTGCTGGATTTGTAAACTCACCGAAGGATAACGTTCACGAAAGGCTTGAATAACCGGCGGTAATGCATAGCGAGCTTGGGTATGAGTAGTGGCGATGGATAAACTGCCTAGCTGGTCGTTTCTAAACTCAGCCGCAATGGTTTGGATGTTTCTGACTTCGCCTAAGATTTGCTCGGCTTTTTTTATAATTTGTTCGCCAACGGAGGTAATATGGCTAAGATGCTTGCCATTGCGATTAAATATTTCAACACCTAGTTCGTCTTCCAACAAACGAATTTGCTTGCTTACGCCCGGTTGGGAAGTATAAAGGCTCTCAGCCGCTGCAGAAATATTGAGATTGTTTTTGGCAATAGCAGTCAAGTAACGCAATTGCTGAAGTTTCACAAGATGCTCCGAACGCTCCTTACCATGCCATTTGGTGTTAAAAGTTATAATAAGGACAACTGAATAAACTTAAAGTTTCCAGGGTTAAACAACCATGAGGATGGGTCGCTGTCAATCGACCCTGAAGCTCGGCCCAATGATCCAGGCTCGAACCCTGGGGAGCGCACGGGCAAGCCGCTTCCTAAAGGAAGCGGTAGTTGACTGTACTAGATGCTGCCTTAAAATTAGATCGATTTGCTGTGCTAGTCATACCACAAAGTTAACTAGTCCGTGCCAGGGTCTGTATAACGGCTACATTGGCGCCGCTGACCACAGCATCCAAAAGAGTTGATTTTGCACTGCCATTGCGGTTGCGATGTTTTTCGGTTTAGCCAGAGTTGCACTGCAAGCCAGCCCATCCACAGGGCAACGACACTCAAAATAGACGCTAAATAATCAAACATAATAGTATGTTTTTCTAATAATTAAATTAATTAATTAAACAGGCCAGCAAAGCCCATAAAAGCCATGGATAAAATACCGGCAATGATCAAATTCATGGCTGTACCTTTCATCAGCGAAGGGATCTCAAGGAGTTCAGCTTCTTGCCGCAAACCCGCCATCAACACCAGGGCTAAGGTAAAGCCGCCACCGGCCCCTAGAGCGAATACCAACCCTTCCACAAAATTGTAACCGCGATTGGTGGCAAAGATAGCCAAACCTAAAATGGCGCAGTTAGTGGTAATCAAGGGTAAAAAAATACCCAGTGCCTCGAACAGCGGTTGACTAAATTTTTTAACCATCATCTCAACAAATTGCACTGTGCTGGCAATCACCACAATAAAGCTAATAAGACGTAAATAAGGCGCATAGGGTAAAATGTAGCTATTCAACAGCCAAGCCGCCATGGCAGTGATGACCATAACAAAGGTGCTGGCGATACCCAGTCGAAAAGCCGTTTCCAGTTTCCCGAAAACTCCGAAAAAAGGACATAAGCCTAAAAAGTATGAAAGCACAAAATTATTCACCAGCAAAGCACTGATAAAGATCCAAACTAGGTTATCCATTAGGTTTTCTCCCCTTCGAGATGACTGTTGGTGGGGAAGGTGGTTTGCGGTTGCGGGCGTTGCTCTTGCAGCCAATTGAAGAACAGCAAAATAAGCCCTAGGGTAAGAAAGCCACCGGGAGGCAGTAACATGATGACCCATGAGCCTAGTAATACAAAGCCCGTGGCGATAGCCATGGCCAAAGCGTTAATAGCTGAATTGGTAACCGCAAGCATGGGACAGAGTCCCAATACGTGGACAAATACTGGGTTTTCTTTCCAAATACCTTTACTAAATTCCCCGTAAATTCTTAGCGAAGAAACGGACATAAGCTAAGTCTTTTAATTCACGTTGCTGGGTAGAAGAGACTCGGAACCCGACGCAGGCAGACGCTCTGCCCAGCGACGATGACTGGTGTTGAGAATAGCCACGACACTGTTGGTGGACACCGTAGCGCCACTGATACCATCAATCTCGTTGGGTTGCGATTTACTGCCGTTGCTCACTACAACGATTTTTGGATCCACGGCTAAGGATTTAAAGTTAGCTAAAAATTCCTCATCTTTTTGGATCTTATCCCCCGAACCTGGTGTCTCCCGGCTGGCTAATACCTCCATGCCAACGATAAGACCCTCGCTGGGCCGATAACCATAAAGCAATTGAATGGTGTCTTGATAACCGGGACCTTCTCCAGGAATGGCATAACCCACCAACTTACCCGCGCTATCGTAACCGGCATAGATTAACTCAGCCTCGCTCTGGACCTCAGAGGCTGATTGTAACTGTCCAGCGTCATAGACGAGGGGTTGGAACTGGGTAATCCCCGGCAGCACATTGTGAACCGCTTGCCGGGTGGCTTCCACTTTGTGGGAGGCGATGGTGGACAAGGTCAATTCATAAATGCCAACAATAGCGAAACCCGATAAAAGACTGGCAATGCCTAATGTCGTGATCAGACGGGTGGAACTGGGTTGGGAGGGTACCTTGAAGATTTTTTTTAAGCGTTGCAACATGGATGAGTTTGTGCCTTTTTGTGCGTAATTTTTATCATCAATGATGACTAAATACCCGTGGTTGACTATAGCGAGAAAGCAGAGGAGTTGCTGCATTCATCAACAAGATGGCATACATAACGCCCTCTGGAAGACCACCAAACACGCGAATTAGGACCACGATCGTACCAATCCCAATGGCAAACCACCAGGTCCCTTTCGGGGTCAGGGGTGATGTCACTGGGTCAGTGGCCATAAAGACTGCGCCAAACAATAAACTACCAGAAAACACCACAAACAGAGGGTCAGGAAAGCGACTCCCGTTCACCATAAATAAAAGCGTAGCAAAGACTCCCGCTGACAACAGGATACCCGTCGGGATGCGCCAGTCGATGCTGCGTCGTAATAACAGGTAAACGCCCCCCAACAGAATTGCCAAAGCACTGGTTTCTCCCAAGGAGCCTGCGGTGTTCCCTAAAATAAGCTCGTGATAAGGCGTCATTTGTTGTTGAAATTTCATCAAGCCCAAGGGGGTTGCGGCGCTGGCGGCATCCACCGTGCCTTGCATCAAAGGCGTCGCCAAAGTGCTGGATTGGAGACTCAAAAAATCATTATCGGGCAGGGTCCAAGTGGTAATGGCCGTGGGAAAAGACGCCTGTAAAAAAGCCCTGCCCACCAAGGCCGGGTTAAACAGATTATTACCCAGTCCTCCCCAAACTAATTTACCCAGACCCACCGCCACCACACCCCCTAAAAAGGCCATCCACAAAGGTATGGCAGGGGGTAAGATAAGTCCCAGCAGCACACCGGTGAGGAGGGCGCTCCCGTCTCGCAAAGAGGCCCCCCGGTGCAGATAGGACAGCCGTCGTGGAGCGGGTTGCCAGCCTTTGCCCCCCTGCGTCGCCGGTGGTACAGAAGGATTAACGATCCATTCGGTGATAATGGCCCCTAGGCTGCTGGCGAGAAGCACCAACACGGCGCTCATTCCAAAGTACCATAGGGATGCCAGTATAACCGGCAGGAGAGCCCACAGGATATCCCGCATCACCTGGGGGGTGGTTACCCCCTGTTGTAAAAAGGGCGCCGCTTGCAGGAGCAGCTGGGGATTCTTAGGCGTCACGGAACCGTTAGCCTTTGCCGTGACGCAGGTTGAGTTTGGCCATCTTTACCCGCTGTACAATAGGAATGCTCGAGGGGCAGGCGAAGGTACACGACCCGCACTCCATACAGTCCAGGCCATCCTGCTGCTCCACGTCGCTGTAACGCCCTGCTTTAGCAAGCCGAGGGTCGTTCCACCATCAGCCGGTAGTCTGCGGTGAGATAGGGTTCGCATTCGCTGCCGTTGATGACCAAATGGTGAACGGGTTTCTCGGGGGGTGGGGCATACTTCACATGACTGGGAAAGGCTGCGCCCCCCATACCCACCAAGCCTGCCTGCTGAACATGGCCCACAAAGGCGTCAAAGGATAATGACCTGCTGGCCGGTTTGCTATTCATCTGTTGGGTAGCGTAGGGGTCAGTGTCGATGCACACCGTGGCTACCAGTCGACCGTTGGGGTGGCGCTGGGGTTGCAGTCCTTTAATCCAACCGGTGACCGGGCTGTGGAGCGCCGTGGACATAAAGCCATCGGGTTCGGCCAGCAGTTGTCCCCGCTCCACCCGCTGGCCCGGTTGTACCACACAACGGCTCGGGGTTCCCACATGTTGCTGTAAGGGCAGTCTGTAGTGATTCACAAAGGGCATCCGTTGAACGGTCAGGTGGGCCGTGTGTTCCTTGTGATCGTGGGGGTGAACGCCATGGCGAAAACTGGGAGTCCAGGCAGAGAGTAGAGCATTCATGGACCTATGCTCTCCGGAGTTGTTGTGAGTAGATCTGAGGATGATGACGTGGCTGTAGTCTCAGTGCCTGGTGGGGTCGGTGGTTTAGCATCCCTGGGATACCCTGCCATAGCCAGGAGGTTTTGGCGAAGACGTGACGTTAGCTGTTGCTCTAAGGTGTGTTGTAATACCATTCACATGAATTAAGGCTCCAAGGTAGCCCACTGGCGCGAACACAGGTG
>CAYRGG010000045.1:0-36019 GCA_964423745.1 uncultured Candidatus Competibacteraceae bacterium | reverse complement strand
GGTTATGAACGATACGCTGCCTGATACCATGAACGCTATCGAAATCACCAGCCCAGGTGGCCCCGAGGTTCTCGCGCTCACCCATCGGCCGCTGCCGCGTCCAGGTCCCAATGAAGTACTAATCCGTGTTGCGGCAGCCGGTGTTAATCGCCCTGATTGTTTGCAGCGGCAAGGGAGTTATCCGCCGCCTGCAGGCGCTTCTGATCTACCGGGATTGGAAGTCTCTGGTACAGTGGCGGCTATGGGTCAAGACGTTGCCCAGTGGCAAAAAGGCGATCGTGTCTGTGCCTTACTCACTGGCGGTGGCTATGCCGAGTACTGTGTGGCCCCGGCATCGCAATGCCTACCCGTGCCTAAAAGTATGAATATGGTTCAAGCATCGGCACTACCGGAAACTTTTTTTACTGTGTGGAGCAATGTCTTTGAGCGTGCCCGACTCCAGCCCGGCGAAACGTTATTGATTCATGGCGGGTCCAGTGGTATTGGCACAACAGCCATTCAGCTGGCTCGAGTATTGGATGCGAAGGTTTTTGTGACAGTAGGTAATGCAGAAAAGGCAGCAGCCTGCAAATCGTTAGGAGCAGAGCAGGCTATCAATTATCGAGAAGAAGACTTCGTGGCCGTGGTTCGGCAAGCTACCCAAAATCGTGGGGTCGATGTGATTCTTGACATGGTGGGGGGTGACTATGTACAGCGAAATCTAAGTGCTCTAGCGGTGGAAGGGCGGTTAGTGCAAATCGCTTTTCTACAGGGGGCAAAAATGGAGTTAAATCTAGCGCCGGTGATGATGAAGCGCCTGACCTTAACAGGTTCTACCTTGCGCGCTCGCCCGGTAGAGGAAAAGGCGCCCATTGCCCAAGCGCTGTGGGAGAAAGTCTGGCCGTTGCTGGAAACAGGAAAAGTAGAACCGGTCATTCACGAAACCTTTGCCCTATCAGCAGCATCTGCTGCCCACCGTCTTATGGAATCTAATGGCCACATTGGTAAAATCATATTGAAAGTAGCCGCGGGGTAGTGGTGTAGGGACGCTTCCCGAAGCGTCCCTTGAGGAGGAAAAAAGTGCGCGATACTATCCAGTTAACTACTAGCCGTCGCGAAGAACTGGTGGATATTACATCGCAAGTGGCGGCTATTATAAAAAACAGTGGTATTAGGGAGGGAATAGTCACCATCTATGCCCACGGCGCCACGGCGGCTATTATGATTCAAGAAAACTGGGATGAAAGTGTGCAGACCGATGTGGTGCATTTGCTGCAAAAACTGATTCCAAAAGGTGTTTGGTTGCACGATCAACAAGATGGCAATGGCGATGCTCATCTTAAGGCGGGGCTAGTGGGTCCTTCGGAAACGGTGCCTATCGTTGATGGACAACTGGGGCTGTCTCGTTGGCAGAATGTGTTCTTCTGCGAATTTGACGGTCCTCGTCAGCAACGAAAGGTGGTGTGTACCGTGTTGGCTGATAGGTAGGACGGTTCGCGACCCATTCCTATAGTGGATACCAAATGCCAATTGATTGGTTTCTGGCGGGCGTCTTAACCGCTTAATCTCCAAAACTGTCACCGGCAACATGAATATACGTGGAATTGTAATACCTAAGATTTGCGAAAAAGAACTTAAGATTATTGTGGAGGAAACCGAGGCGCTCGACGACATGATTAAAAACGTCTTGGTTGCTGAGGAATGACCGTTCCCACCAATCCCAAAATTTATCACATACTACACGTAGATCGGTTGCCTTCAATTATCGCGGATAGTTATCTTTGGTGTGACGCTGAGATTATGCGCCGTTCGCCGCTGGGTACCACTATTGGTATGAACTCTATTAAGCAACGCAGACTAGAAGAACTCACGCTAGCCAGTCATCCGGATCTATATGTAGGCCAATGTGTGCCTTTTTATTTTTGTCCACGCTCGATCATGCTCTATCTGATCTATCAAGCCAACCACCATGATTTGACCTATAAAGGCGGGCAAGAACCCATTATTCATTTGGAATCTGATCTGAACGAGACCGTGTATTGGGCGAATCAGAACGGTAAGCGCTGGGCGTTTACGCTGTCAAATGCAGGGTCGCGTTTCTTCGAGGACTATGCAAACCTAAATCAGTTGGATAATATTGATTGGGTTGCTGTGCAGGCTATTCAATGGTCGCAGTGCAAAGAAGGTAAACAGGCAGAATTTCTGCTAGAACACAGTTTTCCCTGGCAGTTAGTTAAACGTATTGGTGTACATTCTAAAATCATTTACCAGCAGGTAAGGAATGTGCTGGCTACAATCGGGCATGGACCTCGGGTTGAAATAAAACCAGATTGGTATTACTGATAATTAACGAGGGTATCATGATTGAATATAAAAACGGAGATATCCTAAAGGAAGATGCAGAAGCTCTTATAAATACAGTTAACTGCGTGGGTGTTATGGGGCGTGGTATAGCTCTGCAATTTAAAAGAGCCTTTCCAGGAAATTTTAAAGCTTACGCGGCTGCGTGCAAACGTGGAGTAGTGCAGCCTGGACAAATGTTTGTCTACGAAACTGCCCAACTCACTAACCCCCGTTACATCGTCAACTTTCCCACTAAACGGCATTGGCGTGGCAACAGCAGGATGGAGGATATTGAATCTGGACTTAAAGCGTTGGTGGAGGTTATTTGCAACAAACATATCCACTCTATTGCCATTCCTCCGTTAGGAAGCGGATTAGGTGGACTGGAGTGGGAGCAAGTGAAATCTCGCATCGAGAAGGCGCTACAGCTTCTTAGTGATGTACGCATCATCGTCTATGAGCCGAAAGGCGCACCTGCAACCGAGAAAATGGCTCATGATCGTAAGATACCTGAAATGACGGCAGGTCGAGCGGCCCTATTAGGGCTCATGAACCGCTACCTGTGCGGGTTGCTTGATCCCTTCATCACTCTGCTTGAGCTGCATAAACTGATGTACTTCATGCAGGAAGCGGGGGAACCTTTGCGGTTAGGATATAAAAAAGCCCTTTATGGTCCCTATGCCGAGAACTTACGCCATGTGTTAAACGCTATCGAAGGTCATTTTGTCTCCGGCTATGCCGACGGCGGTGATGTACCGGACAAGCAGCTATCTCTGGTGCCAGGCGCAGTGGAAGACGCTAATAATTTCCTTGCTCAATACCCTAAAACACGAGAGCACTTTGACCGGGTGGCGGATTTGGTAGAGGGATTTGAATCTCCGTTTGGACTTGAACTGCTGTCCACTGTGTATTGGGTAATTAAACAAGAAGCCGCCGAGTCAGCGGATGATGTCATTGATAAAGTGTACGGTTGGAATCCCCGTAAACAACAATTCACCCCCCGGCAGATCAAATTAACAGTTGACGTGCTCGTTTATAAAGGTTGGGTCACGATGTAGGGGTGGTTTGCGAACCGCCCCTAAGTCCTTTAAGGCAATAAACGGTCGCCAACCCGGACAATTTTCAGGGTATTGGTGGTGCCTGACACACCGCTGGAATCCCCCTTGGTGACGATAACAAGATCCCCTTTTTGCACGATGCCTCGGTGCAATACGGCGTTGATGGCGGCTTGAATAACCCAAGCCGGGTTAACATGAATCACGTCAAACCGTAACGGATAAACCCCTCGGTAAAGGGTTACGCGACGCCGGGTGGCTTCGTGACGGGTCAGAGCATAGATAGGAATACCCGAGCGCACCCGGGACATCCATAGTACAGTGGAACCCGATTCGGTTAACGCCACAATGGCCCGTACACCCAAATGATTAGCCGTGTACATGGCTGACATGGCAATCGCTTCATCCACATTCTCAAACTGCATGTCTGGTAGGTATCTAAAACGCTGGGATTGCCGTTGTCGTTCGGCGCTGAGACAAATCCGTGCCATGGCTTGTACGGTCTTTATGGGATAGTTCCCTACCGCTGTCTCCCCGGACAACATCACCGCATCGGTGCCGTCGATGACGGCATTGGCCACATCGGATACCTCAGCACGGGTGGGAATCTGGCTGTCGATCATAGATTCCATCATCTGCGTCGCTGTAATGGTGACTCGATGCATAGTACGCGCCATGCGAATAATACGTTTTTGCACACCGGGGACTTCGGCGTCGCCAATCTCTACACCTAGATCACCCCGGGCGATCATCACTGCGTCACTGGCTTGCAGGATAGCTTCAATCTCGTCAATGGCTTCAGCCCGTTCGATTTTGGCCACCAGAGCGCCATAACCACCGGCTTCCCGCAGTAGTTCGCGGGCTTTTTCAATGTCACTAGCGTTACGGGGAAAAGAAACGGCTAGATAATCGACTTTTAATTCCGCTGCTAAACGAATATCGTCACGATCTTTATCGGTAAGGGCCGGCGCCGATAATCCACCGCCTTGACGGTTAATGCCTTTGCTATCGGAAAGTTTACCGCCCACCCAGACACGACAAACGATCTTGGCGCCATCGATCTCTTCGACACCCAAGACGATGCGACCATCGTCCAGCAGAAGGGTGTCTTCTAAAGCGATATCTTGAAGGAGTTCTTTATAAGTGATGCCAACGGATTCTTGAGTGCCAGCGTCGGCGGGCAAATCGCCATCTAACGTAAAATAGGCGCCTTCTTTTAAATGGATAGAGCCGTCGCGAAACTGTTCGATGCGGATTTTTGGACCTTGTAGATCCCCTAAAACCCCCACATAACGCCCAAGAAAAGCCGCCCGGTCACGGACCTGTTGCACCCGCTGGCGATGTTCATCGGCCGTACCGTGAGAAAAATTGACGCGCACCACGTCAATCCCTGCTTTTATAGCCCCATCCAACACCATGGGGTCATCGGTGGCCGGACCGATGGTGGCAACAATTTTTGTGCGTCTTAACATAGAAAAGAATGTTTTCCTTGGAAAATCAGCAAACTCCGCGTGGGCAACAAGTTGCCCACCCTACACAAATTTACTCCATAAAGAATACTCTAGGCGCTTCCCTGCGCCTGGTTAAAACACGAACATTTGCGTGTCTTATCCCGCGGCCCGTTCCTCAAGCATGGCCACCGCAGGTAGTTTTTTGCCTTCTAAAAATTCTAGAAAAGCCCCACCCCCTGTAGAAACGTAAGACACCTTGTCCTTTATGCCGTATTTATCGAGGGCGGCCAGGGTATCGCCACCACCGGCGATGGAAAAGGCATCGCTTTCAGCGATCGCCTTGGCCATGGATTTTGTGCCAGCACCAAACTGATCAAATTCAAAGACACCCACGGGACCGTTCCAAACAATAGTGCCAGCGCTTTTAAGAATCTCGGCAAACCGAGCCGATGTATCCGGTCCCACATCGAAGATCATATCGTCATCGGCGACCTGATCCACTGTCTTAAGGGTCGCTGCGGCGGATTCACTAAATTCCTTACCGCAGACCACGTCCGTAGGTACCGGGATCTCCCCGCCCTTCGCATTAGCTGCCTCGGTAAGACGCTTAGCTTCTGGAATAAGATCGTTCTCACACAGGGATTTACCCACATTATGTCCGGCGGCGGCAATGAAGGTGTTGGCAATACCACCACCCACAATCAATTTATCCACCACCTGAGATAAAGACTCTAACACAGTCAACTTAGTGGAGACTTTGGAACCGCCCACAATAGCTACCATAGGTCGTGCTGGATCGCCCAACGCTTTACCTAAAGCGTCTAATTCGGCAGCCAGTAGGGTACCGGCGCAGGCGACCGGCGCATATTTAGCAACGCCGTGGGTCGACGCCTGGGCGCGGTGGGCTGTGCCAAAGGCATCCATGACATAGACATCGCACAGCGCCGCCATCTTGCGGGCGAGTTCTTCGTTGTCTTTTTTTTCACCCTTGTTAAAACGCACATTTTCACAGAGCACTAACTCGCCCGGTTCTACATCGACGCCGTCCAACCAATCCTTGGCCAGCCGCACTTCTCGTCCCAGCAGTGTGGATAGGTGAGCCGCCACGGGAGCCAGTGAAAACTGCTCATCATATTCACCCTCGGTAGGCCGTCCTAGATGGGACATGGCCATCACCTTGGCACCGGCATTAAGGGCATATTCAAGGGTGGAAAGAGAGGCTCGAATGCGAATATCGCTGGTGACCTTGCCGTTCTTAATAGGCACGTTGAGGTCTTCACGAATCAAGACACGTTTACCCGCGAGATCAAGATCGGTCATTTTAATGACGGACATAAGACTTACCCTCATGATTTACGCAAAAAAACGCGAAGACTACTTAAATGGGCTGTAAACTAAAATGCCCTCAAAGCAAGCCTTCGCGTCTGTCTTGTTTTAACTTGAAAACCAGCCGCTCGCGCTTATTAGGCGTTCATTAACGCCTTGGTGGTATCCAGCATGCGGCAGGAGAAACCCCACTCGTTATCGTACCAGGCGAGTATTTTCACCAGATTGCCAATGACTCGGGTCTGGGTTGAGTCAAAGGTTGATGAGGCGGGATCGTGATTGAAATCCATGGAGACGAGGGGTTCCACGTTGTAATTGAGAACGCCTTTCAATGGCCCGTCCGCAGCCTCTTTGACGATGGCGTTAACTTCATCGGCGCTGGTTTCTCGTCCAGCCAGAAAAGTCAAATCCACCACCGAAACATTAATGGTGGGCACCCGCATGGCAAAGCCATCCAATTTGCCATTGAGTTCTGGCAGCACCAAACCCACAGCTGCCGCGGCGCCGGTTTTGGTGGGAATCATATTCTGCGTCGCAGAACGGGCCCGGCGCAAATCCGAGTGATAGACATCAGTCAGCACTTGATCGTTAGTGTAGGCGTGAATCGTTGTCATCAAGCCCTTTTCTAAGCCAAGCTTTTCGTGCAGCGGTTTGATCGCTGGCGCCAAGCAGTTAGTGGTGCAAGACGCGTTGGAGATAACGGTGTCGCTGGCTTTCAACACATTATGGTTAACGCCGTAGACGACCGTGGCATCCACGTCCTTACCGCCAGGCGCAGAAATAATCACTTTTTTGGCTCCCGCATTCAAATGGGCGCCGGCTTTTTCTTTGGTGCGAAACAACCCCGTGCATTCATGCACCACATCGACGCCTAGATCAGCCCAGGGGAGGTCAGCGGGATTACGGATGGCAAAAACCCGGATACGATCGCCATTGACGACTAAATGATCGCCGTCTATGGAGACATCCGCATTAAATTTGCCATGTGCAGTGTCATAGCGGGTTAAATGGGCATTGGTTTTGGTGTCGCCTAAATCATTGATGGCGACAACTTGGTATTCATTGTTGAGTTTGTATTCATAAATGGCTCGTAGAACCTGCCGACCGATGCGGCCATACCCATTGATAGCTATTTTAATCGCCATGTCTTCCTCCAGTTGCAGTTGTGGTGGTGAGACTTCACGTTGTTGCACTGTTAAAGCAATAACTCTTCGACAGCACGAACCACGTTATCTACAGTAAAACCAAAATGTTTAAATAAAGTGTCAGCGGGGGCGGATAAGCCAAAGCAATCCAACCCGATAATTTTGCCATCCAGACCTACATATTTATACCAAGCAGCCGTGGCCCCTGCCTCCATCACTAACCGTTTGGTCACTGCAGCGGGCAATACCGATTCTCGATAAGCTCTATCCTGATGCTCAAATACATCCACCGAAGGCAGCGAAACCACACGAATCTTTCTGCCCCGATCTGTGAGTTGCTTGGCCGCCCCCATGGCGGGATGAACCTCTGAACCCGTCGCGATGATAATGGCCTCCGGGGTGGTTTCACAATCCGATAGTATATAGCCGCCCCGGCCAATGGCTTCGATTTGTTCTGGTGTGCGGGGTTGGTGAAAGAGGGTTTGCCGTGAAAACGCCATGCAGGTAGGGCCACCTGAACGTTCTACCGCCTGTTTCCAGGCCACCGCTGTTTCCACGGCGTCACAGGGTCGCCATAGGGAAACGTTGGGAATAAGCCGTAAACTCGCCAGATGCTCGATGGGGTGATGGGTAGGGCCATCCTCGCCCAGGCCAATGGAATCGTGGGTAAAGATAAACAACACCCGAGCCCCGATAAGCCCCGCCATACGCACGGCATTACGGGAGTAATCAGAAAACGTGAGAAATGTACCCCCATAGGGAATATAACCGCCATGCACGGCAATCCCGTTCATGATGGCGCTCATGCCAAATTCGCGTACCCCATAGTAGAGGTAGTTACCCGCTGGCCCAGTGCGGTCGATAACAATCGAGCCATTCCAAAACGTATTGTTTGATAAGGTCAAATCCGCTGATCCACCCAGCAGTTCTGGCAGCAATGGACCGTAAGCATTAAGGGCCCTTTGAGAACTGAGGCGTGAAGATATATCTTCCGCCTTTTCCGCAGCATCGAGGATATAGGCTTGCACCTTGTCCTCCCATTGCTCTGGTAATTCTCCATTGATGCGTCGTTGGAACTCGGCGGCTAGATCGGGATATTCGGCTTGATAAGCTTCGCAGAGCTGACGCCATTCCATCTCCCAATCATTGCCCTTACTACGGGCATCCCAGCCTGCGTAGATGTCATCGGGAATCTCGAAGGGTTCATAATGCCAACCGATATGTTTACGGGTAAGCGCCACTTCCTCATCACCCAGGGGGGCGCCGTGAACCTCGGCAGTGCCCGCTTTGCGGGGCGCACCACAGCCAATTAGGGTATTACAACAAATAAGACTGGGTCGGTCGGTGACTGCATGGGCTTGTTTTAGCGCCAAGGTGATAGCTTCAAAATCATGACCGTCCACCTCGGCGATCACATGCCAATGATACGCTTCAAAGCGTTTCGGGGTTTCGTCGGTAAACCACCCCAAAACATCGCCGTCGATGGAGACATCGTTATCGTCGTAGATACAGATCAGTTTACCCAGACCTAACGTACTTGCCAGGGAACACGCCTCGTGGGAAATACCTTCCATAAGACAGCCGTCACCCATAAAAGCATAAGTATAGTGATCCACTATATTAAAGCCAGGTCGGTTAAACTCCGCCGCTAAAACATGTTCAGCAATGGCCATGCCCACTGCGTTAGCGAGACCTTGACCTAGAGGTCCTGTGCTGGTTTCTACGCCGGGAGTACGTCCATATTCAGGGTGACCAGGCGTTTTTGACCCCAATTGCCGGAAGTTACGCAGTTCTTCCATGGGTAAATCGTAGCCTGTGAGGTGCAGTACCGCATAAAGGAGCATAGAGCCATGGCCATTGGATAATACAAAGCGATCCCGGTTGAACCAGTTTGGATTCGCTGGGTTATGGCGCATAAAGTCATTCCACAAAGCCTCGGCGATATCGGCCATACCCATGGGTGCGCCCGGATGTCCCGAGTTTGCCTTTTGTACAGCATCCATACTGAGGGCACGAATAGCATTGGCCAACTGTTTACGCGAAGGCATACATTGTCTCCTACAACCACCTTAAGTCACGATCGTTATAATTGTTAGGATGAGGAATCAAGAACGTGTTATTAAATTTAAATAACTTCTAAAACTTGGGCCAATCACGCACCCTCTGAGATTGCCAAAATCGCCTGAGACATCTGGCTGTTTTTGCCTACGCCATTGCTATATCGCATAAAGCCATGCATCAAGACCTATATGGGTAAAAATTCGACATAGTATGCTGGATACTTTCTCCCCAAACAAGCGGCGCTAAAGGATTTTCTAATATCCTTTTGCCAGGCTGGTCCGTTGGCGATGCTATACTCCCTGCGTAATTTATTTTACTGGGCTAACTAAAGTATTCTGCAACCGTGAAAATTATAACGAGATATAGTACTGAATAACATGTTGCAAAAAGATTTATAACATAACGAAAATTTCAATGCCCGCGCAGTAAATACTAGCCTTCTTTAGTTGAAGTAGGGTTTAGTTCTGACTCTCCTTAGCTTATTTAAGCGGTTGATTCTTTCTCTTAAAAATGGTTTTAATACGGCATCATTGCAACCATAGACGCATACTCCCAACAATTAACAATTATGTGCCAGGGACAAGAGGGGTCAGGTCACTATGGTGACTGAAGACATTGCAGTTTATAACTATACTCGACCTGCTCGGCAGGAACTGTTATCCAGCCCCTTGGAAAACGCCTCTGATGCAGCTTTACAAGCTCATCTTTTACAGGGAGTCTCACGTACTTTTGCCTTAACTATCCCACAATTACCGCCTCACCTCGCCCATGTGGTGGCCAATGCCTATCTGCTGTGTCGCACCATCGATACGATTGAAGATGAACCGACCTTAAATTGGTCTGATAAAAAGCGTTTTTGTTATCAGTTTATTGCTGCTCTCAAAGGCGCCCTTGCACCAAAATTCTTTGCTAGCCAATTGAGCTCTAAACTCTCTGAGCGTACCCCGGGGCCGGAGCGGGAACTGATTCACTACGCGCCACGGGTGATTGGCGTTACCCACAGCTTAACCCCTTCTCAACAGGACGCATTGATTGCTTGTATACAAGCCATGGGGCAGGGGATGGTGGAATTTCAGGCAACGGGCAGTTTAAAGGGTTTAGAAAATTTACATCAGCTGGATCGCTACTGTTATTACGTGGCGGGCGTTGTTGGCGAAATGTTGACCAAGTTATTTTGTGAATACTCTGCTGACATTGCCACCCGTAAAGAACAACTGATGGCGTTAGCGGTTTCCTTTGGTCAAGGTTTGCAAATGACCAATATTTTAAAAGATATATGGGATGATCAGCAGCGCGGCGTCTGTTGGTTGCCCCAAGCAGAATTTGCGGCGCTGGGTTTTGACTTACAAAACTTGTCAGCAAAACACTATTGTGAAGATTTTGGTCGTGGCCTCGAGCATCTTATCGGTATCGCACATGCTCATTTACGCAATGCTCTGGCTTATGCAATCTTGATTCCTAAGCACGAGACAGACATTCGGCGTTTTTGTTTATTGGCATTGGGCTTGGCTGTGTTGACGTTGCGGAAAATTAATAACCATCGTGATTTTAATGCCGGTAGTCAAGTCAAGATATCCCGCCGCAGTGTGCAAACAACGTTAACGGTTAACCGCCTGATAGCGAGGCAAGACCGTTTATTGCTTGGGTTTTTTCGCTGGATGAGTTTTGGGTTGCCGTCATACCATACACTTTCCTCCATGGATCCTAATTCCCGTTGAATAGGTAGAGGAGGAGTCAGAGTAAGCTCTGACTTCTCCTCTTATTATTATTCTTAGGAGCGCTACTACTCTTTGGGGGGTACATAACCTTCAGGGACGGCAGCTCCTTCGCCAAAGAAAAACTTTTCCATCTGTTCTTCTAAAAATTTTCGTGCCTGGGGCTCGATAGGCGTGAGCCGGTACTCATTGATCAGCATGGTTTGTTGTTTGAGCCATTGCTGCCAAGCGACTTTAGAAACATTGTTATAAATACGTTTACCCAATTCCCCAGGATAGGGGGCAAAATCAAGTCCCTCGGCTTCTTCACCGAGTTTTACACAGTGTACTGTTCGAGCCATGATGTGCTCCTAGAACTCGCTTGATAATAAGATTAACAATCGTTTTACCGGCGCGGCTAAACCGCGTTCATCGGGGTGTCGGGTGTCATACCAGACAAAACGGGCTTCTTCCTGGACAGTCAGTTTCGGGGTTTTCACAGTAACGCGCAAGGGTAAAATGTCTAGATGAAAATGACTAAAGGTATGCCGTAGCACTGACCAGGGCTGAACTGCCAGCGCCTCGATGCCTAAATAGTTACGGCACCAGCTTTCCACATCCCTCTCCAGGGAGCATTCAGGAAAACTCCATAACCCTCCCCAGATACCGTTGGGTGGACGTTTTTCCAACAATATCTCTCCCTGGGGTGTGCGTAACATCATCATACAGGTTTTTCGGATGGGCAGTTGACGCCGTGGTTTGGGGCTGGGATAGGCTTTTTCCTGCCCTTGAGCATGGGCTACACAACCCTCCATCAGGGGACATATGTGACATTGAGGTCGGCTGCGGTTACACACTAATGCGCCCAGATCCATCATGGCCTGGGTATAATCAGCCACTCGCATCATAGGTGTATAGCGCTCAGCCAACTCCCAAAGAGTCGTGAGCACAGAGGTTTGTCCAGGCCAGCCCTCAATAGCATGAAAGCGGGCAAGCACTCGTTTAACATTGCCGTCTAAAATAGGGTGACGTTGATTTGTCGCTAGCGCCAGAATAGCCCCAGCGGTGGAACGGCCGATACCCGGCAGCGCCCTGAGCGCCGTAAAATCTAGAGGTATTTGTCCCTCATGCTGGGTCTGAACAATACTGGCTGCTTGGTGCAGATGGCGAGCTCGCGCATAGTAGCCCAGTCCTGACCACAGATGGAGCACCTGATCTAGGGGGGCGTTGGCTAACGTAATTACATCCGGAAAGCGAGCCATAAAAGTTTTATAATAGGGAATGACCGTAGCTACCTGGGTTTGTTGCAGCATGATTTCCGATACCCAGACTCCATAAGGATTGGGGTCTTGCTGCCAAGGTAACTGTTTACGGCCATAGGTGTCGAACCAGCGTAATAGACGTTGGCTAAATTCATCGGGATGCATAGGTTTATCGATAGTCAATTGACAACAAGAGTATTGACAACATGGCGCGGATTTTAATTGCTGGTTGTGGCGATGTGGGTTCGGTTTTGGGTAGTAGCTTACACCAAGCGGGGCATGAGGTCTGGGGTTTAAAACGCAATCCCGCCACACTACCCAGTACGATCCGTGGGTTGCTGGGGGATTTATCACAACGCGACAGTTTGCTCAACCTGCCAGAGCAGTTGGATTATGTTTTTTATACCGCAGCAGCTGGTGGTTTTAGTGAAGCGTGTTACCAAGCCGCTTACCTAGACGGGATAAATAATCTGCTTGCAGTATTAACCACCCAGCAACAACCCCTCAAGCGGATCTTTTTTACTTCCAGTACTTCTGTATATGGGCAGTCTCAGGGAGAGTGGGTTGATGAAACCTCCCCTGCGGAAGCCGCCAGTTTTGCAGGACGTTATCTTCGTCAGGGCGAGGAATCCCTATGGCGGGGACCTTTCCCCGCCACTGTCATTCGCTTTGGCGGTATCTACGGACCTGGCCGTACACGCTTGCTGGATAACCTACGGCGCGGCACGGCCACCTGTATAAAAACGCCCCCGCTTTACACAAACCGTATCCATCGGGATGATTGCGCGGCTGCGTTGCAGCATTTACTGGCACTTATAGAACCACAACCGCTTTATTTGGGTGTTGATAACCAGCCTACGCCCCAGTGTGAAGTATTACAATGGTTGGCGCGGCGGTTGGGCGTGGCAGGTCCCACCGTTCTCAACGCTGCATCATTGGAAGAGACGGCACTGCGGGCCAACAAACGTTGTCATAATAAATTGTTACGAGAAAGCGGTTTTCAATTGCGCTATCCCACTTATCGTGAGGGTTATCAAACATTGCTAAGTGAATGACAAGAAAGATGACTTTCTATGCAATCCATCAGTACAACACGGCCGTTTAAAAATGCCTTGTCTAGTGTTGACATGCTAGACTTCGATACAATGTGATTTTATAAGTCGTAAAAATTATTTATTCTGGCATGATTTGAGCTGAAAAATTGTCCTACAAATGAGGATATGATGCACACTAAATATGACTTTATGAAAATAATTGTAATTGCTTTTTGTTATCTATTGTTAAGTACGGTTGCCAATGCGTTAGATGGTGATCGAGAGGCTGGTCGGGTGAAATTTTCCACTTGTCGAGGATGTCATGCTGTGCCCGGCTATAACAACGTGTATCCTACTTATCATGTACCTCGCTTAGCGGGTCAAAATCCCGATTATGTCCTTGCCGCCCTTAAAGAGTATAAGTCGGGTGAACGCACCCATCCCACTATGCATGCTAATTCCTACAACCTCAGTGAGGAGGACATGGCGGATATCGCGGTTTATCTGGGAAGTTTGGATTTGCCGGCGGAAACCCAACCCGTTAAGGGTAATGTAGCCGCTGGTAAGGAAAAGGCAGCAAGCTGTGCCGCATGTCATGGTATGGACGGCAATGGTAATCCAGATGACCCGGCCAGCGCTATCTATCCTCGCTTAGCCGGACAATACGAGGATTATCTGCGTAAAGTCTTGCGGGAGTACAATTTAGGAAAACGCCAAAATGCGATTATGAATGGTATGGCTGCGCCCCTTTCGGAACAAGATCAGGCAGATCTGGCTGCCTATTTTGCAAGTTTGCCGAAGGGTCTTTCCACAGCGAAATAAACTACACTCTTTAGGTAAGGAAGGGATGTTACAAAAATCCTCATCCTGGCAAAGCTAGGATGAGGATTAGAGGTATCGAACGGGACGTTACTACTGGGTCATGGCGTTTAATTCTGCAACGGTCAAGCTATCGTCATACACACCGGCACCCGCCTGCAGAGGTCCTTCTCCGGCTTGGAGAGCATAGCTGATTTTGCGAAAAGCGCCTTCTTCATCCGGCTTAGTCCATTGGTATTCTACCCAACCGCCTCCCGGTTGTTGGCCAGCGGCGCAAAGATCCGCAAAGAAAGGTTTACCTTCTTCGTCTCTTATTTCATCCAAACTTTTGCCGACTAGGTCTGCATTGATGGGGTGAGCTGCCATAACATTCTTTTCGCAGTCATAAACAAATACATAGGTATCTGCCCAGACGTATTCGCTATCCCTTTGATTAAAGGTGTCCAGCCCAGCTTCTCCTTGTTCTTCCAGTAGGGCCGCTGCTTCTTGGGTCTTGGATATAATTTCATCCGGAGTGGCACCCTCAGCAGCCCATGCATTGCAGGTAAAAATAAAAATAAAGACGCTTATGCAACTTAGCGCTTTATGCATTGTGGATCCTCCTTACAGTCTTTATGGTTAGTTTTGCAAGTTGATTTTTGATGTAATTTTGCTTTTCGCGGTACGCTGTCTTTTTTGACAACGTACAAAGAACTATAGACTGTTTCTGGGAGGCCAACAATGTTGGCTAGTAATATTCATTCTATTTTTGCCCTCATATACAGTTTGCGGCGTAGCATTTTTCATAGCCGTCGCTGCTACGTTTTATGGAATCCTATTAATTAGCCATGAAAGTGTGGACTTGGTCGCCTGACACAAATGATCCGCCTGCCCGTCGATCCTGGCTGCAATGGTTCGCTGGATTCATTCTTCGGCTAGCCCTGATATTTGTAGGACTGTCGTTATTGTTAGTGTTGTTGTTGCGATGGATGCCTCCTCCGGTATCTAGCTTTATGGTGCAGAGTTATCTCCATAAGGTGCGGTCAGGACAAGAAATAGCACCGGCGATCGACTACACCTGGGTAGCTTATGAGGCTGTCGCCCCACCATTGGCCTTAGCGGTGATAGCAGCCGAGGATCAAAAATTCCCGCAACATAAGGGTTTTGATGTGGCAGCGATTCGTTCTGCCTTGCAAGAAAGCGCTCAGGGTAAGCCCTTGCGTGGTGCCAGCACTATCAGCCAACAGGTATCGAAAAATCTTTTTTTATGGTCTGGGCGTAGTTTTTTACGCAAGGGTTTGGAGGCTTGGTTTACCCTACTCATAGAGTTGTTTTGGCCAAAGCAGCGGATACTAGAAGTCTATTTGAATATTATCGAGCTGGGTAAGCTTACCTTTGGCGTGGAAGCCGCAAGCCAACGCTTTTTTGCTAAATCAGCTTTACAGGTTAATCGCCAAGAGGCAGCGCTATTAGCAGCCGTCCTGCCAAACCCTTTGCTTTACCAAGTGAATACCCCATCACAACATGTGCGTAAACGTCAAGCCTGGATTCTTGAACAAATGCGTCGCCTTGGCGGTATCGCCTATCTTGAAGAGCTTTGACAAAGGAGCCTGTACCCATGCCAACCCCCCGAGTGGACATTGTTTACTGCACCCAGTGCCGTTGGCTGTTTGCTGCAGTAGGTGTTAATGAAGTTTGGTGTTATGACGGTAAGCGCGTAACGATTTCTGTGCTAGCCGGCGACAACTACATTAAAAAATCACAAAGTATTGTGTTACCTAAAGTTTCAGATCAAGCACTGACCGAACTAGTGGCCGCTAGCCAGACTCTTCGGCGCACGGCATGGTTGCGGCAGGTGCGTGAGTGGGTGCGGTCAAAGGAGTAAGCGTATACTGTTTACTAATTCTCAGTCCTTATAAGTTTCATGAGCAAGGTAGTATCTTCACACTATTTGCTATCAGCAACCCTGGGCAAAAACCGCACTTGGCAACTTAAGCCCGCCGGTAATTTGTAATCAGGATTGGAGAGTTTCAATCTGATACCAAAGGTGCCGCTGGCAGCGTCGATCACCTGATCGATGATTTCAACATCCGCTAGATGAACGCCGCCTACGGGTTCTTCGGGCATGACTTTAGCTTGCATGTTTGGTTTAATGGCGCCGAATAACGTGACCGGAGCGATCACCTCCACGTTCAGGGGATCGATTTGAGCGAGTTTGAATACAGATTTGTCTTTCACCGATTCACCGGGGGATACCAGCCGCTCCACCACCACACCCCGGATGGGGCTACGCAGGGTGCGCAATTTTAGATTTTCGATGGCTTGTTCCAGTTCTAGAGCTTGCAGACGTTTGTCGCTTTTTGCTTTTTGCAACTCAAGCTCGGCAAGCCGGGCTTCGGTTTTTACTTCATCCCGTTCCTGGGAAGAAATCATTTTTTTCTTAAACAATTTCTCGTGGCGAGCTTGTTTAAGTTTGCCAAAATCCCAGGTGGTTTCCTTAGCCTTAATATCGTCTTCCATCTCCAAACGGGTGCGAGCCAACGCCACATTCAGTCGCTCCATGTCGGCCCGCAGATAACCTAATATCTGACCCTCTTCCACCCGATCCCCCCGTTCCACCAAGGCGCTTTCCAAAATCCCCTCCACAGGACTACTTAACTCCACTTGGGTGTGTGGTTCGATCAAACAATCCAGTTCTTGCTGGGCGATGGCTGCATAGGACATTAGGGTAAAAAGTCCAATCAGTCCTTTAAACGTCGTTTTTGAGGTTATAAACCACATGGTTGCTGTCCTTAATATTTACAATGAACGTCCTGAAAACGCTAATAGATTGTCGAGATGTTTATCCAATTTGAGAAGATCCCGGCGCAATCCAGCGTGATGACGCTCGGCAGCTCGCTGCGCCAAGGAAAAGGTAAAGGGACTTAAATGGCGACCCAATAAGCCTGCGCTCCCCCCGGACTGACTGACTAGGCGATGCAGTAGACGGGGGCTATAGCGCATCACGATGTCATCTTCTAAAGAGAGAAAACATTCAAAGCTGCCGGGTTCCCCCTGACGACCACAGCGGCCATAAAGCTGTCGATCGATACGCCCCGATTCATGACGCTCGGTAGCGATGATATGTAAACCCCCCAGTTCGGCGACGCCAGCTGCCAAACGAATATCAGTACCGCGACCGGCCATATTGGTGGCCACGGTGATACGACCGGGTTCGCCCGCATGGGCGATGAGGGTGGCTTCAAAAAGATCCTGGCGAGCGTTTAATACCTCATGGTGAAGACCAGCGCCATGCAGAAAATGGCTGATCTGTTCCGAGGCGGCTAGGGAACGGGTTCCGATAAGAACGGGCCGTTGCTGACTATGGTATAGGCGCACCCGCTCCACCACCCCTTGCCATTTTTCGTCCTGGGTGGGAAAAATCCGCGTGGGATACTGCACCCGTCGCAGGGGCAGCCGAGGCGGTATCTTGACCACCTCCAAGCCGTAGACGGTGCGTAGCTCATTGGCCACTTCTTGGGCGGTGCCGGTCATCCCGGCAAGACGCAGATAACGGCGAAAAAACTGCTGGTAACTGATCCGGGCGAGGGTTTCTTTTTGCTTGCTAAGGGGACAGTTTTCTTTTATTTCGATGAGTTGGTGTAAACCCCGTTCCCAGGAACGATCCGCCATCACCCGGCCGGTAAACTCATCGATGATCTGTACCTTGTCGTCCCGGATCAGATAATCCTGATCGCGCCGGTAAAGGTGTAAGGCGCGTAACCCCTGGCAGATCAACTCTTCCCGGCGTCGCGGACCTTGCCACAGACCGCCCAGATGTTGGGTCAAATCCTGCAAGCGTATTTTGCCGTCTTCGCTCAGGGTGAGGGAGCGATCCCGTTGGTGGATATGAAAATCCACTCCGTCTTGCAGCTTTTTTGCCAGATCAAGGGCTTCCGTATAGAGCTGTTGTTGGGCCTGACTATCCCTCTCTTGGGAGAGAATCAGTGGAGTACGGGCTTCATCGATGAGCACGCTGTCCGCTTCGTCGACGATGGCAAAACATAAACCCCGCAGCAGCAATTGACCCATCCGGGGTTGCTTGCTATATAACCGTTCACATTGAAAAGCAAGGGGGTTTTGCTGAGGTCCCAGAGTGAGTTGATCCCGTAGATAATCGAAGGCCAGTTGTTTATTGGTGCAATAGGTGACATGGCAGGCATAGGCTGCCTGCCGTGTTGGTGGGTCCATCTCTGTTTTAATGACCCCCACGGTCAGCCCCAAAGCTTGATATAGGGGCGTCATCAGCGCTGCATCCCGGCTCGCCAGGTAATCGTTGACGGTAATGATATGCACAGGAATGCCGGCCAAGGCGGCAGTGCAAGCGGGTAGGGTGGCGGTGAGGGTTTTTCCTTCGCCGGTTTCCATCTCCGCAATCTGACCTTGTAGTAAAATCCAACCGCCCAACACCTGCACATCAAAATGACGCATACCCAGCACCCGGTCCGCCAACTCGCGCACTAAAGCAAACGTTTGTAGCACTGGCTCTCGACACAACCCGTCAGTGCGCAAGCGAGCACGTAAGGCTTCTCTCTGCTCATGTAATTGAGCATCGCTTAACCCTTTAAGGGACTGGCCATAGCCATCAATGCTGTGAATTAGTTTCCGACGGTTGGCTTTTGTGAGTAGTTTGTTAGGCAAAAAAGATTTAGTTGCCAGGGTGACACGATCTAACCAAGTCTGCTCCGGTTCTGGGCGTTCTGGATAATGCCCCAGGGTAATGCCGGGGCGTAGCATCTCATGGGTTGCTACGGCCATCATGTTAAACCCCAAACCGTCTCAGGAATAATTGCCGGAGTTGTCGATACCATTGCAACGCCAAGGCTTCTTTACCGTGGTCAAAACGCACAAAGACACGACCGCCTAAACCCCTCACTCGTGTGCTAGCCGGTAGCTTGAGGTCGATCTGAAAAACCCTAGTCAAGGCTTTGATGTTATCGGTATCGTTTGGGTCAACGGGTATCGGCCCGCCCCCATTGGTGCCTAGAGCTGCGCTGGGTAGGCGGTCTGTTGCCCCAGGCACGGTGCGGACAATCACCGCAGGCAAGGTGTCGGCAATACGCTCGGCGAGTTTAACCTTGACGCCTTGGCTGTGTTGGCGAATAAGACCGATGGCCGTTTGTGGCACCACGGTGCGAACGGTCAGTTGGGAAAGGTCTGCCACATAGGCCATCGGGGTGCCCTGTTCCAGAAAACGTCCCACTAAATCCTCCGCTTGCGGCACAATAAATCGTCCTGTCGTGGGGCTGCGCACGGTTAAAGCTTGCTGACGGTCTCGGGCAAGGGCCAGATCCGCTTGTACCGTGGCTATTTTCTTTTGGGTGATTTTCGCTTTAACCCGTTCGTCGCGCCGTTCGCTGCTGTATTGCGCCTGGAGTTCCCGAAGTTGTGCTTCCAATACCTGGATTTCAGCGGCCAGCAACGGATCTTCCAGAGCAAACAGGGGTTGCCCTTGGCGGACGGTGGTGTCTGGTTGAGCGAGAAAGCGTTTTACAATGCCCTCGCTTTGCGGACGTACTTGGGCATGTTCCGGTAGCCAAATAACCCCTTCGGCATGGGTGGTCAAAGGCACCGGCAAACACAACAGGGTAACGCTCACCAGGACTAACAACAAACCACTGCTAAGCACTGCCCGGGCTCGGTGACGCCGTAGTTGGGGACTGGTGAACAAAAAAACCAACTGTTTAAAAACCGGCAGCACCAGCATGGACCAGGTTGCCCAAAGGGCAAGCAATACCCCAATGATAAAAAACTTTCCAGCCACCAATAAGATGATGACACTCATGATGAAAAGCCGGTAGACGAACGCGGCAATGCCATAGCTGATGAACCAGGCCCGCTCGCCGGATGCCGCACTAGGGGACTGAATATCCCTGACGCCAAACCCATAGCGTTTAATCAAATAACCGAGATAATTGTGGGCCCGGCTAGTCAGGTTAGGCATCTCTATAAGATCGGTCAAAATGTAGTAACCATCGAAGCGCAGCAAAGGATTAATATTGAAGAACAGGGTGGATACGGCGCCGATCAGCAGGGCGTTGTAGGCCAAGGCGCGCACCCAGCCCGGTTCTACATTGAGCCATAAAAATAAGGCGAGGGCCGCGATAAAAAGTTCTGTCATAATGCCGGCGGCGCCCACTACAATACGTTGCCGTTTGCTAGCAAAGGCGGTGGCGCTAGAGGCATCCACGTAGGGGACCGGCACCAGCACCAAAAACATGATGCCCATGGTATGTACTTCACCACCCCAGAGCTTTGTAGCAAAGCCGTGGCCGAATTCATGCAGCCCTTTGATAACTGGATAGAGTAGCCAGAGTAACAAGAGATTTTGCGGCGTGAGCACCCGGTCCACCATATTGGTGGTCAAGGCTGGCCAGTGCATACCCGTCAGAATAGTGGCTGTCACCACGACAGCAAGCCAAACCAGGCCGCCTAACCAACTGAATAAAGGGCGTACTAAGGGAAGGCTACGTTGCAAAAAAGTATCCGGGTCCCAGAGGGGGATACGTAAGGCTAGGGGATTGCGAAAACGTTGTTGGTGTTCTTTGCGTTGTTGCAATTGATGGCGTTTAAAAAGCTCTTCGGTGTCCGGTGGTAGGTCACAGATCAACAGGTCAGCGTTATGCAGCTGACCCAGCAGCCGGATTATTTCGTCTTGCGAAGGTGCATCGTCGGCTAATTTTTCGTTGGCCAGATCCCACACCTGTTGCACGCTATGGGAACCGTCCCATAAACCTATCATAAAGTACGCCGTCGGGCTAAAACGGTGATGCCGACCTGACAAAGGATCCTGCAGGATATGCCAAATCTGATCCCGGTAGTGATGGCGATGCAAGCGCACATGACTACGTAGCCGGGGCTTCAAGTGGGCCACCCGATACCAAACGGGGCTAAACAAGGAATCGGTCATTATGCTGACACCTTAGGGCCACCAGGACCACAGCTGCAGGCGTAGCCACTCCGTCAAGGAATGGCTCCAAATCCAAGCCAGTTTGCGGCGTCCGATGTTTATTTTGCCAATGCCTTCCATGCCAGGGCGAAGTATTTTTGGCGTTTTACTAAGTTGTGCCTCAATGCTGAAGGTATTGCGGCCCTCAACAACCGCGGAGACGGGGGTAATCTTTACCACCGTAAAGGGCAGCCCTTCGCTAGCGCCGCTTGTCAACACCAGTTGACCCCCTTGACCTTTGGCCAAGGCACCCATGTCCCGTTCATCCACCTGCAAAACCAGCCGGTATCGTTCTAGGGGTGCGATTTCAAACAGCACTTGCCCCTTTTGAACCGGCGCACCCAGAGATTGACTAAGATCGCCGCTGACCACCACCCCATCGAAGGGGGCAATGCCTTTGATCCGGGCTAATTGTTCGTCTACCAACGCCAGTTGCGCCTCGGCTTGGTCCAAGCGGGCTTTCAAAATACGCACCTGGGCGCGCTCACCTTGGGCTAGAGCGTCACGATACTGGCGCAGAAATTGTTCCTGCTGACTCACCCATTTTAGGCGCTCCAGCTGTAAATCCCGATCATCCAGTTTAAATAATCCGTCCCCTTGCTGGACCACATCACCGGCGCGGACGTTGGCTTGCGCCACGTAACCATCCACAGACGCTACCATAGCCCGCTGCACAGCCCCTTCCAGAGAAGCCCGGGCGGTGACGCGATAGTCCCCTTCAGCAAAAGTCAAAAAAACCAATAGAGCGCTAAGCAACAGCGCCGTTAGTTTATAACCACTGTGGCGGGGTCCCACCAGCTTGCTCCATTGGGTTCCTAGGGATTGCCGGATTTTGCTGAGCAACCAACGATCTTCCCGGCGTTTTATGGCTAGCAGAGGCCCCACTAGAGCAGCCACAGTCTCCACCAGTTCCACGGTGGCAGACTCAAAGGGTTGATCCATGGCTCGTTCCAAGGTGAACGCCCCTAATAGCTGACCGTTTTCAGCAAAGGGGACGGTACATAAGGCGCTGCCATCAAATTGACTTAGCTTGCCGTGGGCGTGGGTGACGAGAGGTGCATCGGGGTCTGTTGGATAGGCAATCGGGCTATCTTGATCCAGGGCCTCGGTCATGGCCGCCTCAACCGCTTTAATACGGTTGCTTTTGCGGTCAAAGCGGGCGCTATGGGAAAGGGCTTCCAGGCGTATCCGTCTGCCTTTGAAGAAACCAAGACTCACCCGTTCGCAGGCTAGGTGTGTGGCCAGTTCGGTGGCTACAGCGGTCGCCGCGGCTTGAAAACGGGACGTGTTAAAACTGGTGGCGATGAGATTTAAGGTGGTGACGAGACGATCATTGGTGGCTAAGGCTTCCTGACGAATAAGGATGGTCAAGCAAGCAGCGCCCCACTGTAAAAGTTGCAACGCGGTTTGCTGTTGCGGTTCAGGACGGCTCTTTATTTCCAGAGCGACAACGCCTCTTAAACATCCATCCATTAGCAACGGACAGGCCAGATAGTGATGTGTTGCTGGGTTGTCCTCCGGCACTGCAGGTTGCTTGTGGAGTACGCTGCAGCGTTTAGCCAAAGCCGCTTGGGCAGTGGCCAATAGATAACCGGGCTGTTGGCTTTTAGGGGGCCAACAGGCCGCGGTTTTAAAGGGTCCTTTATCCGCGGCGCCTAGCACCACGACGCCACGCACAACGCCGCTAATCATCTGGCATTGGAGGGCAAGCCAAGATTCTGCAAAAGTTTCTAGCATAGTGGTCCATTATTATGCTGTGTATCGACAACCGTTATTCTTTACCTGGGACGTCAGTACCCTGATAACTTATTTTTTGACGGATGCCGATTTTGTCCGTAATCTCCTGGGTGGTTGTCAATTTAATGACACCCATCATTCGCTGAGGTTAAAGTTTGCAAGACGTATGCCGATATATTTATATCTATTTTTCCTTAGCGATTTGTTTTCAGGACGATCGTTAGACAGTGTTCGCGCGTTTCTTTTTTATTAGTTTATTCATAACCTTGTGTGGTCATACTCTCTTGGCGTTTGCGCAAGTGGAGATCGATATTCAAGGTGTGACCGATGAAATGCTAGAAAATGTCCGTACCTATCTGAGCCTGCAACAACAGCAAGATCAGGATTTATCGCCAGGACGCATCCGGCGTCTGCATCGTCAGGCTCCGGCACAGATCAAGCGGGCGTTACAACCCTTCGGTTACTATCACGTTCAAGTTATGTCTGAGCTAATGCCTCCTAACCAGGAGGTGGATGCTTGGCGGGCTCGTTACCAGATCAATTTAGGACCCCCTGTAACGGTAACCAAAGTTGATGTAGAGGTGTCGGGTAGTGGTCAACAAGATCCGGCTTTTCAAGCATTACTGGCCGACTTCCCAGTAAAAATCGGAAATAGGTTAAGTCATCCTGATTACGAACAAGGCAAGCAGGCTTTGCAGGAACTTGCCAGTGCTCGGGGTTACTTGGATGCACGATTTACAGAAAGTACCCTACGCATCGATGTGGCAACCGATAAGGCGGAAGTCATCTTGCATTTTCAAACCGGAGAGCGTTATCGCTTTGGCTCCATTGAGTTAAATCAAGATTACTTTGCAGACAAAGTATTAAAGCGTTTTATCACTTTTGAACCAGGTGAGTTTTATACTTTACGAGGGATTTCTCGGTTGCGATCCAGACTCAATGAAAGTGGTTATTTTGAAAGAATTAAAATCGATACCCAACGAGATACTAAAAATAACCGGGTGGCTATTAAAGTCACACCGACGCTGCGCAAACCAAATCGCTATCGGGCACGCATCGGTTATGGTACAGACACAGGTCCACGGGTGCGTTTGGACTGGGAACGCCGCTATTTGAACCGTTATGGACATCGAGTAACAGCCAATCTAACGGGGAAGCGAGAACAGGATGAGTTGGAAGCCAACGTTAATTACATTTTTCCGTTAGGTGCAAATATAGATGACTATCTCGTGACTACTTTGAGCTATGAAAGTAAAGATATTACCTTGGATGATGCTGATGTGGTGGTCATCGTGGCTGATGAAGCAGAACAATTTGATTTTAATGAAACCCGTTCTCAGAAGTTATCATTTAAGGTAAGCAAGCATCAACCACGCGAGCTTTTTGGACGCCTACCATTGGATGAGGTGGTTAGTCTAGAATACTTCAACGAAGACTATAACTTACTGAATATTCTTCCTGCCGAAGACACGGCAACCATCGAAGCGTTTATTCCGCAAGTAGTGCCTGTTCTGGACGCCGACTTTGACTTGCTCATGCCGGGTTTGAGTTGGACTTACCAAAAATCTAATAATCGTTTATACACCACCCGTGGCGAAAAGGTGGATGTGGGTATTCGGGGCGCCCGTGATGGATTTGGTTCCAATTTGTCCTTTTGGCAAGCCCGTCTAAGCGGCGCCTTAGTGCGTAAGCTAGGTGATCAGGGTCGTCTTATTGTGCGCAGTGATGTGGGTTACACAGAAGCCGATACAGTGCCTCTATTCAATGTCAATATCCTGCCGGAATCCCTGCAATTCAAGGCCGGTGGCGACCGTAGCGTACGCGGTTACGGTTTTGAAGAAATCGACGCGGGGGGCTTGGGTGGGCGCCACCTGGTCGTGAGTAGTCTCGAATATGAACACCGTATCTTTGAGTCCTGGGGATTGGCCGCCTTTTATGATGCTGGTGATGTTTTTAACGACTTCTCCGATGTCAAGTTTAACGAAGGTGCTGGAGGCGGCGTGCGCTGGTATTCGCCTTTGGGTCCAATTCGACTGGATATCGCCTCCGGATTGAGTAAAGAGGGTAATCCTATTAGGGTGCATTTTTCAGTGGGGTCGGAGTTCTAATGCGGCGCTGGATTGGCATTGCTTTTTTGCTCCTTGTACTGCTGCTGTTGGGAGCGGCAGGTGCCCTCGGCTGGGCGGTAAGTTCAGAGACAGGCTCCCGCTGGTTGGTAACGCAATTACAGCAATGGCTACCGGGAGAACTGCAGGTTGGCGCATTAGAAGGACGTTTTTTAGATGCTGTGCGAATGGAAGATTTTTCTTATGGTTATGAGGACTGGCGTGTTGAGGCCCATGTTCTCGAGTTGGCTTGGCAACCCAAGGGATGGGGTGTGGAAATCCAACGGCTGCAAGGAGAGGATGTGCAGCTGCGACTCCCGGAGTTTGAGGATCAGTTGATTGTGATACCTGATCTGGCTTTACCCATTCCCGTTCAGATTAATGCTATGCAGCTAGCGCCGGTTACCGTGATCTACGCGGATAATCCGCCGGTTACCCTGGATTCAATAGCTCTCCAGGCTAATGCATACGATACCCTAAGGGTTTCCCAGTTGCAGGTGCGTTCGTCGCATTTCGAGCTGGACGCCGACGGCAAAATGGAGCTGCGCAATCCCCATAATTTGACCATCAATGTGCAGTGGTCAACCCACTTACAACAAGACGGCAACGCCATTCGATGGCGTGGTAACGGTGTTATAGGGGGCAATCCCCATCATCTAACCTTCGTCAATCGGATAACTCATCCTACCCCAGTCCATATGCGGGGTGTGTTGGACGACCTACCCGATGTCTTTAGTAAAGTACGTTGGTCGTTGCAATGTCGCTGGGATGAGCTGCAATGGCCATGGCAGGCCCAGTCTCCTCAGTGGCAAAGTCGAAAGGGGCGTTTTAAGGCCGGGGGAAGTTTTGCGAATTATCAGTTTACCTTGCAAACTCAGCTTACCGGCCATCATATTCCAACGGGTGATTGGACACTACGAGGGAGGGGGGATGGCGAACAACTTACCGTGCAGTCACTCCAGGGTAAGGTGTTACAGGGCCAACTGCAGGCCCAGGGGCAAGTTCGTTGGCAACCGGCATTAACCGCACAGCTGCAAGCCACGGCTCAACAACTCGTCTTCACCGAGTTGTGGGCGGATTGGCCTGCTGGGATGACCGCAAACGGTAATCTGGTGGCCGAATGGAACCACCAAGCGTTCAACATCAAACAATTAGAAATCACCTCACCTGAACGCCCTGGTGTCGTCCAGGGGCAGGGTAAGGCCACAGCGTTGCTAGATGGATCACCGCGGTTTCAGGGTCAACTAAAGTGGCAAGCATTGCGCTGGCCTCTGTTAGGCACGGCGCAGTTTGAAAGCGCCCATGGTAATCTCACCATAGAGGGTGCGCTTGATGCCTATACAGCAAACTTCGACGGGCAGCTAGTCGGTCCGCAAATCCCGCCAGGACGCTGGCGGGGAAGGGCAATAGGTAATCTCAGTGGCCTGCGGATTGAGACCTTACGAGGTGATGTCCTAGAGGGGGTAGTGACAGTCCAGGGAAACCTAAACTGGGATTCTGCTTTGGACTGGCAGGTAGCCATTACGGGAGAAAAACTGAATCCCGGCAACTATTGGCAGGATTGGCCAGGAGAACTGGCTTTAACCCTAGATAGTCGTGGACGTTGGCAAGAAGACGGCTTAGAAACTCAAGTGAACCTACCGGAAATAAAGGGTCGACTGCGGGGTTATCCCGTTTCCTTAGAAACCCAATTTTCTGTGGGAAAAGACCATTTTCAATTAGATAACTTGAATTTAAAGTCGGGAACAGCCCGGTTGACGGCAAATGCTTATCTTGGCGACGGGTTAAGGGGTAACTGGCGCGTGGCTATTCCAGATTTGGCCACCCTATTGCCGAAGGCTGGCGGCAATTTGACCAGTTTAGGTCAAATCAGCGGCACCTTTGCAAAGCCCATCGTCGAGGCGACTCTGGACGGAGATCGGTTAAGGATGCAGGAAAAACGTTTGCACCGTTTACAAGCCCAGATGACCACGCAAAAGTCCGGCCGCATCCAAGTGCAGGGGGAACTCATAAACTTACGCTGGGCAAAAAACCGTTTATTGACCCACCTGAACTTGTCCGGTCGAGGTGACTTTGCAGACCACCAGGCAACCATCACAGCAAAAATCCCGAAAAGCGATCTCACCTTGCAACTGCAAGGGGGGTTTGCTGAAGCGCAAGCCATGAATTGGCAGGGAACACTACAAAAGTTAACCCTAACATCCCCTGCGTTTGGTGACTGGACGTTGAATAAACCCCCGTTACTCAAGATATCGCCTACCGCTATCCGTTTAGCAAGCAGCTGTTTACGTAATCGGCAAGAAGCTGGTGGGGGGATTTGTGCAGAATTAGATTGGCAATTAGAAAAGCTCGGTACTCTATTAAAGATTGACTTGAATCGTGTACCACTAGGGTTAGGACAGGTGTTTTTTCCTGAAGCTTGGGACATTAGCGGCACTTTAAACGGCAAGGTTATGGGTCGTGTCGACCCCAATGGAACCCTGCGCTCCGAAGTAGCGCTACGGATTACCCCCGGTACTGTCACTGTAGGTTGGGAAGACGCCAAAGCAACGCGACGGCATCGAGGAGGAAGGCTACAAGGAACGGTCACGGCGCAAGGGTTACAAGGGGATGTGTTGTTGCGGTTGGAAAAAGGGGAAAGGATTGAAGCCAGGGTTGCGATGCCTCGTTTGACACATCTGCCCATCGAAGGCAGACAACCTCTGTCTGGTCAATTACGTGTAGTGGCGCTTCCCTTGGGGTTTTTACCTGTCACCTCCTTTGGTATAGAAGATGCGCAGGGTGACGTTGACGCGGCTATTACTTTAGACGGCACATTGACCCAGCCACGTTTGCAAGGTCGAGCAAGCATCCGCGATGGCGCTGTTAACATCCCTGATTTGGGTCTCGATCTTAAAGACTTGCAAATAATGGCGAAAGTTATAGAAACTAATCAGGTTCGCCTTGAGGGCAAGGTTCGCTCAGGTGAAGGATGGACCGAATTAAACGGTGATATTGATTTAACGTCTTTTCCCCAGTGGCAGATAGAAGCTGAACTGATCGGAGAAGATTTGGAAATTATCAATACGTCCACAGCACAGTTGTTAGCATCCCCAGATTTAAACTTGACTATGATGCCGGGCGCTCTAAATATTCAAGGTGAGTTAAAAATTCCCGCTGGTAGGGTGACTCCAGTCATCACTGCCTTTACTCAGGACGCCGTCAGGGTGTCCGATGACACGGTCATCGTTAATTCTAACGATGAAGAGTTAGTCAGCGAGGAGAAGCAAGCCTGGAATATTTCCGGCCGGGTGCAACTAGAGGTTGCTCCTAAAGTTACTTTGCAGTTAGCAGATTTTCGTAGTCGTTTGCAGGGTATCGTGCAAGTGACTAAATATCCCCAGGAAAACGCCCTAGGCGATGGGGAGTTGCGCCTTTTGGACGGGGAGTACCGGGCTTACGGCCAAGATTTGCGGGTCAGACGAGGTGTTATAGTGTTTAATCGTGAACCTATTGACGATCCGTCTTTGCAGATTAGAGCAGTCCGCCGTATTTATGGGGATAAACCCATTGTTTACGCCGGCATTCATATTACAGGACGATTGAAATCACCACGCTTTGCCCTGTTTTCCGAGCCGCCATTGGAAGACCAAAGTGAGATATTATCTTATTTGACCTTAGGCGATGCGCTAAATCTGGATGAAGATGATGGTGATGATCCGGTTTCCTTAGGTATTTATTTATTGCCCAATTTTTATGTGAGCTATGGTATCAACCGGGTTGAAGACGAAAAAGTCTACAGTGTGCGTTATGAGTTGGGAGAAAGATTCTGGATTGAAGGTGAATTTATAGAAGGTAAATTTAATCAAGAAGAACGTGGTATTGATTTTTCCTATACTATTGAGCGTTAAAACAGGTTCACAATTGTTAACGCTTGTTTGGTTAAATAAACTTAGAAATACTTGTAGCGTACCGACCAGGCGCTGGGAAGGTTAAAAAAAAGGGAGCCGTAGCTCTGTCTGTTACTGAGAAAATGACCTTGCTAGCCTTTCCACCCATAAGTTTCTTATGGTTCGCTAAGCGATCAATTAACATAATGAGCCAAGAATGGAATTTTGTCTAAAGAATGTTTTAGTTACCGGTGGCGCTGGTTTTATCGGCTGCAATTTTGTCCGCCATCTGCTGGGTACGGATGATCAAGTACATGTTGTTAACTTAGATCTCTTGACCTATGCCGGTTCCTTGGAAAACCTGGCCGGACTTCCAGATCCCGATCGTCACACTTTTGTGCAAGGTAATATTTGCGATCGTGATCTTGTGGATCGGCTACTCAGGGAATATCAAATCGATACCATTGTCCATTTTGCTGCTGAAAGCCATGTGGATCGCTCCATCAGCGGTCCTGCCGCCTTTGTCCAAACGAACGTTATCGGCACCTTTACCCTATTAGAAGCGGCGCGTCAGTTTTGGCTAGAGACTTTTGATCTTACGCAGGTGCGGTTTCATCATATTTCTACCGATGAGGTCTATGGGACCCTAACCAAGGTGGATCCGGCTTTTACTGAAACTACGCCCTATGCTCCCAATTCGCCTTATTCCGCATCAAAAGCAGGCTCTGATCATCTTGTCAGAGCCTATTTTCATACCTATGGGTTGCCCGTTACTACAACCAACTGCTCCAACAACTATGGTCCCTATCAACATGCTGAGAAATTTATCCCTACAGTCATTCGTTCCTGTTTCCAGCAGCAATCTGTTCCCGTCTATGGTGATGGTAGCAATATTCGGGATTGGCTCTATGTAGAAGATCACTGCCGGGGTATTGAGACGGTGCTGCGTCAAGGTCAGCCGGGAGTGACCTACAATATCGGTGGCCGCAACGAAATGGCTAACATAACCATCGCTAAAATCATTTGCACACTCATGGATGAGCGGCGCCCCCAGCATGCTCCCCACGAGCGTTTGATCAGTTTTGTCACTGATCGACCTGGCCATGATTGGCGCTATGCCATCGATGACACAAAAATAGCCACATCTTTGCAGTATTCTCCCCAGGAAACTTTCCAAAGCGGAATTGCTAAAACCGTCGATTGGTATATGCAACATTATGACGAAGCGGAGAAGTCGCAAAATAGGGTTAGTAAGGCAACTACAGGGCAAGGCGCAGTTTGATAGATTGAGCAATGGATTGGCCATATAGCATATATATGGAAAGCTATTTTTAAAGCGAACGGTATCATTTACTCACGGTCTTATGATTTTATAATTTAGAACCGTCGTAGTAAGTACTTGGGTAACTTATTATACCATTCACCATTAATTTTGATTCTTTGATGAAAATTTACTGGTTTATTTGCCACCATAGTTGTTCAAATCACTCATGAATCAGCCTCCATTTGATGTAATCCGTACCTATCCCATTACAGCTCTGAATGTGCAGTTCGAAGAATACCGCCATGGGATCACTGGCGCTCGCCATCTGCACTTGGCTGCAGATGATCAGCACAATGCCTTTCTGGTGGCTTTTTTGACGGTGCCTCAGGATTCCACGGGCGTGGCTCATATATTGGAGCACACAGCCCTGTGTGGTAGTCAGTCTTATCCTGTGCGGGATCCCTTTTTTATGATGACGCGGCGTTCCTTGAGTACCTTTATGAACGCCTTCACCAGTAGCGACTGGACTGCTTATCCATTTGCCAGTCAAAACCCCAAGGACTTTAATAATCTGCTGGATGTCTATCTAGATGCTGCGTTTTTTCCTTTGCTTAATGAGCTGGATTTTGCCCAGGAGGGGCATCGGTTGGAATTTGCTGAAACCCATAATCCGAACTCAGAGCTTGTTTACAAGGGCGTTGTTTTCAACGAGATGAAAGGCGCCATGAGTTCGCCGATTCAACGCTTAGCGCAAACTCTACAATCCCATCTATTTCCCACCACCACTTACCACTATAACAGTGGTGGTGATCCCGAGGACATTCCAAAGTTAACCTATGAGCAACTGAAAGCCTTTCACGCCCGTCACTATCATCCTTCCAATTCGGTATTCATGACCTACGGCAATATACCTGCTGCAGCTCATCAAAAGCGTTTTCAAGATCAAGTGCTTTATAAGTTTGCAGCCTTACCGCTAGATCTCGCTGTGCCCGATGAGCAACGTTTAGTGGCCCCTATAAATGTCCAAGCGGTCTATCCCTTAGAGGCAGACGAAGATCCCCGGGATAAAACCCATATTGTCATGGGGTGGTTGCTGGGTCATGTGACTGATCCTTATGGGTTACTGCAAGCCCGGATTTTCAGTGACATCTTATTAGATAACAGCAGTTCACTCCTGCGCCATGCATTGGAAACCTGTGGATTAGGTACAGGGCCATCGCCGCTCTGTGGTTTTGATCCCGCCACCCGAGAAATGACTTTTGTCTGCGGTTTGGAAGGTTCTAATCCTGATCAAGCCGAGGCGGTCGATGCATTGATTCTGTCGGTCATTACTGAGGTGGCTGAGCAGGGTGTTGCTCACGAGGTCATTGATTCGGCGTTTCATCAGTTGGAGCTTAGCCAGCGAGAAATTACCGGAGATGGTTTTCCCTACGGTCTGCATCTTTTGTTGGAAGCTTTAACGCCTGCGCTTCATAAGGGCGATCCAGTTGCCGCTTTGGATATCGATCCGTTGTTGGAAAGATTGCGCCAAGATATGCAGGACCCAGACTTTATCAAGCAGTTGGCACGCAATCTATTGCTGGATAATCCCCATCGGGTGCGCTTAGTGATGGCCCCGGATAGGACACTGAGCGACCGCCATGATGAGTTAGAGCGCCAGCGTCTGCGGAGCTTAGCAAAGCATATGACAGTGGATGATAAGCAACGAGTGGTGAACCATACGCAAGCGCTAGCGGAGCGCCAAGGAATGCAAGACGACCCTGAACTATTACCACGGGTCACTTTGGAAGATGTCCCTGCAGACGTTAAAATTCCCCAAGGTGAGTGTCGCGCCATCGGTCAAAGACCCGTGACTTGGTATGCCCAAGGCACCAATGGCATGGTCTATCAGCAATTAGTGCTGGATTTGCCCGCTTTAGACCAAAAACAACTGGATTTATTGCCTCTTTATTGTGCCTGTTTAACAGAGGTGGGCAGCGCCGAGCGGGATTATTTAACCACCCAAGCCCATCAAGCCGCTGTGACCGGTGGCGTTAGCGCTCGTTGTTTAGTGCGGGGCAGCATCGACGATGTACAAAAAACCCGCGGCATTATGGTTATCGCGGGTAAAGCCCTTGCCCGTCATCATGCTCCCTTGGCCCAGATACTTTTGGAAACCCTCCACACAGCCCGTTTTGATGAACTGCCCCGGTTACGGGAACTGATTGCGCAACTGCGCGCGAGTCGGGAAGAGGGTGTGGTGGATCATGGCCATTTACTGGCTATGGTTGCCGCCGGCGCAGGGCTTAGTCCCGCGGCGGCATTAAGTCACCGTTGGGACGGTTTACAAGGTTTGCAGACCTTAAAAACCTTGGATGAGCACCTTGCTGAAGAGATGGCTTTGGCCGAGTTTGCTGATCAGCTTGCCCAGTTGCACAAAATTATTAAGACAGCGCCTTGCCAGATCTTATCCGTGAGCGAGGCTGAACAACAAGATGCCATCGCGTCTGTATTGACTGAGACTTGGCAAAGCTATCCTCCATCTGTAACTCCTCCACCAGAGCTCACGCTCGATCCTGTCGCGATTCGTATACAACAAGCCTGGAGTACCAGTACACAAGTTAATTTTTGCGCAAAGGCTTATCCCACTGTTCCCCAAAACCATTCCGATGCCGCAGCCCTGCAGGTATTGGGGGAATGTCTACGCAATGGTTATTTGCATCGGGCGATTCGCGAGCAAGGCGGCGCCTATGGAGCGGGCGCTAGTTATCAACCAGACAGTGGTGCTTTTCGTTTCTTTTCCTACCGAGATCCGCGCCTTGAGGAAACGTTAGTGGATTTCGACGCCGCTTTGACCTGGTTTCGGGAAACGAAACATCCAGCCCAGGTTTTGGAAGAGGCTATTTTGGGGATTATCTCTAGTATTGACCGTCCTGGTTCCCCCGCAGGTGAAGCCATCAGCGCTTTTTTTGGAGAATTGTTTGGACGCACCCCCACACAGCGCCGCGTATACCGTCAACGGGTTTTACAAGTCACTTTTGAGGATCTACACCGGGTGGCTGATACCTATCTACAACCCAGTCAAGCCAGTTGTGCAGTGATCAGTAACCCTAATACCCTGGCCAAATTAAAAGACTTTGAAACACAGGTCATTTAATGTCATTTGACCCGTTATAGGTTTGCGGCTATATTTCCGGCACAGATTTTTAGTTGTAAACAACCACCGACGCCCTAAAGCGTCTTTCTATTTGAAAACAAAAGGAGACAATAAATGTCAGAAACACCTCATACCACTTGGCCCGAACTTGCTATCGACTTATACGATAAGTTGACAGGACGCGGCGCTGAAATTACCTATGAATTTGAAAATATGGAAGTCAGTGTTCCTAGTGGTACAGCAGATGGTGCCTCCCATGCGGTTTGGAAGTTGAATGGGATCCTAAAAATCCGTACCCGAGATTTGAATGGAGGGGCTTGACGCCCATGAATACGCCACTGAATGTATTTGCGCAACTTTCAGTGTTATCGGATAGGGGTGAGACCATATCGGTGAGTGCTGAAGATGAAATCATCACCGTGGATTTTCCTGACTTTTGGACCAGTCGTGCCCTTGTCAAACGTCAGTTTCCCAATCGCGCAAATCGGGAATCATCAATTAGTAAACTGCATAACGGTTTGAAACAAACGGATTTGGCTATTGAGTTTCGGGTGGCAAAACGACTTGTCGCCCGGCTCAACCCGCAATCCCAACCTAATGTAGTGTCTCGATTGCTTGGTGTTGCACCAGTGGAGTTGTTGCCTGTTCCTCTTCTGTTGTCCATGTTGCAACGCTAAATTGGTTAGGGTGTTTTTTCAGAGAAGTGCTGCCATCATTAAATACAGCGTATTCCTCACCTAACTTATGCATATCGCCGAAAAAATTTATCTGAAAGTACAGCAATTACCAGAAGAGTTAGCCCAAGAAGTGCTTGCCTATATCGGCTATCTAGAGGTAAAAAACCATCTGGCTCTTCATCCAGTAGAGCAGCGGCCTCGTTCGACAAACCAACGAGAAGATAATAATCGGGTGCGGGAAAATCCGGATGATCCTGTTTGGCAGGATCTGCTATTTTAGAAAATGTAATCTAACTACTTGCTTGCATCTAGATAGGCTTTGTCTACGTATGTTTGGTTTTACAGCACCGTCTAGTTGCCGTCATCCCCGCACAGGCGGGGATCCAGTTTTAAAAACGCTAGATAAACAACCGCTAAGCTATTTCTGAATTACTATGCATGCGACCCTACCTTTATTGCAACAAACCGATTTTCCATCCCTGCGCCGCAAACCTTTAGAAATTCTGCAAGTTAACTTAGGTTACCGCTGTAATCAAGCTTGTTTGCACTGCCATGTCAATGCCGGTCCCAATCGTAAGGAAATGATGGATCGGGAGACAGTGGATCAGGTCATCCAGCTAGCCCGTTTATCTAAAGTTCATACGATAGATTTAACCGGCGGCGCCCCGGAGCTTAGTCCCCATTTTCGGTATCTCACAGAGACCAGTCGTCAATTGGGTCTAAAGGTAATCGACCGTTGTAATCTCACGATTTTAGAAGTTGCGGGTCAAGAAGACTTGGCCGCTTTTTTAGCCGACCAAGGTGTTGAAATTGTGGCTTCAATGCCTTGTTATTTGCAAGAGAACGTGGACGCTCAACGGGGCGACGGCGTTTTTACGGCAAGTATTCAGGCTTTACAACGCCTTAATTCATTGGGGTATGGCTACGAAGGAACTGGTTTGACCCTAAGTCTAGTTTTTAATCCTCAAGGACCTCATCTCCCTCCCCCCCAGGCGGCTTTGGAAAGCGATTACAAAACGCATCTGTCAAAACACTATGGTATCGTTTTTAATCACCTTTTTACTCTAACCAATATGCCCATACAGCGTTTCGGTAGTATGTTGATTTCTCGAGGGCATTTTGCAGCCTATATGGATTTATTAAAGAGTGCCTATCGCTATGAAAATTTAGCCACCGTGATGTGCCGGAATTTGTTAAGCGTGGGATGGGACGGTTATGTCTATGATTGTGACTTTAACCAAATGCTGGGTTTGCCATTACAGCATAACGGTCGACCCCGCACCCATATCAAAGAATTGCTGGACGTGGATCTTACGGGTAACGCCATTCGCGTAGCTGACCATTGCTATGGTTGCACAGCGGGTCAGGGGAGTAGCTGTAGCGGCGCATTAGTCTAACAATGAGCGGGTAACAAGTATTTATTATTAGACCTCTTGCAAAAGTAGGCATTTGGCCTCCGGGTACCTGACCCAGGAGGCTTTTTTCTAAGACGCCGGGCACCCTCAAGGTGGTTGTGGTGGATGCGACCGAAACACCGCTGGAGCGACCCAAAAAAACAGCGCTCGTTCTACAGCGGCAAGCGCAAGCGCCATACACTGAAAAGCGAAGTGCTGATCAGGCGGCACACGGGACGTATCGTGGTCACCGCCAACGCCCCCGGACGCTGCCGCGATCTGACCCTGCGCCGAGAGGCTGGCTCGCGCCTGCCCGAGGATGTGCATGTCCTGGCCGATTTGGGCTATCAGGGACTTCAGCATCAGCATAGGCTGACCGTGTTGCCTTTTAAAGCCACCAAGAAGCGCCCCCCGGCGCCTGTTGAACGCGCCCTTAACCGCGCTCAGGCACAGTTGCGCGTTAGGGTGGAGCAGGTCATCCGTCGCCTCAAGGTCTTTTGGATACTGGCGCGTCCCTACCGCAATCGGCGTCGTCGCTTCGGTCTGGGACTCAACCTCATCGTCGCTATTTATAACTTCGAACTGGCGCATGGCTGACTTTTGCAAGAGGTCTAGTAATACTGTAATCCTTGTGATTGACATTATCTATTAGACCTCTTGAAAAAGTCACTTTGCTAGGTCAATTTCAAAGTTATGAATGG
>CAYRGG010000044.1:0-36667 GCA_964423745.1 uncultured Candidatus Competibacteraceae bacterium | reverse complement strand
GTGATGGCATGGGGGAGACGCACACCCGAAAGGAGCTGACCGAAGGACTGAAGGCATTGTTTGTGAGTGATCCGAAGGGGATTGCAATAGAGATAGCTAATAATTCAAATCACTTTGTATCAAGTCCTACAGCTTTTTCTTTCTTTTTTAAAGAAGCCATCTTCAATAATCCCGACCCTAATGGTGAATTTATCGAAGCAGTTTCCTCAACATTAAAAAATTTATATCAAGAAGCAACAGATGGTTCATTAAGTGAATCGGATAATGAAGACAGCTCAATGACTCTGGGGGTATTGTTTGGAAGTTTGCGAGCTGCTTTCGATGATGCAAAGGCAGACAATAAGGCTGACCAGCAAGCTGTGCGTAATATAGTCAATGTTTTGACGGGATTTGCAACAATTTATCCTGGGATAAGTACTCAACTCAGCGCTATAAAAGATGGAATTGTTGTTCCTATTTTTAGTGACTTATTTAACAGTAGTAATCGTGTACAAGCAGAGAAAATGAATTTAATAGATGACAAATTTCATGAAATTCTAAGGGTAATGCTTGCTGGACTTAACGGTTATAAAGAAGAAACAGGACGCAGCATTAGAAGTGAATTTACTTCGGCATTTGCTTTGACTCATAATGAAGGCACAAATAAATTGGGAAAAATTTAAAAACTTATTATGATAAAAATATTGTTTTGCTTTATTTTAATTTTTATCAACTTAGCTGCTTGTCAAAAAACCGTTTCTCGAGAAGTAATTCAACCTGAAACTAAGAGCGGTCTATACACACACTTTATAAAAGACTCGCAACCTGGAAAAGAAAAACTTATTGAGAGTTACGGCAAAGGAATTGATAAGCTGCTTCAAGATATTCTACTCAGTCAGGAACAGCCTTCGGAAGCAACACTAAAAGCATTTTCTCAATTGTTTGCCGAGGCTTATCGTAACGCGCTAAATGACGATCTAAGTGAATCAGACAATGAAACCTACACTCAAATTCTAGGTGTAATCGTAGGTGGACTAAGTGGTTTAAGGGAGCAAGTACTCGTGGAACGCAAAGCGCGTTTTCTTGCCGGATGGTATAACTACAAAGAGCTTGATAAGCGGTGGCTGGCGTTGTTTACTGATATTGTCTCGCTTGATCTATTTTACGAATTACCAGAGGATATAGTTAATATCGCTCGCACTGGTGCTGTTAATAAGTTTGCAGAGTCTTTAACGCAAAGTGACTATGCAAAGCAAGTACAAGATGATGACTTAGTGGATAAGATGATTTATCAAATCCTAGATGTTGTCATTGCAAGGTTTAATGGCTACAAACAAGAAACCGAGCGTTCTTTAAAAACCATTTTTAGTGCGACATGGGTTATGGCTCGAAGTAATATGAAATCTCTAACATATTAAGCCTTAACAAGTAAAGATTACTTAATTCAGGATAAATACTGAAATCATATACTAACTTGTTAATATATATTATATTTTTAAATCCCCTCTTTGATTATGAAACGCCATTGAATGGTTCATGTTTTTTAAACAGTTACCATAAAAAAATTGATTTTATAAAGTCATAATCGATGTTGGAACCGGCCCAAAAATCACTCACTTTCGATGAGCTAGAAGCCATTGAAGACCGTGATGGCTTACGCTACGAGTTGTGGGATGGCCAACCGGTCGCCATGACCGGTGGCACGCTCGCACACAACTTGATTGCGCTTGGTTTGCAAGGCGTCATTAAACCACAGCTCAAACCACCCTATTTTGTCACCGTAGCGGATGTGGGTTTGCGTTTAAGCCCTGGCGTCAATAGCAACAAAGCCTACCCAGACGTGATGGTGGTTTGTAACCCTGATCCCGGGATTCATCAAACGAGTCCTATCTTAGCGGCTGAAGTGCTGTCCGATAGCAGCGTACAGCGTGACCGTGTCAAAAAACGCACAGCCTATGTGGAGATTGACGCCTTACAGGTTTATTTGATCTTGTCCCAAACTGCCCTCGAAGTCGAAGTTTACTACCACACGAGCGGCTGGCAACAGCAAATTTATCAGGGAATTGACGCCATAATCGAGCTAGATGCACCTGCCCTACGATTACCGCTGGCTGAGATTTACGCGGATGCATTAGGTTTGTTAGGCTTAAAAGCTCCGTGAGGTAAGGGCACAATGCGTAAAATTCAAAGAAAACCACCGAAAGGTGTACAACTACGGTAGCTTTCCTAATTTTAAAACCCTTTTCATTTCCCCAAACGATACCAGCAGCTTGATGTTGCTGCGCTGAAAATAACCAATAAACTTGTACCTAACTTCTCATCTTTACAAGATCACAGCATGATTCCCTGCTATCATTCCACACTCCAACACCAACTGGAGAAACCGCAATGACTACGAGAACGTCTGAAGCCCAATGGCAAGGTTCCCTAAAAGAAGGTCAAGGCACCATGAAACTGGGCAGTGGGGCGTTTGAGGGGCCCTACTCGTTTCCTTCCCGTTTTGAATCCGGTACGGGCACCAATCCCGAAGAATTGATTGGCGCTGCCCATGCCGGTTGTTTTTCCATGGCGCTGTCGGCTGGGCTTGGTCAGGCAGGTTTCACGCCTAATCGTATTCACACCACAGCCAAAGTTCATCTAGGGGCCGTTTCTGGGGGTTTTGCCATCACCAAGATCGAACTGGAGACAGAGGCTGACATTCCTGGTATCGACGCAGCGGCTTTTCAAGAGCAAGCTGAGACGGCTAAGAAAAATTGTCCGGTTTCGAAGGCTCTTGCAGGTACTGATATCAGTTTAGTGGCAAAACTTGTTTAGCCTCTTTGAGAACCAGTTTTAAAATCTGCTCATGTCCGCTGACTCGGCGTTACAGACCCTTCTCTGCTGCTCATTTACTGCCTGTAAACTGCGCTGCTCGAAGGGGCTGCGCCTTGATTCAGCGAACGTCGCAAAGTTTATAAAACAGGTTCTGAGATGCCATCTGTTCATTATGCGAAAAGAAGCTGGGTGGTTTGTGAAAAGGTTGTCAATGGCAAGGATGCCCTTGTTCAAGCCTACGAAGGCTATTTATTGCGTTCCCTAGAACGAGCTGCCTAGATCTGTGGCGTTTTGAAACTTTTAGATAACGCATCCACACCGTAATGTCTAGTTGACCTCATCAATGTCATGCTAACACTAAAAGCGTCTCCCTGTGACGAGGCCATCATTCGCTCGGGTCCGCATGCAGAAGACTGCGCCCAAAAAGCTAAACCCTGGGTGCTCGTTGCCACCATCTTGGGTTCGAGCCTGGTGTTTATCGATGGCTCCGTCGTCAATGTGGCATTGCCAACCATGCAAGCGCAATTGGCTGCCTCTGTGGCTGAAATGCAATGGGTTGTCAACGCCTATACATTGTTGTTGGCGGCCTTAATTTTAGTCGGAGGCGCTGCCGGAGATCGCTTTGGACGACGGCGAATTTTTCTTATCGGCACTGTAATTTTTGCAACTGCGTCCCTAGGGTGTGGTCTAGCCGCAAATACCGGTCAATTAATTATTGGCCGTGCTATTCAGGGTCTCGGTGGCGCCCTCTTGGTCCCCAGTAGTCTAGCCATCATTAGCGCCGCTTTTGACGCACAAGAGCGGGGTAGGGCGATCGGTACTTGGGCGGGGTTCTCAGCCATTACCACGGCCATCGGTCCTGTGTTGGGCGGTTGGTTGGTGGATATTTGGTCCTGGCATGCCATTTTTTTAATTAATGTACCCTTAGCCGTCATCACCATTGCCATCGCGCTTTGGCGCGTTCCAGAAAGTTATGCCCCTGAGCGCGACGGAGTCCTTGATTATTGGGGTGCTCTGTTGGTGGCCTTCGGTTTAGGCGCTGTTACCTATGGACTTATTGCATCGGCGGAACTCGGTTGGACACATCCTAGGGTGCTTGGCACTTTGGTGAGCGGTGCGGTGCTGCTGATGGGCTTTGTATGGGTAGAATCCCGGAGTCCCGCACCCATGGTGCCTCTTACCTTATTTCAGTCGCCATTGTTTAGTGGCGTCAATTTGGTTACCCTACTGCTATATTTTGCGTTGGGCGGCGCTTTCTTCCTGCTGCCGTTCAATTTAATTCAAGTACAAAATTATCCTGTCATGCTGGCGGGCGCTGCTTTCTTGCCCTTCACTTTAGTTATGGGTGCATTGTCACGCTGGTCTGGTGGGCTTTTAGACCGTTACGGGGCGCAGCGCCCCTTGGTCATTGGACCCATGATCACTGCCCTGGGGCTAGCCCTATTTGCTGTGCCGGGGGTTGGGGGGTCGTACTGGATAACTTTTTTTCCTGCCATGACCGTATTAGGGCTCGGTATGGCAGTGAGTGTTGCACCCCTGTCCACCACGGTGATGAATGCAGTCGCAGATCGTCATGCTGGGACTGCATCCGGCATCAATAATACCGTTAGCCGAGTCGCCATGTTGCTGGCCGTGGCAGTGCTAGGAATTTTAGCCTTAGCGCTTTTCAGTAACGCTTTGCAGAGTCGCTTAACCGATCTCAATATACACCCTGCTATGGCAGCCGCAGTTCAGGATGCCAGTTATCAGCTAGCCGGTCTAGAATTACCGAAAGCCGTGCAAGGAGAGATGCGGCAAGCACTGGAGACAGCCATTGACGCTGCCTTTGTGGCAAGTTTTCGGGTGTTGATGCTGGGTACAGCTGGACTAGCGTTAGCCAGTGCATTATGTGCCTGGCTGATGATCCATAGTAAAACAAATTCCAGTGCCTAAGACGCTTTTCGGTAATAGCTTTTTACTATCATAGTGTTTAAGTAAATTAATTTTACTTATCAAACTCAATCCCGTAACCTACGCTCTGTGTTTAACCCATTGTTCTTAAATCTAGGAGGAATACATGAGTGTATTGGTAACCCAAAAGGCCCCCGATTTTACCGCGCCTGCCGTGCTGCCTGACGGCACGATTACGGAAAATTTCAAGCTGTCAGATCTTCATGGCAAACATGTGGTGCTGTTTTTCTGGCCGTTGGATTTTACTTTTGTTTGTCCCTCTGAGATTATCGCCCATGATCGTCGCATGGCGCGGTTTGAGGAATTAGGGGTTGCAGTGGTGGGTGTATCCATCGATTCTCAGTTTACTCACTATGCCTGGCGCAATACCCCAGTAGAGCAGGGGGGTATTGGAGAGGTGAGTTTCCCCATGGTGGCCGATGTCAATCACGCCATTACCCAGGCTTATGGCATTGAACATCCCAATGGCGTGGCGCTACGTGCTTCCTTTCTGATTGATAAAGACGGCATAGTGCAGCACCAAGTGGTGAATAATCTACCCCTAGGACGGGACGTGGATGAGATGTTACGTGTCGTGGAAGCTCTTCAATTTACTGAAGAGCATGGTGAAGTCTGCCCAGCGGGCTGGCGCAAAGGTCAACAGGGTATGAAAGCAAACCCCGAAGGTGTTGCTGAATATCTCGCCGAGAATGCTGTCAATCTTTAAAAGAGACAGAGTAGGGGATGCCCTGCACCCCCCCTCATCAGACAGCTTTATTTCAGGAGGCATAGTCATGAGTAATTCAAAACACTGTCAGTTGCTTATTTTAGGTTCTGGTCCAGCGGGTTATTCAGCAGCGGTGTATGCAGCCCGTGCTAATCTTAATCCCGTGTTGATCACTGGGCTAGCGCAAGGCGGTCAGCTGATGACCACCACCGATGTGGAAAACTGGCCGGGCGATCCAGAGGGTTTACAAGGACCGGGCTTAATGGAACGCATGAAGGAGCATGCCGAGCGCTTTAATACAGAGATCATTTTCGACCATATCCATACGGCAGATGTCACGAAGCGGCCATTCCGGCTGGTGGGTGACGCCGGTGAGTATACGGCTGATGCGTTGATTATCTCCACGGGCGCCACGGCAAAGTACTTAGGATTACCGTCTGAACAAGCGTTCATGGGCAAGGGCGTCTCTGCTTGTGCGACCTGTGATGGTTTTTTCTATCGCAATCAGAAAGTGGCTGTAATCGGTGGTGGTAATACAGCAGTGGAGGAAGCGTTGTATCTCTCTAATATTGCTTCTGAGGTCACTTTAGTGCATCGTCGTGATCAATTCCGGGCTGAGAAAATTCTAGTGAACCGGCTGCTGGACAGAGTAGAAAACGGCAATATTCGGTTAGCGTTGAATCACGCACTGGATGAGGTGGTCGGTGATGACAGTGGCGTCACGGGTATTCGGATTCGTCATACGGAAACAGATGAAATCACCAGTTTAGATATACATGGTTTATTTATTGCCATTGGCCACAAACCCAATACGGAGCTTTTTGAAGGTCAATTGGCCATGGAGAACGGTTATATCTTAGTGAAAGGTGGATCCCAGGGTGATGCCACCGCCACCAGTGTGCCCGGCGTATTCGCCGCTGGCGATGTGGCCGACCATGTTTACCGGCAAGCGATTACCTCTGCGGGTACCGGCTGTATGGCGGCTTTAGATGCGGAGAAATATGTGGATCAACTGGCCTAATGCTTTAGAATGATATGTTCCAGGAAAAAACCCAATAACGGCTGGTCTAATTTAGTCCAACAAATTTAAGCATCAGATTTATACTGTCGTAACAACAAGGACGGATTGTCTCGTCCTTTTGCTGCCTACGCCGTCATACACTTAGGTATATTTGGGAAGAGAGTTCCATAACTGGTATCGACTTTTCCCTTGCCTTAATTAGGCAAGCCGTTAGAACCATACGATAAGAAAAATTGAGAGTACCAAGTAGATGATACAGGTAGACCAGTATCTTGCCGGTTCCATGTCTCTTGTGTAGGTAGCCCAAGAGATTCCTTGTTTTGCGGTGATAGAACCACTAATCAGGCAATATCCTGAATAGGCTAAGAGTATTATCCCAATAGTTAAGAATAGACCATTCATTTGCCGAGACGCCCGACGCCATCCGTGACTTTTAAATGGCCACTGCTTAGTATTTGAGCACGAATACCAGCTTTATGTACCATATGCTGCATAATCTGATCACCAATAATTGAAGCCAAGTACGCACATGGTTCACACAGCCTGATAGCAAGAAGCTTTACTTCACCTAAATAGAATTCATTGCCGACTAAGTCATTTAGCCGTATGCCTTTGGTTACTAAGTTGCGTCTAAAATGCTTTCCCGTATATTGCAATCCAGTAATGCGATTGAACGCATCGATTTCCTCTTGCTCAATTATCGTAACTTCTGCATCCGGTTTACCTTTTAGCTTCTTGGAAAATGTACCTAAAGAATTGTAATACCTATCTCCTACGATACCCTTGCCCGCCTCAAACTCGGCTTCCTTTTGGGATACGAGTTCGCTCCCAGCTTCTTTACCTATTAAAATATCGTAAACTATTGCACTCAATTTTTATCTCCTCGGCCCGCGCCTATGAGTCTAAGGAGCGATTGATATAATGCATAATACCATTACACACGCAACAGTTTACGTCAATGCGTGTACCTACCACCGCCTGCAACCGAGAAAACATGTAAGGAATTTGGTTCAGTTTGCTTTTTTAAGTCCCCTACTGTCGAATGCCCACGCCCTTGTTGAGCAACCATAAACTAAACACAAATAATGCAGCTACGAAAAGTAAGATAATAGTAAACGCAACGGTAATATCCACATCGGATGTGCCGAGAATGCTATAGCGAAAAGCGTTGACCATATACAAAATAGGGTTTAACTGAGAAACGGCTTGCCAAAATTCAGGCAGCATTTGAATGGAATAAAACACACCGCCTAAGTAGGTCAGGGGTGTAAGAACAAAGGTGGGTACGATGGAAACGTCGTCGAAGCTATTGGCATAAACGCCGTTGATAAAGCCCCCTAAAGAAAACAGAATGGCAGTCAATATCACCACAGTGATCATCACAAAAATGTTATGAATGTGCAAATCCGTAAAAAATATGGAAACTCCCGTTACGGCTGCGCCTACTATAATCCCTCGTGCTAACCCGCCACCTACAAAACCCAACAAAATTAAATAATTGGGTAGAGGAGAAACCAGCATCTCTTCGATATGACGCTGGAATTTTGAGCTATAAAATGACGAAACCACATTGGAATAGGCGTTCGTGATGATGGACATCATGATCAGCCCTGGGACAATATATTGCATATAGGTATAGCCATCGATATCGCCAATCTGCGAGCCAATCAAACGACCAAAAATGACAAAATAAAGGCTCATGGTCACGGCAGCAGGCAACACCGTTTGTACCCAAATACGCATAAAGCGTAGGATTTCTTTGATTAAAATAGTTTTAAAGCCAACGAAATGCGCCCGGACGCTCATTGTGCTAATGTCATTGGGCGTTTTATTGAAAGAGTATGGGGAGCAGAAAAACCCGTACAAAAATGGAATAAATTTTTACTCAAGCCGCTTTGCCCTTTTCAACCAAGTGCATAAATAGCTCTTCTAAACGGTTCGTTTTGTTACGCAAACTGACCACCTCGATGCCATCCGCAGAAAGCTGATGAAACAAACCGTTGATACCCTGCTCTTTAAGCACGTCGGCTTCCAAGGTACATTCATCGATCTGGCGTAATGGATAACCGGTTATCGTCGGAAGCGCTGCCAGGGGTTCTTTAAGATTTAGGACAAAAGTTTCTTGAGACAGTCGATGCAGCAAGGTTTGCATGCGAGTATTCTCGATAATCTGTCCGCGGTCGATAATAGCAATGTGGCGGCACAGATTCTCGGCTTCTTCTAAATAGTGGGTGGTTAAAATAATGGTGATGCCTTGTGCATTGATTTGGCGTAGAAAACCCCACATGGAGCGACGAATTTCGATGTCGACACCGGCGGTGGGTTCATCGAGAATCAGCAGCCGGGGTTCATGGACTAAAGCCCGGGCGATCATCAAACGGCGTTTCATGCCACCGGACAGCTCCCGCGCTTGAACACGGCGTTTTTCCCATAATCCAAGTTGTGTCAAATACGTTTCAGCACGCTGGAAAGCGAGGGGTCGATCGATGCCATAGTAACCCGCCTGATTGACGACAATTTCCACAACGGGTTCGAACTGATTAAAATTAAACTCCTGCGGCACCAAACCAATATGCGCCTTAGCTTTTTCCAGCGCACTGTCTAAGTCATCGCCAAAAATAGTCACTTGCCCTGAGGTTTTATTGACCAGCGAACAGATGATGCCAATGGCGGTGGATTTTCCCGCCCCATTGGGACCCAACAGGGCAAAAAAATCCCCTTCTTCCACTGTTAGATCGATACCTTTTAAAGCTTGGAAACCGTTGGAATAGGTTTTACGTAGATCGCGTATAAAAAGGGCTTGAGTCATCCGGTAGCGTTTGATTAAAGATCCTTGAGGGCTTTTAAAACATCTCGACGGCTAATTTGCCCCACCAATACGTTATCCCGCACCACCGGATAGCGCTTATAGGGGGCATTTAAAAAAAGCCTCGCCACATCAAGAAGACTCGCATTCATATCAACGGTTTTAACATCAGGACTCATAAATTCCGCGACTTTGCCGGCTCGTTCTTCGTGATAGCTGGCATGAAGGACAACTTTAATACAATCTTTCTCGGAGAGAATACCCACAATGTTGCCCCGCCTGCCCACCACCGGGGCGCCCGATATACCTCTTTCAAGCAATAGATGAATCGCTTTTAACACATCCATATCGGGGCTAAAGGTAACAAGATTAGCCGTCATATAATCTTTGACAGTGACTGAGCCAAGCACAATATCCCCCTTCGGAGTCGTTGGTAAAATGCCTTTTGAGACTCCTGATTTTTTAATTATAGACTCTGGCTGACCGTTAAGCGGTTTACTTCTCAGCCTGCCCTAATACCAAAAATTGTTTTTTCTTTTCGCAAGGATTAGAACAAGCGCATTCAACACCTGGAATCGTGTTGAGCCCGCCGCAACTTCCCTTGATAGGACTTCTTCCAGCGATGACGCCTACTGCCATGCCAAACACAGCAAGCCCCATAATGATAAACGTGACTATAAATAAACTCATAACAACTCCCTAATCCAATAAATACTGCGCAAACTGAGGACTCGGCTTTTCTTGCAAACCGCTACCATTTATGACAATAAAAAAGGCGGCTAGGTTTTGTTTTTCGGCCATTGCAGCGCCACGCTCTGGACCCAAAACCAGTAATGCCGTGGCCCACGCATCCGCCTCCATGGCGGATTCATTGACTACCGTGACCGATGCCAGCTGATGACGTATGGGTTGGCCGGTGCGGGGGTTGATGGCATGGGAGTAGCGTTGCCCGTTGATTTCAAAAAAGTTGCGGTAGTCACCCGACGTAGCAATACCGCGGTCGACAATTTCCACCACCTGTTGTACTGCCCGTTTTCCGGGGTTGGGCTCCTCGATGGCGATTCGCCAGGGTACATCTTGCGGATTTAATCCTTTGCCCCGCAGTTCTCCGCCGATCTCCACCAGATAGTGACTGATGCCTTGGGATTCTAAATACTGAACGATTTCATCGACGCCAAAGCCTTTAGCAATAGCAGATAAGTCCACATAGAGATCGGCACGATCTTTCTTTAATGCTGGTGGGCTTAAACGTGCCTCAAGTTGTTGGTGGCCCACGCGATCTAACGCTGCCTGCAACTCCGCATCCGAGGGGGTTTGATCCTCACTTAAGTCAGGACCAAAGCCCCATAGATTGACTAAAGGCCCCACGGTGACGTCGAAGGCGCCGTCCGTCAAGCGGCTAATTTCAAGAGACCGTTGCACCACCTGCGCCAACGCTTTAGAAACCTTCACCCATTCGGTAGACTGGCTTTGGTTAAAGCGAGACAGCTCGGAGGACTCGTCATAGGTAGACATTTGTTGGTTAACGTCCACTAGAATACGATCCACCTCAGTCTGCAGATCGGCAGCGGTCATCCCCTCTGGAACCTGGCGCGCCTTTACCGTGTAGGTGGTGCCCATGGTGCTGCCGCTAAACTGCACTAAAGCAGCGTCATCGCCTCGGCGACTTTCGGCAAACCACCAACCTGCCACCACCAGAGCCAACAGAATAAGCGTTCCCACGCCTCCCTTCGCCAAGGGAGGCGCAGGACGAGGTTTAACCGCAGTGTTATTAGACAAGCGCATGCAGCAGCGGTAACGTTAAACCTTAACCCCCAAAGTCATCCAACATGATGTTTTCCCGTTCAACGCCGATATCTTCCAGCATTTTGATGACCGAAGAATTCATAATGGGTGGACCGCATAGATAATACTCACAATCCTCCGGCGCGGGATGATCCTTAAGATATTTCTCAAAAAGCACTTCGTGAATAAATCCGGTATAACCTTCCCAGTTATCTTCCGGTTTTGGGTCCGACAGAGCTACATGCCAGGTGAAATTGTCATTTTGCGCCGCCAAACTATCAAAATCCTCTGTATAGAACATCTCACGAAGACTCCGGGCACCATACCAGAAGGTCATTTTACGCTTGGAATGAATGCGCTTTAACTGATCGAAGATGTGCGAGCGCATGGGCGCCATACCTGCGCCGCCCCCTACAAACACCATTTCGTTATCGGTGTTTCTAGCAAAGAACTCGCCAAAGGGTCCCGAAACCGTAACCTTATCCCCTGGCTTAAGGCCGAAGAGATAAGAGGACATGATCCCCGGCGCTGCGTCGGCAATGCTGGGTGGCGGTGTGGCGATACGCACGTTGAGCAGGATAACCGTTTTCTCTTCTGGGTAACTGGCCATGGAATAAGCCCGCACCGTGGGTTCTGTGCATTTTGAGACGTAATCCCAAAGTTCATAGTGATCCCACTCATCGCGAAATTCTTCTTCGATGTCAAAATCTTTAAAGCGAACCTCATGGGCTGGACATTCCGTTTGGATATAACCGCCGGCGCGAAAATCCAGTTCTTCTCCCTCTGGCAACTCCAAGACCAGCTCCTTAATAAAGGTGGCTACATTGTGATTAGAGCGCACCGTGCATTCCCATTTTTTAACGCCAAACACTTCTTCCGGTACGTTGACCTTCATATCCTGTTTAACTGTCACCTGACAGGATAACCGTTCGCCTTCTGCGGCTTCACGTTTATTGATACTGGCCTTTTCTGTAGGAAGAATAGCGCCGCCGCCCTCCAAAACCTTGACCTTACATTGGGCGCAAGTACCACCGCCGCCACAAGCCGAAGAGACAAACAAGTTAGCGCCACTAAGGGCGTTTAATAGCTTAGAGCCAACAGGTACTTTAATAGTTTTTTCATCGTTGATGAGGATTTCGACGTTGCCTGAAGCTACCAATTTCGACTTAGCCGCCAAAATAATAAACACCAACAACACCACAATGGTGGTAAAGAAGAGTACACCTAAACCGACTTCGAGCATTTCCGTAACCTATATTCTGGTTTACAAAAAAAGATTTTCTTCAGTGCGTTATCTACAATTGGATACCTGAAAAACTTAAAAAACCCAGGGACATTAGCCCGGTGATTACAAAGGTAATACCCAACCCCTGCAGCCCATCGGGTACATCACTGTATTTAAGCTTTTCCTGAATACCCGCCAACGTTGTGATCGCCAAGGCCCAACCAAAACCGGTGCCAAGACCATAGACCACGCTTTCAGAAAAGTTATAGTCCCGCTCCACCATAAACAGGGTACCGCCCAAGATGGCGCAATTCACCGTAATCAGAGGCAGAAAAATACCAAGGGCGTTATAGAGCGCGGGCACATAACGATCTAGTACCATTTCCAAGATCTGCACCATAGCGGCAATGACGCCGATATAGCTAATCAGACCTAAAAAACTTAAGTCCACGTCGGGTAAACCTGCCCAGGCTAAGGCGCCGTCTTTGAGGAAATATTGATAAGTCAAATTGTTGATGGGAACCGTAATGCCTTGCACAGCGATCACGGCAATCCCCAAGCCAAAGGCAGTGCCGATCTGTTTGCCCAGGGCTAGAAACGTACACATGCCTAGGAAGAAGGCGAGAGCGAGGTTTTCGATAAAGACCGAAGAGATAAAAATATTGAAGTAATGGCTCATTAGTGCATCACCTCAGTCCGGTGTACTTCGTGAATCTGGTATTCCGGTTTTTCCACCTGCTTCGGTTTCCATACCCGGATACCCCAGATAAAAAAGCCGATGATAAAAAAGGCGCTGGGGGGCAGTAACATCAATCCATTGGCCGCATACCAACCCCCTTCGGAAGTCAAGGGAAAAATCTCTATGCCAAACAAACTACCGGAACCAAATAGTTCCCGGATAAATCCTACACCCAACAGAATCACGCTGTAGCCTAAGCTGTTACCAAGACCATCGAGAAAACTCTCCCAGGGACCGTTCTTCATGGCGAAAGCTTCGGCGCGCCCCAATACGATACAGTTGGTAATGATTAGACCCACAAACACCGACAGTTCTTTACTGATGCTGTAGGCGTAAGCTTTCAAAACCTGATCCACCACAACCACCAACGAGGCGATAATGGTGATCGTCACAATGATACGGATGTTGTTGGGCACATGGCGACGGATCAAACTGATGGCCACATTGGAGCACACCAACACAGCCGTTAAGGCAATGCACATGGTCAGTGCCGTGGTCATCTTAGTGGTGACCGCCAATGCGGAGCAAATGCCTAAAATCTGTAAGGCGATGGGATTATTATCGACGACGGGTTCGATAAGAACTTTTCTAGTTGCTATATCCATTCGTTATCCTCTCTCAGTGCTGAGCTGGTCGAGATAGGGGCCAAAACCGTTTTCACCTAACCAATAACGCAATAAATTGGTAACGCCTCGGCTGGTGATGGTTGAACCTGCTAAACCGTCCACTTGATATTGGCTTTCCTCGCGGGTTTTATCCACCGTACCTTTAAGAACCTCAATACGTAGCTCACCATCGTCATCGTGTATTTTTTTGGCTTCCCATTGGGCCCGCCAAAGGGGGTTTTCCACTTCGCCTCCCAAGCCAGGCGTTTCTTTTTGGTCATAGAACTTAAGCCCAACCACCGTATTGAGATCGCTTTCAATGGCGAGAAAACCGTACATGGTAGACCACAGCCCATAGCCATGTACGGGTAATATGATGGTTTTTACTGTATCGTCTTCTTTTACCAAGTAGACGGGGGCGTATTTAGCTTGCCGTTTTATCTTGGCAATATCTTGGTCCGGCGGCACAGGTTGGCTGAGTGATGCATCTTTAACCGCCTGACGCTGATCATAGTTGCCGGGATCAACGGCGTCCGTATATTCGCCGGTGGATAAATCCACCATGCGCGTCTCGATTTTTTGGAAGGCTTCATCGACACTCTGACCGCCTTTTAGTAGACCTGCCACCTCCACAATATTTTGCTTGATGTCGAGGGCTTGATTAGTGGTCTGGATAGGTTTCAAGAAAACCGCTGAACCGGCCACCACTAAGGAACAAACCAAACACAAGGCGACAGCCACAAACAGCGTTTTTGGGATGCTGTCATTGGGCATGCTTAAAAATTTATTAAAAAATCCCATTTTTTGATCAGTGTCTTTGGTCTCAAGAGATTGCGACATTACGTAGCCTCCTTCTTCTGATATTGAGCTTGATGACTACATAATCGATAAGCGGCGCAAATAAATTAGCAAACAGAATCGCTAACATGATGCCCTCGGGATAAGCGGGGTTGATGACCCGGACTAGAGCGGTCATAAAACCGATCAAACCACCGAATATCCAACGTCCCGCATTGGTATGGGCGGCGCTCACAGGATCAGTAGCCATAAACACCGTGGCAAAGGCAAACCCACCTACCACAAAATGCCAATGCCAAGGCATGCTATAGAGGAAGCCTGGGTCATTACCGATCAAAAAATTAAACAGCAGTATAGATCCCAACATGCCTATCACGACCCCGGCCATAATCCGATAGGAGGCGACGCCTGTGTAAATCATAAAAGCCGCGCCGATAAGCGCACCGAGAGCGGATTCCGCCCCCACCGAACCAGGAATGATACCAACAAACGCTTGCCACCAGCTATAACCCGCTGCCGTCACGTTCTCCATGGCGGTTTCTGCCCCAGGAATCGCTGCTAAGGCTAAAGGCGTGGCTTTGCTGTAACCGTCCACAGCCACCCAGACTTGATCCCCTGAAATTTCGCTAGGATAGGCGAAAAACAGAAAAGCACGACCTGCCAAAGCCGGGTTGAGAAAGTTCTTGCCGGTGCCGCCAAAGATTTCTTTGGCCACCACAACCCCAAAGGACACACCCAACGCTAACTGCCAGAGGGGAATGTCCGGCGGCATAATCAGGGTGAATAACATGGAGGTGACTAGAAAACCTTCATTGACTTCGTGGTTGCGGGTGGCGGCAAATAACACTTCCCAAAAGCCACCCACGGCCATCACCGTGATATAGATGGGCAGAAAATATAAAAAGCCATGCAACAGATTAGCAAGAGGATTGGCTGGATCGTAACCCACTGCATTTAAGATGGCGCTGCGCCAGCCTTCGGCGCCTTCAAGACCCATTTCCGCCAAAGCGATATTTGCTTGATAACCGGTGTTATACCAACCGATCACGATACAAGGAATCAGGGCGATGACCACATAGGTCATTAACCGTTTAAGATCGATACCATCCCGTACATGGGGCGCTGTATAGGTGGTGTCCGCTGGAGTATAGATGAACGTATCGATCATTTCATACACGGCGTAGAATTTCTCGAAACGTCCGCCCTTAGCAAACAGCGGATGAATCCTATCGAGGACATTACGTAGCGACATTACCCCTCCTTCTCGATTTGGGTGAGATTCTTTCTAAGCACAGGACCATAATCATATTTCCCCACACAGACAAACGAACACAGGGCCAGATCCTCTTCGTCCAATTCCAGGCAACCTAAGGCTTGAGCTGTGTCAGTATCACCGACTAGCATATAACGAAGCAGTTGGGTAGGCAGGATATCCAGCGGCATGACTTCTTCATAATTACCAACAGGCACCATGGCTCTAGGGCTGCCGTTTTGATCCGTGGTCAAAGCAAATTTTTGCATTTTTCTAGACAAGCTAGAAACAAACACGTTCAAAAAAGAGTATTTGTTTTTACCGGGGTTAATCCAACCCAGTAGTTCGCGTTCTCGGCCTTCGGCAATCACGCTAAGCTGGATATGGTAACGGCCTAAAAAGCTTTCTGCTCCCAAGGCACGGCGGCCTCCTAAGATGGAACCGGAAAGGGGGCGGCAATCGATGTCTTGCAGTTCGTCGTCCAATAACTCGTTGGTGTTAGCCCCCAAACGAGTGCGTAATAGCCGTGGTTTAAGAACAGGCGGGCCGGCGAGGGCAATAATGCGTTCAGTCCACAGATGGCCGGTGGTAAAGAACTTACCGATGGCGATAACCTCCTGGTAGTTTAAATGCCAGGCTGTCTTGGTGACGCTCACCGGATCTAAGAAATGAATATGGGTGCCCGGTAATCCGGCTGGATGAGGACCGGCAAAGGAAACTGTTTTAAAGGGTGCGCTATCGATGGTTGGAATGGTGCTATCGGGCGCCTTACAAACATAGATGGAACCCTCTGTCAGCCGCCCAAGGATATGTAGCCCATTGACGAAATCTTCTGGGTAGGTGTTGATAACCACATCCGGTTTCACCGCCAGAGGGCGGGTGTCCATAGCGGTGACAAAGATAGCATGGGGCACCGAATCCGGCAGTGGGACTTTACTATAGGGGCGCGTGCGAAACGCAGTCCATAATCCCGATGCCAGCAAGTTTTCTTGGATAGTCTCTCGGCTGAGTTGTCCTAACTCAGCAGGGCTATAGGCGTTGAAGGTTTCTTCCTCGTCACCTTCTAGCTGTATCACCACCGATTGCAAGGCCCGTCTTGCCCCTCGGTTAATGGCGGTCACAATGCCAGTGCCGGGTGCGGTATGGTTCACTCCGGGGATTTTCTTATCGGCGAATAAGGGTTGTCCCAATTTAACCCGATCCCCCTCGCTGACCAGCATACTCGGTTTCAAGCCTATGTAATCTCTCCCCACTAAGGCAACAGACGTGACAGGGCGCGCGTCGTCGATGACCTGTTCAGGCTCCCCGGTTATTGGAATATCAAGACCTTTTTTAATGTTAATTAGCATAGTATTCCTGTCTTACTTGCTCGTCAGATGTAAAGAGTGTAAGCGGAAAATGTTAATTTCAACCATCCATCAACAAATTTTCCTTTCTGATTAATAATTCAGTTTAACGAAAATCCCATCAATAGGTACAAAAAGGCTCCTAAACGCAAGCATGAAAGCCTATGCAAGATAAAGAAAGCAATAAACAGTCAGCTAGGCAATATCCCTAGCGCCTTTTTTCAAAAAGGTGAATGTTCAAACTTTTTTGTTGGCTTTACAAGCGTGTTGTGGAAAAAAAGTCGATGACGGTTCTCGTCTATACCTAATCGTGGTTTTCTTGTGCTAGGTTGCAAGCCATTAGGTCAATCTAGGGAAAACCTTTATAATTTCAGTTTTTAATAAACATCATGAGGACTTGAGCCATGCAGTTACGTCCCCGCCGCTCCATTCTGTATATGCCTGGTGCTAATGCCCGTGCGCTGGATAAAGCCCGCAGCTTGGCTGCCGATGGGTTAATTCTCGATATGGAAGATGCTGTCTCACCGGATTCGAAGGAGGTGGCCCGGCAACAGATCGTCGATAATGTGTCTCAAGGTGGTTATGGATCCCGAGAGTTAATCATTCGCGTTAATGGTTTGAGTACCCAGTGGGGTAAAGACGATGTGGCGGCTGTCGCAAACATTGGCGCTGGCGCTATTTTATTTCCAAAAATCGAGTCTCCCGAAGAAATTCACGCGGCGGTGGAAGCTCTAGATCAGGCCGGAGCACCGGCGGATCTGCCCATCTGGATCATGGCTGAAACGCCCCGAGGTATTTTAAATATTCACAGCATCGCCGGCGCTAGCCCACGCTTGACAGCCATTGTCATGGGTACTTCAGATTTAGCCAAAGAGATGCGGTTGCGCCATACACCGGACCGCATCGGTTTTATCACCGCGCTTTCCCTCTGTGTAATGGCCGCCCGCGCCAACGGTTTAGATATCCTCGATGGGGTATATCTCGATCTCAATAATGAAGAAGGTTTCCGTGCCGCTTGTGAACAAGGGCGGGATATGGGTTTCGATGGCAAAACCCTCATTCATCCTAAGCAGCTACCCGTCACCAATGAAGTGTTTGCGCCCAGTGAAAAAGAAATAGCCAACGCCCGGGAAATCATTGCAGCCTGGGAGCAAGCCAAAGCGGAAGGCAAAGGCGTCGCTGTGGTAAATGGCAAGCTGGTGGAAAACCTCCATGTGGAAGAAGCCCGTCGCGCTTTAGCGGTGGAAGAAGCCATTAAGGGGATGGGGGAGTAGGGGTTTTCCAAGCGCGTTGCAAAGACGGGCTAATAGATTTTTTCTTTGCAGTAGGGGTAGTGGGGTTACGGGGCTGGTAGCTTGTTCCAGGGGACGCTGTAAATACTTCCCTGTACGCTTGACGGCGGCCTTCCGGGCCGCCAACACCCCTTTCACAAGCCACTCAGCCCCGTTTGGTATGCCCAAGAGGTTACATAATTGAGTAGGGTGGGCAACTTGTTGCCCACGCAAATACTGAACTTCAATTCATCAACAAACTTTTCATCTAGAGCGTTTTCGCTTCGATTGTACACAAGGCAGCCGAGGCAAGGTGCGCGGAGTGTACATAGAGTACATGAGCACACCGAGACCGAAGGCTAACGCCGTGTACCGTTGAATGGGAAATGCTCTAGGGGCACAAAAAGCATTGTTGGATCAGCTGGTTCGGTAGGGTAGGCCACTGGTTGCCCACGCAAATACAGACAAGTCTGCCAGGCGCATTTGATTATTTATGAACGCCGATGGCAACCAACGAATGCTCAGACAGCTGTTTCACCATACTCGAAATGTTGTACCTTTCGGCTAGCTCCTTTTCCTTCGCCAGCGGTGCTAGGCACTCACTGAACTTCAATTCATCCACAAAATGTTCATCTAAAGGAACAAACAGCTTTGTTGGATCAGCCAGTATCTTCGTCTTAATAGCGTGCTTTAGCGATCTTAACGTGGTTGCTTCCGAAAAACTCACTGAGAGATTATCGGATGCTACTTTCTCAGCTTCACCCTCTAACACAGTGACAATGGCGGCATTGACAAGCTTTCCTGCGAAGGTCCACCAAACAATAGAGCCGTCGTCGTAGGCAATGAGAAAGGTTTTATTCGGCGCTACCCAATCGTATTCCTCCCGTAATTCTTCTATCAGTGTTACCGCTCGACGGGAAAGCCTAACGGGCGCGTCACACCTTGCGAGCGCTCGAGCCATGGCCTGACATAGGTCGAAATGCAAAGCTTGGCCGGTGCTCAGCCATCGGGATCTGCCACGCAACTCCGTTGGCACTACATACGCTTTGCGCTGGGACCAATCCATGTGGGTGGTTTGCCAGGAACGTCCGCCAAGGGTTAATACACAAGGCGCATCCTCTTTAACAATAAATGTAGACTGATGAACTTCACCGATTTCCTGTTTCCCATGAAAGACTTTTATCAGAGGGGGGCTCAGAAATACCGAGAACAGCGCCATAAAGTTCTGTCTGCCGAATTGCCGCTCACCGGTTTCACCTATACTTAACAGCCCCTGGTCGGAATGAAGAATACCACTATCCACCATATGTTGGATCAACGCATTCAAGGCATGTGAACCACAATCAGCTAAACCGGGCAAACGACCCAACCATGCGGGCCATTCCGCCGCCGTCATGCCCTTCTCTTGCAGGGCCAATGCCATAATTTGTTGGGCGAAAATATGCAACGGCAAGGGTGGCGGTTGGATCGGCTCCACATACCCTTCCGACCATAGCTGCATCAGACCCATTATTTGCAGAAAAGCTTCTTTCTTAGTGGCTAGAAATAGGCAATTTCGTGAGGTTCCAGGGCGTCGGCCAGTGCGGCCGATGCGCTGCAGGAAAGAGGAGACGGTGGCAGGGGCGTCAATCTGGATGACCCTATCCAGATCGCCCACGTCGATACCCAATTCCAGGGTGCTGGTGGCCACAATGACGCAGTTATCTCCTTGACTGAAGGCTGCTTCCGCCGCCTGGCGTTCCTGCAAACTAAGACAGCTATGGGAGACAAACGTCGTAATTTCCTTGCTTCGCAGTAGCATGGCCAGCTCTTCCACCCGCCCCCGGCTGTCGCAGAAGATCAGCCGCTTTTCACCCCGGTGCAGCCGTGCAATAACGGTGGCAGCGTTATTAAGGTTGCCCACCCAATCCACTTCAATAACTGGATGCACGTCGGATTCAGCGGGAGGGTTGATCACCTGGCGTGGACGGGAACATCCTTTGGCCAGCCAATCGCACAGGTCGTTAGGATTTCCCACCGTAGCTGATAGACCGAGACGCTGAAGTTCTCTGCCGGCAAGACGGCTAAGCCGCTCCAGTAAATACAGTAAATGCCAGCCGCGATCATCCCCGGCAAAGGCATGGACCTCGTCGATGACAACGCATTGCAAATGGGCAAACAGATGGTAGTGATGGATGCGCTGGGAAACCAGCATCACCTCCAACGACTCCGGCGTCGTCAAAAGAATATCCGGTGGCTCGGTGGCTATTTTTGCCTTGCGCGATGCCGCAATGTCGCCATGCCACAACGCGACCCGCCGCCCTAACAGGCTACCGTAGTAACAAAGGCGCGCCTCCAGGTTGTTCAACAGCGCCTTGATGGGACAGATATACAGTACGCTTAACCCTTGCCAATTTTCCTGTAGCATCCGGGAAAAAACGGGAAACGACGCCGCTTCGGTTTTTCCTCCTGCGGTAGGTGCCAGCAGCACCCCATGCTCTCCCCGCAGAATGGGTTCAATGGTGGCCTCCTGTAAGGGGCGTAGCGCAGACCAGCCCAGGCTATTGACGATATGGTGTTGGAGGGCTGGATGTAAACGCTCAAAGGTACTCATATAGGACCTACTTCAAAAACAGGAGTCCTGTCATAGATCATCCAGTTCAATATCGTCGACGCGATCTGCCGATCTCGCTGCCCGTTCAATAGCAGTCAATTCGTTATCATGAATGGTCAACCCATAGTGTTGTCTCGGGTCGAAGTCAGGGAACTGATCCACCCTGTCGAGCACGTCTCCCACCAGCTTTTTAAGGAAGATGCGTGGTGCGACTCCTACCTTACCCCCTAGGTTGCCAATCACGGCCCGCGCCAGCGCCTCCACATAGGCATCATCCACCAGGTTTGTCAACCGCGCTGAGTCACTGCCGTCAGCATAGAGGTTACGCACCTTGCAACCCACCTCAAGCAACGCAGCGGTGTCAAATCCCTTGAGCCGAATCTGCACTGCCCGCGGGTTGTCAAAACGCGCATCGGTGGCGAAGTCCACGGCCAGACGCTGGGCTAAGGGTGGTAAGCGTTGCACCCCCATGGGACCGTCGAAAAACGGCGGCGTGCCCGTGACAACCACATAGAGCCCCGGAAAACGGCCGCTGTCAATTTCATCCATGATTTGGCGCAGGGCGTTGAGACTTTTATCGCGAGCATCGCCGCGCATACGTTGCAGGGTTTCCACCTCGTCGAGCACCACCAGTAACCCTTGATATCCCGAATCCACCAGAATAGTGAGAACACCTTGCAGAAAACTTAATGCGCCGAAGTGATCTATGTCGCCCTTGATATTGGCATAGCGCTTTACGGTGGCTGCGATATTGGGTTGTCCCGCCATCCACGCCAGCAATCCATTGGCAATGGCTTCCTGACCTTCCATGAGGGCATGGCGATAGGCCCGCAACGCTAAACCAAAGGCTGGCGCTGACTTGACCACCTCTCGCAATTTATTCTCCATTAACCCATCCGTCGCCTTGACCAACCCTTGTTCATCGGCAGGGTCAATGTCACCTTGGGAGAGCACATCCTCTTCCAGGGTAAAGAACCAGGCGTCGATGATGTTGCGGAAAGCGCCGGTGGGCGAATCCGCTGTGGTTAAACGCTCCATCAAGCGGCGGTACACCGTCTCCAAACGATGCAGAGGGGTTTCCGTTTCTGAAATCTGCACCTCAGCACAGGCGAACCCTCTGGCTTGAGCACGTTCCCGTAGCCAGCGGGCGGCAAAGGTCTTGCCACTTCCATATTCCCCACGAATAGCTTTGAACTGACCACGACCCCGGGCGACTTTATCTAGCTCTTCGTCAAAGGCTGTGGCAAAACCGTCAAGACCGACGGCCAGTGCATCCAATCCATACTGCGGTACTGTGCCGCGGCGTAGCGCGTCGATAATGTCTTCCCGGCGTTGACGACTAATGCTCATAATTCAAACTGGGTTTTGAGGGATTCTATGTTGAGCTTCACTGTGTTTGTGGTGCGGTCCATGGATAAAACCGGATAGCCGTCCACATTTAGCAGTTTCTGTGCGCCCGCGAGAAAACCGTTAGCGCGAATTGCTGGCAGACCCAGGGCCTGGATAACCGCCGCCATGGTTTGCTGACCACCACGGGCGGTCAGGCACTGCAACAGGGTCCGCAACTGCGCGTCGGTAATGACGACACGGCCTGTGCGGGATTTCATTTGCAGAAAAACAGGCGAGGTCAATAACGCGTCGATCCATTTTGTCCCACTAGCCATTGTGGCAGGCGTTTTTGCCAGTTGTTCGAATAAGTCTTGGGTATAGACATCCTGTTTTGCTTTTTTCTTTTTGCTGGGCATTGGCAACGGGGCCGCTTCAGGGGTGTCGGTGGCAGCCATATCCTGTTGCCACCAGGCCGGTTCTTGGCGAGGAACTTCATGCCAGCCAGCAATCTCCGCCGTGTCACCTACATTGCGGAAAACGCCGAAGGGAATGACCACCTCTTGTAGGCTGCCACCACCGTGATAGCCCATTTTCTTAACCCCATAGCGGATTTTTTCCGACCAGGGGAGGACAGCCTTTTTATTCGCTAACACAACCCGCTCCCCTGCAACCAAAATTTCCCCTACCGCTGCATCTGCACTGGCCGCTTTAAACCGTTCCCCTTCTCCTGGGCTTTTGCGGTATTCCATGGCGTGATCCAGCACATGACCGTGATCGCTGGTCAAAATAACTAATCTTCCCGATTCCCGTGCGGCTTCAAGGAGTTGCCGCAGCAGGCTGATGGATTCTACACGCCATTGCACGGACAACTGGGCATTGCTGCTGAGTTGATCATCGATGGCGTTAATGACTGCGCCGATGATACGATACTTATGACCGGCAATAACCTCTCGAACGCCGCTGGCCAGTGCGCCGCTACCCATCTGTTGCAATTCAGCCTTGTGAAAGAGTAGCGGGGAAAATTGGGGTGAAACCACCTTCTTGAGTCCCGGATGCGCCGCAAACGCCTTCTTCTCATCGGCGCTGGCGCCTTCGCCGAGGACGCCAGCCAACAGACTATAGCGGCTAATACGGGTGATGGATGGCAACGCGGCGAGCAAGCATTCAGGACCAGGGTTACCGTCCCTTTGTAGCTCTACCCAGTGGTTAGCCATCAAATCCATGGCCAGTTCGCGATAAACTCCTTGACTCATGCCATCCAGCACCAACAAGAGCACACGCTGCTGCTTGGCAAGGGGCGCTATCAACCCTTCTAAGGCCGCTTCCACAGGCCATATACCCTCACCGAGCTGATCCCCCCGGGCGATGGCGGGTAAATAATTAGCAAACTGCTGATTCAATGCTTCTCGACATGTGGTTACTTGTTCCGTCAACTGTTGGTAGACGAGACTCACTGCTTCATGCTCATCGCCGGACCAGAGGTGGCTACGCGCCCAATCCAGAAAACCCCCTTCCGTCACATAAGCACGGATAACCGCGGCGGCACTGTCTTGCGCCGTTGCATGGGCATGTAGCCACCCACAGGCGCGCACCGCCAACTCCGCCCTGCGCACCTGGTCCTTGCGCACGTCAGCCAGTTGATGGCGCTGCAGGGTGGTCAACGCCGTCAACAGGGCCTGCCTGGAGTGACCCTTGATGGCATGCTGCAAAGCGCTGGCAAATTGCTCCAAACGCTGGCCAAAGGCAGCGGGCAATAGATGGGATTCAACGGCAAGATCCATTAGATCTAGACTTGCTAACACCTGTTCAGCCTTATTGAGGGCAGTATCGGTGGCCCTGCGGTTGCCATGCCGCAGTGCCTGTTCAGCATAGGCGTCGGCTGCCTCGCCCAACGCCCTTAGCCGTTCAACGTCTAGCTTGGCCCCACCCAGGAAACGTTCGCTAAACCGTCCCCGAGCTTGGAAGATGGCTTGGGTTTGCTGGCGTTCCGCGGCAAACAATAGGGCGCAGACTACACCAATGGCAAGCATGTCGTTCGCATGGCCCTGCGCCAATAAGGCTTCAATCACAGGGGACAGCGCACCCAGCCGGGGTTCAAGCCAATCGGCGAGATGATCCATAACCTCCTCAGGTAGCGCGGCAACCTTAGCAGTCACCCCTGGCTGCAACGACCACGCCAGCAAAGACTCCAGGTCAACACTCGCTTCCCCATAGTCCAACAGCCCCACCGCCAGCGCCTTCCACGCCTGGTCAAAATCAAGCACCTCGCCAAACCCGATGCGGGAGCGATAACCCTCGTAACAGCTCAGCAAGCACTTTGCCATCCAGCGGTACTCTTTCCTAGTCAGACGGGGGTCGATGGTATGAACGCCTAACAACTGCTCTAGGGTGCGCCAGGGGTTAATGTGCTTAGGCTCATGGGACCATAGCCGAGCTAGCACATCTTTCGTCAGCCGTGTTTCATCGAAGGGCGACAGCATCACTAAGCGTTGCTTACCCGGCTTGTGGATAACCAGGCGTTCGCGCATGGCAAGCTCCGACGGGCAATACACCAACTGCAAGAGCGTCTGCGCCACCTCCCGTTGCGATTCCACCGGTGTGATGGGATCGGGCCATACCAAAGCAATACGATCCGCCGCCGCATCCTGGGTTAAAATCACCTCCAACTGGGTGATCACTGGGCTGGGGATGACAACCTCGGTCATCCGTCGTGGTCCTCAGCAGCAATACTGTAGCTGATATCCACGCTGACCCCCTCGCGCAACGCTTCTCGAATCTCCGCCAGCACCTGGGTGGCCTGGGTCGCGCTGAGCCCTTTGCGATCTTCACAGCGGATAATTCGATTACCGCTGGTTGGCTTCGGCTGGGGTTGTGGTGGTGACAGGGTTGTTTGGCGGGTGATAATGGCCGTGGCATCGGCTTGCGCTCGTTTTAACACGGGGGCCAGGTTGATGACCAGCTCATCCGCAGCCAAGGCATCGGCGACCATCTGCTTGATTTTCGCACCTGCGTGGCCATGAGCGTCCCAGACATTCTGCAGTAACTCCCAGTTGTTGTCGGCCAGCGCATGGCTTACCCGGCCAGCAGACACAATGCTTTTTCCTAGGGCTTCAGGGGTAGTGACCGGTTGCATCTGGGCCAGCGCCTTCACCAAGTCAGGCCCCGCTTCCCCCTGCAATCGTTCCAACAGATCAACGGCCAATTGGGCGTTTTGACGACGATAACTATCCAGGGGAAGATGTAGCTTACTAAGCTGTTCAGTGACCGCTTTGACCAAGCTACGGCAATCTTCCAGGTGGCGGGATGCCGACTCCTTGACTTTTTTCTCAAGCTCGTTTTGGTTGTTGGCGGTGCGCAACGGGTTAGCTAGGGTGATTCCAAATAGGGCGCCGGCATTCTCCAGCGCCCCTTGCCACTGCTCCGGCTCAGCCAGTGCTTGCTTGATGAGCAGCAGCTCATCGCGGATTTCTTTCAGCGAGACATCGTCCCATGGCCCACCGTGGAGGGTAAAGGCATATTGACCATACTCGGCAAATACCTTGATCAATAGATTCTGCACCGCCGAGGTTAAGCCCCTGGGCTTGGGTTGATCCATGGCTTGACGCAATGCCGCCACGGTGACATCACCGCCCTGTTTGGCCATTTCCCGTGCCAGATGTTGAGGCCAGTCCAGCTTGACAATGAAATGGCGCTCGTGCATCTCGCCGAGATTGAGGGGTTGCGCAATCTGACGCAGCAACGGGCGCAGCGGGCTATCCACATCGATGCGGCCGTTTTCCGCATGCATGGCGCGGCGGAGTTCGTTTAAGATTTTGTTTAGATCACCCATGCGCACCTCACTTCCAAACTCCGGATGGGCTGGGTACTGAAACGCCAGCGCCTGCCCCAGCAACTGGGCAAATGCCTCTTGCATGGTAGCGCCCACGGGAAGCCGGGGCGTAAAACCTGGCTGCAGTGACATCACCTGGGACTGTAGCAGGTCGTCATGGTCCAACGAGCCTGGCTGTGGGGTTGCCACTCCATAGGCGCCCATCAGATAATCCACCATCTGCTGGCGTAGTTGACTGCGTTGATTCTCCAACAGGGTGCGAGCGCTGGCGCGATCCTGGGGACTTAAATGGCTGCTATAGCGGTGATAACTGTCATCGCTTTTGAGGATTTCCTGCAGTATCACCAGTTTTCCTAAATTTTTTTGAGCGCTTTGGCTGAAGAAGTAAGGTAGCCAGCACAGTGTCCGCCCTTGCCTATCCTGGGCTTCATAGGCGCGCACCTGAGCCTGGGCATCGGTGGGGGAATAGTTACCTATGTCAAAGGGAAAGCTGATGATAATTTTCCAATCATCGCCACGGGCTTCAAACAGGCTAAAGTCGCTGATCTCGCGTATATTTTGAAATAACACCTCGACCCGGCGACGGGTGCCGCGCCAAAGCACTTCATGATCCACAAAGAGTTGATTATCATCGCGAATGGCAAAGGCATCGAACACCATCTCCTTGATTAAACGACGGCGATTGCCCTCGTTGTCGTTGATCCTGGCCTGTTCGATGATGCTCTCGGTATCGACGCCGGAAAGCTGGATACCGATGGTGGCATTCCCGTCATCGGAGATTTTGATCTCGCCCACCTGTCCTGCCCATTTACGGCATTTCTGCAGCACCGTCTGGGACTCCCGACCAGGAATGGGAGACTTGATGGTGCCATGGTTCAACGCCGCAAGTTTGGTGGCGGTGAGTTGTTTGCAGCTCTCGATTTCCGGCACCAGGGCGGCCAATAATAAGGTTTTAAGCAGGCGCAGATCGTTGTTGAATGCCTGCCACACGGGATCGCCTTGGCAGAGATCACGGAGGGCCGCAAAGCTGATTTTATGCTCCGCCTCCAGCAATGGAATCAGTTTGCGCTCCAACAGGGATTTGGCGTTGTCGAAATGCAGGCGCATCTGCTCCGAGAAGGGTTCTGCCTCGGAGCTAATCACGTCGTAGAGATCACCCATGGGAATCACGTTGCCCAAGGTCAGGGTATCTCGTTGCTCCACCAGCAGCATTAACATGACCTTCAGCGCCGTGCGTTCCCGTTGCAGGGCTGAGGATAGGGCCACCAAAGCTTGTATCAACGCAGGGCTGAAGGGATAGAGCCGGCGGAACATATCCCGGTCGCCTTGGCTGGTTAGCAGTAGGTTGAACATCTCCTCCCGCATCTTTTCCGTGTGCGCAAAGGCGTCATCAATCTGAACTTTTGCCGTTTCACCCAGGGGCCGCAACAGGCGCCTTTCGGCAATCACCGGCAGGTTGCGGTCTTCCAGGGTGATGGTGTGGAAACGTCCCTCCCAATACTTGAGCGAGTCCCCCAGCACCTCTTGCTCGACACCGCTATACTGGTCTCCCACGAACTCGCGCAGGTCGCGCTGGCGGGCGATGAAGCTGAGCAGCGGCAGCGCCCGAGGAATCCCGGTCTCCACCAGCTTCACCACCTTTTGAATCTCGCTGTTGATGAACTGGCGGTCGGATAGACGGCTGGCCAGCCACAGGATCAATTCATCCAAGAACAGGATTACGGCATCATATCCCAACGCTTTGGCGTGTTGGGTCATCACCCGCAGGCCGTCGTCGAACTCGATGTAGCCACCCCGTTCGGCATTGGCCATGGTGCGAAAAGACCCAAACAGGGTTCCCACCAGATCACTCACCAGCCGGGTTCGGTCGTCCTCGCTCCCCTGATCGCTGATTACCCGGTCAAAACTAGTGGCATCCCAGCCGTTCGCCACTTCACCCCAATCATCGTCGCTGCTGGTTGCAGCGCTCTGGGCGGCGTTGAGGGCCGCGAAAAAGGTCTCATCCCCCATGTGAGTGCGCATTCCCTGGGCATCTTTGAATAGATGCTCACTCATAAAAAAACCGGGAACCGGCGCATCGGGATGGCGTTTGGCGATGTGGCGGGCATAGCCGCCGAGGATGCCGGACTCGATACTCGCCGCGCCGATCATGTGATAGGGCACTAACAGAATGTTCTTGCTTTGCATCCAAGCGTCGTGTTTGGCCACCGCCGGGGCCAGTTCCGGGATGGCGCGGGCCTGGGGATGGCCCTGGAGTAACAGATGCAGCACCGCCATAAAGTGGGACTTACCACTGCCGAAGCTGCCGTGCAGATAGGCGCCCTTATTGCGATTCTGCTGGTTGGTTACGGTGCTTTTTATAAAGCTCAGGGCATCCTCAAAACATCGGGCCAACTGGGGTGTAACCACGTAATCCTTGAGGGTCTGGTCAACGGCGTCGGCTTCCAGTCCGCTGGCGAGGTTGAGTACGAAGTCGCCGCGCTGAACCTTTTCTGGGATGTAAATCAGTTCTTTTATCAGGGTCATAACATCAAATCCTTTCGTTCCGTTGCGCCTTTATCCATGTTAAATCGTTAGCAAACCCTGTGCCTGTTTTTAAATTACCTGACGTCTTTTCCCTTATTTCATCAAGGGGCAATATCGGTGGCATATTTTCACTCTACTACAATTTATCTTTTATCAGGATAGTAGCCATTATATTTCCTGCTGCTCTCATTGGTAGGGTGGGCAACTTGTTGCCCACGCGGTAAGGCTACCCAAAGGACTTGAATAACGCACTAAAAAACCTACGCTATGGCGATATCATTTCTTGGAGATTAATTATGGCAACAATTACTGCCAGCGAAGCCCGGGCTAATTTCTATAGCCTAATGGACGAAACAGCTGCTTCCCATCAGCCCGTGCTAATTACGGGTAAACGGAATAATGCGGTGCTGATCTCAGAGGAAGACTGGATCGCCGTGCAGGAGACGCTTTATTTGCTTTCCATTCCTGGTATGCGAGAATCTATCAAGGAAGGTATGGACACACCCATCGAACAATGCGATAAGGAAATTGATTGGTGAGTTGGCGGTTAGTTTTCACCAAACAGGCACAAAAGGACGCTAAAAAAATAGCCACCGCTGGGCTTAAAGCAAAAGTACAGGGGTTGTTGGCAATCCTGGAAGTCAACCCCTACCAGCATCCGTCGCCTTATGAAAAACTCATTGGGGATCTCGCGGGCGCTTATTCTCGCCGTATTACGATTCAACATCGCTTGGTTTACCAAGTTCTCGAAGATCAGAAGCTGGTCAAGGTTCTACGCATGTGGACGCATTACGAGTGAATTTGCGTCTACATTATGCTCCGTATGCTCCGTTAGATTCTACAATTCAATCCGCTGCGGAAAATTAGGCACCAACGATGAATGTTCAAGTTCTCCATCTACATCAAAAAATTCCATATCGCCTTTTTCTGTGCATAGCCAAAATTCTTTCGCGCCTTGCTCAAAGTAGAGCATTCTTTTTTCCTCCATCTCCTTTTTCGTATTACTTGAGGAAAACACCTCAACGCAAATTTCTGGACACACGGAACACTCTACTTCATGCTTTATGTTTTCGAAAAGAGCATCTGAAGCCCAGGCAACATCGGCCACTTTTGTCCCTTCTCGCGTGGCAATGGCGCACTCAGGAAGTGTTTTACCCGAGCGCAACAATGAACGTAAAAGAAACACAAGTTCCCCCTGAAAGCCTGAATGAGATACTTTAACCGGCGTCATCAGTATTTTTCCATCTCGATTCAGCTCAATTTTGAAGGGTAAGTTTTTAAGACTTGGATGTTCACAGACTTCTTGCCATTTCATGATGTTGATTCTAACCTGTTTGCCACTGCTTAACGACTAAACTAACCCGCCGGGCGCGAAGCGAGCGGTCGGGTTGGGCGCCTTATTAGACCGTTTTTTGCAGATTGTGGATATTCTTAATGGCTTCAAGCGCTTTTTCCTCTACCGCTTGTGCTTTGAAAAGATCCCACCGCATTTGCAGATTAAGCCAAAAGTCCGCGGATACGCCAAAGAACTTGGCTAACCGCAAGGCGGTGCTGGGCGTAATCCCCCGCTTTTGGTTGACAAGCTCATTAATGCGCTGATAAGGCACATGAATGGCGTTCGCAAGTTCCCGTTGACTGATGTGCATCGGTTCCAGGAATTCTTCTCGAAGCATGTCACCCGGATGCGTGGGTTCTCGGTGAGTTGGAATACGTACCATCTTGATGCCTTTAATGATAATCAGTGACTTCGACGTTACAGAGGCCCGCTTCACTCCACCTAAAACAAATTCGATACTGATCGTTGATGCGGATGCTGTACTCACCTTTTCTTTTGCCTATAAGGCTTTCGAGCCGATTACCCGGCGGAACCTTTAATTCTTCTAAGGATTGCACAGAATCAAGTTGATCCAATTTTCTCGCGGCAATTCGCCAAAGCGCTTGCGGACACGCTTTCCGGGCTGCTTTTGAATTGACACCATTGAATAGGTCTTGGCTCGCTTGGTCTTTGAACGTGACAATCATGCTAACATAGTAGCACGGCTCCCATGTTATTCAAGCAGCAAGGCTTTAGGTCTAATGATCAAGCTAACCGGCGCGCGATTTATCGCGCATCCGTATTGAGCGCCTGGTTAGTCCTGACATCATATAAGCTCCCCGAGACATACTTGTGAAGAATGCTTGAGACAAGCGTTTGATAGGGAATTCCTTCCTCCAATGCCCGCCTTTGTATCGCTTCTAGATCCCTTGAGGAGATGCGTATATTGATGCGTTTATCTTTTGTAAATGTCGCTTCAGCCGCTTTCGCCAGTTGTTTCTTTCGCTGCGGGGTTAACACAGACTTAAACTCACCTGCCTCGAAATCATGCAGGATCGCTTTTTCTTCTGCATCAAGTTTGACTTTACTCATGATTCGTCTCCAGGTATTACTTAGCCAAAAACGTAGGGTGGGCAACTGGTTGCCCACGCGGAAAGCTGCTTCTTACCCCTTTATCCGGGCTACTTTCGCCTGCCGCGCCTGACTGTCGCCGGTGGCTCCCAAGTCGCCAAATCGCCACGGGAAAGCTGAAGCTGACGCAGTTCCTCCAGCAGAAAACTCTCGTAGTAATCCCCCAGGCGTTCCCCGAATTCAGGGTCTATCTCGTTGTGCCACTGCTTAAGCCAGGGGATGAGTTCATCTAGAGCCGCCAGCATGGGTTTTAATTGTTCGGCGTCCCAACCCTCCTGTTCCTTGCGGTCCAGATACCAGGCGGCGATGGCTTGCGCCCGTTGCAGATGGTTAAGCCCCGCCCAGCCCATCACCAACGTGCTATCGCCTCCCTTTTCGCAGTGGGGCAGACTAAAGAAACGTTCCTTGGGCACATCCAGCTTACCCCGCAACGGCCAATAGCTGGATCGGCGAAAATCGCTGGAGGCATATTTGGGTGGCACAGGGATATGACCGATTTCTTTTGCTTTGAGCGCTTCCGCCTGTTCCTTCGTGAGGTATTGGGGATCAGCCGCATCTAACTCGGTGCGGGCGTCGATGGCATCTTCGGCGCGTTGTTTGTCCCAGGTCTCCTGCCAGGCACGAAACTTTGCCATGGCGTTAGGCTTATAGCGGGCGGCGGCCATCTGCGGCACATTGTCGTCCGCCACCAGATCGCTGACCAGGGACTGGGCATCAAAGGTGTCAGTGCCGGTGTAGAGGGCAGCCACCTGCTGGAAGCGGTGGTCATTGCGCACCCGGTCGGTCAGTTGAGCGCAGGTTTGTAGCTCTGGGGATTGGCAATGTTGTTCCAGATAATCCAGCAGCCAGTCTTTACATGCGTCCTGTAGCTCATCTAAACGCGCAGCGTGGTTGAACAAACCTTGGCGTCCAATCCAGCGGCGTTTGTAGTGTGGATCTTCGATGATGCGAAGCTCGCGCACTTGTTTGATAGCGTCAATACGCTGTCGCCATTTGGTCTGCATGTCGCTTGGCCATTCATTTGGCGCATCGGCTGGTACTTCAAAGCCATCTTGGCTAAAACCTGCAATAATTTCGAAAGGGCGCTGTCCAGCTTCAATAGCAACGTCAGACCATTTGCTGGTATCTGCCATCAGTTCCGGTCCACACAACTCATAGGCGTAGTAAAGCGTCCAATCCAATTCTTCCTGAGCTAAAATTAACTGGTTTCGGAGCTTCGCTTTTTCAGATAGTGCTTGATTCCACGAATCTCGAATTTCTTCTCCAGAAGCAAGTGCTTTATCTAAAACTATATCTGCTGACAGATTAGTTAATTCGCTTGCTAACTCATCAGCTTGTTTGGCAAATTTGAGAATTCTTTCGTAAATGTCTTTTTCTTTAAACCGGCTCGGAATGGGTAGCTTTTTAAGGGCAGTACCGGAAAACTGATAGGGGACTTTTGAACGATACGCAACTCGAACACCATCTCCCCCTGTCATTTGTTTCTGATGACTCACCTGTTTCATCCAAAAACAGGCTACTGAACTATTAAGCAATCCCAACAGAGCAAGGTGATCCGCTTCCGTTGCCTCAGCAGGCAGTTTTATCACCGGTGCAGTCTGCTTGAACACCTTGCCGCCTCGGTCTAATACGAAATGGTTGTGGCTGGCGACTTCGGCGAAGGTGATGGAGAGGGGGGTTTTGTAGGCAGAAGCTGTATGCTGCATATAATCAAACCAGCGAAGCCCAGCGTCAGACATAACTCCCTGGAAAGTTTTTCTATTTGCTAAAGTGGTTTTCCAAGTCCAAAGAGCTTCTAAAACCTTCGAGCCATGAGCAGTCTTGCAGTATGGGTACCAGACCCATGTATCAAACCTATTTCCCCAGTCCCTTAATTGCTCACCGATGACAAAACCTCGAAATTCCCTCACCTCTGTCGCTAATGTTCTCTTTCGCACTGCTGAAAACATGTAGATTTCTTCTTCAGCTATTCGAACCGCCCGTCCAATAGGAGCTTCCACAAGATTGTTTAAAACCTTGTTAGTCTTGGCTTCAATAAGCACCTTGAGTTCAGCAGCCCCACCACCCCCAACACTCCACGGATGCTTGGCATACAGATCCCGCTCTTGATCCACCACACTCACATACTCATTCTCACTCCCCGGCTTCTCCAACAAATCAACAATAGAGCGCCACACCTTACCCTGGGCCGCATCCTTTGGTGTGCTGGGTTCACCCCGTATGCCGAGCACCGCCCGAACCTGTTCCCCGTTGGGCATCTGGTTGCGCCCGAAAAGAATCACTGTCGGCGTACCGTGACCGGGAATATAAGCGCCAGAGGTATCAATCACATGGGTCAAATCCTTCTTTGGCAGATTTTTCTCAATCAGCTTCTTACCAAACTCCCGTTTCATAAAACTGTTGGTGGTAATCATGCCCACATAACCCGCCGCATGGTTCTCTTCCGCAGGCAGCGTCAGGTCAAAAAAACGCTCGGTGAAGGGCACGCCAAGGGAATATTGACGATGGCACGCCAAATACTTATCCCGATACCCTTGATTCAGAGCTTTATCCTTCACCGTAATATAGGGGGGATTGCCAACCACAACGTGATAACGCTGGCCGAGTATCCGCTCTAGCTTGTCTCGGTCTTCCACCGCAAAGACATGGGCAATAGGATCGTCCAACGCATCCCTTTGAATACCCTGACCGTGCCATTCATGACGCTTGCCATGGAGCAATGAATCCCCCACCGCCACATTAAAATGAAAATCGAGCGTGTTTTTGATCTTGTGACTGCCTGCTGCTTTCATGGCGGCCATGAGCAGGCGAAACCGGGTGATGGCGATGGCGTAGGGGTTGATATCCACCCCATAAATAGAATCCAACGTCCGTTGCGCCAGGGCGCGGGCGTTGGTCTCGGATTCGCGTTTGATCCACTCATCAAACAAGCGCTCAAAACTGCTGAGCAGAAAGTGCCCGGAACCGCAGGTGGGGTCGATGAGCCGCAGTCCCGGGAGACCAAAGGTTTCCTGAGCGTTTTCCAATGTGTAATCGAGAATAAACTGCTCTACGAACGCCGGGGTTTGCAACAGGGCGTAGCGTTTGCGCACGGTTTCCGATAAATCCTGATAAAGATCGCCCAGGAAGCGGGTGTCCCAGTGGGCGTCGGTGAAGTCGTGGCGAAGCTGGCCCGTCTCCGGGTTGACGCCCTGAAAAAAATCGATAATCGCTTTAGCGCCATCAGCGGACACCGGCAGTTGCCAGAGGGGGTTATGGCGGTGGTCCAACAGTTCCGCCATGACAGGATACTGCTCCAATGCCTCGAACAGATGCAACAGATATTCCCGCTCGGCCAAGGTGGGGTGTTCGTTGAAGTAAACCGTCACTTGATCCTTGGCGTGTTGCAAGCGATCCCCGGCAGGACCGGCAATGAGCGGTTCTTGCAATAGCTCATTGTCTTCCAGGAAACGGATAAACACGCAGGTGAGCAACCAGGCTACAGCTGCCTGGGTGATCTGCGCACTGCGCCAGGCAACGAAATGCTCGGCAGTGCGCTGGGCCTCTTTGGCGTTAGCATATTCCTGCTGTAGCTGGTTTTGAATAGCCGGTTTAGATTCTAGGTAGGTGAGAATAGCCTGCTCGATCTTAGGTAGGAGGCGCTGCAAATCCTGTAAGAGTTGTTGAGGATCAATCATGAACTTATATTTCCTGCGTTGGCATCCGTTCTCCGCTGGCTCCCGGTATAGTTCTTGTCTGCCTGTTTGTCTGCTGGGGGCGGCATGAGCCAAGCACTGGGAATGCGAGCGAATTCCCGACTGCCGGCGCCGCTGGGGACGCTGACGCCGTCGATGACCGCGCTGGCGGTGGCGGCGTCGTTGGCAATCAACAACACCAGGGCGTGGGCCTGTTGGGCATTCATAAGATATTGCCGAAGATCGCTGAGCCAGCTATTGATAAGATCATAGCGGGCGATCAGTCCCGGCTCCGTGAGGAGCACCGGCCGCCCGGCCTGTTTAATCTCATCCGCCATGTTGGGTAGCACCTTGCGCACCAACATCTGCAAACGCGACCAATCCACGCTGTTTGTTTTAGAAGCATCGGCTTTCAGCACCACCTCCCATTTGGGTGGCTTGCGCATACTGTCGCATAACTGGTGGAGGTGGCGGAGCAGTAGCTCATCAAAACTGATGACCTGAAAATCAAACGTACAGCGCAATTTCTCTTTAGCGTGTAGCCACCGGCTAGGGCGCACCGATAAGGCGAGAAAGCGGGCTGAATCTAGGCTGTTTTGGACAATGCTGATGAACTGCTCCACGTCCCGGGCAGCGCCCAGATCCCCCGTTTCAGGCTGGGTGTAGCTGAAACTGGTGCGGGAGGCGTAGCTGGTGAGCCCAGCCTGGGGTAAACAATAGGCGCCCCGGTCGCCCTTCCGCGCAACCGTTGCGTTCCACTGAAATCCTAGATCGAGTTTTTCCATTAAGGTGTCCAGTTGCGGACGCCCCGGTAGGGGTTGTGCCGCCGGATAACGCCCCTGAATCCGGGCTATGACCTCCTTGACGGACAATTCTCGTGTGCCCAGCAGGGCGCCCTGGGCTAACTCCAGAGCGCGTTCCGCGGCCATGCCCCTGGGGTAGAATTCGGCCCGGCTGGAGAGGGCCGCGTCCTGGGACGCCGCCACGGCGAGCCGCAATAGACGATGGTTGCTGAGGCCCGCGAAAGACGCCGGCGCCGCCACGGCCCGAATGCGCTCCAACGCCCGCACCGGTGACAGCAACGGCTGCTGTTGCGCACATTCATCGGCCAGTTGACCCAGGGCCTCGGCGTAATCCGCCAGTTCTTCGCCGCGCCCCTGGGTATTGTCGGCGATGAGCATACGATTACCCGAGCGACGCAGGGTCCAACGGGACTGCTGCCGGCTCAGTTCGGTTTCCACCGCTGCTCGTGCCAGCGCCTGGGCCATGCGCTCGCGCTGCGGCGAAGGCTGCACGGAGCCACGCCGCAGCAGAATGGCTTCGGCCAGCTCCATGGCGGTCATCAACCCGCCGTTATCGGTGAGCAGTTGGGCCATGTCGTTGCGTAATTGGGTAATAAACTTATTTCTGCTCCATTGGTTGAGGACGCGGGTCTGGATAGCGCGAGCCGCAGTGGTATCGATACCGGTTTCTGCCCCTAAACTCACCAGGGTAGGCCAATGTACAGTGTGCGCGCCCTTGGGGGCTTTGCCGGAGAGCCGCCCCAGATATTCGTTGAGAAAAGCGCTGCGGGTAGGATCATTGTCAGTCTTTGGCGTGATCATGGCGAAAAACTGATCAACGCTCAGCAGCAGGGTATCGGTGGTCGCTAATGAGTGCACCGCCAGATCAGCACCAAAACGTTGCTGCAGTTTAGCGATTAATGCGGACAACTCACGCCGGGTTTGGGTGCCGACGCCGGTCATGCGCACCAGTTCATTGCGGGGTAACTGCATGAGTTCCCCGACGGTGTTGATATTAAGGCGACTGAGGGTATCTAAGGCTTGAGGTTCCAGGGGAAGCAGACCAATTTGCGTGTCTAGTTGGGCCTCGTCGATGGGAAAGACCGCAGGTTTTTCCGGCGTCTTCGGGTGTAACGTGGTCTGACGGGTGTGCAGGAAGATGTGTCGCCAAGCGCGGCGCATTTCTTCGGC
>CAYRGG010000043.1:0-38370 GCA_964423745.1 uncultured Candidatus Competibacteraceae bacterium | reverse complement strand
GTGAACACTTCCTTGTGGGCTTGACGACGGCCGTCCAGGCCGCCGACACCTCTTTTACGAGCTACGGGAGTCCTTTGTAAGTGAGTCTAGAAATATTGTTATTCAACAAACCTCAGCATTCAAAAAGGCGAAGACAAAATGCCAAAAGTAGTTATGTTTTCAGAGCTTGGCGGCCCCGAGGTGCTTAACCTCGTGGATGAATCTGCGCAACAACCGCAAGCGGGGGAAGTGCGAGTAAAGATGCATGGGACGGGTCTTAACCGAGCCGAGTGGTTATTTATACAAGGACAATATATGGTGCAGCCGAAACTGCCCTCCCGTGTCGGTATGGAAGGCTCAGGGGTTATTGAAGCGGTTGGCTCCGATGTAACGGATTGGCAAGTGGGGGATGCAGTCTGTGTAACCCCTAACTTTGATGCTGTGCAATACGGTGTGTGTGGTGAAACAGCCATTGTGCCAGCGAACGCTTTGGTTAATAAACCCGACAATCTTAGTTTTGAAGCGGGTGCTGCCGTATGGATGGCGTATCCCACCGCTTATGGGGGACTGGTTTATCGGGGCGGGTTGATGAAAGGGGCCAATCAAGCAGTGGTGATTTCGGCCGCCAGTTCCAGTGTTGGCATTGCGGCTATACAAACCGCCAAAGACCACGGGGCAACCGTAATTGCCACCACCCGAACAGATGCCAAAAAAGAACCGTTAATAGCTGCAGGCGCAGACCATGTGATTGTCACCCAGCAAGAAAACATGGTTGATCGAGTGCAAGAGATAACTGCAGGCAAGGGTTTTGATATCGCCTTTGATCCAGTAGCGGGTTCATTTCTCTCGGAACTGGCGGAAGCCGCTGGACCGGAAGCGCGTATCGTGGAATACGGTGTGCTCTCCATGGCAAGAACCGATTTTCCCCTCTTTCCCGCCATCGGCAAAGGATTTCAGGTGAGCGGTTTTCACGTCGTCTATCATCTGTTTCAACATGCGCAACGCTATGCTGGCGCAAAGGCTTACATTTTAGATGGATTACAACGGGGTGTGTTGCAACCTGTAATCGACCAAACCTTTGATTTGACGCAAGTGGTGGAGGCGTATAACCACATGGCCCAGAACCAGCAGTTCGGCAAAATCGTGGTCAAGATCCCTTAAAATTCCTTACCACCTAATCCAAATACCGTTTTAGCAGACCGTCATAGGCATCGATACGGCGATCTCGCAGATAAGGCCAAATGCGCCGTACTTTTTCACAGTGGGTCAAATCCAATTCAGTGACGAGTACGGCCGCTCTATCCGTCGGCCCACTTAGCAAAATCTCCCCTTGCGGACCGGCGATAAAACTGTTACCCCAAAAGTGAGCGCCACAGGTGTGATCCGTAGGGTCGGGTTCAAAACCCACCCGATTGCAAACCATGATGGGGATGCCGTTGGCAATGGCGTGGGCACGTTGGATAGTTATCCAGGCGTCCCGTTGCCGTTCCTGTTCGGCGCTATCGTCATTGGCGTCCCAACCGATGGCGGTGGGGTAGAGGAGCAGTTCCGCACCCGCTAGGGCCATCAACCGGGCCGCTTCAGGGAACCATTGATCCCAACAGACCAGTACGCCAAGACGACCCAACGAGGTGTCGATGGGAGTAAAACCGAGATCACCAGGGGTAAAATAAAATTTTTCAAAATACCCAGGATCGTCGGGAATGTGCATTTTTCGGTAGGTTCCAGCTATATGTCCCGTCTCATCCAGCACCACGGCGGTATTGTGGTAAAGACCTGCCGCACGCCGTTCAAATAAGGAACAGACCAAAACGATACCGAGTTCTTTAGCCACCGCACTGAGCTGTTCGCTGGAGGGACCGGGAATTGATTCGGCAAGATCGAAGTAGTGGGTAGCTTCCGTTTGACAGAAATAAGGACCCGTATGGAGTTCTTGCAACAAAATCAAGCGGGCGCCTTGAGCGGCGGCTTCTTGAATACCCGCGATGGACACTTGCAGATTGGCTTGTCGGTCGTTGCTACAGGTGTGTTGTACGAGACCGACCGTAAGGGTATTTTTTAACATGCTACGACAGACCTTTTAGAAATTTGCTCGAGAACGCCAGCGGGTAGCTGCATGGTGACACAATGTAAACTCCCCCCCTGCTGGATAAGGCTTGAACAGTTGATACCCACCACCTGGCGACCTGGAAAGCAATTTTTGAGCTGCGTTAGCGCTACGTCGTCCGCTGGATCATTATAGGTAGGCACCAGGACAGCGCCGTTTACAATCAAAAAATTAGCGTAACCGGCAGGTAAACGCTCACCGTTTGCGCCAAGTTGGGCAGTGGGTAAGGGTAGCGGTACTAATCGATAAGGTTCCCCGGTGGCGGTGCGAAAAGCGGCGAGTTCCTGGGCCATGGCTTGTAGTATCGGGTAGTGTGGATCGGTCTCGTCGCTACAGCTTTGATAGGCAATGGTGTGGGGATCGCAAAAGCGCGCTAGGGTGTCGATATGACCGTCGGTATCGTCGCCTAGTAAATAACCGTTTGTTAACCATAGAAAACGTTGCATCCCTAATTCCTTTGCCAATCGTTGTTCTAGGGCTTCCTGGCTTAATCCGTTGCGGGTATGGGATAACAGGCATTGGCGGGTGGTCAATAGAGTCCCTTGACCGTCGGTTTCAATGCTACCGCCTTCCAGAACTAAATCAACGGCTTCTAGAAGAGTTTCGCCGAATGCGCCAGCTCGGTGAAGTGTTTTCGTGATTTGATCATCCAATTGCCATTGGAATTTATTACCCCACCCGTTAAAGCGAAAATCCAATAGCGCCGGTGAACCTTGTCGATAAACGGTAATAGGTCCATGGTCCCGGGCCCAGGTGTCATTGGATGGAACCCGAAAAAGCGCAACTGAATCAGAGGCGCTGTTTGCTGTTTTCAGCAATGTTTGTACATGCTGGCGATGGGATTCATCGTAGCAGCTGATAATCAATGCTTCACGTTGGCTTATCTCCTTTGCCAGCACCACAAAGGTTTGTTCCACCCGTTCAAGCCAGGGGAGCCAGTCGCTTTGAGCATGGGGCCAAGTTAGCATCACGGCATCCTGGTGGGTCCATTCGGCTGGCATGAAGGTATTGTGATGTTGCAGCAATAGTCCTGCCTTTTGCGGTAAATTCTATAGATGTGGATAGAGACTGCTATTTTACGTGGCTAAGCGCTAGCTGGGTATGGTTTTGTGATAGCGCCCGCTAAAGGGGCGGGTTCGTACATATTTTGTGTGGCACTTCCGACAAAGCCCCCCTCAAGTGGTTTTTATGACATTAATTTTAGCCCAAAAAATTTAGTTATTCGTAACAAAAACAATAATTTGTTTTTATGGCACAAGGTTTGCCAACAGGATTCTTCCAACACCACCGTTGCCACTGGGAGAAACCCCTGATGATCACTTTAACCGATCGCGCTGCTCAAGCCATTACCCGTTTTATCGATAGCTCGGAAGTACCCATTGCTGGTCTACGTATTTTGATTACCGGTGGTGGCTGTTCTGGTTTGCAGTATGGATTGCGTTTAGAAGAAGAGACCAATAGCGACGACAATGTCGTCGAGTGTAACCAAATAAAAGTGTTGATTGATCCCATGAGCGTCCCCTTATTGCAGGGCGTGAAAGTGGATTTCATCGAGACCATCGAAGGTACCGGGTTCAAATTTGAAAATCCCAATGCGTTGTCTAGCTGCGCTTGTGGGCAATCTTTCTCGGCTTAAGGATGCGGTGACCATCATGTGGGACTATTCAGAAACGTTAAAAGATCATTTTTTCAATCCCCGTAATGCGGGAACTTTAAAACAGCCTAACGCCGTGGGTGATGTGGGTTCGGTGGCCTGTGGCGATGCGCTTCGATTATCGTTGCAGGTGGATACATCCAATGATGTCATTCAAGATGCTGGTTTTGAAACCTTTGGTTGTGGATCGGCTATTGCGTCCTCCTCGGCATTGACGGAAATGATAAAAGGTAAAACCCTCGACGAGGCCCTCAAAATCAACAACCAAGATATCGCTGCCTATCTGGATGGTTTACCCCCTGAAAAAATGCACTGTTCGGTGATGGGTTGGGAGGCGCTGCGGGCGGCGGTGGCTAATTACCGGGGTGAAACTTGGGAGGACGATCACGAAGAGGGCAGGTTGGTCTGTAAATGCTATGCCGTTGACGATGTCCTTATCGAGCGGGTAGCTCGAGCGAATAAGCTGAGCACGGTTCAAGACATTATGAACTATACCAAGGCGGGTGGCGGATGCTCTGCCTGTCATGAAGGCATTGAAGAAATACTGGCCAAGGTGGCCATCGAAAACGACCAAGCAGCCACGGCATCCACGGTTCCGGCTGTTCCTACTGCGGCAACTGGCCAGCTTCTCCCGGTCTGGACTGCGCCTAAGAAAACCCCTGCTAAGAAAACATCACCTATGACAAATGTTCAACGTATGCATCGTATTGAAGCGGTCCTCGAGGCTTTGCGGCCACAACTGCAAGCCGATTATGGCGATGTGGAATTGATTGATGTGGACGGTAAAACCGTTTACTTGAGTATGACAGGCGCTTGCGCCGGGTGCCAGATGGCCCCAGTCACCTTAGGCGGTATTCAGCAGCGTTTGCTGGAAGAACTGGGTGAGTTTATTCGCATCGTACCGGTGGCGCCCAAGTCTGCGCGTATGGAGATATAACAGTCATGACCGCTATTTATTTGGATAACAACGCCACCACCATGGTTGATCCCGCCGTGGTCGAAGCAATGCTGCCGTTTTTTACCGAGCAGTTTGGTAACCCTTCTTCCATGCACCGTTTCGGCGATCAGGTGGGGCGTGCAGTGGTACAAGCGCGTCGTCGTATCCAAGCACTGTTGGGCGCTGAACACGATTCCGAAATTATCTTTACCTCCTGTGGCACAGAATCAGATATCACCGCCATTATGTCGGCGCTCAAAGCACAGCCCGAGCGCCGGGAAATTATCACCACGGCGGTGGAGCATCCCGCCGTGCTGACCACCTGCCAGTGGTTGGAGAAAGAAGGGTACACGGTTCATTATCTAAAAGTCAGTTCCAAGGGGCGTTTAGATCTTGATGAGTATCGTCGTCTTCTTTCCAAAAAAGTCGCCGTTGTCTCGATTATGTGGGCCAACAACGAAACAGGCACCTTATTTCCAGTAGAAACCATGGCGGAGATGGCCCACTCAGCAGGAGTGATGTTTCATACCGATGCGGTGCAGGCGGTGGGTAAACTGCCTATGGATCTCAAGCATTCGCGTATCGATATGTTGTCTCTATCGGGTCATAAGCTGCACGCGCCCAAAGGTGTTGGCGTGCTTTATCTACGTCGGGGTACCCGGTTTCGGCCGCTGTTTCGGGGTGGTCATCAGGAACGAGGACGCCGTGCAGGCACCGAAAATAGCGCTTCCATCGTGGCTCTTGGGAAAGCGGCCGAATTGGCTGTGGAGCATATGGATTATGAAAGCACCGCCATCAGAGCCATGCGGGATCGCTTACAGGCGGGAATTTTAGCCTCGGTTCCCTGTGCCTTTGCCACCGGAGATTTAAGCAATCGCCTGCCTAATACAGCAAATATTGCGTTTGAATATGTGGAAGGCGAAAGTATTCTGCTGATGCTCAACAAAGAAGACATCGCCGCCTCCAGCGGCTCTGCCTGTACCTCCGGCTCGCTAGAACCCTCCCACGTTATGCTGGCCATGGGTATTCCCTATACCGCGGCCCATGGCACGGTACGTTTTTCTTTGTCGCGTTTTAATACCTTGGATGAAATAGAGCGGGTCATTCGCGTATTGCCACCCATCGTGGAGCGGCTCCGTAAGCTTTCCCCTTACTGGGGTGAGACAGGTCCCGTGGTGGACGCGGACAAGGTTTTTCAACCAGTTTATGCTTGACTTGACGAATTGCTCCATGGGGATTTTGCCCCGCTGAGCGATCGTACAGCCGACCAGCGCCCCCATGCCTAAGAAGGAAAACGCCATTGGTTGAAGCAACGTTACAAACCGGTCGCCAGATTATTGTCGACGATACAACTTTACGGGATGGCGAGCAATCTGCAGGGGTCGCCTTTTCCCGGGAAGAGAAGCGCTATATCGCCGGTAGTCTCGATCAATTGGGTGTACCAGAATTGGAGATTGGGATTCCGGCCATGGGTGCTGAAGAACGGGAGGTGATTCGCGATTTGGTCGGCTTAGGCTTAAACGCCCAGTTATTGGTGTGGAGCCGAATGCATGGGCAAGATTTGCTACAGTGCAGAAACTTAGGTGTGGATATGGTGGATTTGTCCATATCGGTCTCTGATCAGCAAATCCGTCACAAGCTCAATTGGACGCGAGAACAGGTCCTCGATGCGATTCGCTATCATGTGCCTCTAGCACAGGATATGGGTTTAGAAGTCATCGTCGGCGCTGAAGACGCCTCTCGCGCTGATTTGGATTTTTTACTTAACGTGGTGGAAGTAGCCCAGAACGCCGGTGCGCGGCGTTTCCGATTTGCTGATACCGTGGGCATTATGGAACCCTTTGCTGTGCTCAGCATCTTTCAAAAGCTGCGTACCGCTGTCGATTTAGAATTGGAGATGCATGCCCATGATGATCTAGGCTTGGCCACTGCGAATACCTTAGCAGCCGCTGTGGGTGGCGCTAGTCACGTCAATACGACGGTCAATGGTCTGGGGGAGCGAGCCGGTAATGCCCCTCTAGAAGAAGTGGTTATCGGTTTGAAAAAACTTTATGGGTTTGATGTGGGCATCGAGCTGGCTGAATTCCCGGTCCTTTCACAGCAGGTCGCTACTGCTGCGGGGCGTCCCCTGTCATGGCATAAAAGTCTCGTGGGGGAGGGTGCGTTTACCCACGAAGCCGGTATCCATGTGGATGGTTTAATTAAAAATCCGCTTAACTATCAAGGTATCGATCCCGCCGAGGTGGGTCGTGTGCATCGGTTGGTGTTGGGTAAACACTCAGGCACCCGAGCCGTGTGTAAAATCTACCAGGATCTGGGTATGCCATTAAGTCGCCGACAAGCCCTCGGCGTATTGGAACAGGTGCGGATTTTTGTCAATCACACTAAACGTCCTCCAGACTCTTTGGATCTGCAGACGTTTTACCTGGATGTGTGTGCTAACGAGGAAACACAGTATGGGGAGCCGCTAGATTATGACCAAACACATGACAAAACCGCTGACTTCGCCCCCTTTGGATGATGCAGTTGGCGCAGCTGCAACGCCAGCGGGAACAGAATTATCAGAAAAGGCGCAAAGATCAGAACCGAAAAGATGGCTTTTCATTCCAGCCCCACCGGTTCCCGGTAGGACGCGCTGGTGTTTGAATGAAAAGTGATGAAAATCCGACCTCTTCCGTGGCGCAACTAAGCTTGTTTAGCCAGTGGCGCGAAGACTTGGCTTGCGTATTTCAACGGGACCCGGCTGCCCGTAGTCGTCTTGAGGTGTTAACTATATATCCGGGTGTTCATGCCATTCTCATCCATCGAGTCGCTCATCGACTGTGGCGAAAGGGGTGGCGTTATGGGGCTAGAGTACTGGCATTTTTTAGTCGCCTTGTGACCAACATTGACCTCCATCCCGGCGCTTCTGTGGGCAGACGTTTTTTTATCGACCACGGGGCCAGTGTGGTAGTGGGTGAGACTGCCGTCATCGGCAACGATGTAACCCTCTACCACGGTGTTACCCTAGGAGGCACCACCTGGAACAAGGGACGTCGTCATCCTACCCTAGGTAATAGCGTTATGGTGGGCGCCGGTGCCAAGATTTTAGGGCCTATTACCCTGGGTAATCATGTCCGTGTAGGCGCCAATTCTGTGGTCATTCAATCTGTGCCTTCGGATTGTACGGTAGTGGGGGTACCAGGCCGTATTGTACCGATGCCGTCAAGAGGGCGGGATAATAAACACCACCCGGTTAGTTTGAACCATCATTTACTGCCCGATCCTGTCGGACGCAACCTGCATTGTTTGTTATATCGCATAGAAATGCTGGAAAAGCGGCTTGCTGACTATGAAGGTGAAAAAGAAAAGGGGCCGTGTCTCGATGACAGTCATGGTCACAAATCTGCTCAAAAACCGGATCTTATTAATTTGCAGTGAATAGACAAATAAATAAACCATACCTACAACTGAGGTAAATAACCCTATGAGTGCAAGTACATTCATCGATGACTTAGAAGAATTGGAGACGGCAGAAGAATTTCTAAATTATTTTGCGATTCCCTTTGATCCCCAAGTGGTCCATGTTAATCGATTGCATATTTTGCAGCGTTTCCACGATTATCTCCACAAAGCAGCTGACACGATGCCTACCGATGAGGAGCAAAAACGGGAAACCTATGCCCAGCTATTACAACAAGCTTATCAGGATTTCGTGGAATCCGATGCGCGTACAGAAAAGGTATTCAAGATTTTTCATAAGGGTGAGCAACCGCAAGAAACCTTTGTACCGTTAGATGAAGCTTTTAAGTAGGTCGTTGTTATGTTGAACGCACGTTTTGATATCGATGACGCGGTACGGATTACCCGTACTGTGCGCAACGATGGCACCTTTCCAGGCGTTGCCACGGGCGAAAAGCTAGTGCGCTGTGGCAGCGTCGGTTACGTCCGTGACATGGGCACCTTTCTCCAAGACCAAATCATTTATTCGGTCCATTTTATGGACGCGGATAATCGCATCGTGGGCTGTCGAGAAAATGAATTAATTTCTGCCGATGCGCCCTGGGTTCCTAGTCGATTTGAAGTTCGTGATAAAGTCATTACCCGTTTGGGTTTGTCCGTTCAGGGTAATACTCTAGTCCCTCCGGGTGACCAGGGGGAAGTCATCAAAGTGCTCAGAGATGCACCGACGGGTATTTTCTATCATGTTCGTTTTTCCCAGCGTATTTTCGAAGTACCAGAGACTGCACTCATTGATGCCCATGGGGAAGCATGAAGGGGGTAAAAAATATAGGCATGTACGGGTTTGAGTCCAGACTATCCTGTAAGAAGCTGTTTTAAAATCTACTCATGTCCGCCGACTCGGCGTTGCAGCACCTTCTCCGCTGCTCATTTACCACCTGTAAACTGCGCTGCTCGAAGGCGCTGCGCCTTGATTCAGCGAACCTATGCGGGTTTTTAAAATAGCTTCTAAGTATGTCCAGCCAGGAATCGTTCTCTCTTATTTACATCCCCCATTTATAGGGTGAAGGAAAAGTTAAAGCTTACGGCTCCAGCTTTTGACGCTTTCCCGATCCCTTTTTTTAAATTAAAAAAACATACCGTTTTTAAGAACATTATCTCACGAGGAAGTGACTTCTCTGATCGCTTTTACAATCTCTCTAGCTAAATCATCCGTATTTTCCGTAGGTTGCCAAATTAACCGGGAACATGCGAAAGATACCATCAGATTTAATCCCCGATCTTCGAGACTACGAAAGTCTGTGCGGACTCCAATAATAGGTTTACCTTGGGCATAGGCTAGGCCCATCTCGATACAGGTTCCCGAGTCCGCATCAGCGCCGTCTAAAATCGCCACCAGCAAGTGGGATTGGTTTACCATTTCTACGCAATAGTTAAAGATGTCATGGGTAAAACACTCGCTTTTTTGTAACTCTTTGTTTTTTAATTGGGGTAAAACGAGTTTTAGAGTGCTTTCTATGTTTTCTATACTTTTTGCTAACCGTAAGTTAAATGTTTGCTCCGCGAGTGTAAATAAAGGTCCTGCAAGGTACACATGCATAGTGATCTACCTTTCAAGTAAACAGTAAGGTCTTTAAAATCTTGAACTTTGCTAAAATTATCCCTCTCAATATTAGTTACCTTTGTTCTAATCCGTCACAGCAGTGTTCACTGCGGGTTTGATTTGGCCGGACTAGTATGACCTGCTTGAATCATTTTAAACCCTATAAGATAGGCTAATTTTTGTGACGTTCATGGTTCTTTATCCCTTGTGTGGAAACATTGTGCATTGCTTGTTTTCAGAAACAGTATAAAGTTTCAAGATTAGTTTATGCTCAGTAATGTGTAGAGTATAAATACCTGTAAAGTCATCAAGATTTTTATTTGTTATACATTTTACGTAAAATTTACTACATGTAATCCACTTCAAATGACAGGGCCGATGAGGTTTTGACAGAAAACCTGTTTTATATGGCTCATTATTTGCAAGTAAAGAATACAAGAAAGAGTCTTATGCGTATAAACATAAGTCATATTAAATATTGATGAATAATATTGTGAGTAGCGGTCGTGAATCTCTCATTTTTTAGAGCAAAAAGGATATTACATTGGGTTATGCGTTGGATGCGTCACGCCGACTCCTCGCTCACGCCTAAAAAATTGCAACAGGAAACAGTAGCTTTTCGGGGTACGGGTGGAATTAGCGCAGAAAACAATGGTCATGGTTTTATACCTGCTTTTTTTGATACTGCAAAGGGTGAAATACATCTAGCACGGTTTGTCGACGGTCGACTTGCGCCGATGCATATTTTAGAAGGTTTACCAAAAGATTTGATAACACTAGAGGACGCCACAGGTCGTGTGACAGCAACGGTACCTACGCTTATCGCCGGTTTTGTTCACCAACAGCGATTTTATACCCGTGAACAAGCAGCTGCTCTTATGGTTGAGTCTGATGGGTTGTTTGAAAGTCCGGCGTTTTCAAAATAAAGCCCATTACGGATTTATTCATTACTAGTCTCGGAAGGCACGTTATTTTTATCAAACACTACTAAAAATAGGGTTTGACAAAAAGTTACTTCTTAAGTCGCGATTGTTTTTCTCGCAAATATGACTTGACGAGTTTTTACAATCAATAACTTAAGAAAACATTGGGGTTCTTATAGGTTATGTTTAGCAACACTGAGTTTTTTTCAATAACAAGAATCTTAGGTGATAACACTGTGCCGGACGAACGTGCCAAAGTACGTCAATTTAATTGGCGAAAACGTCAGCGAAATCTTAAACGCAAGCAGGTAACCTATTGGTTAGATATCGCTGTGAATAGCGAACTTAATCGATTAGCTCGTGAATATGGGGGGCCAAAACAAGATGCCATAAACGCCGTGCTTACCGACTTGCTCTTTAAAAAGCGTAAATTTAATGCATTGCCAGAACAACAAGAAACCATTCCATCTTCTTCTCCTCAGGGGGAGGAGCTGGTCAAAATAGATGAAACTCTTTCAGAATGGGACAAAACCCGTCAATTGATCAAATCCATGTGGCCAAGAAAGACTTATTTGCAAATTGCCGAGACGCTAAACCGTCAGAACATATCCACTAAAACTGGTCGTGGCCGCTGGCATGTGAGTACTGTAAAAAGAATCATTGAACAAGACTAACTTGACTTATCACACCTGCTTGTCTGTTGCTTTTAACAGACGTAACCCAAGGGGGTATTACCAAATTGGACATGTTTGGCGGCGGATTCCGCCAATATTCCTTGCTTGAAGACTGTCATTAGCCATTAATACTTGATGTATGCATTTAGCAACTTTTTAATAGTGCTAAAATTTCCCTACCTAATTACTCCCACCGCTGCTTTTCATCCCTTTTGCTCAGTAATAAACTAAACTACCATAAATTGTCTTGTTTTAGCTGTAATCATAAAGCGTCTTTTCACCCCCCTTTCTTTGTTTAAACCAAGCAACTGAGTGGAGGATTACTTGTGATGGCTTGATTCCTGCAAACTCTGGGATTACAAAGTTTTTGGAAAGAAGGATTTTTATCACAAAACTATTTAACCAGGATCGGTTATGCTCAAGATATACCACAGCAATCGACTGGAAAGCTTGGTAAACCGTTTAGCAGATAATTTGCGCGTATCTCCAGCTTCGCCTTTTGAGTCTGACATTATTCTTGTTCAAAGCAATGGCATGAAGCGCTGGGCATCTATCATGTTAGCCCAGCGTTTGACGATTGCTGCAAATTTACAGTTTCCCTATCCTGCTACATTTATCTGGAAAATGTACCAGGCGGTTGTTCCACAATTGCCTGATGTATCAAGTTTTGCTAAAGAAGCCTTGGTCTGGCGCATCTTGACCTATTTTGACAGGTTAGAGAATGAAGCTGTTTTTGCTCCTCTAATCAGCTATTTAGAAGATGCCGATGCCTTTCAACGCTACCAATTGGCCTGCCGAGTCGCCGATCTCTTCGATCAGTATCTTGTCTATCGTCCCGACTGGATCAGTCAGTGGGAACAAGGTCAGAAAGACAACTGGCAAGCTGAGTTATGGCGGCGATTGACAGGTCCGAACCCGCCGCATCGGGCCCATGTGCAGCAAACCTTTAATGAAAAAATTAGCAACATTAACGAACGCCCCCCAGGTATGCCTGCACGGTTTTCCTGTTTTGGCATTACGAGTCTACCGGCAGCTCATTTGGAGTCGTTGTTGCAGTTAGCTAATTTTTGTCAGGTTGATTTTTATTTATTGAATCCCTGCCGGCAGTATTGGGGCATGATTATGGCTGAGCGGGAAATTGCCAAAGTGAGCCAAACACAGGATGCAGAATCTCTTTATCTAGAAACGGGTAACCGTCTGCTGGCATCTTGGGGACGTCAAGGACGGGATTTTCATCATTTGTTGGCGGAAATTGATGCGGCCCCCGACGAATTATTTGCAGAGATACCTGAAGATAGCCTGCTGCATTGTCTGCAAGGGGATATATTGGAGTTACGAAACCGTGGCAGTAACCATACGGTTTGTGCTTTTGATACCTACAGTTGCGCGACTTCCATGACCCCTTTAGCCTGTATTGACCGGTCCTTGCAGGTTCACGTCTGTCATAGTCCCATGCGGGAAGTGGAAGTGCTGTTTGATCAGTTACTGAGCTTATTGCACCACAATCCTTCTCTAAAAGCTGACGATATCATCGTCATGACTCCCGATATCGACGCCTATGCACCCAGTATCCAGGCTGTGTTCACGACGGCAGAGGCAAAACACCGCATTCCCTTTCATATCGCAGATCGTGGTTTGCGTTGGGAAAACGCCCTAATAGACGCTTTTTTCACCTTATTGTCTTTGTCGAAAAGCCGTTTTACCGTCAACCAAGTGCTTGCTTTATTAGAGATTCCCGCCATCCGGCAACGCTTTGAGCTTAGCGAGGACGACTTACCCTTAATTACCGATTGGTTGCAACAGACAGCCGTGCGCTGGGGTATTGACGGGACAGAACGGCAACAATTAGGGTTGCCAGCTACCCATGAAAATACCTGGAAAGCCGGTATGGAGCGGCTGTTATTAGGCTTCGCCTTGCCGGGTAAAGAACAGGGACTGTTTGCAGAGATTCTTCCCTTTGACCCTATGGAAGGGCAGCACGCCCGGGTAATGGGCCGCTTACGGCGCTTTACCCGAAAGCTTTTTGCCCTCAACAGACAGCTCAACGAAGAGCGCACTATTAGTGGGTGGCGTCAGCTATTGTATAGGGTTTTAGATGACTTTATCGCTGTTGACGACGCTACGGAACCCCAGCGGGAAAGCCTTTGCACAGCTTTTGAGGAGTTGGCCGCCAGCGCCGAGCTGGCTACCTTTTCCAACGCGCTACCGGTCAGCATAATACGCGCCTGGTTGGAAAAGTGTTTGGCGGGTATTGCTAAACCTATGGGGTTCTTGGCCGGTGGTATAACCTTCTGCACGTTGATGCCCATGCGCAGTATTCCCTTTAAAGTGGTCTGCTTGATCGGCCTCAACGATGGCGCCTATCCACGACCGCAACGGTCCATAGATTTTGATCTCATGGCAAAGCGCCCTCGCCGTGGGGATCGGTCTCCCCGTCATGAAGATCGTTACCTATTTTTAGAGGCGCTTTTGTCAGCCCGGGAGGTGTTTTATCTAAGCTATGTGGGAAGCAGCATTCGGGACAATAGTTCTATCCCACCGTCTGTATTGGTGAGCGAATTGTTGGACTATGTGCGCCAGGGATTTTATGTCAAAGAAAGTAAAGGGAAAAGTCCTCTGGATGGCATCGTAACTCGGCATCCCCTGCAACCCTTTAGCCAGCGTTATTTTACCGACGATCCAGAAAACCTAACCCCATTATTTAGCTACTCAGGCATGTTGTGTGCTGCGGCGCAAACTCAAGGGCAGGAAACGGATCCACGCATGCCCCTGTTTTGCGATCCTTTACCGGACCCGGAAGACCTGTTTGATAGCTTAGATCTAACTCAGTTGATCAAATTTTTTCGTCATCCCAGTCGGTTTTTGCTCAACCAGCGGCTCGGTATTTTTCTCCAGGAAGGTAAAGAGTTACTGGAAATTTCTGAGCCTTTTTTGTTAGAGCCTTTCGTGGATCGGAAAATTCGTGAGCAACTATTTATACGTCAACAAGCAGGTCAAACACCGGCAGATATTTTACCCATCGTTCAAGCACAGGGTTTACTACCCCATGGCGAACTGGGTCGGGCTTCTTTTGCAAGAGAAGTGGGTAAAGTTAAGCCCCTACTTGAGACTTGGAAGCGGGTTGCTTGCCAAGACCGAGAAAAAGTGGAGGTAAGCTTAAATATGGCCGGGTTTGAGTTAACGGGACGACTAACCCATGTGACCCAAAAAGGTCTAGTTATTTTTCATGTAAATCCTCTTTCGGCGCGTCATTATCTAGAAATCTGGATTCAGCATCTTATGCTTAACTGTGTTAAACCGGCAGGGGTTGTACTGGAAACCCAATGGCTTGGCTTGGGGACAGGATTTAAACTAATGCCTATTGATCATTCGGCGGCAATCTTGGAAGAACTTCTAAATATATATCGGCAGGGTCTACGTTGGCCCTTGAAATTTTTCCCCCGCACCAGTTTAGCTTTTATAAATGCCGCGGATAAAGACGATCCGTTCCAGAAAGCCGAGCAGATCTGGAAGGGATCTGAAAAAAGCTGGGGTGATGTCATGAACCCTTATAACCAATTAATCTTTCGTGATACGTCACCCATCGATAAGGAATTCGCTGAACTTGCCGAGTGTGTGTTTAAGCCTATTTTCGCCCATCGTCAGGACTTGTCGTGAGTCGGCCATTAGATGTTTTTCAGGTTCCCCTGAATACCATCAACTTGATTGAAGCTAGCGCCGGAACGGGTAAAACCTATGCCATCGCCGGTCTCTATGTACGTTTAGTGTTGGAAAAAGGTTATGGCATCGGCGACATACTGGTGGTTACCTTTACCCGCGCGGCTACGGAGGAACTTAAGGAGCGTATTCGTAACCGCTTATTTGAAGTGCGCCAAGCATTACAAGCGGGTTATAGCTCAGATCCCTTTTGTGGCCTATTGCTAGAGCGCTTTGCTGATAAGGGTGCCGCGCTCCACAAGGATATCGCCATACGTCGCCTGAACAATGCGCTGATGGCCTTTGATGAAGCGGCTATCTTTACGATTCATGGTTTTTGTCAGCGGATACTGACGGATACGGCCTTTGCCTGCGGAATGCCCTTCGACACCGAAATCCTCGCGGATCAGTCCACGCTCCTTAAAGAAATTGTCGAAGACTTCTGGCGTTGCCACAGCTATCAAGTGTCCCCTCGCTGGGCCTATCGGATTATCGATACCCGTTTGACGCCGTCTGCATTGCAGATGAGTATCCAATCCTATCTTGGCAAGCCTTATCTAAAAATAGCAGAACTTACCCAGCTAGAAGACTTAGCAGCCGTTGAGCAGACCTTCGAGACCGCCTTTATAAAATCTTGTGACCTTTGGTTCTCGCAACGGGATGAGGTGATTAAGTTATTGTTAGAAGCACGGGAACAGTGTCTCAATAAAACTGTTTACAATAAAAACATGGAAAATTGGTTTGTTGAGCTCGACGAGTTTTTTGCACAGGGGGCTCTAGCCAACCCCCATTGTCCAGAAAAGTTTGCGAATTTTACCACCTCCATGTTGCGGGAAAAAACCAAAAAGGGACAATCTATCCCGGTCCATTCTTTCTTCGATACCTGCGAAACCCTCCACAAGGCGTTTATAGCCTTGGAAGATGGATTTGAACGTAGCTTGCAGCGACTTCGCTATGAGTTGTTTAGCTACTGTAATCAAGAGCTGCGCCGTCGCAAGCGTGAACTGCAAATTCAGTCTTATGACGATCTATTAGGTCAACTGGGCGAAGCCCTGGATCATCCACAACGGGGTCCTAGATTGGCTGAACAGGTGCGGCAGCGATTTGGCGCTGCCCTCATCGATGAATTTCAGGATACTGATCCCACACAGTACGCTATTTTTAACGCCATTTATCGAAGTAGCGAACAACCGGTCTTTTTTGTGGGTGATCCCAAACAAGCCATTTATAGTTTTCGTGGCGCGGATATCTTTGCTTATCTGCAAGCGCGTCAGCAGGCAGCGGCGGAATATACATTAGCGGTTAATTGGCGTTCCGACCCGAAGCTCATTGCGGCCATCAATGGCCTTTTTCAACACTGTCCCGATCCTTTTCTGTTGCAACAGATTCCCTTTCAAGGGGTGCAACCCGCCGCTACAGAGCGTTCTGTTCTGCACTTGACTAAAGATACTTCGCTGGCCCCGTTACAGCTATGGTTTATGGGTCAGACTCAAGATAGCAAACCAAAACAACACGCCAAAAGAGAAGCCAGTGAACAGATTGCCAAAGCTACGGCGGCGGAAATCGCTCGCTTACTCAATCTCAGTATCCAGGGACAAGCCTATATCGAGGATAGCAGCGGACACAGAGAGAGCCTGCAGGGCGGTCATATTGCCGTTTTGGTGCGTGACCGCTGGCAAGCGCTGTTGGTGCGCAATGCCCTGCTAGATCTGGGTGTGAGCAGTGTCCAACACTCTCGGGACAGTGTGTTTGCTACTCAAGAAGCCCAGGATCTAGAGCGGATATTGAGAGCCGTGGCGCTGGCGCGTTCGGAAGGATTGATTAAAGTTGCCTTGCTCACCGAGCTACTAGGGGTTTCCGGCAATGGGTTGCAACGTCTTTTGGAGACAGAAGCAGCCTGGGAGAAGGTATTATTGGAGTTTGCCGATTATCATGAGTCTTGGCAAACCCAGGGTTTTATCCGTATGTTTCGACGCTTGTTGATGAATCGCGATATTTATCGGCGGTTATTGAACTTTCGGGATGGTGAGCGGCGTTTAACAAATCTATTGCATCTGGGGGAGTTGTTACAGGCTGTCAATCTCGATCGGCGACTCGGGATGGTCGGACTGGTAAAATGGTTAGCCGAGCAACGGCAAAATCCCAACGGGGAAGATGAAGATCAGCAATTGCGTCTGGAAAGCGATGCTGAGTTGGTGCAGATTGTCACCGTCCATAAGAGTAAGGGTTTAGAATACCCTATCGTTTTTTGTCCGTTCCTGTGGGACGCCAAAGGAGGGTCTAAAGGCAAGGATATTCTTACGTTTCACGATCCTGACGATGATTTTCGGGCGGTTTTAGACTTTGGTTCACCGCAGCAGCATGAATGGCAGCACCATGTCACCCGGGAAACCTTAGCCGAAGACCTGCGCCTAGCCTATGTGGCATTGACACGGGCTAAATACCGTTGCTATGTGGTTTGGGGTGCTATCAGAGGTGCGGAAAAGTCCGCTTTGGCTTGGTTGCTCCACGGTCCGACCCGCATTGACGAGTGTGTCGATGCTTTAGAAAAGCATTGGGATTCTGTTAAAAATCTGACCGATACAGACTTCGAAAAGGATCTGGCTAACTTGGTGAAGGCCACTGAGCAACACATCCATTGTTATCCCCTATTTAACCATAAGCCTGCAACGTACCAAGCTGTTGCCAGTAAAACGCCGCTATTGACAGCTCGAAAGTTTCAGGGACAGGTACGGGTAGGGCGATGTTTCACCAGTTTTACCGCCCTTTATGAACGGCGCAGTAGCGAATTGCCGGATTACGACGCCACGTTGGGGCCCATGTCTTCCAATGCCGAAGAAGAAAGGTCGGTGTTTACCTTTCCTCGCGGTGCGCGGGCTGGACGCTGTTTACATGCCATATTGGAAGAGATAGATTTTCGTTCCTCGACCACGATCATTGAAGAAAAAGTACAACAACAGTTGCTGCGGTTCGGTTTTGCACCCGAATGGACTAATACCATCACGACCCTCTTAGAAGCTGTGCTTCACACCCCCCTGGATGAGGTGGGGAGGCTGACTTTAGCCCAGGTGGAGCGGAGTCAACGGTTGACCGAATTGGAGTTTCTATTTCCCTTTGCTCATCTTCATGTGGAACATTTGCGCCGCATAGTGGAAATGTATAGCAAACAGGGAAAAGAGCAGCTAGCGGCCTTAGACTTCAAGATGTTAGAGGGATTTATGCGAGGGTTTATCGATTTAGTGTTTCACTTTCAAGGACGCTTTTATGTGGTGGACTACAAATCCAATTGGCTAGGCTATGATCTGCAAGCCTATCAGCCGGAATACCTGGATAAGGCCATGGTGGCAGGCTGCTATCATCTGCAATATCTTATTTATACCCTCGCTGTACACCGTTATTTAACATGGCGTTTGCCCGATTACGATTACGATCGCCATTTTGGCGGTGTACGTTATCTTTTTTTACGGGGTATGCGTCCTGAACTAGGTGTGCGCTGTGGCCAATTCGCTGACCGTCCGCCCCAGCGACTCATCACAGCCCTGGATGACTATCTGCAAAGGGGAGAACATTTTTTTGAGTGACAGCTTGGAACAGCTTTGTCAACAGGGGGTTATCGATGCCTTAGATGCTGAGTTTGCCTATTTAATGGCGGAACTGGACAGTGCGCCTAGTGAAGAGTTGCTATTAGGGTCGGCTTTAGCAAGCCGGGCGGTCAATAACGGCGATGTCTGCTTAGATCTAACTCAATATGCCCAACAACCTTTGCTATGGACCGAACTACAACAGCCCTCTGTGGTTGCCCCAGGGCTAAAACAATGGCGGCGTAAGCTGCAAAGCAGCCTAGTGGTGGGAACACCGGGGGCATGGCAACCGTTAGTGTTGGATGATCGAGATCGGTTATACCTTTATCGTTACTGGAACTACGAGCAATACTTGGCGGTAGCGTTAAAGCAACGCGCTAAACAGATTTTTCAAATTCCTAGCGGGGAGTTAACCCAGAGTCTAGAACGACTTTTTCCAACCCAAGGTCAGCAGATCGGCGAGGATTGGCAAAAAGTGGCCGCGGGTCTTGCCCTACTGCGTGGTTTTACAGTGATTTCCGGTGGACCAGGAACCGGTAAAACCACCACATTAGCAAAGATTTTAGCAGTGTTACTAGAGCAAGCGGGTCCCCATAAACTGCGCATTGGTCTTGCCGCACCCACAGGCAAGGCCGCTGCCCGTGTCCAGGAAGCGATTCGGGCCAGTAAAGCGCAGCTGGCGACTAGGGTGGCGCCTGCTATTTTGGCGGCGATTCCCGAGCAGGCATACACCTTACATCGTTTATTAGGTCTGCGTTCCGATGGCGTTTATTTTCTCCATGATGAAGACAACCCTTTAAATCTAGATATCCTGGTTATCGATGAAGCTTCCATGGTGGATCTAGCTTTGATGGCGAAAATAGTGCAGGCGCTTTCCCTTGAGACTCGGTTAATTTTATTGGGGGACAAAGATCAGCTGAGCTCAGTGGAAGCCGGTACAGTATTCGGGGAACTATGTACGCAATACGCAGGTTATTCGTCTGAGTTTGCCCAGCAGTTGACAGCGCTTACCCAGCAACCTGTCCCTGTGCCCCATAACCAATCTCAACCCTTACAAGACAGTATTGTGTTACTACGGCACAGTTATCGTTTTCGCAGCGACAGTGGGATTGGCCGTTTAGCCCAGGCGGTTAACCAGGGTGATGAGCAGACCGTTCGCGCCATGCAAAAAGGCTGGGACATAGCTTTAGAAGGCATAACCTGGTGTCATCCAAACCCAGAAGAGAGCGAACAGGATCTACTCGCGCGGTTGTTAAAGGGCTATCAAGATTATTTAGCCCAGGTGCGTCGCCGTGAACCCGTGCAAACCATCTTGGCTGCTTTTCAAGCCTACCGGGTTCTTTGTCCGCAACGCCTGGGGCGTTGGGGTGTCGCAAACCTCAATGATCGGTTTGAAGCGTTGGTCAGAACGCAGTTGCGGTATGCCAAAGATATATGGTATCCAGGTCGACCCGTGATGATTACCCGCAACGATTATCAGCTGCAGTTATTCAATGGGGACATCGGTATTGTGCTACCCGATCCCCAGCACGATGATCGATTACGAGTACACTTTCAAATGCCCGACGGGCGTGTGCGCAGTTTGCCGGTGACTCGGCTGCCGGATTATGAGCCAGTCTTTGCTATGACGATTCACAAAAGCCAAGGATCAGAATTTGATCAGGTTGCCTTGGTGTTGCCTACAGAAGACTCACGGGTGCTAACCCGGGAATTAATCTACACGGCTATCACCCGTGCAAAACATCAGCTAACAATCTGGGGTAACCCTGAAGTATTCTTACAGGCCATCAAAAAATCGGTAAAACGAGCCTCTGGTTTGCGGGAGAAGTTAAGCCACGATATGGAGTAACCGAATTCGGTCTATTCGAGGGTTGATTTTTTATAACAGATCTAGTTCAAAGTAACTGGTTTTTTTTGGTCTTGTTGATGGTTAGCTGGTGCTTGAATATAAAACCGGTGTACAGCTTCTTCCAGTATTTGTCTGTGGTTTTCTACGAATGAACTTAGGCGTTTAAAAAGCACCTTTAAGTAAAGGTCATGTTTTGTCTTAGTGCAAAGTCCTTCATAAAAACCATAGGTTTCACATTCCATTTGTAAGGCTGCTTGTAGAATCGTTTTTGCCATATTGCTGTCTATCACGAAAAAGTAATGCTGATTAGTGTCAATATCAACCTGTTGTATGTAATTTGGTCTATAGGATTGTGAGATTTCCAATGTTTCATTTTCTAATACCGCATAGATGAGATGCATGATCTCTTGTTTTTGCTCTTCTTCTTCGGCCTCCAGTGCTTCAAACAAGCGACTTGTGGCAGGATCAAAAGGACGAAAACGATGGCAACATTCCTTATAAAAACTTTTACGGTAGCCGTGTGCGTCCATCATTAACATTGCCATATTGGGGGGGACCATCGGTGCATAAAAACTCATCAAAAAGCCTCCTCTGGTGGTTTTGGCGCTTGGTTATTAATAAGAAGTTGTAATGCCACATCGAATAGCAAAACGGGTTAGTTGCGCGGCATTTATAAGACCAAGCTTTTTCATAATATGGGTTTGATGCACACCTACCGTTTTTGGGCTAATACAAAGTAGTTCAGCAATATCTGTCACGGTATGTCCCTCAGCCAGCATTTGAAACACCTGAAATTCCCGTTGCGACAGTGTTTCAAGAACACCAAATCCTTCCCCTCCTGTTTTGTCTGGTTCTGGTACTGCGTCGAAAAAGGTTTCTCCTTGAGCTATCTGGCGAATGCCTTCGATCAATTGGTTGATAGGACTGCTCTTTGAGATGTAACCGCGGGCGCCTGCTTGCTTGCAGCGTTGCACAAGGGACTTGCTTCCATGCATACTGACCACTAGCACATTAGCATGGGGCGTTTTAGCCAAGATACGGCGAATCGTTTCAATGCCGCCGATACCAGGCATAACAAGATCTAAAATCGTCACATCCGGTTGATATTCTCGATAGCGTTTATAGGCATCTTCCCCGTTACAGGCTTCTGCGACTACTTGAATATCATGGATTTCTTCCAATATACAACGATAACCAGTGCGCACAACAGGATGGTCATCGGCTAACAAAACAGTGGTAGGGTGGTAAAGTGCATGCATTGTGCGTTTAGTTTGTTTCAGCCATATCAGATCATCTGTTTAAAGGACACCTTCCTGTTTGTTATTATGCGGGAGTGCTTTTTACCCATCTTTATGTGGTTGTCGCTTGAATGGGTCAAATCTAATCGTTTTATAATATTGTTTTTGGTTTTTTTCGATTATTAATTACTTTACTATAGGGAATAGATAAAATATGTAAATAAGAAATTTTCCTATATTTGTTGATGAATGCATCTGTTTTGTAAATGGCTTTCATCAAATTTTCTGATAAATATAATTTCATTTAATATTAGACGTTTGCAATCCAAAGAGAACATCAAATTAAAAGTTTTAGCCACCAGTTCACCAAGAATTTATTATTAAGCCGTGAAACAAATTAATACCAAATATTGTACGTTTTAATTGAATTCGTTTATATAAAATACCTCAATATTTTTGAGTCTTATAAACGATACAAATTATTATTTTTATGCTACCTATAATATTTAAATAAATTATTTTGCTATTAACTGTTTTAATGTAGTTGTTTATTGAAAATATAACCTGTTTAAGTTGGGTTGATGCAGAATCGTTAATGGGATATCAAAAAGCGGATTACATTAACTTTTCGTAGCAGTGTTTTGTTAGCCGATTATTATTTATAGGAAGTTTTCTTGCTATTCTACAGCCGTATTCTAATACGATGGCTTTCTACAAGCAGTAATTTGCCTTGATAGTGTTCTATTGTTGAGTGCTTTGAGCAGTATGCTATTAGTCGATCCATCAACAAATGGATTGTTTCAGGATGATTTCTGATCTGAAGAGCAACAATGTCTCTAAAGTTTTTCGGTGGATAGGTCACGATGTCAGAAAAATCGCCATTTATTGAAACTAAAATCGCGTTCATCTTTTGTGCTTTGGCAATGACGATAGGATCAACAGAACTTGGTGGTAGGTGCTCTCGCAATACGAGCACTTCATGGCCTGCATCTCGCAGTAAACGAACTACTAAAAAGGGTACGCACTGATCGGCGAAAAACCTCAAACTCATCAAGCTTCTGCTTCAAACTCAGCGAGATCTCTGGCGTAATCCAAACATGCGGCAATCTGTTGCGGGTTGAGATCGGGAAACTCTTCTGTTATGTGCGTTGCATCATAACCTTCAGCAAGATAGCCAAGAATGAGACTTGCAGGAATACGAGTACCTTTGATACGTGGCTTACCACGAAGTATATTCGGTGTGCTTTCTATATACTCTTGCCAATGAATTGCCATATTTAAACTCACAAAGCTTGTAACAAAAATTGCTTTAAAGGAATCAAAACAGGACTTGGATTGCTTTCGGCTATGTACAACCTACTATATAGTCGCTAACCTGCATCAGTGTTTGGGTTTACTTCCAATTGCAATAAATAGCTAACCCTCAATGGGTAGGCTGTTTCTGCAGTGTCCGAATAGCATTTTCTAAACCTTCTAAGGTCATGGGAAACATGCGATTTTTCATCAGCTCACGACTCATTTGGATAGACGGCGTGTATTCCCAATAAGACTCCGGTTGCGGATTGAGCCAAATGGCATAGGGGTAAGCTTCTAATAAACGGTTAATCCATACAGCGCCGGTTTCTTCGTTAAAATGTTCAACGCTGCCTCCAGGGTAGGCGATTTCGTAGGGACTCATGGTAGCATCGCCGACGAAAATCAATTTGTAATCATGGCTAAAGGTATGAATCACATCCATGGTGGGTAGACGTTCGTTATAACGACGGTAATTGTCTTTCCAGACGCTTTCATAGATAAAATTATGAAAATAAAAATACTCTAGGTGCTTGAATTCGCTTTTAGCCGCCGAAAACAATTCCGCACAGCTTTGTACATGGTCGTCCATGGACCCGCCCACATCGAGAAATAACAAGACCTTAACGGCGTTGTGGCGCTCTGGGATCATTTTTAGATCCAGCATGCCTGCTTTGCGGGCAGTGGAGCGAATGGTGTCGTCCAAATCTAGCTCTTGGGCAGCGCCTTGACGGGCAAATTTACGCAATTTACGTAACGCCAATTTGATGTTGCGGGTGCCTAACTCCACCGAGTCGTCTAAATTACGAAATTCGCGCTTATCCCATACCTTAACAGCCCGTCGGTGGCGAGATCGATCTTGGCCAATCCGCACGCCTTCCGGGTTATAACCGTAAGCACCAAAGGGAGATCGCCCGGCGGTGCCGATCCACTTATCCCCCCCTTGGTGGCGTCCCTCTTGTTCTTCCAGACGTTTGCGCAAGGTTTCCATGAGCTTTTCCCAGCCACCCATGGATTCAATCTTCTGCTTTTCCTCTTCGCTAAGGTTCAATTCCATTTGTTTGCGTAGCCACTCCTCAGGGATTTCACCAATAACCTCATCAAAAAGTGCTTCCAAACCCTCGAAATGAGTCCCAAATACTTGATCAAAACGATCGTAATAACGTTCGTCTTTAACTAGCGTAGCGCGGGATAGATAGTAAAAATCCTCTACGCTATAGCCCGCCACTTGTTCTTCAAGACCTTTGAGGAGGGTTAAATACTCGGTTATAGAAACCGGTAGTTTGGCGTCGCGCAGTTTATAAAAAAACTCGATCAACATAACTAACGTCCCTTACGACGATTCATAAACAAAAGCCGCTCGAACAGGTGCACATCCTGCTCGTTTTTTAACAGTGCGCCATGAAGAGGGGGAATAATCTTGTGTTGGTCTTTACTACGCAGAGCTTCCGGCGGAATATCTTCCGCTACCAGTAGCTTGATCCAATCCAGTAGCTCTGAGGTAGAGGGCCGTTTTTTGAGGCCAGGGACATCACGTACTTCGAAAAAAGCTTCTAACGCTTCATTGAGCAAGTGTTTTTTCAAGTCAGGAAAATGGACCTGAATGATCTCTGTCATGGTGTCCCGATCGGGAAAGCGGATGTAATGGAAAAAGCAGCGCCGAAGAAAAGCATCTGGGAGTTCTTTCTCATTATTGCTAGTGATCACAATAATAGGCCGGTGCTTGGCTTGCACCATTTGCTTCGTCTCGTAGACGAAGAATTCCATACGATCCAGCTCTTGAAGCAGATCGTTAGGAAATTCGATATCGGCTTTATCGATTTCATCGATGAGCAAAACCGGCTGTACATCGGCTTCAAAAGCTTCCCAAAGCTTACCCTTGACAATGTAATTGCGGATATCGTGAACGCGATCATCTCCCAGTTGCGAATCCCGTAGCCGCGATACAGCGTCGTATTCGTAAAGTCCTTGGCGGGCTTTAGTGGTAGATTTAATATGCCATTCAATCAAGTTGCGATCCAGCGCGTGGGCTACTTCCACGGCCAGTTTAGTTTTGCCGGTACCGGGTTCCCCTTTAACCAGCAGTGGACGCCCTAGGGTAATGGAGGCATTCACCGCCATCATCAAGTCATCGGTGGCAACGTAATTTTCAGTACCACGAAAACGGCTGTTTGACATGGATTTTCCTTTTGCGATAGGGATAGGAATAGGGTTAAAAATATCTTGGCGCCCTATTTTAAACTACAGTTTTAGAATGCGCAGCATTCCCAAGTTTAAACTCACCATACATAGCAGGCTAATGCCACGTTCCGTAGCAGGACACAATGCTCGTCCAAGGGCAGTTTCGGTCCTTGACGACCTCTTAACCTTGTCGATACTTATAAACCCTGTGCTATCATCAGCAGCGGTTTTAGTCATTCGTTCGCATTCTACAACGAGAACAAATTGTGATGATATATAATACGCGACAACGGCTCATCTTGATCGTTTCATGTATTTGTTTAGCCATACAGCTTAGCGGTTGTCAATCCATGTATGATGCCGCCTACTATCGCACTATGGAGGCTTTTGGCCAAGAAAAACGCGATATTTTAGTCAGTGAAGTGGATGATGCCCGAGACAGCCAAGAGCAGGCAAAGGAGCAATTCTCTAGCGCCCTTGAACAATTTAGCGCACTCATCGATTTTGAGGGCGGTGAGTTAGAAACAGTATACCGGCAACTGGAAACGGAATTTGAGCAAAGTGAAGAAAAAGCTGCTCAAGTGAGTCAGAATATCAACGACGTGGAACGGGTAGCCAGAGCGTTGTTTCGCGAGTGGCAAGACGAACTTGACGCTTATACGGACCAAAACTTACGCAATGCCAGTGAACAACAGCTTGAGGCTACGCAAGCGCAATACGAGGAGCTTATCGTGGTTATGCGGCGTGCTGAGGACAAAATGCAGCCTGTGCTCAATGCCTTTCGCGATCAGGTTTTATTTTTAAAGCATAATCTTAACGCCCGGGCCATTGCCGCCCTGGAAGGCACAGTCGCTTCATTGGAAGCGGAAGTTGCTACATTAATTTCAGATATGGAGGCTTCCATTGAGGAGGCCAATCGTTTTATCGACGAAATGGGTGCCAGTACATAAATAAATAGATGTGCTTGTTTTCTATGCCATAGCGCATGTCGATGCAGTGGTATATTGTTTATCTTCTAACATTTATTTTGAAAAGCTGTCGAACCAAAATTGACATGGCTGCAATGACTCACCAACTATCTGCTTATTTGATTAATATCTCTGCGGAGGCGAATGAATTATGAAAGCGCAAAATATCTTAGAAACCATTGGCGATACGCCCCATGTACGAATCAATCGTTTGTTCGACAATCGCGTGGAAATATGGATGAAGTTGGAAAGAGCCAATCCCGGGGCTAGCATTAAAGACCGTATCGCCATGTCCATGATCGAGGATGCGGAAAGCCGCGGTGTCATCAATAAAGATACCGTTATTATTGAGCCCACTTCCGGCAATACCGGTATTGGGCTTTCTATTGTGGCAGCGGCTAAGGGTTATCGGTTGATCCTCACCATGCCAGAGTCCATGAGCATCGAGCGACGCCGCTATATGTCAGCCCTGGGGGCAGAACTGGTGCTTACGCCTAAGGAAAAAGGTATGCCGGGGGCGATTGCAAAAGCCGAAGAACTCCTACAGGAAACCCAGAACGCTTGGATGCCGCAACAGTTTGAAAACCCGGCCAATGTGGAAATACACAAGCGAGCAACCTCCAAAGAAATTTTGGCTGATTTTCCCGATGGACTTGACTATATGATTACTGGTATCGGCACGGGTGGACATATCACCGGCTGCGCCGAAGTGCTCAAGGAAAAATTCCCCAACCTCAAGGTGTTTGGTGTTGAACCGGCTGCATCCCCGGTCATCAACGGCGGCCAAAAGGGTCCCCATCCCTTGCAGGGCATTGGCGCCGGCTTTATTCCTAAAATATTGAATACAGACATTCTGGATGGGGTTATCCAGGTGGAAAACGCCGATGCCTTTCGATTTGCTGCTCGCTGTGTGCGGGAAGAAGGCATCTTTATCGGCATTTCCTCGGGGGCTTCCCTAGCCGCCGTGGAAAAGAAACTGCCCGATATTCCCGATGGTAGTCGGGTGCTGACATTTTGTTACGATACTGGCGAGCGGTATTTATCAGTGCCAGAGCTATTTGAATAAATTAACTTAGTAGTATTATTATGGCCAATGCCTCATCTCCCGTCACACGGCGTCATGCCGTGGCGGTTTCAGTAGGTGGCGTCACGGTGGGGGGTAATGCCCCCATCGTGGTGCAGTCCATGACCAACACCGACACGGCGGATGCTGCTGCCACCGCCACCCAAGTGGCGCAACTGGCTAACGCAGGATCTGAATTAGTGCGGATTACGGTAAATACCGAAGAAGCCGCCCAGGCGGTGCCGGCGGTGCGGGCGCGTCTGGATGACATGGATTTAAATGTGCCTTTGATTGGGGATTTCCATTTCAATGGTCATAAACTGCTGAGTAAATATCCCGACTGTGCCGAGGCCCTGGCCAAATACCGTATTAATCCGGGTAATGTGGGGCGTGGCAAAAAAAAGGACGAACAATTTGCCACCATCGTGGAGCTGGCGTGCCGCTATCAAAAGCCGGTGCGTATCGGGGTGAATTGGGGTAGCCTGGATCAGGCGTTGTTAGTGCAATTGATGGATGACAATGCACGGCTTTCTCAACCCCGGGAATCCCAGGAAGTGATTCGAGAAGCGATGGTTGTTTCTGCGTTGGAAAGCGCCAAGCGGGCGGAAGAAATCGGTCTTGCCCACGACAAAATCATCATCTCCGTCAAGATGAGTGGCGTGCAAGATCTGATTGCCGTCTATCGTGCCTTGGCAGACCGTTGTGAGTATCCTTTACACCTGGGGCTCACCGAAGCAGGCATGGGTACCAAGGGGGTTGTCGCCTCGACGGCGGCGTTGGCTATCCTACTGCAAGAAGGCATCGGCGATACCATCCGCATTTCCTTAACCCCGGAGCCGGGGGGTAGCCGGGTTCAAGAAGTCTTGGTGGCTCAAGAGATACTGCAATCCATGGGGTTACGCGCTTTTACCCCGCAAGTGGTCGCTTGTCCTGGCTGCGGACGCACCAGTAGCGACTATTTCCAACACCTGGCCCAAGATATTCAAGCTTACCTGCGCCAACAGATGCCCCTCTGGAGCAAACAGTATCCTGGTGTAGAAGACATGACTGTGGCGGTGATGGGGTGTGTGGTTAATGGGCCAGGGGAGAGCAAAATGGCTAATATCGGGATTAGCTTGCCCGGTACAGGAGAACGACCCGTTGCGCCCGTCTATGTGGATGGCGAAAAGACCGTAACATTGAAAGGCGATACCATTGCCCAGGATTTTCAGCGTATCGTCGATGATTATGTGGTTAAAAACTACGGTGTTTAGTACGTCGTTTGCAAATTGCTTTGAGGAAGGCTGCAGTGACACAATTGAAGATCCAACTACCAGAATGTATCTTTTCTACCCTTCGAAAAGATCCCGAAGAGTTTGTTCAGGAGATGCGTTTAGCCGCTGCGGTGAAGTGGTACGAACTTGGCCAGATATCTCAGGAACGTGCAGCGGAAATTGCAGGTCTATCTCGGGCTGCATTTATTAGCGCTCTGGGTCGTTTTCAGATATCACCTTTCCAATATACGGAAGCTGAACTGCGGGGAGAACTTATGGATGCGGATTAACAGGGTAATGGCCAAAGTTTGGAGATCAATTATTTGATTTTTTCAACCTTACATATCAGACGACCCTCGTGGAGTAAAGCTTCCACCTCATCACCAGGTTTTGTCTGATCCGCACGGCGGATGATCTCACCTTCTGGATAATGCCGCAGGATGGCATAGCCGCGTTTGAGGGTATGTAGCGGACTGATGGCGTGCAACGCTTGTCCAGCATGGGCAAGCCGTTGTGTTTGCTGTTCTATACGATGCCGCATACTATTTTCGAGACGTACCTGGAGAACGGTGCAGCGTGTTTGCAATTGCTGTATGTGTGGAGCAGGGTTGCTAAGACGCAATTGGTGAGCAAGACTAGCCGTTCGAGCTGTATACCGCTCTAGCCGCAGTGCCATGGCCCTCTGTAGACGTTGTTCCAGTTCATCGATACGCTGGGCCTGATCCTGGAGACGGTTTTTTGGGTGCTGGCGGTCAAGACGCTGTTCCAGCCATGCCAAACTCTGTTGCAAACTTGCCAATCGCCCTCGTGAAATATTGATTAGCCGGGTTTGTAATTGGCTAAACCGATGCAACCACTCAAGCCGATCTGGACTGACCAGTTCGGCGGCCGCTGAAGGGGTTGGTGCCCGTACATCAGCCACCAGATCAGCGATAGTGATATCCACCTCATGACCCACGCCAGACACCAAGGGTACAGTGCAACCATGGATAGCGCGGGCGACTATTTCTTCATTAAACGCCATCAAATCTTCGGGGGAACCGCCACCCCGCACCAGTAATAGAACATCACAGTCACGGCGCTGAGAGGCCAAATTGATAGCTTGGGCAATCTGTTCTGCAGCCCGTTCGCCCTGTACAGACACTGGATAAACCCGCACCGGCAAAGCTGGGAAACGGCGTTTTAAAATACTTAGCACGTCCCGAATGGCTGCACCGCTCGGTGAGGTGATGACCCCAATACGATCGGGTAAACGAAGTAGAGGGCGTTTGTGCTCAGTGGCAAAAAGACCCTCTTGATACAAACGCTGGCGGAGTTCTTCAAAGGCGCGTCGGAGAGCACCAGCCCCCGTTTCTTCTAAATAATCTATGATAAGCTGTAAGTCACCACGGGGTTCATAAAGGCCAATGCGTGCCTTGACCAGTAGATGCTGACCATTGCTAATAGATTTTCCCAGCAGCCCACTACGATGACGGAATAGCACACAACGGATTTGGGCATTGGTGTCTTTAAGGGAAAAATACAGATGTCCAGACGAAGGACGCGTAAGGTTAGAGACTTCCCCTTCTAACCAAACCAGCGTAAAGTGTTCTTCCAATAGAGTTTTTACTACGCTATTAAGATGAGATACGGTATAAACAGTCTGCGCTTGTACGGACAATTGTAGAGCCATAAAATGTTTTCGTGGGCTGGATAAAGAACTTGATAGCCTGGTTTAGGTCTACCGAGATAACATTAAGTTTACCCTTTTGGCACCAGAAACTATAATGCGTGCCACATCAAATGGATTTATCTAATTAAGCCAGAGGCCCTCCCCATGCGTATTATTCATGACGCCCTAACCTTTGATGATGTATTGCTGTTGCCTGCCTATTCGACGGTTTTGCCAAAAGACGTCAGTCTTAAAACCCGTCTTACTCGCGATATTGTGCTTAACGTGCCCTTGGTTGCAGCAGCCATGGACACCGTGACTGAAGCGCGTTTGGCCATTGCCATGGCCCAAGAAGGTGGAATTGGCATTGTTCACAAGAATATGTCGGTGGCCAAGCAGGCCGAACAAGTACGCCGCGTTAAAAAGTATGAAAGCGGTGTTATTCGAGATCCCATTGTCACTTCGCCAAATAGTACTATTAGCGATGTGTTGGCGCTTACCCGGGCCCATCATATATCCGGTGTTCCCGTGGTAGATGGTGAGGATCTGGTGGGTATCGTGACCAGTCGGGATCTGCGCTTCGAAACCAACTTAGAAGCGCCGGTGCGTAGTGTGATGACGCCAAAAGAACGTTTAGTAACGGTTCCAGAGGACGCCGACGAAGAAGAAGTCGTGGCGTTGCTCCATAAACATCGTATCGAGAAAGTGCTGGTGGTCAACGATGAGTTCCAGTTACGGGGAATGATAACGGTTAAGGATATTCAGAAATCCGACGATTTTCCGGATGCCTGTAAAGACGGTTTAGGCCGTTTGCGGGTCGGCGCGGCGGTGGGTACCGCCACTGACACGGCGGAGCGTGTGGAAGCGTTAGTGGGTGCGGGCGTTGATGTTATCGTTGTGGATACCGCCCATGGTCACTCCCGAGGCGTACTGGAACAGGCGCGTTGGATTAAAGAACATTTTCCTAATGTGCAGATCATCGGCGGTAATATTGCCACCGGTAAGGCAGCACGAGATTTGGTGGAAGCCGGGGTCGATGCGGTTAAAGTAGGTATCGGACCGGGTTCCATCTGTACCACGCGTATCATCACCGGGGTTGGGGTTCCTCAGATCACCGCCATTACAAATGTGGCTGAGGCGCTTAAGGAGTTCGACGTACCGGTGATTGCCGATGGTGGTATCCGTTATTCTGGCGACTTTGCCAAATCCATCGCCGCTGGGGCTAACGCGGTGATGATCGGTAGTTTATTTGCCGGTACCGAGGAAGCACCGGGTGAGATCGAGTTATATCAGGGCCGTTCTTATAAGTCTTACCGGGGTATGGGCTCCTTGGGCGCCATGGCTGAAAAACACGGTTCCCGAGATCGCTATTTTCAGGAACAGAGCGCCACAGAAAAATTAGTGCCCGAGGGTATCGAAGGCCGAGTTCCCTACAAGGGCAGTTTGTCAGCCATCGTCCACCAACTGCTGGGGGGATTACGTTCCAGTATGGGTTACGTGGGCTGTAAAGATATCGATGAAATGCGCACCAAACCGGAATTTACCCAAGTCTCCACCGCCGGCGTTCGGGAAAGCCATGTGCACGATGTGTCCATCACCAAGGAAGCGCCTAATTATCGCTTCGATTAAAGTAAGGAATCAGTGGTGAACCGCGATATTCATGGGAAACGCATTCTTATTCTGGATTTCGGTTCTCAGTACACGCAACTGATTGCCCGTCGAATCCGTGAATTGGGGGTTTATTGCGAGATTTTTGCCTACGATGTAAAAGCCTCACAGATTGCAGCGTTTCGTCCCGATGGGGTTGTGCTTTCGGGGGGTCCCCAGTCGGTTACCGTGATGGACGGACCGCGAGCGCCAGCTATCGTTTTCGATTTAAAGGTTCCCTTATTGGGCATTTGCTATGGTATGCAGACTATGGCGGTCCAGTTGGGTGGGGAGGTTGAATCTGCTGCCCAGCGGGAGTTTGGTTATGCGCAGATTCGCGCCCATGCCCATTCCAAGTTGCTCACCAATATTGAAGATCACACCACGCCGGAAGGCTATGGTTTATTAGACGTGTGGATGAGTCATGGCGATCGAGTAACTCGGTTGCCGGAAGGATTTGTGCGTATTGCCAGCACAGCCAATGCCCCCTTAGCCGGCATGGCCCATGAAGAACGACGTTGGTACGGTATTCAGTTCCATCCCGAAGTGACCCATACCCGGCAAGGGGAGCGTATCCTGCGACGTTTTGTATTCGACATCTGCGGTTGTGAAGCCCTGTGGACCACGGGCAATATCATCGAAGATCGTATCGCTCAAATCCGTGCTGATGTGGGTGATGATGAGGTATTGCTGGCGCTGTCCGGGGGTGTAGATTCTTCCGTGGTGGCCGCCTTACTCCATCGCGCCATTGGTCGGCAGCTGGTCTGTGTGTTTGTGGATACGGGTCTCCTGCGTCTGCGCGAGGGTGATCAGGTCATGGCCACCCTCGCAGAGCATTTAGGGGTAAGGATCATCCGTGTCGATGCCGCGGCGCGTTTTTTAGAGCTATTAAAAGATATTGTCGATCCCGAACAAAAACGCAAGCTTATAGGCAATGCTTTTGTCGAGATCTTCGAAGAGGAAGCCGCTAAACTCAAAAGTGTCAAATGGCTTGCCCAGGGCACTATTTACCCCGATGTGATTGAATCGGCTGCCAGTAAAACCGGTAAGGCACAGGTAATCAAATCCCATCATAATGTGGGTGGACTCCCTTCTGCCATGCGTTTGAAACTGGTCGAACCTTTGCGGGAGTTGTTCAAAGATGAGGTACGCCGCCTCGGTCTAGAACTGGGCCTGCCGTCCGCCATGGTTTACCGTCATCCTTTTCCGGGACCGGGTCTCGCGGTGCGAATTTTAGGTGAAGTAACAGAGAAATTTGTCACTTTGCTACAGTTGGCGGATGCCATTTTCATCGAGGAACTGCGTCGCGCAGGTTTATACGATAAGGTGAGTCAAGCGTTTGCTGTGTTTTTGCCGGTACGCTCCGTGGGTGTGATGGGTGACAGCCGCCGTTATGAGTATGTCATTGCCCTGCGCGCTGTGGAAACCATCGATTTTATGACCGCCCACTGGGCGCAGTTGCCCTATGAGTTCCTCGATCTCGTTTCCCGCCGCATTATCAATGAAATTGCGGGTATCTCGCGGGTTGTTTACGATATATCCGGAAAGCCTCCTGCCACTATCGAGTGGGAGTAATGGTGCAGTTGCTGTTGGTTACGGCAATGGCTTCGTGAAGTGGTCTAAAGAGTCACTTTACAGGGAAACGAGGCTATGATCTCACTGTTTTTTAAAGGACCTATATTTTTATAGAATGTCATATTGCCTTCCTGATCACATACCCAAAACTCCTTTGCACCGTGCGCAAAATATAATTCTTTTTTTTCAGTCATCTCCAGTTCAGGGTTAGAGGGTGACAAGATTTCTATGCAGATTTCAGGGGCCTCGCTAAACGGGTTTTTGCCTTTGTTTTTCTGCATAAATTCAGCGGAAGCCCATGCCACATCAGCCACCTTAACGCCTTCACTGGTCTGGATTGAGCACTCTGAAATCAGAGTGCCTTCTTCTACTATTCTGCTGATGAGTATGACAATTTTTGCTTGATAGATGCCATGCTCATTAGTAGCAGGGGTCATTACAATGTTTCCCCACTTGTCGGTCTGAATTTTATAAGGCAAATCCCTCAACTGGGGATCTTCACAAATTTCAGTCCAGCTCATCGGATGACTCTATAGCGACGCCTAAATCAAGACAGCTTTTCTTTAATGCGAGCAGCCTTTCCAGATAAATTGCGTAAATAGTAAAGCTTCGCCCGTCGAACAGCACCACGACGTTTGACCTTGATATCGGCAATGGTGGGGCTGAAAGTCTGAAAAACCCGTTCGACGCCTTCACCATGGGATACTTTGCGGACCGTAAAAGCCGAGTTTAGTCCTCGGTTTCGTTTAGCGATGACTACGCCTTCGAAGGCTTGCAACCGTTCCCGGGTGCCTTCCTTAACTTTTACCTGCACTACAACAGTATCCCCCGGATTGAAGGGAGGAACCTCTTTGGTGATTTGTTCTTGTTCTAACTCATTAATAATATTATTCATGATTAGTGCTCCTTGAGACATCGGAAAAGTACTGATCAACAGCAGTATTTTTCCGCTTTTGTTGATGTTCTTGAATAAAATCTCGCAACAGTGCCTGTTGCATCGTGTTTAAATCCAACTTAGCTAATAGATCTGGACGGCGTAGCCAGGTGCGACCAAGGGCTTCTTTTAAACGCCATTGAGCTATAGCGGCATGGTCGCCACTCATAAGGATTTGTGGAACGGGTATGCCATCGATGCACTCTGGTCGTGTATAGTGAGAATAATCTAATAAGCCGTCCATAAAAGAGTCTTGTTGGGCTGATGCCGGATCGCCTAAAGCACCGGGTAGCAAGCGGGTTATTGCATCGATGACAACCATAGCAGCCAATTCACCACCGCTTAATACATAGTCGCCGATGGATAACTCTTCATCCACATGGGATGTGATAAGTCGTTCGTCGATGCCTTCATAGCGACCTGTTAATAAAATTAAATGGGACATGGTAGCCAGTTTTTTTACTACGGTTTGGTCCAACAGTCGGCCCTGAGGCGTCAGATAAATGGTAAGTCCTTGGGTGTTGCCTGCTGTTTGTTTTACCCGGATTAACGTATCTCGCAGTGGTTGAACCTTCATGACCATGCCGGGGCCGCCACCATAAGGTCGATCATCCACAGTTCGGTGCCGATCTGATGTTGCATCCCGAGGATTCCAGGTAATCAATTCCAACAAACCCCGTTGGATAGCCCTCGCTGAGATACTCCAGTGGGTTAAGGCTGAGAACATTTCTGGAAAAAGGGTGATAACATCGACCCGCATCATGGCCCCCCATGTCTCCCACGTCTTAAAACGTTGGATCCCAATCCACTTGTATAAACCCCTTTTCAGGGTCTATTGTTTTGATAACCGGACCTTGTAAAAAAGGAATGAGTCGTTCCCGCTCACCCATAACCACCAATACTGCATTAGCGCCGGTCTCAAATAGGCGTTGTACGTTGCCTAAGTAGACACCTTCTTGAGTAAACACCTGCAGATTCTCTAAATCTGTCCAATAATGCTCACCCGGCGCTAGGGGCGGAAGCTGCTCGCGACGGATCCCTATCTCACAACCCAGTAGTGCAGCAGCGGCAGTGCGGTTTTCATAGCCTTTGAGCTTGAGAATAATGCCTTTACCTTTAGCGCCACTTTCTTCAATCTCAACAGAATGCCAATCTTCATACCTGTTGATGTACAAAGGTCGATACTCCAACAGGTTGGTGCGAGGCTGAGTGTGGGAAAACACCTTAACCCATCCATCTAGGCCATGAAGACCTATGACTTGCCCTATGATGATCCACTTGGACACAGTCGGTACTAATCATGGGTGGTTGCTGTTTGAGCTGCCGCTTGTTTAGCATTTTCTTTAATTAAGCTGGCCACTCGCTCAGAAGTTTGAGCACCTTGGCTGAGCCAGTAATCGACACGTTCGCCGTTGAGGTTTAGGCGCACTTCCTTACCTCTAGCGACTGGATTAAAAAAACCGATTCGTTCGATATATTTGCCATCACGGCGGTTACGGCTATCGGTGACAACCACTTTGTAAAAAGGGCGCTTTTTTGCGCCTCCGCGGGCTAATCGTATAGTAACCATGGGTATCCTTCTGTTCGTGCAAGAAATTGAAAAGCGCTTTGGATAGGTCAAAGGAAAACTCCCCATTATATGAGAAAACGTAACAATGGGAAGACCGAACAATAAATTTTGTTCAAAAAAAGGTTTACTTTGTCAAGAGCACTAGTTTGAGCAGCATGTACGATATGTGATCAAAATAATCTTGAGATGATTTAATACATGGGCGATTGTTTTACTGACCATGGATCACTATATTGTGGATTATGAACATGACAGAGGATGCTTAATTTAGTAAGGTAGAGTCGGTTGGTAATAAAACTAAGTAATCAACAAATATGGAGAACTAGCATGGTTCAGAGTAAAACCAAAAAGCAACGTGCCCGTAATGAAGGTCAGAAAACAAAGCTTACAGGATACGAGGATTTGATTTCAAAGCTACCCGAACATGTGGTGCGGCGTCTGGAAATATTGACCGAAGACAGTGATGCGCCCAAAGTCATCAGTGATGCGATTATGTCTCTATGGCAACAACGTTATCCGGCTCAGGCGAGTACTCAAAAAGAACCAGACGAGCCAAGCTCCGTTGTGCAGCCTACTGCGCCAGCTGTTTTAAAAGGGACCTCAGGCTCCGTTCGCAAAGCGGGTACGACTCGTAAGCGGTCATCGACTGCTAAAAAACCCGCCATAATGCAGCCAGAGCCGGTCGAAGCGACTGACCAATCAGCTACCGCAACTGACGAAACGGTGTCGGGAATTCTTCCTTCTACTGATGCAGAGAATACCAGAGAACAGGTTCAGGCTATGCGTGACGACGGAATGTCCTTGACTGCCATTGCCGCCAAGCTAAATGAAGACACAGTACCTACTTTGAGTGGCAGTGGTCGCTGGCATCACACGGCGGTAAAACGTTTACTACGTAGATAATGGTTTTTTTGTCAAGCAGTTTGATTGACTGGATGCGCTTGCTAGCCTTTGCAGAAACTTTCGATCACGCCCTTCAAAAGCCATAAATCATGGAATTTTTGCCCATTTTTATGGTTGTGCGTGATCGGTCCTGTCTGGTGGTGGGCGGGGGTGACATTGCCTTTCGCAAAACAACCCTGTTGCTCAAGGCGGGTGGTCGAGTGACTGTGGTTGCGCCTACCTTATGTAACGCTTTAGCGGAATTACGGGAATCTAGACAGATTAACCATCGGGCAGCACCGTTTCGTCCCGCTGATCTAACGGCTATGACGCTAGTCATCGCGGCCACTGATGACGAATCAGTAAACCGCCGGGTTTCAGAGCTTTGTCAGGCTCAAAATTTGCTCGTCAACGTGGTGGATCAACCCGCTTTGTGCAACTTTATTATGCCAGCCATGGTTGATCGTTCGCCCATATTGGTTGCCATATCCACAGGTGGGGCGGCGCCGGTTTTAGCCCGCTTATTACGAGCTCGGTTGGAATCGTTGATACCTGCTGCCTATGGTCGGTTAGCAACCCTTGTAGCCAGTTTTCGTGATGAAGTCAAAAACCGCTTACCTAGCTCGCGTCGGCGTACCTTCTGGGAAACTATATTGCAGGGTCCCGTTGCCGAACTGGTATTTTCGGGGCGGATTGAAGCGGCTCGTTCCGCCCTTGATGCAGCCTTAAGTGTGGCTGAAAAAACAGACCAACAAAGCCAAGGTGAAGTCTACTTAGTGGGGGGTGGTCCTGGTGATCCCGATTTGCTGACCTTTCGTGCTTTGCGACTCATGCAACAAGCGGATGTGGTTCTTTATGATCGCTTAGTGGCGCCAGCTGTTCTCGAGTTGGTGCGTCGGGATGCCGAGCGTATTTATGTGGGTAAAATGCGTAATGACCATGTGCTTCCCCAAGGAGACATCAACCAGCTGCTCATTCGTCTTGCTAAACAGGGAAAACGCGTGTTGCGCCTCAAGGGGGGAGATCCTTTTTTGTTTGGTCGAGGTGGCGAAGAGCTACAGTGGCTCATGCAGGAAGGTATTCCTTTTCAAGTAGTTCCAGGTATTACGGCGGCATCGGGTTGCGCTGCTTATGCAGGCATTCCACTTACCCATCGCGATCACGCGCAAAGTTGTCTCTTTGTGACGGGCCATCTTCGGGATGGTGCCGTTGAGCTTAACTGGGAAAGCTTGGTGCAGCCCCAGCAAACGGTAGTTTTCTATATGGGGCTGCACGGTATCGAGCTTATCTGCGCTAAATTGATAGAGCATGGTTTACCGGAAACATTTCCAGCTGCGTTGGTGGAGCGTGGTACGACGCCCAAACAACGAGTTTTTATTGATACCGTAGCGGGTTTACCTGAACGAGTCAAAAAGGCTCAACTACGCGCCCCCACTCTTATTATCATCGGTCATGTAGTTACACTCTACAAAGATCTCGCCTGGTTTAAAGGCAATGCTTAACGCTTACGCCCGAGCACAGAGTATAGCTGTGTTAGTTTGCAGACCACTTCATTAGATTGCCTCGGTCAGAGCCAAAAAAGGAAATGACCTATTGCTAATAAACTTCTTATAATGATGATGTGTCAACACTTTTCCGGACAAAATTTCAAGCTGCCTTGTGGAGCTGCTC
>CAYRGG010000042.1:0-39884 GCA_964423745.1 uncultured Candidatus Competibacteraceae bacterium | reverse complement strand
GGCCATGAATGGCGAGGCGTTCAAGACCTATGTGACCACCCAACTGATCCCTACCTTACAACCGGGTGATATCGTAATTGCCGATAATCTGTCTTCACATAAGGCCGCCGGGGTCAGCGAGGCGATTGAGGCCTTTTCGTACCAAATTAACCATTTATCCCGATATATAACCTATTAAAATAATTATAAGCTTGACTATTGCTATTGCTGAAGGTCTCGGGCCACCTCCGCGCCCCATGATAAACCCGCAAGACTTCCAACCTATTTTCTAAAACCCGGTAGGGCACTATGTAGGGACTTGTCGTGATAACCAGTTCTCGTGTCCCTGGCACCCTACCGGGACGCCCGATATGTGGATTATCCACCAAATGTTTAACCTGTTTCTTAATTCGAGACTGAAGGGAGCCAGCAGCATAAGGATTCTCTTCGGCAATGTACAAAATAATAGCTCGAAGATCCTCCCTGGCTTGAGGGGACCAAAGGATCCTCATGTCCGGCTTTCTTGTTCTTGAATCTTTTCCTCGACGAGAGCATCCATTTCATCCATGACCTCCTCATGGGCAATACCTTCTCCTTTGTCCAGAGCGGTCATCGCATCTCTGATGCCCTCAATTTGCCAAGCTTGCGTCTCAATGTACTGCTTGATCGCATCCTCAATCACCCAGTTGCGAGAGCGTTCCATCGCTTCGGCAAGGGCTGTAATTTGCTTTGCGGTTGTCGGATCGGTACGGATAGTGATGGTATGTCCTGACATAGTTTGATCTCTGTGAGTGCTAATGCATGCAATGCAATTATATGTATTCATAGCATATCACACATCACCTAATTTTGACATCGTTTGTACCAAAAGTTGGTTGGAAAAAAACAAAGGGGCATCATTGCCTCCATACTAAAAAAACGCCATCCATGGCGTACCAATAATGCACTTACGCCGCCGCGCTCAACCTCTCGGCTTCGGCAATGGGCTGCCACTGCTTGGCAGGCATGTTGAGCATACGGCCACCGAGATATTCCAGCTCTACAGCCCGGTTATAAGACTCATGATCATTAGCCGTTGCGGTGACGGCATTGACCATGCCCCAACGAGAATAATCCCGGTCTTCAATTAAACGGGTGAGCACCGATTCCCGCTCACTTTGAGAGAGTATATGGGCTTTACCGAGTGTTTCCGCGGCGGCAATGGGGTTTGCTACCCGAGGGCCTTCAGTGGCCTAGCGCATATCATCCAACAACCGTTGGAACAACTCAGGTTGTGCCAAGGCTCGGATACTATCGCGCACCTTCAACATCAACGCCCGGTCATCGGCGGCACGGGTCTCGTCAGTGTAGATGCTATAATTTTCACCAACTTCAACTCGACGGCCCACATGATTCTTACGAAATCGACCGTTTTTGATGACAGAACCTATCACAAGTCCATTTTTGCAAACTAGCCGATACACCATCGGATCTATGGTTATAAACGTTGCTTCACCCGGCCGTCCGTTTCAATCCATGGCCCACCATGTCGATGTTGTGCTCATGCATGTCGAGGTACGCCACGAAGTGCGTACAGACTTGGAGGTGCAAGTCCTCCCTCGAAAGCTAGCCCATGGCATCGAGTACCGAGTTTTGGGTCTATGGAGGTGACGACATAGATCAAGTGTAAACAGGGCAACAGCCAGACCGTAAGCCGGAAAGGTTGAAGTTTGTAAGCCCCGAGATGTGTGCAACCTGTAGTGGGCGACACCTTCTCGACAGTGGAAGCCAACATCCTTAGCGGTCATGATGGGCCTTATCGTTAAGGGCGCTACCGGGGTCTAAGAGCAGGGCATGGCTGTAGAGTGTGTACGTAAACGTGGGAGATCTTGAACGCTCTTCCAGGAAGAAGTACCGATAGACAAGCCTAAAAAGCGGAGGATATCGGGACGGCGCTCAAGAAGTCAGCTAGGTCATAGTACTCGGAGGTAGGGAAAGCCTGCCACATGGGGAAGGGCCTTCGGTAACCAAGCTCTCTTGAGGGAGACATTAGGGGTGAAACGAAATCCACTATCATGATGGCAACAAAACTTGAGAGAATAACTGCATTGTCTCGTGGCAATCCTCGCCTGGAGTTTAAATGGCTGATGCCGCATTTCAGCGAGGAGAACCTAACGAGCTGTTTCAATGAGCTGGACGGGAGAAAAGCCGTTGGAATTGATGGCAAAACGAAAGAGGAGTATGACCAAGACCTGGAGGAAAATATCCAGACGTTGGTGCGCCGAATGAAAGCGATGGCCTACAAGCCGGAACCGGTTCGGCAAGTACTCATCCCAAAAGGTAACGGAAAACACCGGCCGCTGGGAATCAGCAACATAGAAGATAAGGTCGTACAATCGCTATGTGGCAAAATAATTCTCGAAGCGATCTACGATCCGCTATTCTGCGACTGCTCGTACGGCTTTCGCCGCCACCGCAGTGCGCATGGCGCGATTAGAGATACAGCCAAGTACTTGAAGTTCAACAACGTCAAAACGGTCATCGATATTGACTTGGAAAACTTTTTCGGCACCATAAGACACCGAGACCTACTGGACATGTTGTCGCTGAAGATCAAGGATAAAACCTTCCTGAGATACATTAGCCGGCTGCTGAAAGCAGGCACTGTCCTCGATGGCAAGGTAGAAAGACAAGATGTTGGCCTACCGCAGGGTTCTATCCTGAGTCCCGTATTAGCCAATATTTATGCCCACTACGTTGTCGATTTATGGTTCGAGAAGGTCGTTCCGAAACATATTGTGGGACAGGTTAGGATTTTTCGCTACTGCGATGACTTCGTCGTGGCGTGCACGGATACCCGCGATGTGGACAAAATCATTCGATCGCTGGAAAAGCGTTTAACCAAGTTCGGGTTAACACTGAACCGGGATAAAACGCGGCGTATACCCTTCAATAAGTACACCTTCGAGCAAGGCGTCAAACAAGGCAGTTTTGACTTCCTGGGTTTTACGTTTTATCTCTCGAAGGCGCGACAGGGCGGTTTTACGTCGGTTAAAGTCAAAACCAGCAAGAAGACGCTGAGAGAGAAGCTGCATAACGTCAAAATTTGGGTAAAGTCGAATCGATTCAAAAGCCACGTACAACCGATCTGGCTGACGTTTTGCAAGAAACTGCAAGGCCACATTGTGTATTTTGGCGTATCGAATAACGGCAAAAGCCTCAAACGGTTCGTTGCGCGAGCGCGGCGTATTTTCTTCAACTGGATGAACCGACGTAGTCAGAAGCGCTCGTTCAATTGGGCGTCGTTCGCCCAACTGGAGCGATAATTTCCGATGCCAGCAGTCCGAATATACCATTCGGTGTACTAGCCTCCAATGTGGTGAATGGGGTTATCGGCCGCCTATTGCCTTAATTGGGCACGATAGGTGGCAACGGGGGACCGGTTCAGGTGACTGGCCGGTCTACCCAATAATATTCTGTCGACTGCTATAGCCCGCATCCACAACGACCCGCTTGGGTAGGCGCGTCAGTCGTTGTTTGATCTGCTCAACTGCAGATACCAGATGCTCATAATCCGGAGCCGTTTGGCTTGTGCTCACCCCGACCGCGATACCTGCCCGTGAATCTGTCGATATCTGAACGTTGTAACTCAATCAACAGGCGCGACGGTGTTGCTTTATTACCCGCGCATCAGGGTCTGTTGTACTGGCACCGGACTTCTGTTTGCTTTTTCGTAGCGTCTTGGTGCGTTAAATCGCTCGTACCTCCATGAGTGCTCAGAACAGGCGTTGTTCGCGTTCCCGACGTGTGCGCCTCAATGCGGTTTCACGACGAGTCGGTGGAATCTCCTCGCCCAGAGCGCCCATTGCCTGCAATTGTGCGCGTACAACGTCAAGATGTTTTTGAATAGTCTCCTCACTGCGAAACGAGTGAGGGCCAGCATCAGCACCAATCTTCGTGCCGTCGTGCATCACCCGCTCGAGTCCAATCAGCCCTTCGCGACTCAACCACGCCAACACCTGCGTGAACAGCTCATCAAGCGTTTCACGGTAACCAATGCGAAAATCTGACAAGGTATGATGATTGATTACCTGCAAACCGGTCAACCACTGAAACGCGGGTTCGTACTCACAGCGCCTCTGGATTTCTCGTGCTGAACTTATCCCACGACTGTATGCATAGATCCAAAGACTCACCAGCAGTGTTGGGTCAAAGGCCGGACAGCCTGCATCACCCTCGAACGAACGAATAGTCGCCAGAAACTGCGACAAATCAAGCCGACTCACCAATTCCCAGATGGCTCGAGCAGGATGGTCCTCCTCAATCAATTGCTCAACATCCAGCATGTGCCAGCACAACTGATTACGGTTCACGGGCACCAGCCGCACCGTCCCCGTTCTTTTCCTAACACCCCTAGCGTCCGCTTTGGCAATTCCGGCCTATCAAGGAACAACTGCTTCTGATCCAACATGGCGCCAACACCCCTAACATCACTCAGCTCTGTATAAGCATACAGTTTCCAGTATATTTTTTCACAGGTCGTAGATTGTAGTGTGATCGACCTCGACGCCTCGTTCGCAGAGCATTTCTTCCAAGTCGCGGTAACTGATACCGTATTTACAGTACCAACGTACCGCCCATAGAATAATCTCGCCTTAAAAGTGGCGCCATTTGAAGTCGTTCATACCCGAGCCCCGATTAGCACAAGAGGCTATGATCGCTTATAACCCAGTTTTTGCAACAGCGCCGTTTAGCTGACAACGTGGGCGCAAGTCACCAGTTGCCAACTGTGAAAAGCTTTATCGCGGACAAGACAATACTCGGCTGCATTCAAATGCGTCTGCATTTGCCATTGTTATTTCTCTGTATTACTATTCTCACAAATGAGGGGGCCAAATTACATCCTAGTGGATTTGAACGCCACCCACAAAATAGAACCAAAGCCCACAACAACACCAATAATCAGCAGTATTTCATTTGTGCTCATAAATCACCCAATTCTTTGATACGGCGGTATGCTGCGTAGTTGACTGTAATTATAGCCACGCCCACTAGAATCATCACTAGGACAGCCAAGGCTACAAGCGCTGTATCCGCCGTCTTTAAGTTCTGTGCTACCCATGCCACTAAGGAAACATAGACAGCTGCAAGAATAGCATACGTCACCTTGAGCCATCCGATCTCTTCTTTAAGTTTATCTACTTTAGACACGTCAAAGCCTCCTTTGTTATGGATCTAAATAGCTAACAGTGCAAGCTCAGATGATAGAACCCGATGACTCGCTAACCCTACCGTCGCACAGCACCCTACATGCCATGACCCTGCCGACTCGCCGAAAACCGGTACTTCGGGTCATTCCTCAAAAGCGTCAGATAATCTACGAGCCGATGCCGTTCCAGCCACCCCACCACCGCCTCCAGCTCCGCCAACGTCATCTGGCCCCGTGGCTTACCAGCGAGGCTAATGCCGCTTGTTGCTTGATTATGCTTTGGAGTATTTTAGTAGCTAAACAATTGATTATGCGCCTAACCCGATGCTCAACCGGACGCAGCGCTTCGCGCCTCGACAACCAAACGCTCGACGCGACGTATTCCCCTGATAACCGGTGCAAGCACCGTTATCAGGGTGCGCCGCGCGTCAGTTCCACATTAGGCGATGTTAGTATTAGATGATACTACAGAGGGATGCGACTATTATGACGGTGAGGTATCAGAATGAATTGGCAAAAACATATTACTGTTGATCCGAATGTTTGCCATGGCAAACCTTGCATCAAGGGCACACGCGTAATGGTGTCCGTGATTCTCGATAATCTTGCGGCGGGTTTAACCCCCGAACAGTGCGTAAAAAGTTACCCCTCGATCAGCCGCGAAGCAGTGCAGGCAACGATTGCCTATGCTGCTGATTTAGCGCGTGAGCGGGTAGTCACGTTACCCGCATAGCTGACCAATGAATTTTAAGATCGATGAAAATCTTCCGGTGGAGGTCGCCGAGCTACTGCGCGAAGCAGGACACGATGCCCTTACGGTCGACGAACAAATGTTGAGTGGTAGTTCAGATGTGGATCTTGCTCAGGTTTGTAAAACCGAAGAACGAATTCTTGTGACCTTGGATACGGATTTTGCGGATTTGCGCCTTTACCCTCCTGAGAAGTATACTGGTTTATTAGTTTTGCGTCTTGGAACGCAAGACAAAGTTCATGTATTGTCGGTCTTTCGCCGTATCCTTCAGGTGCTTAAAGAAGAGTCCATAAAAGGTCACCTCTGGATAGTGGATAAAACTCGAATCCGGATAAGGTAGTAGGGGGGATAGGTTCTATGTCTAAAGGTCGCCTAACAACCAAATCAACCTGACCGCCTGTGTCGCTAGCGCTCCTCGGCGGCAGGTTATTTGGAGCGTTATGTGGCTTGGCTTGATCGGATAGTTCGCACACTATAGACTTTGAATGTAGGAGAGCTACGTCAGACCTACGTAAATAAACAGCGAAGGTGGTCTCTACTTGGATCCGGCCCTACATCCCTACTCTGAGAGGTTATTGCCATGCCTATCGTCAGCGACTTCACCGCTCATTTTTTTCCCCTCGATATGAGGCGGACGACGACGCCGGGCTTTGGTGACTATGATGATTTCCAAGTCCGTAATATCGTTGTTCATTTTCATCAGAATGCTTGATGCGCACCCTTGTCCAGAGTCGAACATTCTGAATAAGAACTTGCAATGATGATACGCAGCAAACGAGGCGCATAACAAGCGTTTGCACAGCCGACGCAGGGCGCGCAGGTTCCGGCTTGTCCCAGCGGTCGTCTGCGTAGCTTGTCGTTTACGAATCATTGGCTCTGCGCGGGTTAGCTTGTCGTTATGTGAAAAGGCTCTTGCGTCAAGTATCAATAATGCTACTATTGCCCCATGAGTGGTATAGCAAAGATCCTTGAGAACATGAGGGCGAATCCCAAAGGGGTTCGGTTCAGTGATCTACAAAAAGTCTGTGAGCACTACTTTGGATCGCCTCGCCAAAGCGCCAGTAGCCATGTCATTTAGAAAACGCCTTGGCCGGGTGATCCTCGTGTGAACATTCAAAATCAAAAAGGCATGGCAAAGCCTTATCAAGTCAAACAGGTGCTGCTTGCCATCGAGAAACTTGAGGTGTTGCATGGTTCTTGAGAGCGATAAATATACCTACCGGGTCATGTGGTCAGAGGAAGACCAAGAGTTTATGGGTCTCTGTGCAGAGTTTCCCAGTTTAAGCTGGCTGGCGTCCTCTCCGGAGGCGGCCTTAAAAGGTATTCGTTCTCTTGTCAAAGACAGTGTGGCGGATATGGCTACCCACCAAGAGGACATTCCTCTGCCCCTCTCAACGCGACACTACAGCGGTAAGTTTATGGTTCGGGTACCGCCCGAGATCCATCGCCAATTAGCCATTCAAGCGGCAGAATCGGGCGTCAGTCTCAATCGGGTGGCCAGTGCCAAACTTGCGCAATAAAAAAGCACATAACACCGTAAGGACACATAACAACCGCTTCAACACGGACCAGCTTTACTGCTGACGCTCCAAAGCCGGCCGGTTAAGCGGGGCGTTATGCTTAAGAAAGTTATTGAACATGGTTGAACAAAATAATCCGGCAGGTCGCCTTTACACTATTCTTAGTGATGCAGCTAGAAAAAACGAAAAAGAACAAACTCGCAAAGTTTGGGCGAGCGTATTTGGTATTGAAGAAACAAAAGAAACTGAAATCATTCGCAGCTTGCTTTCTCTTCAGGAGTTGGTCGAAGAAGTTCATTCTCTCATAGAAAACAATGTACAGTTAAATTCTGAATTGTTTCTCAGGTCCTTCCCAAATTTGCGTAGGGCGGTTTCCGCGCAGAATCTAACTAATCAATGGAACACCTATAAAGTGGGGCTGAACCCGGAAACCATGACTCGACTCGAATTTTGCGCCGAGGTACTTAATGGAGAGTACGCCGAACTGCCAATCCATACGGAAGAAATTGAAAATCTAAAAAAACAACTCTTGGCTTTGATTGAGTTCGTAGAGAAAAGCACCATGATGTCGATATCCGCGCCTTTTTCGGTGAGATGGACCACGCATGGTTAATGAGATTCTTGAAACATCGCCTCAGCGATAAGAGGATACTGCGGCTAATCGCCAAATGGTTAAAAGCCGGTGTTCTCGAAGAAGGGAAACGCACACGCACATCAACCGGTACACCGCAGGGTGGGGTGATAAGCCCCATTCTTGCCAATGTGTATCTCCATTATGTGATAGATCTTTGGGTAACAAAAGTAGCCCCCAAACACATCAAGGGGGAAATGCACAGTATCCGATATGCGGATGACAGTCTCTTCTGCTTTCAACGGCTCGATGATGCGATGCGTTTCAAGAAGGCCCTGACGCAAAGACTGGGCAAGTTTGGGCTGAGGGTAAACGACTCGAAAAGCCAACTGTGTCGATTCGGCCGGCATCATAAATTGTGCGCCGGTTAGCTTGGTTAATAGAGCTGGAATGAAAGAATGAAAGGTATATGCCTCTTTTTAGTACTCCTCTTTTTATGTGGTTGCTCGTACAGAGGAGCCTATGAAGGCATTCAAGCCGGCAACCGGAACGAGTGTTATAAACTTCCACTAGCTCAATATGATGAGTGTATGAGAAAAGCAAATAAATCATATGATGAGTATGAGAGAGAACGAAAAGAAGCTATGGGTGAATAAGCCAAATCGGCAGCATATACTGTCTTGTGGTGGTAGTTCCTTATTGTCATTGTTGGGCCTTGGGTCACTGTGGCGACGTTACAAGCTGACAGCTCTAGCCCCAGCATTTCTGATTCTATTACTCAAGGAACTACATACCGGATATATTGCTATCTAAATCCTTTGCCTCGCTTAAGGAAGTGGCTTAGATGTTATCCTTACTCTGAAGACTGTCAGCCATACGTTATTAAATAAAAGCTCGCAAAAGTTCTTTAACCTCGTGCGTCTACCATCATAGTCGCCTCACCATCAACCACCATTTTTCCCTTTACGGAGCATATGGTCTCGAGGATAACGCGCTTGCGTTCTATGTCGACTTCTTTGACCGTTGCTGTGGCGGTTAGGGTATCGCCAATGCGTACAGGCGCCTTAAACTTAAGCTGCTGCGCCACATAAATTGAACCTGGACCAGGTAATCGGGTGCCGAGCACTGCCGAAATAAGACCTGCTGAAAACATACCGTGGGCAATACGGCCTTTGAATACAGTTTCAGCCGCAAATTCCTCATTAATATGCACCGGGTTATCGTCCCCAGAAACACCAGCAAACAAAGTGACATCGGCTTCAGTCACTGTTTTTGAATAAGAAGCGCTCATGCCCACCGATAAGTCTTCAAGATAATAACCATGCAGACGGTGAATTTGTGTATTGGTATTATTACTCATGACTGGCTCCACAAATAGTTAGCAGGAAAGGGGTGATCTACCATTGCCCCAGTCAAAACAAGTGTTCGTGGGGGAAAACTTAGCCGGTATTGATAAGTTCTGATGATGTCTCCGCTTGCATAAGGTGCGTCATCTTGACGAGGTTTGGATGATAGACGACGCCGCGTTCGGTCACTAACACATCGATCAAGTCAGCTGGCGTGATGTCGAAAACAGGATTCCATGCTGTCGCGCCCGTGGCTGCCACGCATGTTCCGTAAATCGTCAAAAGTTCTTCAGAGGGACGCTGTTCGATGGGAATATCGTTACCGCTGGCCAGCGTCATATCGATGGTGGAGGTGGGCGCCACCACCATAAAACGCACACCATGGTGGCGGGCTGATACGGCTAAATTATAGGTGCCAATTTTATTGGCTACATCGCCATTGCTGGCAATGCGGTCCGCACCCACAATAACCCAGCTGACATTCCCGTGTCTTAGTAGATAAGAGGTTGCACCGTCGGCTAATAAAGTGACCGGAATATTATCCTGGACAAGTTCCCAGGCTGTTAAACGCGCACCTTGGAACCAAGGACGAGTTTCTGCGGCATAAACTTTTTCAATAAGGCCCTGGGCAACACCGCTACGAATAACGCCTAACGCGGTACCATAACCGCCTGTAGCTAAAGAACCCGTATTACAATGGGTAAGCACAGCGCCTGGATATTGATTCAACTGCTCTGCACCTAGTTCTCCCATATGCTGATTGGCGGCAATGTCTTCCCCATGGATAGTTTGGGCCTCGCTAAGTAGTTCAGGGAAAGGATCTACAGGGACACTAGCTAGGTTATCTGACAACCGCGTCATGCGTGCTAAAGCCCAAGCAAGATTTACAGCGGTAGGCCGTGCCGCCGCTAATACCGCCATGTCATCTAGCAAGGGTTTTTGCCAATCTCGAGGATTATCTTGCCAGCGAGCTCGGGCTGCCAGAACGACGCCATAAGCTGCGGTAATCCCGATAGCCGGAGCCCCTCGTACCACCATATCTTTAATAGCCTTGGCAACAGCTACATGATCCTGTAATTGAAGAAAAACGGTTTTTTCTGGCAAAACCCGTTGATCTAACAAGATGAGCTTGTTATCGCGCCATTCCATAGCACGAATTTGATCGTTGTTCATCATCCTCGGTTACCTAGAGTTCGCACACGTATTTATTAATAAACTTACCCAATAAAGAACTTTAAGGAACTTGTGAAAGCGGTGTCGACGGTCACAGGACCGCCGTTAAGCGCCATAGAAGGTTCACAGTATCTTTTGAACGAACAACAAAAAGTCTGCCTTAGCCAGACTAAAGCCAACGTTTTTAAAATGACATCTAGCTATTTATGTTGGTGGCGGTGATGGGGAAAGTGATTCCTCCGTCTGTTCTAACCGGTAACCATGTTGATAAACCGCTTTCAGTTGCCAACCGTGCTCAGGTCGTAAATCGAGTTTGTTGCGAATACGACTAACGTGGGTATCCACGGTTCGGGTGTTAAGGTTGGGGTTGCGGCCCCAAACGCTTTCCAAAATATGACCCCGAGACAAGACACGACCCGCACAGCGAAATAGAAATAAAATTAACTCAAATTCTTTTTGCGTTAGCTCTATAGGCTGGTCTTTAACAAAGACGGTGCGTGAATTCGCATCTATTTTATAATAGCCGAATTCCAAGACCTTTTGGGTTTCGTCCTGAGGTAGTATACGGCGACTGACAGCCGTTATTCGGGCTAACATTTCCAACCGTTTAACCGGTTTGACCATATAATCGTCAGCACCTTGATTAAGGGCTTGGACAATGTCGGCCTCTTCATCTTTGCCAGTTACGAAAAGCACGGGTATATGCCAGTCCACATGCTCCCTTATCCACTGTAACACTTGAATACCGTCTGTATCTGGTAACATCCAATCCAGAATGATGATATCAAAAGTGTCCCGACAAAGATGATAGATGAGTGGCTTGCCCTGGTTAAATACCTGGCATTCATAGCCCGCCTCTACTAGCCAACCCTCCATAAGTTGGGCTAGTAGACGATCGTCTTCAAGCAGTGCGATGCGCAAGATCGATCTCCTTTATTTTTAATACAACATTTTTTGCAATTCTGACACAAAGGTGTATCATTAACCACTACGAAGAGTAGAATAACCCATAAAATTTGAACCGTAACACGGGTGGGGTTCTGGCATAAAGCGTTCCTTAAAGACAGTGTTCGGGTAGTTCATAAACTCGCAAGTTCCTAGCGTCATTATTTGCCGTATAGCCTTTGAGGAGATTATACAATGAAAGCGAAACTTTATAAGATTAGTCTTTGTTTAGCCGTGTCCGGATTGTTACTAGCTCCGGTTTATGCACAAGGAATTGATAGGAACGTCGAAACTCCCTATGGCGAGCCTGTCGTAGATCCGTTTGACGAGTGTGTGCTAAGTGTTGGCGGTGAAGAACTCACTGAATGTGCTGAAGCGCTACCCGTAGCAGAGCCTCCACCGGTAACACCCACTCGTGAGACTGTTACGTTAGGTGCGGATGCTTACTTTGATTTTGATGAAGCCACTCTAAGACCCGAGGGCGAAAATAGACTCGATTCTCTGGCTCAAGACATTCAAGCTCTGGGTGCGGGTAATGTCAGTGAAATCGAAGTGGTAGGCCATACCGATAGTATTGGTACCGAAGAATATAACCAAGGTCTTTCCGAGCGTCGCGCTCAATCTGTGGTAGATTATTTGGTTTTACAAGGCATCGATCCGAATATTATTTCTGCGAGAGGCGCCGGCGAAGCAAACCCCATCGCCGATAATTCGACCCGTGAAGGTCGTGCGCAAAACCGCCGCGTAGATGTCACTGTGGAGGCCTCCGAGGAGATAGGTAATTAACATATTTGAAAAACCATTATTGGCTTAAATAAAAAACGCCTCAGTCGATTCAGCTGGGGCGTTTTTATATGTGCAGTGGGGGGGGTGACTTGCAGAGAAGGTGCGGGGTTATAATGCCCATGTAGTGCTACTTAAGAGTAACCTCATGCTTCTTACTATCGATACCCTCATTAGTGCTCGCTGGATTATCCCGGTAGAACCTCCCGGCCGTGTGTTAGAAGATCATGCTTTGGCTATTAACGAAGGCCGTATTGTTGCTATTTTGCCAAAACAAGAGGCGTTTGCGTGTTACCGGGCGGCGGTATGCGTGGAGGGTCCTTGTCATGTGTTGATGCCTGGACTGGTCAATACCCACACCCATGCGGCTATGACCCTATTACGTGGGCTTGCTGACGATCTGCCTCTCATGGAGTGGTTGAGTCAGCATATCTGGCCGGCCGAGAATCGCTGGGTGAGTGAAGCGTTTGTTCATGATGGCGCCCAACTTGCCATGGCGGAAATGTTGCGAGGCGGTATTACCTGTTTCAATGACATGTATTTTTTTCCTGAAACCGTGGCAGCCGCGGTCAACGCTTGTGGTATGCGGGCTTGTATAGGTTTGATTGTTATCGATTTTCCAAGTCCGTGGGCAAAAGATGCGGATGCTTATTTGCGCAAAGGTCTTGCCCTCTATCCTACCTTAGATAAAGAACCCCTACTCAGTGCTGCTTTGGCGCCTCATGGTCCCTATACGGTTAATGCGGATGCTTTGAAACAAATTCGTACGCTAGCCGAGCAATGGCAAATTCCCATCCACATGCATGTGCACGAAACAGCGGCTGAGGTGGAGGGGATGGTTCGTCAACAGGGTTGTCGACCGTTACAGTGGTTAGATAATCTGGGTCTTGTTTCTGAACGGCTGTTAGCGGTGCATATGACCCAATTAACGGATGCGGAGATCTCATGGATAGCCCGTTGTGGTGTTCATGTAATCCATTGTCCCGAGTCTAATCTAAAACTCGCCAGTGGCTTTTGCCCCGTTGCCAAGCTAGACGCCGCAGGTGTTAATGTCGCCTTGGGTACCGACGGTACCGCCAGCAATAATGATTTAAATTTATTGGGAGAAATGCGGATTGCTGCGTTATTAGCTAAAGGTTTGGCCAATGACGCTGCCGTGTTACCGGCTCACCGGGTGCTACGTATGGCAACGTTGAATGGGGCTAAGGCGTTGGGGTTAGACCAGCAAATCGGTTCTCTAGAGCCTGGTAAGTGGGCGGATGTCACCCTGGTGGATTTGGGCGCTGTGGAAACAGAACCCGTTTATCATCCCATATCCCAATTGGTTTATGCCACAGACCGTCAACAGGTGACGGATGTCTGGGTGGCGGGTCGCCCGCTTCTGCGTAATCGCGAGTTGACCACATTGGACATTGAAAAAATCATTCATCGCGCTCGTGGTTGGCGGGATAAAATTCACCTTTGACGACAAACAATTTACCATGACCCGCAATGTTGATCAGCAAGAAATTGCTAAATTTGAAATGCTTGCCAGCCGTTGGTGGGACCCCGAAAGCGAGTTTAAACCGCTTCACGATATCAATCCTTTGCGTTTAGGTTTCATCGATGAACGGGCTAGGCTGAGCGGCAAACGGGTGCTGGATATCGGCTGTGGTGGTGGTATATTGGCTGAGAGTATGGCTAGCCGAGGCGCCGCAGTCACGGGGATCGATATGGGGCGAGCTCCCCTTGCTGTTGCCCAGTTACATCAGTTGGAATCGGGCATTGAAGTGGACTATCAGCAAACCACCGCTGAAGAACTTGCGGTGGCCCAGCCCAACAGCTTTGATGTGGTCACCTGCATGGAACTTCTAGAGCACGTCCCTGAGCCGGGGTCAGTGGTAAAAGCCGTAGGTAAGTTATTAAAGCCTAGTGGGCAAGCTTTTTTTTCCACCATCAATCGTACACCCCAGGCCTATGTATTCGCGGTTATCGGCGCCGAGTATGTATTGCGTCTTTTGCCTAAAGGAACCCACGATTATCGCCGTTTTATCCGTCCCTCGGAACTAGACGGCTGGATTCGGGATGGCGGTTTGCATCTTCAAGAATTAATGGGTATGCATTACAACCCCCTCACCAAACAGTACTCTCTAGGGTCACACATTCAAGTTAACTATATTGCCCACTGTTTTTTAGATTCATGAAGGATTCAGTCACGGTTGCTCCCCAGTGTGTTTTGTTTGATTTGGATGGCACCTTACTGGATACTGCCCCTGATTTGGCCAGGGCACTCAATCGATTACGTCATGAATGGTCTATGGCGGAATTACCTCTTTCCGCAATTCGTCCCATGGTGTCAAAAGGTACCCCAGGTCTTCTCAAAGCAGGTTTTGACATTTGCTCCGATGACCCATTATTCGAGACCTTGAGGCCACGCTTTTTAGAACTTTATGCAAATGATATTGCTTCACAAACTACCCTTTTTGGTGGAATGGGTGATGTCCTCAACTGGCTAGAAGCCAGGTCCTTACCCTGGGGTATTGTCACTAACAAGCCAGGATGGCTGACAAAAACGCTTTTGGAAGTGATGGGATTATCAAAGCGCCCGGCCTGTGTTATTTGTGGCGATACCCTGGTTCAGCGTAAACCGGATCCGGCGCCGCTCCTTTATGGAAGTCAGCTGGTGGGTGTGAAACCGCAGTTTTGTTGGTACATAGGGGATGCTGAAGCAGACATAATCGCCGGTAATCGAGCTAGGATGGTTACCGCAGTCGCCTCTTTTGGTTATATCGGTGCTGAAGAAAAGCCTGAACAATGGCAGGCAAACCATATAGTCACAAGTCCTAGCGAACTTTTAAACTGTTTGAAGGAGGCTACATAACCAAGCGCTAAATCCTCGTGCTATAAAAAATCCTCACAAACGCTTGCCCTGTTAAATAAGTAGTAAATTAGTTTTCAAGACCTAGATAATGAACACTAAAAAGTTGCTGGGGATCAGTCCATACTCTTTCCGGTTTATAGCCGGCCCGCTGAGCGAGGGTTTGAAATTCAGCCACGCTGTATTTGTACGAATTTTCCGTATGGATGGTCTCTTCTGGGGCAAAGTTAAAATCTTGGTTTTCAATCTGCACGGATTGTTGACCGCGGCTAGCCAAATGCATTTCAACGCGTCCCAATGCTTCGTTATAAAAAGCATGGTGAGCAAAGGCTTCAAGCTGTAAATCCGTATCCAGCTCATTTTGAATACGTTTCAGTAAATTGAGATTAAAGTCAGCGGTAACACCTTGGGCATCATTGTAGGCTGCATTTAAAATAGCAGAATTTTTTTTCAGATCGACACCGATGAGCAACTTACCATTGGGCAACAAGCCTTGACGGAGTTGTTGTAGCAGCGCCAAAGCATGGGGCGGGTCGAAATTTCCAATACTAGATCCAGGAAAAAAAGCCAGTTTTTTATTCCCAGGGGGGCTATAGGCGGATACATTTAAGGTTTGGCTAAAATCCGCGCAGGCCGCATGCACCTCTAACCAAGGATAATCAGCCGCGAGCTGATAAGTCGACTCCAGTAAAAAATCTTTGCTAATATCCACGCCCAGGTAAGCGTGGGGTTGTAAAGCATCTAACAGCAAACGTACCTTTTTACTAGCGCCACTGCCTAGTTCTATGAGCAAGACATCAGGTCCTGCTAGGGCAGCGATTTCCTCAGCATAGGTTTGCAGTATGCTGACTTCAGTGCGGGTTGGATAATATTCCGGTAATTCACAGATGGCATCGAACAACAATGAACCGCGAGCATCGTAAAAAAACTTAGGCGGAATGGTTTTAGGTTGACGGCGCAAACCCTGTAATACTTCCTCTCTCAGACTGGCGACACCGGGGTGAAAATCGTAAAAGTGCACTTGCGGTGAGGACTTAGTCATGGCGGTCATCCGCAAGTCGAATACCGGAAAACTGCCAGCGATCGCCCGGATAAAAAAAGTTGCGGTAAGTAGGGCGTATATGGGATTGGGGTGTTACACAGGAACCACCGCGAAGAACCATCTGATTCGACATAAATTTACCGTTATATTCTCCCAAAGATCCTTTGAGAGGGCGATAACCCGGATAGGGTACGTAAGGACTCTGGGTCCATTCCCAAACGTCGCCAAATAACTGCTGTAGACCAGCACCGCTTTGATGGCTAGGACGAGGGCGTAAATGACCCGATTCGCGAAAATTACCGGCAATAGGTTGTCGAATGGCAGCCAATTCCCATTCTGTTTCCAGGGGTAATCGTTTACCAGTCCATCGAGCATAGGCATCGGCCTCATAGAAACTAACATGGGAGACTGGCTCTTGCTCTAGGACAGGCTGTAAGCCGGCGAGTGTCATATGCCACCAGCGCCCATTACGTTTTTGCCAATAGAGGGGAGCTTGCCAGTTCTGTGAGTTTACCGTATGCCATCCCTCTGAGAGCCAATATTCCGGGCGGTCGTAACCCCCAGCATCCATGAAAGCCATATATTCACCATTAGTCACTAGCCGTGATGCTAACGCATAATCTTGTAAATAAACCATATGGCGTGGTGCTTCGTTGTCAAAACTAAATCCCTGACCAGCGTGGCCTATGGAATGGTTGCCACCTTGGTATTTAAGCCAGTGGAGTGAACTACCCTGATAAGCTGGCTCAAAAGGCCCTTGTGCCTGATAGGACGGACATAAGGGATTGAACGCTAATATATGTTTGATATCGGTTAACAACAGTTCTTGGTGTTGTTGTTCGTGATGAAGACCCAAAGTCAGCCGATCTTTAATTTCCTGAGCAAACTGTTCGTCCGGTGCGTTCAAAAGCTGTGTCATCGCTTCATCCACATGGGCACGATAGGCGTAGACATCAGCCACCGTAGGCCGTGATAAAAGACCCCGTTGCGGTCGAGGAAACGGTCGATTGTGGGTTTCGTAATAGGAATTAAATAAATAATCGAATTGCGGATGAAACGGTTGATAGCCGTGCTGGAAGGGAAGCAGAATAAAGGTCTCAAAAAACCAACTTACATGGGCAAGGTGCCATTTGGGAGGACTCACATCCGGCATCGTTTGAATACAATAATCTTCTACGGCTAACGGTTGACAAATTGCCTCCGATTGGTTTCTAACCTCTCGATATTGCAGAAGTAAATTATGCCAAAGGGAATTATCGTTTTGGGTTGATAGAGGTTGATCATGCAAAGCTAGAGACATAAGTTATCCTTATGGCTAAAGTAGATAATGAGAAGGCTAAGTCGTTGAAAAACAGCTGCAACAGAATGCCACGGTTGTCAATTTGTACTTGGAGATTTGTCTTTAAGTAAGATGGATAATGCTTAGCTTAGGGGGCTACCAGTACTTTTTCTATTTCATAAATGTTGATTGTAAAAGCTACGCTGCCACCGCGCATTTGTCTAACAAGTTTGATGGCGTTTTGGTCAATTACCTCGAGTTTGCCTTTGTGTTCACTACCATTCACGGTATAGATAATGGCCATACTGCCAAGGTGATCAGAAAGCTCTTCATATGGAATTGATAGATACTGGGGTGGATTGTCTTGTTGCTTATGAGATCTTATCGTATCAGAAGTTACTTCTTTTTTCGAATAGCTGAAGGTTTCAGGTTCTTGAAACTCCAATGACAAATCCGTGACAGGAAGATCGTTAACTGTAATCGCAAGATTCAATAAGTCTAAAGTATCCTCAAGGCTCTGCTTTGCTATTTCTCCTAATGGCAAGGCATGTTGGGGCGTAGCCATCATCTTGATCTGTCCGCCTTGCGTCATAAACTCTCTGTAAAGGCTTGTAAGCTCGCTGCTGAGCATGATTCCTTGAACCTGCAAAGCTCGCTGTAAATACTCAATTTGCTGGTCAATGTAAACAGGGACGCTCATAGTCTCTTTTTCAGCGCAGAAACCATTTAACCGTTCGACTAACGAGCGATCGTTTAGTGTCATAGTCAGTGCAGAAAGACGTGGGGATAAAGTCACTAAATCGTTTAAAGCTAAGTGTGCTTGGGGCAGGGTCAAGCGGGCTTCTGTCGTCGTCGCAAACATGGCTTGATGGTTAAATTTTACAGTAAGCTGCATAGCAGGTCTTAATTCATTAATGTTATAGGCTAGACTTAAATTTAGATGAAAAGTGTCATAACCAAGAGCTTGAAACTCGGTTGGACCTAAAGCATTAACCCCGCCACAACGAGTAAACCCTAAGGGAAGTTGTAGACTCGGCTCATTTAATAGACGACTATCTGTGGGAATCTGCACATCCTCTAAAATAAGATGCAGTGATTTAGGTAGTTGACCCTGTTCAAAAGCGCGGTTAATAGTTAGCAGAGAAAAAAAGTTTTTGCCTTTAAGAGCAATATTGTCGACAAGAAATTTGTCATCGACACCATAGGGTAAAATTTCGAGCCCCCTTATACCGGCTGATCCAAAGGGCGAGGCGTAAATATAACTATAACGCACTTCTGCGAACGGTTTTAAAGTTGTCAGGATTTGCTTTAGATGGATGCGGGTGTCATACCAAAAATAACCTGTTATTCCGACGAGAATACCGACTAGGCCAATTAAAAGACCCACTGACTTACGCATAGCCCTAATCCTTATATGATAACAACCAAAGCGCCCACAAATTACACACATAATATACGGTATTCTAAAATGTTAATTGGCGGTTTTGGTCAAGCAAGCTTGAGTGGTTTATGCAAGGAAAAGATAGCCATGACTTCTTAAACAAGCTATCTCTGTTTGCTTCAGCACCCAAGACACTAGCATGTTACCCTGTTACTTAAGCGCAATAGAAAGTTGCTGATAACAGCCCATGTCATCGAAACTCATTTGTTTAAAGATAACCTATGGATGCTGCTATTAATATTAATAAGTACTACGCACGGTTATTCCGGGAACTTTGGGAAAAGGACATCAAAAGTCGAGGTCCTGTAGAACGCTTATGGATAACCATTGGCCGAATTGTGGACAGCCTTATCCGTGAATTTAATCGGGGCCAAATTACCCTGCAGGTTATGGGGTTAGCCTACACGACTCTGTTGTCCTTGGTGCCCTTGCTTGCAGTGAGTTTTTCAGTGCTCAAAGCCTTTGGCGTATACAACGAGTTAGAACCTATCATGGAGGAGTTCCTGGCGCCCTTGGGTCAACAAGGACAAGAAGTCCAACGCCGCATTATAGACTTTGTCAACAATCTCCAAGTTGGAGTACTAGGGTCAGTGGGGTTAGCCATGTTGTTTTATACCGTGATTTCGCTGATTCATAAAGTCGAACAAACCTTTAATAGCATTTGGCATGTTAATGATGGACGCAGCCTGGCTCGGCGTTTTAGCGATTATCTCAGTGTTATTTTGATTGGGCCGGTGCTGATGTTTTCGGCACTGGGTTTAGCGCAAACCGCTATCGACAATCCAATTGCTCAGCGTTTACTGGCTTTAGAACCTTTGGGCACAATCCTTTTGGCGCTCAGTCAACTGGGACCCTACCTACTGATATCATGCGCTTTTGCTTTCTTGTATGGGTTTTTGCCTAATACTCGGGTGCAGGTTGTTCCTGCGCTTATCGGTGGTTTTGTCGCTGGTTTACTGTGGTACACCATTGGGCAGTTTTTTGCGGGTTTTGTGGCAACTTCATCCCGTTATTCAGCGATTTATACGGGTTTTGCCGGTGCCGTATTATTTGTCATCTGGTTGTACACCAGTTGGTTGATTATTGTGTTGGGGGGGCAAATTACTGCCTATGTGCAAAACCCTCGCTTGATGGACCCACGTCTCAAAAAAGCATTCTTAAGCAACCGCCAATGGGAAAGATTAGCGCTGGAAATTATCACTTTAATAGCGAGCGCTTACTACAATAACAACAAATTTTGGACCCTCAGAAGGTTACAGGCTCGTTATCATCCGTTACCCGCCAACGCCATTGCTAGAATAGTGGCTGATTTAGAAGCTAGCAGACTTATTGTAGCAACTCGGGATGAGTTATCTGGCTATTTGCCAGCTATGGCCATTGAGAAGATTACGATTCAGAGTGTGCTTGCTGCCGTGCGGGGAGAAAGCAAAAATATTGTGGCTATGGATTTACCTGCGGTAGGGGAAGTCGTGACTCACATGGATGTTGCCGTAGCGCAAGTGCTGGGTGAAATGACAGTTAAAGATCTTATTCAAGAAAACAAGCCCCATGCTTCTCAAAACTGACCTTAACTCCCTGCTTTGAAGTTATTATTTTATTAATAAAATCATATATTTGGTATTTATATGAATTTATTGTTGCGAATGGTGGTTGGCACTATTAAACCTTTGCGGTGTGTGCTAGTCTATTTTATATAGTTCGCGTCTCACGCAACTCGTCAACGAAAACTTTACTATGTATTTGCATTACGTTTAGTGATAGTCAGCCTTTTTTCCCATTACTAAAAAAATCAAAAATTAGTTAACAGAATAAGCTTTTCGCGGTTTTCTCTGATTAACAGAACTGACGCTTTTGTTTGTTCGCCCCTTTAAATTGCTCGTATCAATAAATTGTTAGATAAGGTCTGACAAAAGCTCGATCGCCACTTATAGATTTTTGTGGTCAGCTGGTTTTGAAACAGCTTCTTACGGTCTATGACAGTTTTAGTTTATCTTTTTGCATAGCATTAATTTCATGGAGTAACCAGTGATCCTGGTTAAAACGGAGTCACCGTTTATGGCGATGTATATTTTGAGTAAGACTGCAAGTAGAACTGCAAAATGCTCCGTTCGGGTAGGTTTAGAACAGCGTTTGATGACCGAATACAACATCTATCTGCAAGATGTGACGATTGATATCCGTCGCGATGAATCCGCTATAGCTATTTTGAAACTTACCCAATGGAGCAAAAAACAAAATCATAAAAAAGCCTATAATACGAGTACGAGTTTGTTTGGGCCTGGTGAACCACTTTTGATTGAAGTGGAGTTTAATAACCACACAGAAGAAGTGATGAAGGGTTTTATTAAAGATATTATTTTTGAATCTGACTCGGAAGGTCGGCAATCAAAATGTATGACGGTGGTTTGTCAGGATCAATCTTTACCTTTGGATATAGAACCGATACAAAAGATATGGGGTGGGGATTCGCCCGTCAATGACCACTTTATTGCCGCCGCAATTCTAGATAAGTATGGCTTGACGTTAACGCCTGACAGTGGCATGGGCAGAAGCTATGCCAGCTTAAACCAAAACGGTACCGATTTTGATTTTTTGCAGTCTCGAGCGCGAGCTAACGGCTATGAGCTTTTATTTTATGGCAATAGCGTCTACTTTGGACCTATGCGTTTAGGATCGGATTGTCAACACGATATTAAGGTTCAAAAGGGTATAACATCCCATTGTCAGTATTTTTCTTTTCAAGGTACTAAATATTTAGGTGAAGAAAGTTTTTATTGGGCCTGTGGTGAGCTCAACGGAGTCAATTTAGGGCATGTCTTAAAAGTGGCTAAGCCTGTGTGCTTTCACGGTATCGGAGAGCATTACAGCGGCGCCTATTATGTGGATACGGTTTCTCACCATTTTCATCAAGGTAACTATTATCAGCGGTTTAACCTCTTACGTCAGATAGACATAGACAATATCGAACTAGAGAATTTTACTGTTGGTCCCTTTCCAAGTAACCTAAGCTTTGTTTACGATGTTCTTTAGAGGGTAGTTTTAATAAACAGAGCACATTGTTAACAATGATATGCATCAAAAACTGAGTCTTCGTAATCTAGTGAATTTCTTCTCTTGATGTTCCTGCATCCGGGAAAGAATGTCGCCTAAAACCGCAACGGCGTCGAGGACGTAAGGTCCTTTATTCAGCATAACGCAGTCGGCGCGCACACTGGAGGCGGCATCAGTAATTTCTGGGCGTGAAATGCGCCCGGTTTTAGCCAGTGATTCTAATACCTGGGTGGCCCAAATAGCGGGTATATGGGCGGCTTCACAAAGCCAAAGAATTTCTTCTTGAATCTCCGACATACGTACGCTGCCTAGTTCTACCGCGAGATCCCCGCGCGCGATCATGATACCCAGGTTGTGTCTTCCCATGGTACCCAGAATGATCTCCGGTAGGTGTCGAAAAGCGCGATTCGTTTCGATTTTCGCAATGATGGTAAGATTAGCTGCATTTCGTTCCGCCAAGGCATTCATCAAAAATTCCATGTCTTCCACCGTCTCTACAAACGAAAAACCCACCATATCGGCATGCTGGCAAACAAAATCTAGATCCTGTAAATCTTTTTCGCTAAGGGAAGGTAAATTTAAGTGGGTTTCAGGGACATTGATGCCTTTATCGCTACGGATTTTTACCCCTTTAGGCCCCGCATGGGTGATTCTTAAAAGCGCACCTTCTTCGGTGATGGATTCAACCACAGCTCCCGCTTTGCCATCGTCGATCCAAACCGGAGCGCCGGGTTGCAAGTCATCCACCAAACCACCATAGGTGCAACTGATACGCGCCGGTGCAATGAGCCTTCCCGTTGCTTCATCTCGGCAGGCGGGTTGGCCTGGGGAGTCACCTCGGGTGAGCATCAAAAAATCCTCTTTATGGACCACCAGGGGTAATGGATCACCGGAAAATTCACACAAAGAAAATGTACCCAGGGTTTTATAAGCGCCGTTAGGCATACGACGTTGCCAAGCAACAGGTGTATTAGTGGCTAAGTAAGTACTTTCGAAGCAGTGAGCTAACCATTGCTGTTCGGAGATCCGGCTGATGATTTCCATATGGCGTTTTTTGCCGCGACTTTCTGTAAAGTACAGCCGGTCACTTAGAGCTAGTTGACTGTGCAACTCCTTCGGTAAGTTAAAGCGATAGCTTACTAATTCAGGCAGTGCAACGCCCTGTTCCTGGGATTCTGATTCCACACACAGTAGAACCTTAGTGGGACTGATTACGTTACCGTAGACATCGCGGCGGACTTTGATATGTTTAATGGCTGGCGCGGCGGCGATGGGACCTGTGCGGACTTTGTGGCCTGCTAAATCCATGAGTATTTTACAGGTATGGTTGTTAACCTTCGCGGCTGCTCGGCGTATGTTCTCTATCATGGCTTGCCAAGTGATTGGATCGTCATGAGCGCAGTTAATGCGTGCGCAATCCATGCCGTGTTCTAGTAAAGCCTGCACCAGGGGGTAGTTCCAGGCGGCCTCGCTGGGCATTGTCACCATGATGCGAACGAGCCTATTATCAGGTTTAGGACCAAACACCTGCTGGATGCGTTGGGACAAAAGCCTGGCACCCTCTTGATCCATGGGCCTTAAATCTAAATCAATGTCTGAATACGCGATGTCTGAATCAGCAACTGTGCGTCCTAAGATGTCGATAATGCGATCCAAATTGGTGAGCACATAGGCTTCGCCATGGCCAATGGAAGAGAGACCCGCCTGCACCAATCGGTCTTGCAAAGGTCTTAAATCTTGGCGGCGTAGGGCAAGATAATGAGCCAAATTAAGAGCGCTGGTAGTAAACTGGCCATTTTCATAGTAAGGCGCGTAGCGGACTAACTCTTGGTGGGCATTTTGCACAACGTCTTGACGCAGCTTTATAACGTCGTCCAATAATTTTTTAAGGGTATCGGTTTTAATAACGTTTTGCATAATCTGTAAAGTTTACATTTTTAATGAGCTACGCAAGTCCCTATTATCTAGGTGTGCGCTTGCGAAGGCTAGGGATGAATAAGGTAGCGCTTTTGCTTAGAAGCTGTTTCAAAACCGGCTCATGCCCGCTGACTCGGCGTTACAGCACCTTCTCCGCTGCTCATTTACCTTATGTAAACTGCGCTGCTCGAAGGCGCTGCGCCTTGATTCAGCGAACCTATGCGAGTTTTTGAAACAGCTTCTTAGTCTACTAGAGTGATTAACAAAACATTGTTACGGTTTTATGAATTTACTCGACTGCAAGTCATTCGGTAACGAGTGATTGCTCATCGTATGGCTGTACAATTCAGGTTGTGGATCATCAGGTTCTTGTAAGGTGAAACTGATGATGCTGCCACCGAGCCTCAGTTCAACACCTTTGTTATAAAGTTGTAACTTAATAACCACACCATTTTGGTTACGCATGATCAGATGACCACCGCCCTGAACAATAGTTAAAGCACCTTCCCCCGCGATATAGCGGCCCTCGAAGTCTTCTATATCGTTCAGATTATAAACAATACCCACGGCATCTATTTTGGCGAGTCCAACGGTGGCTAAACTAAAGCCCGTGACTGAAAAAGGATAGGTCTTCATTGCCAGGGGTAAATCTCCCCCGTCAGGGTCCGGCTCCGTCAAGCGTAATGCCCCTTCACCACGATTAAAACCAACGATGAGCCCAAAAGCAGTGCTGGTAAACTCAAACCGGCCAGACGGCAGTTCTTCTTCAGCGAAAGCCGTTGCTAAAAAAAGGCAAACCAGTATTACAAGGATAGACAAGCTGCGGTAAGGATATATCACACGGGTTACCTATGCATTCGTCGATGAGGTGAGTATGGTAGGTTAAGATATATTTGGTTACCAGGCTAGATAATTTACTCACACGAACACTACAAGTGTCTGGAAGGCGAGATCCTATCAATGGTCCATTTAAACAAAACTAAACCAAAATGTCCTCTTTGCGAACACAGGGGTCGGCCTTGTTTCGCAAGTCATGATTTGATGTTTGGGGGAGACAAGACCTATGCATACTGTGAATGTGTGAACTGTGGCGCCATATTTCAAAATCCTATGCCTTCAGCGGAAGAAATCGTTCATTTCTATCCAAACCACTATGCCGTTTATAAAGAAGAAACTCCTATCAAACCTGTCAGTAATTTTGAAAAAGCCGTATTAAAAACCTATTATGGCTACCATCATCTCAATGCGCCGATGTTTCACAGGCTATTAGCTCGGATAGGGGGTAGATTTTTCTTTCATGATGCGGTTGCCTTTGTGCCTAATGGAAGGGTCTTGGATATAGGCTGTGGTAATGGCGAGTTTTTGCTCAAACTTAAGCGCTTGGGGTGGGAATGTCAGGGTGTTGAATTTAACCAAAAAGCGGTTGCGGTATGCCGAGCGGCTCAGCTCCATGTCTTTCAAGGAGAACTGACGGAGGCCGCTTTTGAGAGTGATTCCTTTGACTTGATTACCGCTCATCACTTTATCGAACATGTGGCAAATCCTAATAATGTGATAGCGGAAATTGTCCGATTATTAAAGCCTGGGGGAAAGGTATTACTGCGTACACCCAATAGTCGATCATTAGGAAGGGCTTGGTTTGGTCGTTATTGGTTCGCTAACGATGTGCCTCGACATTTAATACTTTTTTCGGCTAAAAATATAAATATGGTGGCTTTACGACATGGGTTAAAACGGTGTTTTGTTAAAAAAGTAGTGAAGCCAAAACTTATTTTAAAGAGTTTAGATTATAAATTGCAAAACAAGGATAAACCGTCAAAAAAAAGAAAAATTCGCAAATATCTTGCTAAGCTGTATGTGCCTATTGCGAAACTCAGTGGACGTGGTGATGAGTTGTGTGCGTTATACGAGAAAATTTAATTTAACTTAACTCACAGGTCTGCGTTCTCTTTTATTTGTAATATTAAACATCATCGTATTTTGCGAAAATCTAATTGATGCTTTTGTGCGACGTGCTGAAATAGCTGACTCCATCGATCTGCTATAACCGAAAGCGTATATTTTTTTGCAATAATTTGTCTAGCGCATTTAATGTGATTATGCATAACCCTTGGATCGTTGATATACGTTAACAGCCCTTCCTCCCAACAATCGAGAAAGGCGCATTTTGCGAACTCTTGATAACTCTTTATACTATCGGCAACAATACCTAAACCTAAATAGAACGGCAAAATAACGCGGTTATTGGTTTTTACTTTCGTAAACTCATTAACCTTTATAGGGATGATGGCAATGGCATGGTGCCTCAGTGCTTGATAAAACGTATGGGGACTCCAATCTAGATAATGTAAAGGAATGGTCCAATCTGCAAAAATAGTCTGAAACGCTTGTTTTGAGTTACTAATAATAGTGAGGGTAATTTTGTGGTTTTTATAAATTTTTTCTAAGAGGGGTTTAAGCTTGCGAATATGACTGAGCCCGGAGTCACTATAGCTTCCTTTATGATTACCAAACCACACCAAATGCGTGCCTGTTGCGTTTCTTTTGAGAAAAGCATTAAGCCCTATTAATTGCCAATGGGCTTTCGTTTTTCCCAAAATATCAAGCTTTGGACGGACTAAAGATGTTTCTACCGCATCAGCGATAATTGACAGAGGTTTCTGAATATCGCCCATCTGTTTCTGCATAACCTGGGCGAGTTCCTCATTGGAGGCTACCCAATAATCTGCCGTGTAGAGCATCGTTTTTAAACGATTAACCCGTTCTGAATCTAGTAAAAAGTGATTATCACATAAATCAAAAATAAGCACTTTTCCTTGCGCTTTTAGCGCTACGGCGCGTTGCAGGTTTTTTTCATTATAGGCTTTTGAAAAAACCACTACCGCGTAGCGATCATTGCGTTTTTCCTGGTACAGGTCAACCGGAAAACCTCGTCTTTTTAGTTCGCCCAGTGGATTTAAACAACGGGTGCGGGCACTAGCCACATGGGGTTCATCATTTTGCGGTTTCCAACCCACTTTGCAAATAGCAGTCATTAGCTATCTATTATTTGTTATGCAGGCATAAGCGGGGGCGTTCGATCAAGCACCTGAAAAGCATCATGACGCAGATGGTTTGAACGCATCTCTTCCTGCAGTAGGGTTTCGCTGATAATGCCTTTGTCTACACATTCCCGTAACAGCCCAAAAAAGAAACGTTCTTGATTGGGATCGGGGTGAGATTTATAACGCCCCATGAGTCCATATTCACCAAACAGCACTCGTCTCGACCGAGATAGCCAGCCTTGCGGCGGAAACCAGCGAAACCGTTCCGGTGGCCGAAAATCCACAGGTAAACCTGTCTTCCAAGGTTGCGTTTTCCGTTTTGTGGTATGCAATAGTTTTGTGCGCTCGGTCAATTTGTCAAAATCGTTCCAGGCATTTTCAAATATACCAATGCCGTCTTGGGGTTCCAGGTGTAGGCAAACCCACTTCATATAGTCCCGTTTAAAGTCAAACATCTCGTTGAACTGGGCTTCAACTCGCCAATGGGTTAACTTTGCGCAATCCAGCAACATAACGCTGGAGGCAAAGCACTTATAGAGTTTGCCTTTTTTCCCTGAACGTGGCCGACACACAATGGCCTTGTCCTGCATATCTCGGGAAAGCAGTTGCCAAATATCACCGACTGCAAAAACATCGGGATCAATGACCACAGCACGACCGTGATAATTCATCAATTCCGGTGGCATAAAGCGCAGGGGCGTAAAGGATTGCAGATCGTCATTTAACCATTGCCGTTTGACGCCGTCGCGCAAATAAAGCTGCCCCTCCTTGGTTTGAAAAAAGGGATAATCCTGGATCTCCATAATGCGGGTATCAAAGTTATCTGGATGGCGTGAATTTCGTTTTAACGAATACTGGGCGACTAACGCCCCAAGACGCTGTTTGTGGTTTGTTTGAATAAAAACGCAATAATCCACCTTTTTCAACCTTGTCGATGGCATAGTCAGAATTTTAGTAGGCACAAAGTTCTGTGTCCTAGTTTAACTTTTATCATCCCTGGGAGCGTGTTTCCCGTCAAGTCTAGGGGTATATTTGGAAAAACGAAAATGCGTTAGTGGACACGGCGTAGTAAAAGCCCTGCAAAACCCACGATAATGATGCTGGGTGTCAAGGTGGCCAAGGCTGGATTGAAATTGAACAGCAGCCCTAGGTTTGCAAAGATTTGAGTCAGCAAATAAAAACCGATGCCGATAAGTGCGCCTAAAAGCACTCTTTGGCCAGTATTAGCAACCCGGGGTAGGCCAAACACAAAAGGAACCGACATGAGCGCCATGGCGCCGGTGGAGAGGGGTAAGGTTAATTTTTCCCAAAGGGCTAGCTCATAACGGGCTGTCCGTTGCTGGGTCCCGCGCAGGTAGCGGATAAAATAAAATAAATCTGTAACCGACAGGCTTTCGACGGGAGGTTCGAGGATTTGCACTTGCTCCGTCGTCAGGAACGCTTCCCACACCCGATCTGAAAGTCGCATGGTGACGAGACGTTGACCATCGAAAGTCTTCTGGAGTACGTCCTTGAGGAGCCATTGATTGTGGTCAATGATATCAGCGCTGTCCGCATGGATGAACAATAACAGGCGACCTGTTTCGTCAAATTCATAAATCTCGATATCGTTTGGGATGCGGCCATGACGTATGTCGCCGATATTGATAAAACTTAAACCGTCTCGGGACCACAAGCCGCTCTCCGAACGCTGTTGAAGGGTTGCTGAAATCGCTGTCAGCCGGTATTCGTAGGCGAACTGCTGCAGGGGAGGAGCCACGAATTGTTCCAGCACAACCACAACCAGCATCACCAATATCCCTGTTTTAAGCACAGAAAATCCAATCTGTCCCACCGAAACACCCCCCGCCCGCATGGCCACCAATTCACTAGAGTTAGCAAGCCCGCCAAGAGCCAAGGTACCGCCTAATAGCACCGTCACCGAAACGAGTTCCAAAAAATGTCTAGGTAGCATCAACAAGACAAACACGCCAATATCTTTGACCTGGTAGTCGCCTTTGCCCAAATCTTCCAGTTGATCGACAAAATCTATAAAAACGAACAAAGCCAGCAGGACCAGCATTACCAGACAATAACCCCGGACAATAACAGTGCCTATATAACGGTCTAATGTCTGCATGGGTAAGGGATATTGTATTGACCGTTAGGAATAAGTTTTAGAGGGTGCAGCGTACATGGGCATTTAAAGACCACGCCAGCGAAAAACTAGGCGGGGCCATAGCAATAGCGCGATCAAAAAAACTGCTAACAGCACTTCACTCCACCACAAACCGGGAATGGGACCCACCACGCCACGATCTAGCCAAGTTCTGGCAATAGCACTCAGGTTGTAGTAAACCGCGTAGATCAAAATAGCGATAAATCCTTTAGCAAACTTGCCTTGCCGTGGAGCTGCTCTGCTTAAGGGAACACCCAGCAGTCCCAGTAGTATTGTGGAAAGTGGTCTTGATACGCGCCATTGAAATTCAGCAATATCTTCGAGATCATTGGATGTCGCCAGTACTGTTGTGGCAATCGCTTTACGTTTGTAACCGAGCAATTCTGCATCGTGACCTGCTAAGCGCAATTTCATCTCTTGAAAAGAAACCGTCAAGTCTTGATTGCCGTTTCGGTCCAGCGTGTAGAGATGACCTTTGAGCAACACCAACACAGGATCATTTTCCACCTCGGTTAAGGGGTAAGCCGCTTGGGCATAGATAACTTGAGTGCTATCGCCACTTTGATTGCGCAGAAACATGCCCTTTAATAGCTTGCGACGTCGGTTGATGTCTTCAAAAAAGATCATACGTTCAGCTTGGGGGCTTTCGTAAAAACGTTCTGCTTCTAATTTACTCAACGTAAAAGCGGCTTCCGCCTGTGCTTGCAGTGCATAGCTTTTTTGATAAGCCCAAGGTCGCACGTAAATAGACAAAATGCCAACCAGTAGAGCGCATAGTAGGGACAACTTCAGGACGCTGCTCAGAAGTTTTGTTTCACTGACTCCCGAACCGTGCAGAGCCGTTATTTCGGAGTCTGCATAAAGTCGCCCAAGACCCGCTACCACCGAAAGATACAGTGCAATGGGCACCAACAGTTCCAGGGCGGTAAGAATACGCAGCGAAATTAACTGTAGAACAGTACTAACTAGTATCAACCCTTCCGCTGCATCGGCTAAATAATCCGCGGCGCGGGCACCGGCAAAAATAGCTACAAGGATCACACAACCCACTAAGAGCGGTTTGCTTATTTCACCGATGATGTATTTGTCTATGATCAATACTTACCCATCCAAAGGCTTATCTTTATTGGCCAAATTTTGCACAAAAAGCCAGTCATCGACACTATCCACATCCACCGATGCCTCGGGGAAGGGCAACACAACAGCGCCCAAACGAAGGTTGAGGCGCTGGGATAGACTTTGCAACGCTCGTTCTAGGGAAAGAGCGCCCAGCAGATAGCGCATCACAGCTGTCCAGCCGAGGATACGAATAAGACGCCAGGGCTTTTTGCGCTGCTTTTCTAGGCGTTGCCAGAACTCTGCTAGCATGCGTCCCTGGGGCGTTAAAAACGCGTAAAGATTACAACCACAATAGTCATTGTCGCGAAAGCGTAGCACGGTTTTTTTCAAACCAGGATAAGCCGCCTCAATGTCCCTATGCAGGGCAACCCCAACCACCGCATCACAGGCGCTTTTGCGCACCTCGCTACAAAAAAAATCGATGATCGCAGGAGTGAGCAAGGCGTGGTCCGCGGTCGTTAATAAAATGGGTATGTCTTTGGGCAGCGATGCCATGGCTTGGTAAGCGCTTGCGCTGGGACTGGCACGATGGGCCATCCATGAAAATCGGCCTGAGTTGACACCGTTTTGCAGTTCATCGCTCTGATCCAGAGCTGACTGAGCAGGGCCACAAAGCAGCAACGAATTGACTTCGGCACTTGTTTCTAAGGCGTTGATAACCCGCATTATCATGGCTGTACCCCCTACTGGACTTAGCGCTTTGCAAGGGACATCCGCCGCTTGGGCAACAGCGTCGTTAGCATGTCGGTCTCCTCCTAAAATAACAGCAGTAAAGGGAGATGTTGTAACCATAGGATTTGTCTAAAGGGAGCTGTTGGTGATTTTTTAGTTAAAAGCAATGCAGGGTTGTGTTTGTTACGGCAACGATTTTTGATAAACGCGATACCGTTTATAGATTTCCCCTCCTAGAGCCTCAATAATACTGCGCATTCTGACATTATCTTCGAGAATCCAAGAAAGCTCTACCTGTTGAATGTTGCGTTTCCTAGCTGGAACACGCAGCGCCTCAATGGCTTTAAAAGCTAAGGCACTGCCGAGCAGGCTGTTTTGAAACTGTCGCCGAACCCCCATCAATGGCACCCGTGCGGTTTTTGGATAGCGCCATTTGAGCCGCCACAATAATTTAAACCAGCCAAAGGGTAAAAGACGGCCATTGAGATCCCTGATAATTTCATTCAAATTGGGTAAAAGAACGATCATTGCGACAGGATTTCCATCGAATTCAACGATTTGTACAAAATCGTCGCTTATCAAATGCATTAAATTGCGCCCTAAATCCAAAAACTCTGCCTCGGTAAAAGGTACAAAATTCCAGTTGTCGGACCAGGCATCATTAAAAATATCCCGCAAAATACTAAGTTCTTTAGTCAAATCGGTGCGCCTTAGGGATCTAACAGAGAGATTTTCCGCCGACTTGGACGTCAACGCTTGTACTGCCGCAGGTGGTGTAAAATCAGCTTTTAGACGATAGGCTAACAGGTCCTTGGCTGGAAAGTAATTTAAGGCTTCTAAGTGGGGGGCGTAGTAAGGACGGGCATGTCCCATTAAGATATTTGGAGAACTATCAAAACCGTCTACTAGTAGACCGATGTCGTGGTTAATGGATAAGTTGAAAGGCCCTAAAATTTGACTTAAACCCTGTGTTCGCAACCAAGTTTCGGCGCTATGCAGCAACCTGCGAAAGGTGTCTAGGTTGTCTTCAGCTTCGAGCATACCAAAGAAACCGGTTTTGTCCTGATGTTTGCTTAAATGCAGTTCATCTACCTGTGCGCTAATACGACCCACTGGTTGATGGCCCCGGTAAGCAAGCCAAGCACGCCAACGAGCATGTTTAAAATAAGGGTTTCTTGACGCAAGATGTTGGCGTCGCTCCATCAGCAAGGGAGGAATCCACATGGGATCCGCCGCATATATAGACCAGGGTAAGCGAATAAACTGGCGCATAGCGGCGCGATTTTCCACAGGGTAGATTTGTAGTAATTGACTAACAGTGCCGCCAGTGGATGAATGCAAAGTAAATTCTGCCATTAAAAATATTTGAACACTTCCATAATGTAATGTGAAAAAAAAATTTGATATCGTAAAAAAAACTATTTTAATAGTGGTAGTCTAGCAACGAACTGTGGTAGCATAACAACTCGCTGTGGTAGTATTGATTTTGCTGGGGTTCGTATGGTAATTCTGTGGACGTTTTGATTCAATGGATATCGTAGGTCAACACAATGCTAAAAAGGCAAGGTTAATGCAAACTTAGCCACCGGTGTACTTCTCAGCAAGTCAATCGGATATATGCAAATTGTTGTAACCGTCTATCCAGACAAAGTACCATAGAGAATTTATTTTGCCCCAGCATGAACCTAAAGTGCTTATAGCCGCTGCAGAAATCGATTAAATGATCCCGTTATATTCGTTGTGAGGAGTCACTCAGCGCTAAGAAGCCCTTTCATCAGATAATTTTGCTTTTGGGGCATTTATTGTTTGGAAAATTTATTGCTGGGGGGAAACTTTAGTTGGGTATGGTAGCGACACCAAGCAAGAATAAGTTGCCGTTAAGATCTGCTGATTTCTCGAATCTGGCAGAGGCGCTTGATTACGCAGCTGAGGGTGACACCGGTTGTAATTTTTACACCGGTAGCGGTGAGCTTTATACCGTATTACCCTATCGAGAACTGCGTCAACAAGCCATGGCGTTAGCGCGCCGTTTGCGAGGATTAGGGCTGCAGCGAGGTGCGCGGGTGGCGCTGATCGCTGAAACCCATCCTGATTTTCTGCGGTTCTTTTTCGCCTGTCAGTATGTAGGTCTGGTCCCAGTTCCGCTCCCGGTCTCCATCAATTTGGGTAGCCACAAGGCTTATGTGCGGCAGCTACGAGAATTGCTGATAAGCTGCAAGGCGTCCATCGCTATCGCGCCGACTGGTTTTGTACCGTTTGCGCAAGAAGCGGCTGAAGATCTAGGATTAGCGTTTTTAGGTGATGTACCCACCTTTATGGAATCATTTCCAGATCGCGAAGGGGATCTGTGCCCGCTTCAGCCAGGAGAAATTGCTTATCTCCAATATACTTCGGGGAGCACTCGTTTTCCTCGGGGTGTGATGATTACCCAGCAGGCTGTGCTGAGTAATCTAGCGGGTATTATCAAGCATGGTGTCAAAATCAGGCCAGGAGACCGCTGTGTATCGTGGCTTCCCTATTATCACGATATGGGTTTAGTCGGGCTCATATTGGTGCCGGTCGCCTCGCAAATGTCCGTCGACTATCTCGGAACCCGGGAGTTCGCCATGCGGCCACGCCAATGGTTAGCCCTGATGACCCGTAATCAAGCGACTATTTCTTTTAGTCCTCCCTTTGGTTATGAACTGTGTGCGCGACGCTTGCGACCAGACGAAATGAGCAAATTCGATTTAAGTCGTTGGCGCGTTGCCGGCGTCGGCGCTGAAACCATTCGCTCGGAATCGTTACTGCGCTTTGCAAAAATGCTTGCGCCAAGTGGTTTTGATGAAAAGGCTTTTTTGGCCTGCTATGGCATGGCGGAGTGTTCCCTTGCTGTCAGTTTTGCTCCCCTCGATCAAGGGCTTGCGGTAGATTGCGTGGATAGCGATTATCTATCCGATTCTCAGAAAGCCATGGTGGTTTCTCCAGATGGGGAAGATACCAGACGCATTAGCAAGTTTGTAAACTGCGGTGATCCGTTACCGGGTTACCAAGTGGCTCTATTGGACAATCAGGGAAATCCCCTGCCAGAACGACACATTGGCACTATTTTTGTGAAAGGTCCAAGTGTTATGTCGGGTTACTTTGAAGATCCCGCCGAAACTCAAAGAACCCTGTCAGCCGATGGCTGGCTTGATACTGGCGACGTCGGTTACCGGGTCGGTGAGAGCTTGTTTATTACAGGTCGTCAAAAAGATTTAATCATTATCAATGGCCGTAATATTTGGCCCCAGGATTTAGAATATATCGCCGAACAGCAACCTGAAGTGCGCCCTGGTGATGCATTGGCCTTTGCAGTGCCGAGTCCCAGCGGCGAAGACGCTACTATATTGGTGGTGCAGTGTCGACAAACGGACACTAGTAAGCGAGCTGATTTAGTAGACCGTTTGCAAAAATTGATTCGCGAAGAACTCGCTATCGAGTGTTTTATCGAGTTGGTTCCCCTGCATACCTTGCCCCGTACCTCCTCAGGAAAATTATCACGCTCAAAAGCGCGACAGAATTTTATTGAAAAACACCAATGGCATCAGGATGCCGGTGGTGTACTCAAGGAGCCACAAGAATTTAATCGGCGTGCAGGATAGGGATAAGTTTGACAATCTTTCATGTCGTGGCACCGTTGCGCTGACAGGCGTTACCGGTTTTATTGGTAACCGCGTTGCGCAACGACTAATCAATACAGGCTGGCGCATTCGCGCCCTGGTGCGACCGTCTGCTGATCGGCGGATACTGACAAATATACCTTTAGAATGTCTGACGGGTTCTTTGCAAGATCCAGATAGTCTTAAAAAATTAGTACAAGATGTGTATGCGGTGGTCCATTGTGCAGGGGCAGTACGGGGTCTTACGCAAGCACAATTCGATGCTGTTAATGTAGATGGTGTAGCGCATTTGGTGGATGCTGCTGCCCTCCAACAAGCGCCGCCCCGGTTCTTGTTATTGTCATCATTGGCTGCGCGAGAACCCCATCTCTCACATTATGCGGCTAGCAAACGCAAAGGCGAGGCTGTTCTAGCCGAGCAAGCCAAAACTATGGAATGGATGGCGCTACGTCCACCAGCCGTCTATGGCCCGGGTGATCGGGAACTACTGCCTCTATTACGCTGGATGAGCCGAGGTATTGGGTTACTTTTAGGCACCCACGAGGCGCGGGTATCACTCTTATATGTAGATGATCTGGCCGCAGCCGTGGAGCAGTGGCTTAATAACAGTCAATGTCCACAAGGAGTTTTTGAACTACACGATGGTCATGGAGGCGGCTATACGTGGCCGGAAGTAGCTGATACGGTTTCCCAGGTGTGCGCCAGGCGTGTTCGGCATATTCGTTTGACTGGGACGCCTTTGCGGATGTTGGCATTACTTAGTATGTTTGTTGGTCGATTAGGTGGACCTTTACCCATGTTAACGCTGGGTAAGGTAAGGGAAATTCGACATTACAATTGGGTATGTGATAATGCTGCCCTAACGGCGGCTATGGGTTGGGAACCCCGCATATCCCTTGCAGAAGGTTTGCGTCGTACCCTTGACCCGACTCAGTATCCTGCTGCCGCTTGAGAACGCTTTAATTTAATCAATACATGAGACGTATTTCGTGATTTAGGGGCAAATTGCTATGCCGAGTTATGATGCCATTATCAGCGAGCTCCGCCAGATGCTACAACCTTTGACGAAAAAGTCTAAGGAAATTTCAGAAGATACTGAACTGGTGGCAGACTTAGGACTGGACTCGGTTCAAGTGATGGACCTATTGATGCAAGTTGAAGATCAATTCGATGTTTCTATACCCCTTAATATCTTGCCGGAAGTCCGTACCGTAAAAGATCTTGCTGTGCAGATCCAAACCCTCACGGCTGAATCAACATGAATCTATTCACTAAATTTGCAACCCTCGCTGCGACCCGTGCCGATTTGATTGAGTTTGGTCATAATCCTTTCGGTGTAGTCACCGAACGTTTAATTTCTCCCACTGAGGGTTGGATTCATGGGCGTCGCACTATTCTAGCCGGCACTAATAATTATCTTGGACTCACCTTCGAGCCCGACTGTATCGATGCGGCTCAGCAGGCGTTACAAAAGTATGGCACCGGCACCACCGGGTCACGCATGGCAAATGGGACTTACGCCGAGCACACCGCTTTAGAGCGGGAACTGGCTGACTTTTTTGAGTGCCCCTATAGCATCGTTTTTTCCACAGGTTACCAGGCCAATCTCGCTATGCTGTCAACCTTGGCTGGGAAAGATGATGTGATGTTAATCGATGCCGACAGCCATGCCAGTATCTACGACGGTTGTCGTATGAGCGATGCCGAAGTGATTCGTTTTCGTCACAACGACGCTAAGGATTTGGAAAAACGGCTGCGTCGGCTTGGTGATCGAGCTGCTAATACCTTGATTGTGGTGGAAGGCATTTACAGCATGTTAGGCGATCGGGCTCCCCTCGCCGATATTGCCGAGGTAAAAGAAAAATATGGCGCCTATCTGCTAGTGGATGAAGCCCATTCATTGGGTGTGTTAGGTCAACGTGGCCGAGGTTTGGCGGAAGAAGCAGGCGTAGAGCAGGCAGTAGATTTTATCGTTGGTACCTTTAGTAAAAGTCTAGGTAGTATTGGTGGTTTCTGTGTCAGTCGGTTGTCTGAGCTAGAGTTAATCCGTTATGGAATGCGTCCCTATGTGTTTACCGCCTCACCTTCGCCTCCCGTCATTGCGGCCACTCGAGCCACGTTAAAGATCCTTAGTAGCCGTGGTGAGCTACGCGATCGACTGTGGAGTAATGCCCATCATCTCTATCAAGGACTGAAAGCTTTAGGGTTTGCCTTGGGACCAGAGCCGAGTCCTGTGGTCGCCGTCATGATGAGTAGCAAAGAGGAGATGTTGGCCGGTTGGCATACCTTATTAAATTCTGGTGTTTATGTGAATTTGGTGCCCCCGGCAGGGGCTCCCAATGGTGCTTGTCTGCTTCGCTGTAGCGTCAGCGCAGCTCATACCTTTGAGCAGATTGAAGCTATCCTGCAGGCCTTTTGTGAATTACCCAGAAAAACGGGTTCTGAAAGTTAATTAGCACAGTTTTTTACCATCTAGAGCACGAGGCCATTATTCTTTGACATTATGCGTCTTCTAATTACCTTTGCCCGCGCTTATCCCACAGACACCCTCGTCATGTTGTTGGCCTTGTTATTGGCAGGGCTTGCCGAAGGCGTAAGCTTGACTGCATTGCTGCCTTTTCTCAGTACCGCCATGGATAGTCAAGCAGGGGCAGGGTCCCAGTCATGGCAAGAGACCGAGAATCCAGTAACCAGCCTGCTATTGCAACTGGGTATCGATCCCACCCTAGGGGTTTTGCTGACAGTGATTGTCATAGGTATTGTGCTCAAAAGTATTTTGGTGCTATTTGCCAAAAAAAAGGTGGGCTACACCGTTGCGCAAGTGACAACCAATCTACGTTTGGATTTATTAAAAGCCTTATTGCAGACGCGCTGGTCCTATTTTCTAAATCGGCCCATCGGAGGTCTCGCCAATGCCATGGCTACAGAGGCGTTGCGAGCCTCGCAAGCCTATATTAACGGCACCATGGTTATCACGTTGCTAATTCAGTGTTGTGTGTATACGGTTGTGGCACTGTTGGTTTCTTGGCAAGCCACATTAGCCGCTTTACTAGTCGGATTATTAATTTTGATGGTATCCCACGGCCTGATTCGCATGGCCCGACAAGCCGGAAAACGGCAAACTAAGCTGTTAAAATCCCTGCTGGCGCGGCTTACCGACACCTTGCAGTCGGTAAAACCTCTTAAGGCAATGGCGCGAGAAAATTTGGCGGATTCTGTTTTAAAGGCGGAAACCAGTCAATTGAATCAAGCGTTACAAGGAGAAGTGTTTAGCAATGAAGCGTTAAAAGCGGCTCAGGAGCCTATGTTTGCCGTAGTCATTGCCATCGGCATTTATCTGGCGCTAACCTATTGGGGATTGCCCTTCGCCACGGTGATGACTCTAGCGGTGATTTTGGGACGGGTGATCGCTTATATGGGCAAAGTGCAACGTCAGTACCAAAAAGTTGCGGTCTGTGAAAGCGCTTTTTGGTCGTTACAAGCGACTATCAATGAGGCCCAGCAAGAACGCGAGTCAACTCTGGGCAATCTGGTACCCACTCTAAAGGTAGGTATTCGTTTAGAGAATATCAGCTTAGCCTATGGAGAGCGCACGGTTTTCCGTAATCTGTCAGTGACCATACCCGCTGGGTCATTGACCACGTTGATAGGTCCTTCCGGTGTCGGCAAAACCACAGTTATAGATCTCATCACCGGGTTGCTGAGACCGCAACAGGGGGAAGTATTTATCGATGACTTACCCTTAGCAGAAATAGATCTTAGGGTTTGGCGGCGGATGGTGGGTTACGTGCCTCAGGAAAATTTGCTGCTCCATGATACGGTGTTAAACAATATTACATTAGGCGATCCAGAGCTTACTGAAAGCGATGTCGAGAACGCATTGCGAGGCGCCGGCGCATGGGATTTTGTAGCGTCCATGGCGGATGGGTTAAAAAGTAACGTCGGAGAGCGGGGTACTAAATTGTCGGGTGGCCAACGCCAGCGTATTATGATCGCTCGTGCGTTAGTTCATCGCCCGCGTTTTTTAATTTTGGATGAAGCCACCAGCGCTTTAGACCCCGATAGCACCCTAGCTATTTGTGCTACGCTACGCTCCCTACGGGGCCAATTGACCATCTTGACGGTTTCCCACCAACCCATTCTTACCGAGGCGGCAGACCGGGTTTATCGTTTACAGGAAGCCAGCGCCGCGTTGCTTGCCAAACAGCCTGACACAAGTGCAAGTGCTGTGAGTTAGCAATTAAAATAAGCTACGCAAGTCCTGTTTGTGCGTAAGTCTTAGGAGTTTTAGTAGACGACCATGAAAACGGAAGGCGCACTTATCGATATTGGGGTTAACCTGACCCATGATGCGTTTCAGCGGGATCTAAGCGCCGTTATCAATCGGGCTCAGGAGGCGGGTGTTGCTACCATGGTGGTTACCGGCACCAGTGTAAGCACTAGCCAGGCAGCCCAGACCTTAGCCCATCGCTATCCTGGCAGTTTGTACGCCACTGCAGGTGTCCATCCCCATGATGCAAGCCATTGGGGGCCTACCACTAGTGATACCTTGCAAGCGCTTGCAGCCACTCATGAAGTAGTTGCATTAGGTGAAACGGGGCTTGATTTTTTTCGAGATTTCTCGCCTCGTCCCCAACAAATCCAGGCTTTTGAAGCGCAACTCGCCCTGGCAGCCGATCTGGAGATGCCTGTGTTTCTCCACGAACGGGGCGCCTTTAAACAATTTATTGAAATCATACGTGAGTATCGCAGTCGACTTAGTGCGGCGGTGGTGCATTGCTTTACAGGATCCGCCGAGCAATTAGCGGCCTATTTAGATCTCGACCTACACATTGGCATCACCGGATGGATTTGCGATGAGCGTCGTGGGTTACATTTACGTGATTTATTGCCGCAGATTTCATTAGATCGCTTGATGCTTGAGACTGATGCCCCTTATTTATTACCGCGAACATTACGTCCAAAACCCAAGGAAAGGCGTAATGAGCCCGCTTTTTTACCTCATATAGTGGACACCGTAGCCAGTTGTTTGAAACTTCCACCTGACTTGGTTGCCGAGGCAACCACGAAAACCGCAAAAACCTTTTTCGCGCTTTAAAACGCACTTAAAATATTATGTCGTAAGTATGCTGTAAGGAAGATTCTTGAGGGAGGCTCCTGAATATTTCGGAGCGTGCTAGTATTTAAGATCTGTATTATTCTTATTGAATCCTAATCATTTAAACCATCCGCAGTGGCTAGATAATTGCCTAATGGGTTATTTGGCGACCATCATGTAGAATATGCAATGCTAAAATAGTGTTTAATGATGTTCTGCGTAAACCGATTAAGGTAGCTCTATGAATCTTTCCGAAAAAACCTGCATCCCCTGTCAGGGTGGAATTCCGCCACTGGATGTGGAAGAGGC
>CAYRGG010000041.1:0-40633 GCA_964423745.1 uncultured Candidatus Competibacteraceae bacterium | reverse complement strand
AGCTCATACCTGAAGTGTTGAGGGTTCATTGCCACTTTTTCAAGTGGTCTATTATTCCTGAATTGTATGTCGCGACAGTAAAATTTTAAGTTTTGTTTAATACTGAGCAGTTCATATTAGTGTCGTTTTTTGATTAATTTAGCAGGCGTACCTCCAGAGATTGACATGGGTTCAATCGTCTTAGTGACCACAGCTCCAGCAGCAATAACCGAACCCTGACCCACAGTGACACCATCCAATATAGAGCAGTGAGCTCCAACCCAAACATCTTCTTTAAGTTCTACACCGCCTTTTCCTTCAAAATCATATTGTTGATTGATTGGAATCTTGGGATCTAATGCATAACTACCACCTCCCATAATATAGGAATAAGCGGCGATCAATCCATTCTTGCCAATTTTTACTTTACTAGATGAAAGGATTTCGCAATTAAAACCTACATTGGCATTCTCATCTAATTCAATATCGCCATCTTTACAACTTAAAATAGAGTTGCGACCAATAAAAACACCATCTTTTAGCGTAATACCATTATTTTTTACACCCTTTGCATCTAACACCACATTGTCATCTATCACAACATTATTACCAATTTTTATTTTATGAGGATGACGTAAAACGGTGTTACAACCAAAAACAACGTTTTTTCCTGTTTCCCCGCAAAGGTACGGATACAACTTGCTCCGAAGGAAAATACCTATAGCGCCTGGAACCCAACTGGTAAAAAAGATAATCAGCTCATACTTTAAAAGACTAACTATATTTTCTTTTCCAATCACTAATTCTTGATAGCGTTTAACTTTGGAACTTGAGGGGCTTTTACCCGCCGAAGTCGAATCCTGTATTTTATAATTTTTTTTATTACCATTTAGTTCATTTTTAGTTATTTTAGTCATGGTTTCGAAGTCCGGTAGGCGTACTGTGATTTGAAAATTTTCCTAGTTTTTCCGATTTTTACTGCTTCCAAGCGACTATTTCTTAAGATTAAGAGTTTACAATTAAGAATTTTTTATTGCTGATTCAAACCAGAAATAAAGCTGCTTGATTAGCTGCCATCTACAATGACATTTTCTAAATTGTCAATAAAAACATGGCAAAAACGTCTATGTTTTCACGCAAGTAGATTGAAATCAGGTTGAGAATTTTAACATTTGAGTGGTTTCTTAGCCAAAAGTACCCTTTTATGAACGGTTTTGGGAACCAATCCCGTGTGCTTCTGCTCAACAAAAACACCATAATCTATAGCGTAGGCATTTTCCCGCATCTCATTTTGCAACAAGTTTCTTTAAACATACTTGGATTGATCGAGCATGAATAATACTTATGATGCTGCAGCCATTGAGGTGCTCAACGGCCTAGAGCCGGTGCGCAGACGCCCAGGCATGTATACCGATACGACTCGCCCCAATCACCTGGCCCAGGAAGTCATTGACAACAGTGTCGATGAAGCGATAGCCGGTTACGCAACCCAGGTGGATGTTATTGTACACAGTGATGGTTCTCTATCGGTCACCGACGATGGACGGGGTATGCCAGTGGATATCCATCCAGAGGAAGGTATTCCCGGTGTAGAACTGATCCTCACCCGGCTCCACGCGGGAGGAAAATTTTCCCAACGTACCTACCAATTCTCTGGTGGCCTACATGGGGTTGGCGTCTCAGTAGTCAATGCCCTTTCACAGCGATTGGACGTTTGGGTTCGTCGCAATGGTAAGGAATACCATGTAGCCTTTGAGCAGGGTGAAAAATGCTCTGATTTAGCAGTAATCGGCACCATCAACCGACGCGCCACAGGGACTACCGTACATTTTTGGCCCGATCCAAATTACTTTGATTCGCCAAAATTCGCAGTGGCTCGTTTAAAATTGCTGTTACGCGCTAAAGCGGTTCTTTGCCCTGGCCTAAAGGTCAGCTTTAGCGAGGAGGCAACTGGCGAGCGACTGGAATGGCATTATGAAGATGGTCTTGTGGACTACCTTAAAGAAGCGTTGCAACATACAGAGATCTTGCCAGAACCACCTTTTTTTGGACATATACACAGCGAGCATGAGGCAGCCGATTGGGCATTAGCCTGGCTACCCGACGGCGGCGAGTTGATCACGCAAAGTTATGCCAATTTAATACCAACACCTCAGGGTGGCACCCATGTTAATGGATTGCGTATGGGTCTTACTGAAGCCGTGCGAGAGTTTTGCGAATTTCGCAACTTGATTCCACGAGGTGTGCGTATTACCCCTGAAGATGTTTGGGAAAATTGCGCTTATGTGCTTTCTGTCAAGATTCAGGAGCCTCAGTTTACCGGGCAAACCAAAGAACGTCTTGCATCGCGGGAATGCGCCGTCTTTGTGTCAGGCGTGGTCAAAGACGCATTGAGTTTATGGCTAAACCAACATACGGAAAGCGGCGAGCGCATTGCTCAACTGGCGCTACAAAATGCCCAAAAACGCTTGCGCAATAGTAAAAAAGTTGTCCGTAAGCGTATTGCCAGTGGACCAGCATTACCGGGCAAACTAGCGGATTGTGTTACACAAGATCTTACCCACACAGAATTGTTTCTAGTGGAAGGCGATTCAGCGGGCGGCTCTGCAAAACAGGCCCGAGACCGCGAGTTTCAAGCTATCATGCCCTTGCGTGGTAAAATTTTGAACACCTGGGAAGTGGACTCTGCCCAGGTCTTAAATTCTCAGGAGATTCATGACATTGCCGTAGCCATAGGTGTGGACCCTGGTTCCGATAATTTAACCGGTCTACGCTATGGCAAGATCTGTATTTTAGCGGATGCTGATTCCGACGGGCTACACATTGCTACATTACTGTGTGCGCTATTTCTGCGCCATTTTCGACCGGTAGTAGAAGCAGGGCATGTGTTCGTGGCCATGCCACCGTTGTTTCGCATCGATGTGGGCAAGGAGGTCTTTTACGCCCTCGACGAAGCCGAAAAACAAGGTTTGCTGGATCGCATCGCTGCGGATAAAAAAGCCGCTAAAATCAGCGTCACGCGTTTCAAGGGATTAGGGGAAATGAATCCTCTGCAACTGCGCGACACCACCATGGACCCTAATACGCGCCGTCTAGTGCAACTTACTTTGGAACCCGGCGATGATACGGCAACCCTCATGGACATGCTGCTCGCCAAGAAACGTTCTGCTGATCGCAAAAATTGGCTTGAAGAAAAAGGGAATTTGGCAGAGGTGTCGTGATCTCAGAGTTCTTATACACTAATTAAATATTGGCTATTGGCTAACGATAGCCCAAGGAATTACTTCGCTTCGACCAAACTCTCCAAGGAATCCATGTCCGAACAACAGATGATACCCATACCAGAAGGTGTAGAACGGCTCCCCTTAAAAAACTTTACGGAAAAAGCGTATCTGGATTACTCCATGTATGTGATCTTAGATCGCGCCCTACCCCACTTAGGCGACGGTCTAAAACCCGTGCAACGGCGCATCATCTACGCCATGTCGGAGCTGAGTCTCACCGCAGCAGCAAAATACAAAAAATCGGCTCGTACTGTGGGCGATGTATTAGGTAAATACCACCCCCATGGAGACACCGCTTGTTACGAAGCCATGGTGCTCATGTCACAGCCTTTTTCTTACCGCTATCCCCTGGTCGATGGCCAAGGCAATTGGGGATCTCAAGACGATCCGAAATCCTTTGCCGCCATGCGCTATACGGAATCGCGGCTGGCTCCCATTGCCCAGCTATTGCTAGCAGAATTAGGGCAAGGCACGGTAGATTGGGGCGCCAACTTTGATGGGACGCTCCAGGAACCCATTTTGTTACCGGCGCGTTTGCCCCATGTATTACTCAATGGCGCCACCGGCATCGCGGTGGGCATGGCCACCGATATTCCCCCTCATAACCTGCGGGAAGTCGCCGCAGCCTGCATACACTTGCTGGAAGATCCCCAGGCCGATGTGGCTGCCCTTTGCAAACATATTCAAGGCCCCGATTATCCCAGCGGAGCGGAAATCGTAAGTCCCCGGGTAGAAATAAACAAGCTTTATCATACCGGCAATGGCACGTTACGGATGCGGGCCTGTTTTGAGCGGGAAAACGGCGATATCGTTATTACGGCACTACCCCACCAGGTATCCGGGTCGCGGGTGTTAGAGCAGATTGCCCAGCAGATGAATGCTAAAAAACTCCCCATGGTGGAAGACCTGCGGGATGAATCCAATCACGAAAACCCCATCCGCTTGGTCATCGTACCTCGTTCTGCAAGAGTCGATGCAGACCTGGTTATGGACCACCTGTTCGCCACCACGGATTTAGAGCGCACTTATCGGGTCAATTTAAATATGATCGGCATCGATGGCCGACCACAAGTTAAAAATTTGCAGCAAATCCTTGCTGAGTGGCTTGATTTTCGGGTTAACACCGTGCGCCGACGGCTGCAGTATCGGCTTGAGCGGGTCGAGCGACGTCTGCATATCTTAGCCGGGTTGTTAATTGCTTATCTGAACTTGGACGAGGTAATCCGTATTATTCGTTTTGAAGAAAAACCTAAAGCCGTGCTGATGGCCCATTTTCAACTTACCGATACCCAAGCCGAAGCTATTCTAGAAACCCGCCTACGGCAATTAGCTCGGCTTGAAGAAATGAAGATCCGGGGGGAGGAAAGTGATCTCACCAAAGAGCAGGATCGACTCAAGACACTTTTAGGTTCGGAAAAGCGGCTCAAGACGCTGATACGCAGAGAAATCCAAGAAGATGCTAAAAAACATGGGGATGATCGCCGTTCGCGACTTGTAGAGCGTAACCCTGGGCAAGCCCTCAGCGAAACCAGTTTAATCCCTAGCGAACCGGTGACGGTGGTGTTATCTCAAAAAGGTTGGGTACGGGCCGCAAAGCGGGATATCGACCCCGAATCTTTGAGCTACAAGGGGGGAGACGGTTTTCTTGCCCAGGCTCAGGGGCGTAGCAATCAGTCTGCGGTGTTCTTGGATTCCACGGGCCGTAGCTATGCCGTACTAGCCAATAGCTTAGCGTCTGCTAGAGGTTATGGCGAACCTTTGACGGGTCGACTCAGTCCGCCTCAGGCCGCGCATTTTATCGACGTATTACTTGCTAATCCAGAGGATCTTTATATACTCGCGTCCAGTGCAGGATATGGTTTTGTGTGTACCTTTGAAGATCTTTTTACCCGTAACAAAGCCGGTAAAGCGGTTTTGGCGGTACCCCCCGAGGCAACCGCATTGGCGCCTGTGGCGGTTAGCGAGCTTGCCAGCGATCGCTTAGTAGCTGCCAGCAACAGCGGCCATCTGTTGGTTTTTCCGGTTGCGGAACTACCCCAAATGCCTAGAGGTAAAGGCAATAAGATTATTCATTTACCGGCGGCAAAACCCAACGCCCCGTTAGAACAACTGATTGCCCTAGCTAGCGTACCCGAGGGTAGCAGTCTAGTGGCCTATTGTGGTAAGCGACAGCTCACCCTGCGACCCGCGGATCTGGACAGTTATTCTGGAGAACGCGGACGACGGGGAAAACTATTGCCGAGAGGCTTTCAACGGGTTGAGCAAGTGCGAGTGGCAGAGGGTTAGAGTCTAAGGAGTGCTAGCGGGCTAAGCCGGACAGGCGCGTGGGCAACAAGTTGCCCACCCTACACGTCTTCACTGATGGGCCAAATTGGAAAGTTGTCGGCGCAGCACTTTGCCATTCGCAGTACGTGGTAGGGCATCGATAAAAACCACTTCCCGCGGACATTTATAAGCCGCAAGATGCTGGTGAGTAAAATCCAACAAAGGACCTGCATCGGCGTTGTCGGGATCTTTGGGCACCACAAAGGCGGCGATAATTTTGACATCCTCACGCACGGCTAATTCGGCAACCGCCACTTCCGCCACACTGGGGTGCTGACTTAAACAGTGCTCCACTTCCAGCGGCGATACCCGATAACCCATGGCATTCATGGTATCGTCATTGCGGCCATGGTAAGTCATATAACCATGCGCATCGAAGCTAGCCAAATCACCGCCCACAAACCAATCGCCCCGGTATACCAACGCTTCCTCCTCGGGGCGCCGCCAATAACCCAACATTAAACCCGGATCGCTGCGATGAATCGCCAATAGACCCATCTCACCTATGGGTAAGGGTTGTTCGCCACCAGCTATGGGTAACACCACCACACAGCGTCCTGTTTGCGGTTTACCGGGACTGCCTGGACGCACCGGCACCGACGGCGAGGAGGAAATATAGGTGGAACATTCACTCATCCCCAATGCCTCATAGAGTTCTAGACCTGTCGCCTCGCGCCAGGCCGTGAGAAGGGCGGGACTTAACGCTTCACCGGCGGTCAACCCATGGCGCAAGCTAGAAAGATCATAGACGCGTAAATCGCAATATTTTAGAATCTGCCGGTAAAGACCCGGCACCGTAGCAAAAAGCGTCGCTTTGAAACGCTCCAGCAGACACGGCCATACGGTCACATCCCGAGGGCCGTTGTAAAGCACGGCCGTAGCGCCGTTGGCCCAAGGGTCAGTGAGTCCTACCCCTAGGGTATAGGTCCAGTTAAAAGCACCCGCATGCAAGATCACATCTTCGGGTCCAATGCCACCGTACCAACCATGATACATGGGTCGACGTCCCCAGGCCGAGCGTTGCCCATGGAGCACTCCTTTAGGTTCATCGGTAGTACCTGAAGTATAAATAAGGAAAGCTGGATCATCAGCTGCCGTATCAGCGTAATCCATAGGCGTCGGGGTGTTTTTTAGCGCCGCCACATCACTAGAGCCGATAACGCGCACATCGGGCAGTGCCTTAATGCGCAGCGCTTCAGCAACCGCCAACACCTTGGCATCGGCATCTTTGAGCAAAAAATCCGCTTCTTCCTCAGTCAGTTGCGCCGACGAAGGCAATGGCACCAAACCTGCCGCCAGGGCACCGAAAAAAAGCAGTGCGTAATCGCTGGTGTTGCCCATACGAATCATAATCCGCTCTCCCGGCGCTAACCCGTAACCCAGCAGACCTGCCGCCACCCGGCGCACCGCATCGTCTAGCTCAGCATAGGTCCAGCGTTCGACACCGGCTTCACTGTCGTCCAGATCGGAAACCACCACCAAGGCCAACTTATCGGGCAGGGTACTAGCGGCTCGGCCAAGGCAATAGTGGGCCATATTAAATCGAGCTGGGGGCTGTTCACCGCTATATTCATAACAAGACATTAAGTTATTCTCCGTAAAACGGTGCGTCATAGTTGCAGTCATCTCAATATAAACATGACGTAAATATACAAACCGTCGATAGTTTGATTTAAGTCACCAATTGACCGCCAGTTTATAGCAACCTATGCTCTTTATACGTCATAAATAGACGGGTCTGTGAGTACTCAGCAGTAATATAAACAAAGACCCTTTGCACCACACACAACCTCTGGAGGTATTTTTCATGTCGGTTTATGTATTTGGACACAAAAGTCCCGATTCCGATGCGGTTTGTAGCGCTATGGCCCTAGCTCATTTAGAAAAACAACGGGGCATTGATGCTATCCCTGTTGCACAAGGAAAAATTAATCCCGAAACCGCTTTTATACTAGATCGTTACGGATTTTCTGCACCTGAGGTTAAGACCTCATTTGCCGATCAAGATATTATGTTGGTGGACTTCTCGGACCGCAATCAGGGTCCCGACGATATCGACAAGGCCAATATTCTTGGTATAGTCGATCACCATAAATTGGGTGATGTGACAACTCCAAACCCTGTGGAATGCTGGATTTGGCCGGTGGGCTGCTCTAGTACTGTCTTAAAGTCTGTCTACGATTTTTACGGCGTCAACGTCCCCAAAGACATCGCTGGGATTATGCTATGCGCCATCTTGAGCGACACCGTTATCTTCAAATCGGCTACCTGCACCGATCGGGACAAAGCAGCGGCTAAGGCATTGGCTGAGATTGTTGGTGAACAGGATTTGCAAAGCTTAGGTATGGAGATGTTTAAAGTAAAATCCGCCATCGAGGGTACGCCGATTCGCGAGCTGGTGATGCGGGATTACAAGGATTTTAATATGAACGGCAACAAAGTGGGTATTGGCCAACTGGAAGTGGTTGATCTCTCGTTGCTGGACAGTGTCAAAGCCGACTTAGCCAAAGACATCAAAGCCCTTAAAGAAGAAGGAGGACGTCATAGCGTGTTATTGCTGCTTACCGATATCATCCAAGAGGGTTCCCAGATGCTCATAGCTTCAGATGACGGCAGTGTCGTCGAAAAAGCCTTTGGCGTCGGACCCGAAAACGATGAGGTTTGGCTATCGGGTGTCATGAGCCGTAAAAAGCAAGTGGTGCCGAATCTAGAAAAAACCTTTGCTGCTTGATTTTGCACTAAGCACTTTATTTTAGCCGAGGTCATTGCCTCGGCTCGCTATTTTCTCAAGGGAGAGCATATACTAACCTAAACACAGTTTGACCTCTTTTGGAAACACCTATGGACTGGCAAGAAGTCTGCAGCAGACCTGAATTACGAAATTTACCCTACAAAATAGAGCTTAACGAGTGGGGAAAGATTATCATGACGCCCACCTATGGCTATCATGGTGGTTTTCAACAACGTATTGCAGACAAACTTGGCGATTTGCTCGGTAGAACAACCCTCACGGAATGCCCTATCCAAACCGCTAAAGGCACTAAAGTCGCTGATGTGGTTTGGGCTTCTCCAGAACGTTATGACATTATCTTCGACGCCAAAGAAAGCCCCATTGCCCCAGAAATTTGCGTAGAGATCCTCTCAGACAGCAACACCGCCGCAGAAATGCAAGACAAAAAACAACTCTATTTTGAACGCGGCTGCCAAGAATTTTGGACCTGTAATAAAGACGGCAATATGCATTTTTATGACAGGCATCAGGAATTAGACTTTTCCCGCCTCGCTCCCGCGTTTCCCAAACAAATTCAACGCCGGGGTTGATTGTGTTGATCGCTTTTGCTTTTGATGTAGCACCACTTTAATAGATAGGTATCTTGAAACAAGCGACTTAACCCCTTTGTTTTATCATGAACATAAATATCGACATACCAAAAAGTAGGATTGAAGATTTTTGCCGACGTCATCACATCCAACGATTGGCCTTTTTTGGATCGGTATTGCGGGATGATTTCTCGCCGGACAGCGATGTGGATGTGCTAGTAGAGTTTGAACCGGATGCGCAGGTAGGTCTCATTACACTGGCTGGCATGGAAAATGAGCTCAGCGATATTCTCAAACGTGGCGTGGAAATGCACACAACCCAAAGCTTGAATCCGCAGTTTCGTGACGAGGTGTTAGACGTAGCAGAAACGCAGTATGAGCAAGCGTGACGACCAGGTAAGCCTCAAGGATATGCTCAGTCATGCCCAAGAAGCCATGGAATTACTAGGCACGGCTAGCCAATATGTATCATGAAACAAGCAACTTGACCCCTTTATATTTACCATATATGACCCCTTTATCATTTGTTATTTTATCTTTTTTAGGAAGAATGCTAAAAAAACTCTAAAAAAATTTTCTGAGTACTTGGAACTTTGCATTCGTTTGGTGCTACAATTACGCCGTCTGATCGAGCGGAGCTGATCAGCATAGGATAAGGTTTTTTTGATCGGACTCAACCACAGTGTAATGAGTAATCAGGAGATATAAAGAAATGTATAAAATCGGAGCCTTGTTAGGTTGTATTGCCTTCGGTATTGCTGGTATGGCGCAGGCTGGTGGTGGGCCAGACATGACTATTACGCTCGATGGGCTGGGTGGCAACCCAACCACTACCGTCATGTGGCAAGCTTCACTAGGAAAAGTCAAAAATGGAGAACAAGTAGGTAGTCGGACGCCTTACTCAATTTGGGACTGCGAGGTCAAGTTTAAAAAAGTATATAAAGTAAAGGAGAGCGGTAGTAAGTTCCGTGGTTTTGAAATCGATGTCAGTGACATAACCAACGATTTTACCGGAAAGATCAACGATGAGTACGAACCTTGGAAGGGTAATGGCAACAGCGATGGAAGGACACAGATACTAAGCCGAAACAGCGGAAAAACGTCTGGCCTTGAAGAAGCTCTGCTGGATCGAGTTAACAATGCTTATAATGTGTGTGAATCCGAATCCTTATCTAAAGGGTGGATGCTCGAAGGTGGTATGTGTCAGCCCCAGCCTGGCATCAAACTCACCGGTAGATGCAAATATGCAGAGTACCCTGGCGGGAATTACAATCCCAGTCAGAAGAAAACGGCAACTTACACGATTCCTCTAGATTAATATGTAGACTATAAGTTGCTGTTTATAAGGAGCGTTTAGGGGTCAGGTCGCTTTTTTAAGTTTAGGGGTCATATATGGTCCGTCCCGCAATGCAAGGAAAAAGTTCGTTGGTGACAAAAAGAATATTGCGCCCATATATTCGGCCTTACGATGAGGTGTCTATAGACCTCTGACCCTGATGGAATCCGCGCACTCCCCCCCTTATCAAGTCGTCGGCCTCAAGAGTGGGCCCGAGACCCCTGCAGGTTCGAAGGAGTGCAGGTGCTACCTTTTATGCCATCACTTGAACTTGATCCACGCAACTTCAATAATCTGTCTTGTTAACAGCTGAGTGAACGACGTCGTGTATTGTTCATACCGCGCTCGCCTGATACCTTGTTTTATGCGTCAACAGCGCCCAGGCAATACGGGCATTCTTATTGGCCACAGCGACGGCTGAAACATTTTTACCGCGCCGTTGAACCAGGTCACTGATCCAGCGATGGCGCCGGTCCTGGTGTTTGTGGGCAACGCGTACCACAGTGCGCCCTCCATGAATCAGCAGCGTTCGCAGGTACGTATCCCCCCGTTTGCTGATGCCCATGAGCGTCGGCTTACCACCGGTGGAATGTTGTCGGGGTACTAACCCCAACCAGGCAGCCAATTCGCGCCCTGACGCGAAGGCGCTGACATCCCCGATGGCAGCCACCAGCGCGGTGGCACTCAGTAAGCCAATGCCCGGTATGCTCAGCAGACGTTGGCAATCTTCATGCTGGGCGCTCAGCCGACGGAGCTTCTCTTCCACCCTGTGGATGCGTTCATCCAGATGCACCAGCTCCTCATACAGCTCATGGAGTAGCTCACGAAACAGATCGCTCAAGCCATTATCCGCGGCTTCCAAAATCAACGGCAACGGCTGGCGGACATAGCGGATGCCCTGTGGTATAACGATCCCGTATTCCAGCAATAGACCACGTATCTGGTTGCTCTGAGCGGTGCGCCGGGCAATGAGCTGACTACGTATCCGGTGGAGGCTTTGGATATCCTGCTGCTCGATGCTTTTCTCGGGTACAAACCGCATCGTGGGACGCTGCACCGCCTCGCAGATGGCTTCTGCGTCCACCGCATCATTTTTATTCGATTTGACATAGGGCTTGACAAACTGCGGGGCCATCAGCCGTACCGTATGCCCAAACGCGGTGAACACCCTCACCCAGTGATGCGCTCCACCACAGGCTTCCATACCGATTAGACAAGGAGGGAGTTGCGCTACATAGGCGCTGACCTTGTGGCGGCTCAGCTGCTTTCTCACGACCCGTTGGCCCGCCTCATCCACACCGTGCAGTTGAAAACTGTGTTTTGCCAGATCAATTCCTAACACCGTGATGTCGCCTTTTACGCTATCCTGTTTCATGGTTCGCCTCGCTTCTGTTTGGATGTCTGATTGACACTGACATCATGGCTCATTTGAAGCCGTTTGGGGAGCGGGGCGGACCATCCCATTAGGTCGCTTTTTTAATAATACTTGCTATGACAGCATCAATGGTAAGTTTAGGGGTCAGGTCGCTTTTTTCATAATACTTTCTATGACAACATCAATTGTGCGAGCAAGCTGTACATCCTACTTTTCCCTTTTCTTTATTTAATATTTGATAAGTTAAGAAAGCGACTTGACCCCTCCCCTTTGCAAAACATTCCCTTTAGAAAAATACGAAATAACGGTATTCTGTAATCGACCTCTTTCTCACATTATGGCAGTCAAAGACGTGTAGAAACGGAAAGTACTAGAGAACATCCTGTCGCAAAATCTGGCGAAAGAAATCGGAAAATTGAGGCTTCCAACAGGGATCTTTGTGCGCGTGATTATCGAGACAGTTGATGAGTGTCCGAAACAGACTAATGAGGAACAGGATGAAGTCGGTCTGCGGTTTTTGGAAGAGGTGGAGAAGTTGCCGATCATCGAAGATCTTCCAGAAGACCTCTCCTACCAGCACGATCACTACCTGTACGGACATCCCATAGACCCCTTTACTGATTTTGCGTAAGTCCTAATAATGTATAAACAAAATTAAAGAGGTGTTACATGCCCGTTTACCGCATTACAGCTACGGTCACAAACCATGGAGCTTTAACCATTAAGCACTTGCCCTTTGAGCCAGGGGATCAAGTCGAGGTAGTTGTTCGCCGCTCTAGTCAAGCACCAGCCCCTCAGCAGCAACGCTACCCCTTGCGAGGCACTTCAATTCGCTATTTAAACCCCTTTGGAAGCGTTGCAGAAGAGGATTGGGAAGTTCTACAGTGATTGTTTTGGATACCCATATTTGGCTATGGTGGGTACACGACCCGTCTCAGCTCACGAAGTCTCAAGCAGAAGATCTGCAACAATATGAAAATGACATCATGGGTGTAAGCATTTTTTCGTGCTGGGAGGTTGCAAAATTAGTGCAGTTGCAACGGCTTGACCTGCCTTGCCCTTTGCGGGATTGGTTCGAGCTTGCTCTTGAATATCCGGGCATACACCTCTTGCAACTTACCCCTGAAATCCTTATCGAATCAACACAACTGCCAGGGAAATTTCATCGTAATCCGGCGGATCAGATCATTGTCGCAACAGCGAGGGTACATGATTGCCCACTTGTTACATCGGACGGAAAAATACTGGGGTACCCCTATATTGAAACCATCGCCTAACGAGCTGTTGCGAGCAACAGATTGTTTTGCTCTCGTTACCCGCGCCTGCGTGGGGGCGTTGTCAGCGAACTTCAAGTAATAGAAACCAAAGTCTGCAACTGCGGTTCACCATAGGTAGCCGCGCCGGTTTTCATCACTAAATTAGGTAACATAGCCACATTGGCTTCGTGATGAGAATGGCCACACAATACGGTCATCTGACAATTTGGATAGGCTGTCGCCATTTCCATCAAAACATCACCTACCGCCTTACAGGTAAAGTGCGGCAACCAGTTGTCGTTACCTGGTTTTCCACTATACAGACAAGACTCCCGAAATGGCGGCACATAGGTAAGTACAATAACCTCATTAAATTGAGACAAAGCCTGGGTCAACACCTGCTTTAGGTAAGCAGCCGCTTCATCACCCAAAGCGTTCAATTTGTGGTGTAATTCGTCTTTATCAAGACCACGCAGTTCGTCAATGAATTTATAATCGTTAAGGCGCACCGGAGAGCCGAAAAAATCTCCCAAACGGCCATCAGACCAGCCATCATGTCCTACCAGTGCGGTACGCGAGCTTAGTGCAACCACATCCACTGCGGGTAGCCAACGCAACCACTGGGAAGACCGCGTCAGAGCCAACGCCTGGTTACGCGCCTCGGCAATGGTGCTTTGGTAAAAATCATGATTGCCGAAGACGAAATAAATAGGTCTTTGCAACCGATCTTCAAGTAATTTTAAATACATCTGTACCGTGGGCGCTTCCCCGATATCGCCACCCACAAGTAATGCAGCAGGGTCAGTGGATAAAATCGTTTGGCAAAAGGTTTCAATACGGTCTTCATCAACAAAATTAAGGTGGATATCGGTTATCCAGGCAATCTTCATGGAAAAACTCCACCGCTGAGCTTACAAGGCAATTCAGTGCCGGGTCTGAGTTGAGCCTAGCCGCGTCGACATGGACGTCTTTACCAGGGCCACTAGGCGATCCAATCTTTCCGAAAGCGTTTCAGTTTCAACAAGCGCTTGTTTTTCTTCAGGCTCAAAAGGTAGATGGGTGGCGAGAAAGTTAACCACTTTAGGACCTGGCATTTTCCTTAAGGCGTCCAAATCCACCTGAATATTATTAAACTCGAAATACTGATAGAGGGATTGCAGCACTGCCCCAGTTTCGATGGTGTTGTTTTCCTCTACTAGGTCGTTACGAAAGGGCTCCCAATCCGCCACAACACGCCGATACCCTCGAGTGGTCGCCATTTCTTCGACGATATTGAAACGACATACGCCGGTTAAGTTGATGAGAAACCGTCCATCACTGGTTTCATTAAAGATGGTGATCCGACCTGCGCAACCTATCTTATAAAGCATATCCTCTGGCATCGAGGTATCCGGTTGTACAATACCCATCATACGGCCAGTCCCCAAGGCATCGATAATCATGTTGACATAGCGTGGCTCAAAAATATTGAGCTGCAGATCACTTAACGGTAGTAACGCAACGCCGCTCAAGGGGAATACCGGTAATGTCACCGGAAGCGCTTCAAACTCAGGAGCAAAGGGATTTGCGGACATAAAGTTCCACCCAAAGGTTGTCAAGCAAGCAATTAAACAAAGCAGTTTATAGATTTATGGACAATGAAACTAAAGATCAGTGCTAGCTCGTTTTTTATAAAGCTATCAGTTTAAGAAGCGACAAACTGCATTCAGGCTAAATTCATGCTCGTCGTGCCACTATTTGCCCCACAAATACAACTCTTTTTTTTGAGGACATAACAATGCAAAGCAAAATTTTAAGAGCTATTTTTTGTGCAGGCGTGATGAGTATCCTATTGGGCGTTAGCGCATGTGCCTCCTATGACCCTCATCGCGATCCCTATTCCAATACAAAGATAGGTGCTGCCACAGGCGCTGCCACAGGTGCTGCTATCGGTTATGGCCTGGATAAAAAGGATGGTGCAGCCTTGGGCGCCGCGGCGGGGGCCGTGATAGGCGGGGCTATCGGTCATCAGACGGATCGACAACGTCACTATCAAAATCAGCAGCGGGAATACTACCCAAGAGGATACCGGGATAACTCATCTTATAATAATTACAATCGCCCCTACTCGAGTTCTGAGTACTCCAACCGCTCCTATAATGGCTACCGCTAACAGCGACTATCACCTGAGCTAATTTTACAGGCCGCATACCCAGATCTGCTAATAATGAGATCAACCGGAGTGCGGCTCTTTTTATTCTTTTATAAAATTAAGCAATGTATCACTTAAACAAATACCACTAAGCGGTGATAACCCATAATCCCATGTCAAGCTCAGATAGTTCCTCTGTTACATGAAATGCCAGTCCTTTTGAAGTTGCCAGCTGTTGCCATGCGGGACAGTTATTATCTATTTGATAATACATGGCATTGGCTTGGGCAGTCATGCCCTTTGGCGCTTCCGGCAAAGGGTTTAGGCCAATACCTGATTGTTTCTGATTGACCAGTTGAGCGATCTTTTCCACAGGACCAATGGTTACTGAATTTGGTAAAAGATCTGTCAATGTTTCAGTACCCCGTTGAGTATGTATCTCTAAGACAAGATTTGCCGACTCCAAAAAGCGCCGTTCTCGATTGCCCAAAACGGCCATGTATATGCCATAACCACGTTCTTTGAGAGGTATTTGTATAGCCTGCTGCCGATCCACGGAAAGTAACTGGCGTAGTTCCGTGAGTAGCGGTGCAAAAGTTACTTCTAAATTACGGTGGTCATAGGCAGTTACCCTAACAGGGCGGCGCTGGTGTTTAACAAACGTTGCTATCTCCGCCACCATTTGGCTCATTTGCTGATAAAGATCAACGGGATGGACTAATGCTGCATTGGCTAAGTGGGCAAAACACACCTCGTAGCGGTTAATAACCTGCAATAATAACAAGGGTACCACATCGCCGTTGTCATCAGACTTGGCATCGAGTTCCAAAGCAAGGTTGTTGCCGCAATGTTGCAAAAGGTTACGAATTTCGTAAATGTAGTTGTTTAGGATCGGTATTTGATGACAATCTAGGGCCGGTGGCACATAGGTCTCATCCAAAACGATCTGCTGATCTGGACGTACTTCACGAATCCGGGCGATGGCGATTCCAGACTGATCACTAGCTGTTCCACTGTCGAGCTGGAGTCGCAGCGGCGGTAGTTGCCCCTGATAAGATTGATTATCGCTGATTTCCAAAGGCGCTGACTTCCCATGATGCCACTCCCCTAGGGCGCTATGGTCGTCACATGGCCTTAATACCACGTAGGTCTGGCGAATTTCTCGTCCTATGGATAATGGTTCCGGCAGCCCATTCGCCGCCGGCATATCAAAGAAAGTCCCATCGGGCATTAGCCCACGGGCTAAAGCAAGGGCAATTTTTCCTCGGGCAAGGGCGTCATTATCCAACTGCAAGGTTTCAATTCCCCAATGATAGGGTTGCAAATAACGATAAGACCCTTTAATTAAAGTAGTGAAGTATTTTTGTTGTTGTCGAAAATGCTCAGCGAGTCTTGTTTCTAAAAGAAAATCTGGCTGTTGTATAGGAAGTTCAATAGAGGCAGCAGATAGTTCGTTGATCTGAGAACTTTCTTCTCTCCACCAGTTTTCTGGAATGACTTCACCAAATTGACCGGGCGCTGCAACAGATTCCGATAAATCCATGGGATCCTCTGGAGATGAACGCTCCTCCAACGCCCTATGCTCTTTAGAGTTCATGGACTCCTGTTCTGATACCTCCGCCACCTGGGCAGACTGTTCTTGTTCAGGATCTCTCTGAGCTGTTTGCCCTTTCTCTGCAAGGTCTAACTGCTCGGGCAGTGGCGCCTCAGGGGCGTCTCTGTTTTCAATATTCTCCTGTAAGGCACTACCCAATGCAGACCGATCATCATCAACTAAAAAAAGCTCTTCCAATTCACTGGTCATGGCACTGTGAGCCTGCCCATCGTCTGAGTCTTCAGATTTATCCAGTTCCTCAATATCTTGACGAGCAACCTCCTGGGATAAATTCGCTACTTTTGAGACGTTTTCTTCAGCACTTTCTGACATGGCCGAATCAGGTGTTTCTGATTCAGAAGAGGCAGCCACGCTTGGGTCTATTTTATCTATCGGCCACTCAAATTCAGTGACACCCAGATACTCTTCTTCTTTTGAAGATTTCGATTTGGGTTTTTCAGTATTAAAATCTTCTTCCGCATCATCCTCATCTTCTGAGGCTTGCAAAGCGTCTTTTCCCATTGCAACGCTTTCGCCTAGAGGAGGGACACTCGCCGCTATGTCATCAGATCGATTCCCATTGAGGTCTGGGGTGGAAATAATGTCCGTGACAAGACCCGCGGCGGTAACCGACCCCGTGTCGTATCCAGCAGCCGGTTCAATATGAACCAGAAGCTCATAAGTTCCCAAAGATAGATGATCGTGGTCATGGAGTTTTACGGATTCGCCTCGTTCGATCCGATCTTCAGAATGATTTACAAATACACCATTCGTACTGGTGTCGGTAATAAAGTACTCACCATCACGATACTGAATGGTACAGTGGCGATTAGAAACGATGCGTTCTGGATCTGGCAAAACCCAGTCGTTATCCATCCCACGGCCAATAGTAATAGCACCTTGCTCCATAGTCCTGGTAGTCTCTAAATTGGACAATGATCCCTGCTCTGAAGAAATACTAAGGGTTATGCGCATGACCTTAAAACCTTATCCATTTATTTAATAATACCTAAGAATTGTTTCTATAAATATTTTATAAACCATCTCAAATATTTGATACTTCTATACATTCAGATTAAACGATAACGGGTTTGTTTTCCATCGCTCGGCAAAGATCAACACCCTAGAACGACATTTTGAAAGTGGTAATGGATTTTAGTCGTTGTGTTGATTTATGCTTAAATTTTGGGAAAATAAATGCGCAGAGCTTTGTTGCTCCGGTAATCCAAAAATTGATTGTAAAATCTAATATTTTTAGGTTTTATTCGCCTATCAATATAGGAACCTCCGCTTTCTAAATCTGTCTATTTGCATAATAATTAAATGGAATTTTTTACTCCATATATTTTATTTATTTATATGATTAGCAAATCTTAAAGCAGTTGAAATGAAATGTTTTTTTTACCCGCAAGCACTTGGTGTGCGATCATATTGGTTTTATTAATACCTTTACAAACCATAGCACAAACCCTGACATTGCCGGATTTTGGCGATCCTTCTCAACAGTATTTAAGCTCGAACGATGAACATCAGCTTGGACAAGCAGTGCTAAAACGCATTCGCAATCAAGGTTTTGTTATAGAAGACGCACAACTGAAGGAATACCTCTACTCCCTAGGGCAAAATATCGCCGCTTTTTCTGAAAACGGCAGTAACCCGTTTATTTTTTTCTGGGTCAACGAACCCAGCATCAATGCATTTGCAGCGCCTGGCGGCTTTATTGGCGTACATTCTGGGTTAATGATGGCCACCGAAAACGAGGACGAGTTAGCCGGCGTCATTGGTCATGAAATCGCTCATGTTACTCAACGCCATATTGCCCGGGGCTTTGCCGAAGCTCAGCGTAGCAGTTTACCGCTTATGGCAGCCATGATAGCGTCGGCCTTGCTTACGGCGACAACCGATAGCCAAATTGGATCCGCAGCCATGGCAGGAAGTTTGGCAGCGAATACGCAAAATCGTATTAACTTTACCCGTGCCAATGAAAAAGAGGCTGATCGGGTAGGCACTCAGCTATTGCTTCAGTCTGGTTTCGATCCCAATGGTCTGGCTCGCTTTTTTGGACGCTTGCAACGTTTGTCCGGCGGCACGACGAACCAGTTGCCTGAATATCTACGCACGCATCCCCTGCCCTATAACCGTGCAGCGGATGTTCAAAATCGTTTAACTAAACCGACTAACCCTTGGGTAAATCGCGACAGCACGGCTTACCATTTAGCTAAAGCGCGTTTAAGAGTATTGACCAATACCAATAGTGGTGAGTTAATCCGCCATTTTGAAACTACTTTGGCAAAAGGCGATTATGCCGATGAAACCGCTGAACGGTATGGCTATGCTTTAGCCTTGAAACAAGCAGGCCGACTTGACGCAGCGGAACAGCAGATTACTCGCCTGCGAAAATCTGATCCAGATCACTTAGCTTTGCGTATAGAGGAGGCAGAAATCGCGTTGGCCAAAGGTGAAGAGGAGCGAGCTTGGCAGCTTTTTGAGGATACCAAAGCGCTTTATCCTGATGATTTCACCTTAGCTATCCATTACGGCAACGCCTTGGCGGCACAAGGGGATCCCCGTAAAGCCATGCGTTTACTTGACCCACATTTACGTCAACGACCCAATGACTTATCGCTGCACACGCTTTATGCGCAAGCCGCTCAACGTGCTGGTGATGTCACCATGACCCATATGAGTTTGGCAGAATACTATTACTTGAATGGCGATTTAAATCGGGCTATTGAACAACTGGAATTGGGACTTAGGAAAGGTGGCGCTACACCTTATCAAAAAGCGCGTTTACGAGCACGCTTGCATCAGCTCAAAGATGAAAAGCTAGCTATCCGTAACTAACTCTAGAGTTTTAATCAGCTATTATTTTGTTAGTTAGCAACATTAGTTTTTTGTATCTTTAGCGGCGTCATCATTTTGAGCACAATCCTTCTGTTCAGAAGATTGTGCATTTTCTTCCTTATCCTTATGCTGTTTATAAATCCGCTCGTTCATGGCTTGCCACAGGGCCAAATTACGCTCAGCTAATTCTGACATAATGGCTAGGGGGTTTTTACCCATAAAATTGCGTAATTGATCGCGCACTAAATGTTGCTGCTCTACAAATACTTGCAGGCTCTTTTCGAGATAATTACTCATCATGCCTTGCAGGGTATCACCATAGAAACGAATGATTTGAGCCAGTACTTCTGTACTAAAAATAGGATTGCCTTGCTCTTCTTGCTCGCTAATAATCTGCAACAAAATACTGCGGGTAATATCCACATTAGAACGCACATCGACAACGCGAAACTCAGTACGATCTAACACCAGACGCTTGACATCTTCTAGAGTCACATAGCTGCTGATGGCTGTATCGTATAATCGTCGGTTCGGATACTTTTTAATAACCCGGGGATCACTCATAATATTCAGGCTGCAAAGGCTACCGCTAAAGCAGCTACAGCTACTACCTACAACTCTTTTGGATTTATACAATTAACTAAAATAGGAGCCACCGTTGATAGCCAGATTGGCGCCCGTGATGTAGCCCGCATCGTCAGCCGCCAAAAAGGCAACCGCCCGAGCAATATCCTCTGGTTTTCCCAATCTCCCCACCGGAATGGTTGCGATAATTTGGTTGCGCACATCTTCCGGCATCGCTTTAATGGCTTCTGTTTCTACATAACCCGGCGCAATACTGTTGACGGTTACACCGTGGCGTGCTCCTTCGGCTGCCACAGACATGGTAAACCCATGAATACCGGCTTTAGAGGCCGCGAAGTTAGACTGACCAAACTGGCCTTTTTGAGCGTTCATGGAGGAGATGTTGACAATACGTCCCCACCTCCTATGCAGCATTTTTGGGAATACCTGTCTGGTTAAATTAAATACACCCCCTAGATTAGTCTCGATAACCACATCCCAGTCGGCTTTTTCCATTTTTTTCAAAACTGCATCGCGAGTTACGCTTGCGTTGTTGATGAGAATTTCCACCGGTCCTATATCGACCTCAATCTGTTCAACAAACAGCTCACAGGCTTCATAGTCGACCACATCGAGAGGGTATACTTTGTTTTCAAAACCTGCTTCTTGATGAATTTTTTGCCATTCCATGGCCCGTTTATGATCGCTAGGGTGATAGGTGCCGATCACGGTACGACCCTGTTTTATGAGGGCCTTGCATATTGCTGTCCCTAAATTACCAGGACCACCGGTCACAACAGCGACTTTAGCCATTTATACACCCCAAACCGTTAATCCCTCTCAACGGTTAATGTAACCCCTTGACCACCACCAATACAGAGGGTCGCCAAGCCTTTTTTGGCGTCACGCCGTTCCATCTCATGCAATAACGTGACTAAAATCCGACAGCCTGAAGCACCGATAGGATGGCCTAAAGCAATAGCCCCACCATTGACGTTCACTTTTTCTGTATCCCAGCCCATTTCTCGATTAACACAAATGGCCTGGCTGGCAAAAGCCTCATTGGCTTCAATAAGATCTAAATCATCGACAGACCAACCGGATCTTTCTAAACACAAACGTGAAGCAGGGATTGGACCTGTACCCATAATCTTGGGATCTACCCCCGCCTTTGCATAAGCCACGATCCGTGCCATGGGCTTTAAACCGAGCTGTTTGGCTCTACTACCTGACATGACCAAAACCACGGCAGCGCCGTCATTAATGCCAGACGCATTACCCGCTGTAACGGTGCCATCATGTTTAAAAGCTGGACGCAGTTTGCCAAGTCCTTCAGCGGTGGTACCTACCCGGGGAAACTCGTCGGTGTCAAACAAAAGGGGGTCGGCTTTACGGCGGGGTATTTCAATGGGTACGATTTCTTTTTTGAATTTTCCTGCTTCAATGGCCGCAGCCGCTTTATGCTGAGAATTGGCGGAAAACGCATCTTGCTCTTCCCGGGTAATATTCCATTTTTCGGTGATATTTTCAGCGGTAATGCCCATATGGTAATGGTTAATGGCGCATAGCAGACCTTCGTGGAGCATAGAGTCTACCATTTTCCACTCTCCCATCACAGTGCCTTTGCGGGAGTTCATGACCAAATGAGGTGCGAGACTCATGCTCTCTTGGCCACCGGCTACAACGATTTCATTATCGCCGTCACGAATGGATTGATAGGCCAAATGCACAGCTTTTAAACCGCTGCCACAGACTTTGTTGATGGTCATAGCAGGCACTTGCTCACCCAATCCAGCATTAAGGGCAGCTGTGCGAGCAGGGTTTTGCCCGGCGCCAGCGGTGAGCACCTGACCTAAGATAACTTCATCGATTTGATCAGGTTTAACACCCGATCTTTGTAAAACAGCTTCAATAACCTTACCGCCCAGCACGTTAGCTGGTATTTGCGACAAAGTGCCCATGAAATTACCAGTAGCCGTTCTAGCGGCAGCAACGATAACGACGTCTTCCATAGATACCTCCAAATCTGGGGTCACGGATAATGGCGAACATGCCAATGTCAGTGGCGATGATGGGATAAATAGCTGTTAAGCATCGCATTAATAAATAGTTGTTGGCAAGGGAACAGTGGCGTTTTAGGCATACTGAAGTGTACTGGGAGCCTTGTCAACCACTCTTAAAGTTGTTGCAAGCTGGCTTTAATCGACCTAGCAGCATCGCTTTAAAATATCTCAGTCCGGACTGTAGAACTCATCGTCTATTGTGGGGATTGTTGGAGCCGCATACACATCCCGTAGAGATAGTCTTCAGGTCCTCTAAACCCAAACTTTTTATAGAGTTCTTTTGCAGTTTCTACAGAAAATAGGCCAATGTAGGCGTTGTGCGGGGCATGTTGCTGTACATAATCCATCATTTTTGTGACGATCATTGTGCCAACCCCATGGCCTTGATAGGCAGGTGCCACCACAACGTCTTGGATATAAAAATTGATAGCTCCATCACCCACAATCCGACCCATACCTATTACAACGCCATGGTTGTTATCTTTGACAACTAAGCCATATAGTGAATTTTGTAACGCTTTAGGCGATGCCTGGAAGTTAAAGTAATCTCTCCAACCCACCGCATCTAGAAGTCCATTAAATTCCTGGGGAGTGGGCATACGTTCTACTAGCTGCAGCTGATCTATCGCAATAGGCATTGCCTGAACCCTAGTTTTCGAAAATGCAACTAAAGAATATCGGACCTTACCACAGCACTGTGAACCTATAAACCGAGTTGCTAACTACATAAGTCTTAAATCGTCGCAGACCAAGGCCCAGGCCGGTCACTCAACAAATGGTCTAGGGTTGTTAACGCTTTCTCAAGCTGGGCGCGGCTGGTAGCGGCCGACACACAAACCCGCACCGCATGGGGCACGTCCCAACGGTCCGGGGCAAAGGATCCAGCCGCTGTCACTTTGACGCCACCGGCCTGTGCCCAGTGGACAAAATCGTCTGTCCGCCAAGGGCTTGGCAGCGGCAACCAAAAATGCAGGCCAGTAGCCTCCCCTGCTTGGTAGGTCCAGCGATTTAAAATGCGAGCAGCCATAGCTTGGCGGGCCTTGGCCTCAGTCCGCTGCCAGTCAGCGAGGGTCTGAGCAGTCCCTTCATTGATCCAGCGGGCAGCTAACTCAGCCAAAAACGGGGCTACCATCCAGGTGGTGCTCCTTATGACAGCACTTACTTTTTCAACCCAATTTTCGTCGGGCACGTACAGAAAGCCAATGCGAAGCCCCGGTAGTACACTCTTGGCAAGACTGGTGAGATAGTAGGTTCGCTCAGGCGCCATTAAGACAAGGGGTGGCGGCGGTTGCGCCAGTAAAAATCCGTATACATCGTCCTCGACAATCATCACATCATGGGTGCGCGCAATCGCCACCAGCTGCTGGCGCCGCTCAATGGATAGGGTTGCCGCTGTGGGATTTTGCAGATTAGGTATACAGACTAGCACACGAACTCGTTTCGCCTTACAGGCAGCGTCAAACGCTTCGGGCAAAAGTCCTTCGTCATCCATCTCTACCCCACGCAAGGTCACATGGAGCTGACTGGCAATGGTTTTGATGCCCGGATAGGTAAGCTTTTCCGTAAGTATGGTGTCCCCTGGTTTAGTCAATGCACTCAGGGCAATAAACAAGGCATGTTGCCCCCCCTGGGTGACAATGACTTGCTCAGGACGCACCTCGAACCCACCCTGTTGCATCCATAAAGCGCCTGCTAAGCGATGGGACGGCATACCTTCCGCTGGCTGGTAAGTAAGCAATTCATCCAGATTACCTTGGCTCGCCTGGGCAACAAGGGCCTTGCGAAACGCATCTGTCAGTATTGGATCAATAGCCGGTCGGTTGAGAGACAGATCAATCAATCCGCTTTGGTGCACATGACGAAAGGCAAAGGAGGTGGGTTGGGAATTTAATCCCTGCACAAAGGTGCCCCGCCCTACTTCGCCACGGATTAAACCGCGTTGTTCAGCTTCACTGTAGGCTCGGCTTACGGTGCCTACAGTCACCCCAAGCCGGGCCGCGAGATCACGATGGGTGGGTAAACGGGTTCCCTCGACTAACTGACCATCGGCGATACCATTGGCAATGGCGTCAGCGAGGGCAATATAGCGAGGCTTGATCGAATTGTCTAATTTTGGATGCCATATTGTCATGGTAACAATAAATAAATTGAACCTTTATTTCTGTCAACTATAATTACAATATTGTGCTAATTGAACTCTTTTTTGTAGGTATTGATACCATGACAAAATATCCTTTTATCAATAGTGTAGCCACTAACCATAAGACAGATGGTAATCTTTTAAGCTTTTTGCGCCATGGTTTAAAACGTGTCGGCGATTTTTTGCAAATGCTCTACCGGTGGCATACTCTAGCCCGCCAACGTCGCATGCTCTTAAAGCTGGACAACAATGCTTTAAAAGATATTGGGATTAGCCGCGCTGATGCCGTCCGCGAAGGCGAAAAACCATTTTGGCGCGGTTAGCAGCTAGCGCATTTCTTGTATAAAACTACTCTTGTCAGTGCAAAGTGGGACGATGGGGTAGTGTTTCAACAATCGCCGCCTCTTGTTCCGCCAGGTTTTGCAAACGGGAAACCACCACTTTCGTCTCGAAATAGTCTAGCGCCATATCTATAAACCGGCGACTATGCTTGATTTCGCTACCCCAAAGTTCTCGGTAAAACCCTCTTAACGTCTCATCCTTGAGGACTTCCGAGAGTATTTGAAACCTTTCTGCGCCGCGACACTCCATCAAACCCGATATCAACAACCGGTCCAAAAAACGTTCCTCTCGGCCACTGCGCATGGTTTGTATCAATTGATTCACGTAAGGGTCTGGCGTATCTTTGGTGAGCCGTACATCACGTTCAGCCATCAATGTGTAAACTTGCCGAAAATGGCTTAACTCTTCTTCGGCAATACGAATTAATTGCGGAATAAGGCGACTTCGATCTGAATATTTGACCACCATACTCATGGCTAAGGCGGAGGCTTTACGCTCGCAATTGGCATGATCTTGCAAAAAACTATCAAAATCATTTAAAACTTCTTGCACCCAAGCCAAATCTGTCGCTTTCAATAGTTCAATGGATACTTTCGACACCCCATGACTCCCACACTAAACTTGCTTACACAATTAACTAACTGTGTCTAGTTTCCCTGACATCGCACAACACTATTTGCTTAAACATCAACTTGTAGCGCCGCAGATTATAGATTTACCCAGCGCCCAACTCGGCCTTGTCATCGTCATTCCCTGCTACGATGAACCCGATTTAATAACCACCCTAGCCTCTTTGTGGCGCTGTCAACGACCCGGCTGCGCAGTAGAAGTTATTGTAGTTATCAACGCCTCTACGGCAGACTGCTCTGCGGTTCATGCCCAAAACTGGCGTACTTACCATAAAACAGCTACCTGGATTGCCCAGCATAAAGACCCTGGACTCCGTTTCCATCTACTGCATTTCCCTAACCTCAATCCCCAGCAAGCCGGGGTAGGCTTAGCACGTAAATTGGGGATGGACGAAGCCTTAGGCCGCTTTTTAAAAGCCGGCAAAGCAGTAGGCGTCATGGCATCTTTGGATGCAGACTGTGTCTGTGCTTCTAACTATTTAATCTGCCTCACCGCTCATTTTGCCCAGCACCCTAAAACACCCGGCTGTACCCTATACTTTGAGCATCCCCTAGAAGACAACGTTGATCCACGTTTGCGTGAAGGTATCATCCACTACGAATTATTTCTCCGTTATTATGTACAAGGTTTGCGATTCAGCGGTTTTCCCTATGCTTATCATACCTTAGGTTCCTGCATGGCGGTACGCAGCGACGTGTACGCAAAGCAAGGCGGCATGAATCGCCGCCAGGGCGGAGAAGACTTTTACTTTCTTCAGAAAATCACTTCTTTAGGAAATTTTAGCGAGATCCTCGACACAACAGTCATACCTTCTCCACGGGCTTCCCACCGCGCCCCCTTTGGCACCGGAAAAGCCCAGTGTGAATGGCTAGCGAATAAGCAGCAAACTAGCTATCTCAGCTATGCGCCCCAGGTATTTCTGGATTTGCAGACGCTTTTCGCAAATATAGATAGGTTCTATACCGTTTCACCCCATGAGTCCTCATGGCTCACTGGGCTTCCCAAGACGCTTATGGAATATCTAATAATGCAGCGTTTTCCAAACAAACTCCAAGAAATCCAACAACATGTGGCGTCTGTGCAGACCTTTCGAAAACGCTTTTTGCACTGGTTCAACGCTTTTCAAGTGCTTAAATTTGTCCACTGGGCAACGGAATTTTATTATCCTAAACAACCGGTTGCTGATGCAGCCGCGCAACTACTGGCATGGCAAACCCCTGCTATGAATACATCTAGGAAAGATATGGACGTAAAAACCCTGCTGCTGCACTTCCGAGACAGGGATCGCCAGGACCAATGGCTGCCATCCTCACGCCAAAAACCATTGGTCAGCGCCCTGTGAAGCCAGCGTTAGTAACTGGCGTGTCATAAAGATGCAACCAAAATCGCAATGCCCTGTAATAACCCTCCGTTACTTTTTCAACTTGGTCAATATATTGAGTCACGGATAAGGTTAAACCAATGAATCTACAAAAAGTAATTATGATAACTGTTATCACGGCAGCAATGAGTATAGGGTTCTCCAACGCTATTGCCGTTAACAAACACGATGACAATCGAGAAGACGCTACAACAGCTGCGTTTCGTTTGCTCACCAAAGGCAGCACTTGGGAACTGGTTGATGTGATCAAAATGCAGTTTGATACCTTTCATACCCAGGGTTTGGTTAAAATTGACGATATGTTCTATGTCTCTGCCGTAGAAAATTTAGAACCCCGGGAAAGCATTGGTGAGACCGATGCGCTCTGGGATTTTTCTCTGGACCGTACTCCCGGCAGCGGCCGCGGGTGGCTATTCAAATTTGATGATCATGGCAATCTCCTGGGTGAAGTTGAACTTACCGAAGACGCTATTTTCCATCCAGGTGGCATCGACTATGACGGCAAAGATCTCTGGGTACCTGTCGCTGAATACCGACCCAACAGCAACAGTATTATTTATCAAGTTGATCCTGATAACCTTGCAGCGGAGGAGGTATTTCGCGTTCCCGATCATATAGGCGGTATTGTCCGTAACATGAGTAGCGCTACCTTTCATGGGGTAAGCTGGGGTTCTCGTAGATTGTATCAATGGCAATTGATAGGAGCAGTTGATGGTCTGGCCCAAGTACAATCTGTCGAGTGGGTGCCCAACCCTCAACACTACCTTGACTATCAGGACTGTCACTCCGTAGGCGTGGATTATATGTTGTGTGGTGGCCTCAACAAATATGATACGCCTGTAGGCACCGTTGCCTTTGGTGGCATTGATCTTGTGGACTTACGTGACAACCACCCCGTACATCAAGTACCTGTAAACGAATATATCGATGATCTTGATGAAGCAAGCTTAGACACCTTTGAACCCACTGATCCTGAACTCGTGGTTTCCAACAACGCTTTCTGGGCCGAACCCATTAGCAATGGTGAAGTCACAGAAGACGGCACAAAAATGATGCGCTTCTACTTTATGACCGAACGGGATAATCAAGCCGACCTGTTGGTCTATGAAGTGACAGCACCTGTTTTACCCACCGATGTTAAACATTTTACACCGCCCCGGTGAGGTAAGTGAGACCTAGCAAATTACATTGCGACTACGGCGACCAAGGTTGACAGGGATGTCATTGCGATAGACAGAGCCACATTTCCCCAAGCCATGTAGGTTATTACAGTTTTTTCGGCCTTAATCTCTCCAATGTGTCCGTTCTTGTGAACTATCAATCAGTTCAGCAAATCCACATAAAAAGCATGATAACCCCAGCCGGGCATATCCAAATAAAGTCCCATTGTAACGATCTGATCCCTATCACGTTCATAAACGACAGAGTTTAACTTATCTTCTAGATGCACTACCCTGCCTGCAAATTCCTGAAATGGCAGCAACACACGGCACTGTCCTGAGTAAGGCGCAAAATTTACCGTCACCAATACATATTGCTGACCGGACCCTTGCCAAGTAAAGGCGATAAAATTGTCCCATGTCCCATTGCCTTCCCAGGCGGGGGCGCATTGGAGCAGTTGCCAATTCCCTTGGCGTAGTACAGGTTCGCGCAATAGGTCAAGCAACCGTGTATAGAACTGGTGTACCGATTCATCAATAGGTTCTGCGGGGCCACGGCGCAGGTGTGGTGAGATAGGCTTGCTAAAACCCGTCAACTGACCCTGATGAAAGAATCGCAATCCCGGTGTTAAAAAGGTCACCATGGCTGCCGCTTGGTGAACATCCCAGGAAAACGTCGCCACGGCACGGGGTTCATCGTGGTTCTCAAGGAAGCGGGCGAGCTTGTTCTGATAATCCAACCCCGCCTGGAGATGGGCTCTGACTGGACCGGCATGCCGGTCTCGAAGACGGTCGTAGAGCCGTTTATCATAAGCGTAGTCAAAACCCTGTTGTTGCAACGTCCACTCTAGATCCCAATAGACTTCGGCCAGAAATAAAAATTCTGGAAACCGTTGGCGCACCTTTTTAATAGCCTGGGGCCAAAAGGGCGCCGCTAGGATTCCCCAAGTCTGCTGAAACACCTTGGGCAAGATAAGCATGGCCATATCGCAACGCAGACCGTCGCACAACGCGGCAATGGACAAAAGCTCGCCAAGCATGGCTGCTTGCAACGCAGGATTCCCGTAATCGAGCTGCAACGTATCGGGCCAGCCGGGAAAATAGGGATCTCTCCCATGGGCTAAAATCCGCGCACCTTCAGGTAATTCCATACGTTGGTACTTTTCTGGGGTATTGACCAGATCGTTTTCACTGCCCTGTACATAAAAATCTGGCTGCTGGAAAACCCAGTCATGATCAGGCGCCGTGTGATTGGGTACGAAATCCAGCATGAGCTGTAAATCACGCTGATGCAGACGCTCACGCAAACGGGCCAGCGCGTCATTGCCGCCCAACGCCGTGTGTACCGCATAGCGGCTAATGGCGAAACAAGACCCTGCAATATCCTCCTCTTGCAGGTCCTCAAGGGTTTCTCTAAAACCAGCTTGCCAGGCTGGATGCGTCAATGATACCTGGCGTCCTGCTTCGCCCGTCTGCCAAACACCCAGCAACCAAACCCAGTTAAACCCTTGCTCGGCCAACTGATCCAGCGCTGCATCCGGGATATCGTCCAAGGTGGCAGGATGATTAAGAACGCGAGCGCGTTTTATTAACCAAACCCGCGTGTTGATTTGATAAAGAGACGGATAGGTATTCATGGCATTGAACTGAACTCCTGATGGTGTTAAAACCCGTTGCCATTAATTGGTAGGTTTCACGCTATAAAAACTACCACAAACCATGGAAAAGCGCCGAGGCGATGGATGCGTAGATTGTGCGTCCATAATCAGCAAACTGGCGTAAAGTCGTAACTGTTTCATAAAATCCTTTATTGATAGAGTCGCTATGCCAGCACCCAATCCAAAATTACTCGATGATGCCGAATATCAACGACTAGCCTCGTCGCGAAATTACTCCAGCCGAGACGACCACCCTCTTAAGCGGAAACCAGTCCAACCTCCAGAGGAGACCATCCATGAGCACACCGAACCAGTCAACCTTGCCTATGCCCGTACTACCCACTTGTCCTCAGCAATTGGTGTTGAAAGGTCAGAAAGCTTTGGTCACAGGCGCCAGCTCGGGTATTGGCAAACAAGTGGCCATCGCCCTAGGGCACGCTGGCGCTGATGTGTTGGTCAACTATAGCAGCGATTCCGCCAAGGCCGAGGAGGCGGTGGAAGAAATCAAACGCCAGTGTGGTGTGCAAGCTTATGCTTACCAAGCCGACGTCTCTAAAGAAGATCAAGTCCAGGCTATGTTTAACTATCACTGTCAAACATTCGGCACAGTGGACATATTAGTCAACAATGCAGGGCTACAGCGGGATGCCGCCTTTGATGAAATGACCTTAGCACAATGGAACAAGGTTATTGAAGTCAACCTCACCGGGCAGTTTTTATGCACCCGCGAAGCGATCCGCGAATTTAAGCGACGCGGCGTGGTTTCCGCGGTTTCCTGCGCCGCCGGCAAAGTCATTTGCATGAGTTCCGTGCATGATATTATTCCTTGGGCAGGCCACGTTAATTATGCCGCCTCTAAAGGTGGCGTGATGATGCTAATGAAAAGTATCGCCCAAGAGATGGCCCCACTTCGTATTCGCGTGAATGCCATTTCCCCAGGCGCCATTCGTACCCCCATCAATATGGAAGCTTGGGAGACGCCAGAAGCTTACAACGAACTCATGAAACTGGTGCCCTACAAGCGTATTGGAGAACCTGATGATATTGCTCGGGCAGCGGTGTGGTTGGCGTCGGATTATTCCGATTATGTCACGGGTCTCTGTCTCTATGTAGACGGCGGTATGACTCTGTATCCCGGTTTTGAAACGGGAGGTTGATAAACAGCCTTGTTGCAACGTAACGTAAAATAAACTTATCTCAGAGGGTAAAGAAATTGACAAGAATTGCTGTGGTGTCAAACGATGGTATTCATGTGGACGGTCATTTTGGTAAGGCGGACCGTTTTTTGATTTTTGACGTTAAGGGTAAGGAGCTTGACTTAGTGGAAACCCGTTCCAGCACACCGCTCTCGGTCAATGATCCTGAGCATACCTTTGATGCTGAGCGGTTTGAGTCGGTATACCAGGTCATCCAAGATTGCCAAAAAGTATTTGTCACCCAGATTGGTGATAAGCCGGCCAGCAAGCTTCGTGAACAGGGCATCGAACCTGTTTTATATTCTGGTCCTATTTCGAGCATTCCGCTGTAGATTAATTTTGTGTAATGTCAAGTCACCAAAGGTTGGTATAGGGCAGTTTTGCCCAAAACAAGGGCCAAAAAAGTCATTTTTTTGGCCCTCAAAGAGCTCATCACTCAGTAAGTTATTGATTTTTCATTCAAGGTGGTTGGTACGAGAAATGCACAGCATCCTGTGTAAGAGTATTCCTTTACTGATATTGATTAGGGTAATTGCTGGGAGCAGGAGTCATGCAAACAACCATCACGGAATTAGCCGATATACTTGGTGTGAATGAATTTGAGCTGTTTGAACAAGCTTATACCGACTGGTATGGACGAAAACCCGAACCTGTCCAGTTGGAAAGCGATTTTGGCAGCTATATTATGGGTCGGCGTCATTTACCGGTGTATGTAAAGAGCTACATCAGTAAGCCGCATTTTTTGATTGCTTAAAGCCCTTGCCGACAACCTACTGTAAACGAACGTGCTTTGATTCATCAGTATGATTGTCGGCAGCGCTTGATCTAGAGCAATTCCCTAACTACACTACAATCAAACTACGGGTTTCCTAACCGTAGCATCTTTTTAATATCCCCTGCATGCATCTCTTCGTCTGAGATAAGGCGGCGCGCATACTCTTCAAGCATGATCGACTTCCCTTCTACCAAGGAGAGCAATCCTCGATAAGCTTCGATGGCGGCCTTTTCGTGCTCTAACGCTTCGTTAAGAATACCGCCAATATCGTGTTGATGGGTTTCTAAAAGTGGACCGATCCCTAAAGAAGGATGGGCTTCTAAATAGGTAATCAATTCACCAGCTTCTTGGGCATGCAACAGGGACTCATCCGCCTGTTTTCGCAACCAAGACACCACGGGAATACGATTATAGCCAAAGACCATAAGGGAATAATGGGTGTAGCGCACTACCCCCGCCATTTCTAACTCTAAAATATGGTTAAGGGTTGCGACGACGGCCGCTTTATCAAAAGCTTCTTGACTCATGGATAGTTTTCTCTTGTAAACATCATTGCAAGGGTTTTTGGTAGAGGAAATTATGGGTCATGGGCAAATGCCTATAGTTTTGGCAAAGAAACTTCGTGGATTTCGCGCAATCCGCCAAAGCCTTTGGCAGTTTACCTCTTTTTAAAACAGGAAAAATATGCCTTAATCGCTTTTAGGTTTAGGCATAAAGTTTTAGGTTTAGGCATAAAGAACTTGGTGGGGTGCATGGCTTGAAACATCACCCTGTTGTGACAACCGGACTAAAGCTAGGGCTTGTTCTTTACAGCGCCACTGAGTTTCCCATTCCAGTGCATAAATCCAGCGAGGAGGTATAGCTGCTTCACCATAAATAGCCCCCGCAATCATACCTGCAATGGCGCCTGTGGTGTCCGCATCTCCGCCCCGATTGACCACGTCCACGAGACACTCGGCAAAAGTATCCGTATCGAACAAACTTTGAAACACCGCTTGCAGGGTGTCCACAATATAACCACTAGGATTTTCCTGGCGTCGTTTGCGGAAACGAAATAGAGGATAAGCTGCGATCAAAGCTTGCACCGGGCCTTGCAGTAAGTTCACGGCGTTAGCCCCTCGCAACGCCTGTTGAACCATGTTGACAACACATAGAGTACCCGCATCGGATAACCGATTATAATGGGTCACATGAGCCTGGGCCTCACAGGCTGCTTGGACAACGGCATCGCTCTGCCCCAGAGTGGCCAAGGCTATGGGCAATGTGCGCATACAGGCGCCATTGCCAGCATCCCAGTCGTTTTCCGGCACTGCCGCATGGCCGGTGGTGCGAAAATGGACAATACCACGCCGCACGGTATTGCCAATATCCACAGGCTTTCGGCGTAACCAGCCATCAAAAGCCTGGGCAATGGCATAGGCATCTACCTGGCCTGTCTCTAAAATCGACTCCCCCAAGGCTAAGGCCATGGTGGTATCGTCGGTTACCTTCCCCGAGGGCAGTTTTAGCCAGCCGCCACCGCGGATACGGTCATGCAGGCCATACTGGGCTTGAATCTCCCGCGGTGTCATAAACTCGACGGTGGCGCCCAAGGCATCGCCCACCGCCATACCGAGATAAGCGCCGACGGCACGCGCTTCGAGGGCCAGTTCTGACACGGTTATTCCTCAGACCCAAAGCAGTTATGATAATCGGAACATTGGGCGCAGGAGGGCGCCCGGCAGATATAAATCCCTTCTTGAATACAAAGCTGCTTATAAAGAAATTTCTTCCATTTCATATCGTGATCGTTTTTAGCCGCCAATGCCGGGAAATTGCGCACCATCAAAGCACTTAAATCCTTGCGCGACCAAAGTCCTAAATCCTGCCAAAGGTGATCGTTAGCCATGCAGGCTGTGGCAACAATACGACTTATGGTGATTTCTGAAGCATCCCTACCGGCCCGATACATCACCATGAGTTTGACTAACTCATCTTTCTCTTCAACTAAGCGAGGGTCCCATTCCGGCGCCGAACGGGGCGCTGGGTTAGGGATCTGGACATGGGGGAAATGCCGTTCTAATAACTGCCCAAAAGCATCCGGTTCAAGACCCAGGTAATGGGGCAAGGAACCGCCGCCCAGGTAGTGGGTCGCCAATATCTGAGCAATGGTGACATCGTTACCCGATCCACGGCTTGCCGCCATAAACCGTTGGTATAGATCTGATAGGGGTTGGTGCTGTACCGCTGTAAGCATAGGCGATGTTATCAACGTCAAGTGATGGACACTCAATATTCCACTAAGAGATCTTCGTCACGGACGATCAATTGGCAGGCCAGTCGCCAAGCAGGAGGCATGTCGTCATTGCGGATAGCATCGATTTCTTCGTTGGTCACTTTTCCTAAATTTTTTAATACGCCAATCTCTCGCTCCAGGGGACGGCCACACATACGTTGCCCTTGCTCAAGACTCGACACTTTCACTAAACAGGTGCCACACTCACCGTCTTGGCAGTTAAACGCAATGGGAATCTTGTTGGCCTTAGCAATTTTTAGCACTGTCTCGACATGACTACCCGCCACTGCATAAACGGTTTTATCGCGGTATTCAGGGCTGGAAAATGTAATCATCGGCATAACAATAAATCCCCTTTATTTTGTAACGGGCTTAACAATTAAAAATCAGATAGTCACGCTAGCGAAAGGCAAGTCTTCTAACCGGGTCTTACCACTACATCGCCACCTAAGATTTGCGCCTGACAGGCAAGTCGATAGTGCCGACCCGCGAAGTTATCCCGTAATATTTTGTCTTCCAACACAGAGGGTTCTGTCAAATTTTCCCAGCCGCTGATAATTTTCATAAGACAGGTGCCGCAGTCGCCTTCTCGACAACCGTAGATAACACCTGAATTGACCTTATCCGATATTTCAATGACCCGGGATCCGGCAGGCACCGTTACCGTCACGTTAATATCTTCAAAAGTGAGTTGCGCTTTCGCCATCGTAAATTTCCTCAGTCGTTTGTCTGCATTTATGTAAAATAATTTTATTTATCAAAACGTTATAGTAACCAGCACCGGGAACCACCTCCCTGTGGCCTCATGCATTAGTCGGTCATGATCAAAACGTCAGAAGATTTGATAACCGCATGAACCTCTTTGCCTTCGCTAAGACCCAGGCTGGCCGCAGAACTATTGGTGATAACCGACACCACGTCAAGTCCACCGGACACTTCGACGGTCACTTCGGTCATCACAGACCCTTCTTTCAGGGTTTTGATTTTACCTTTGAATGTGTTACGAGCACTTATTTTCATAATCACCCTATACCTCAGTTGTCAGTTGGCTAGACAATACTGCGCAGTTGCGGCGCTTTAGACCCTCCCGCGAGAAGCGCAAGCTTGGCAGGTGGGATACCCGTAAGGGAACCCGGAGGATTGACCGGTTCTCCTTGGCTATCTAGGATAGCGCCCTCGACGGGGCAAATACTAGCGCATTGAGGTTCTGCATAATCTCCTTCACATTCATTACATTTTTTAGCGTCCACCAAAAAATGCGGTTTTGCTTCGTTAATGGCATCACTGGGACACACGGATTGACAGGCCCAACAATTAGTGCAAGCCGCGACAATTTTAAAAGCCATACATGTATCTCCCCCGTTAAGCGCTGGTCTGTCCAGATTCCGCTGGCATGTCATCTAATTTACCGGCAGCTGCCAATTCTTGGTAAACAGCCATGGCAGCCTCTTCAATGGGTTCCAGAGCGTACTCGCTGTTGGGTTGAATGCCCGCATCTTCCAGGGCTTCCCAAGGACCTAGACCGATTTTCGCACAGAGGACGATTTCACAGCCCTGCAACGCCCGGATCGTCTGCGCCAGGGTGGTTTCGGCTTCGCCACAGGTATCGAGACCCGTACAATAGAGATCGGTTTTCCGGGGACCGATAAAACGCACACCCTGGGGCGATGCTTCGTACACCAGGAACTCTTTGGCGTGACCAAAATGCTGGTTGATTAAACCGCCCCCTTTACTGGCTATAGCTACCAGTACCGGTCGAGTGCTAAGGTTGGGTGAATGCTTTTTCATCGGCACCAGCTGTACAAAGGACTCGCCCTGTTCAGCGCCACAACGTTGTTTTTCAAGCCTGTTCTGAATGGCGGTTTTTACCTCGGCCCGTTTCGCGGCGGCGGCCTCATAATCGATATCCATCTGCCCGACTTTATCGAGACTAAATTCAGCACTACGGTCCTCACCCAGCTTACCTACCGCATCGGAGCGGCACTGACGGCAATGACGCATCATCCGCATATCACCGCCACAAGAATCCTGGAGGGCCTGTAATTCTTCAGGAGTGGGTTCCCGTTGACCCATCACACCGTAAAAGGTGCCGTGTTCAGGTCGGGCGATCAGCGGCATAATATTGTGTAAAAAAGCGCCTTTTTCCTTAACAACCCGGTTCACTTCTTTCAGGTGGTCATCATTGACGCCCGGAATCATGACCGAATTTACCTTCACCAACACCCCGCGAGCGACCAGCATCTCAAGTCCTTTTTGCTGTTGCTCGATGAGGATTTCTGCGGCTTTGCGACCGCGAACGCGGCGGTGATTCCAAAAGATCCAAGGATAGATTTTGGCCCCAATATCAGGATCGATGCAGTTAATGGTAATGGTCACATGACCGATATTATGGTTGACCAATTCATCGATATGGTTTGGCAAATTAAGCCCGTTGGTGGACACACATAGCTTTATATCCGGGGCCTTTTCCGATAAGGCGCGAAAGGTCTCAAAAGTACGCTCGGGGTTAGCCAGCGGATCGCCTGGTCCTGCGACACCCAAAACCGACATCTCCGGCACACTAGCGGCCACCGCCAAGGTTTTTTGTATGGCCTGCTCGGGAGTGAGCAGTTCCGAGACCACACCGGGACGAGATTCATTAGAGCAGTCGTATTTGCGATTGCAATAATTACATTGGATATTGCAGGCTGGCGCTACCGCCACATGCATCCGGGCAAAATGATGATGGGCTTTCTCGGAATAGCAAGGATGATCTTCAATCTGGCGCTGAATATGTTCAGGCAGACTGTTTTCAGGATTATTGGCGCTTGGATGGGCACCGGGGGCAGTTTTCCGCTGGGAAGGACTAGGATTGCCCTGTAGTACTTTTAACTCCATCGGTACGCTCCTGGAGATGGTTTTTATGGCGTTAGAATTTGTCACTGAATAGACAGTCAAGCAGATACCGTGCCTGCTCAATAGGATTTTTGGAGTTTTTGATTTTTAAAGGTTTTTTGAAAGTAGCTTGGTGAGATGTAGGGATTAGCACAGGTCAAAGGGAGGGAGTTGTCGTTAACCTCACAACGCTAGGCATTACTATCCTAATGTGATCCATGACAGACAACTTACAGGGAGATTATCCCTGTTTTAACTCACCCTCAATCAAGCTTGTTTTATCAACTATGGATTTGTAGCATTTGTAGCTATGTTTCTACATATACAGGCTAAAACAAATTATGTCGATGACTACTTTATCTAGTCGAGAGTTTAACCAAGATACGAGTAGGGCAAAAAGAGCCACAAAAAAGGGACCCGTGTTTATAACAAATCGCGGCCAACCAGCCTATGTCTTACTCTCCATCGAGGACTACCAAAAAATTGCCGGTCATCAGCAAAGCATTGTCGATTTACTGGCAATGCCAGATGCCGAGCAGATCGACTTTGAACCACCGCGCTTGAGTGGAACATTCTACCGGAGCGCTGACTTGTCCTAATGTATTTGCTAAACACTAACGTGGTTTCAGAACTACGTAAAGCTAAGACAGGCAGAGCTGATAAAAGGATCATCGCTTGGGCTGAAAGTGTATCGACAGTTCATTTTTATCTATCGGTAATTAGCGTCTTAGAATTAGAGATCGGTGTGCTTTCGATGGAACGCCGTGACTCGACACAAGGTGTAATACTTCGAACATGGCTCGATGAGCAAGTGTTACCCACGTTCGCTGATCGTATTATTCCAATCGACGTAGCCGTCACCAGACAATGTGCTAAATTGCATGTACCTAATTCTCATTCGGAGCGGGACGCGCTTATCGCAGCATCAGCCTTGGTGCATAATTTGACGGTTGTCACACGGAAAATTGCTGATTTTATGACCACAAGCGTTAAAGTCATCAATCCTTGGAGGATTTAATTGAGTAAATACTTAAGGTTGAAAATGTGCATTTTTTTGTAGTCCCCAGCGTTACCAAGCACCAGGAGAACAAATAAGAGGTAAATTTTGCAAACAAGTATGTTTTTGTGACACCTGACCATGTATTTTTCCAAACCAAGAAAAATCACCGTGGTCAGGTGCAACTGTTCATTTGACTTTTTTATGTTGTTTTATAAGAAGTTCATTAATTTTTATCACAGCCTTATTACCTTGATACATATCGGGCAAAACTATTTCATTGGATTTTGTAAATCTATGACTAATTGTTAAGTCATAAGATTTAAATAACCAACTCAAAAAAGCTGTCTTATACAGCGCCTCATCCATATCTTGCCATTTGATACCTATAATTCCACGCGACCAAGGAAAGATACCGGAAAAAAGCCAAACACCGTCATCATCGTAATATAAAACCACACTTCTAAGAAAAAAAACATTATATAAAAACATTAAAAAAACAAAACTACCTAAAATACATCCAAGTAAAATTATTTGATTTTGGTAGGGATTAATATTTATCCGATAATTTGAAAAGATATTGATTGCTATGATGCCAATCACTGATAATATGGTTGTATGAAATATAGTAGTTATAACAATCCTAAGATAACCAATCCAAGAAACTTTTGCCAGGATGTTGTTCTGTTCTTGATCAAGAGAAATTATTCCTTCCATGTTCTTTCTAGCCTTTAAGGTTTTAAAAAAATCAACCAATAAAAATTAGTACCTTTTTTCAACAGTGAGTAACTATTTAAAAACACCTCTTTAATATTGCAGCTTAACCTTTCTCTAGCTTTTCCTTTGCCTCTGCTATCACTTCACGAAGTTTATTGGCAACCTCTTCTGGTTGGTTTTCCACTTCTGTCTCGCAGATTTCAAGGACCCGTGGGTGTTGTGTTGCATTTGATATAAGGGACCATCGTGCGGCGGAACCAATTAGTAAACGATCAATATCATGCCTAGTAATAGTACCCTCTTTCTTGTCGATCCATGGTAATGTTGTCATCATTCTAATAACAGGTGTCTTATTGCCGGTAACCATAAAGTTACCCCACAAAGCATCTAGAACCCACGCTCCTTGTTCCAGCGGGATTTCTTCAACAGGTATTGGTAAGCTTTGATAGGGTAGAGTTAATTTCTCTTTTAAGTTTGGACGGCTATCTAGTAGCTCATAAACCCTTGCTTGTGACTCAGGAAGATTTCCATGCCATAACGCAAAAATGACTATCTGAAAATGGGAGTCATTAAGAGCACTAAGTTGATCCACCCAATCCGCAACACGATCAGGATTTTCTCTAAAACCACCCGCAAGAAAACCAACAGTAGGAGCAAGGGCATCTTTATTATCGAGTATCCCTAATTCAATCATATACTCAATAGCATCTGGGATCTTTTCCGGTTCTGGCTTCTGATAGTAGAAAGTGAACCATTGTGTCACTTCCTTGGATGACCCAAATTCGGCGCTTGCGGGTAGATGGAATACTACTAATAACAAAATTGCAATTAATATGCGCATCTTCATTCCTTTTGAATGTAACAGTTCAATCCATTGGGCAGCAGCAAAAGAACAGACTATAAACTCATCAAACTAAATTTTTTATAACAATTACGTTAACAAAAGTAATAAAACGCATTGAATGTAAAAAACTAGCCAGCACATCCAGAACTGGCTGCGAACTCATAAGGGTGAGGGAACGGATTTTTTTTACCGAGAATCAATGAACCTCAGGATAAGGGTACGCTTTTGGCAGTTTTAGGCCATAATCCTGCATGACATGGCGCATCTGATCAGGATAATCGGTGATAATGCCATCGACACCGGATTCAACCAGATATTCTGCCGTGGCCCGGTCGTTAACCGTCCAGGGAATGACTTGAATCCCATGGGCATGGGCGCGCCGCACCAGCTCCGGGGTGGTAAATGGCTCATAGTCTTCTTGCCCGAAACGGCCATTTTGCGGATCCCCATGGACGGGTGAAATTGCATCGGCCCCGAATGACATCACCGCCGCTACCAAATCACAGTTAAAATCATCATAATCGATCCCACCAAGCCACGGAGACGGACCCGGTTCGCCACACTGTAAAAAGGATTGTCCATTGGTGAGGGCAACGATACCCAGACTAGGCTCAAGTTCGCGCACCAGCATCAACGCGCCCCAGTCAAAACTTTGGATAGTGACTTGATCGGCAATATCAGCCCGCTCGATCTCATCCAAAACCACATGGACAAATTCTTCTCGTGGTGCGGTCTCTTCAGGTGCCCCCGCTTCCACTTTAGTTTCGATGTTGAGCATAACGTCGTCAGCTTGATAAAAATGCACCAACTCAAAAACATCCCTGAGGGTTGGCATAGTGACACCCGGCACTAAGCGTTGCCAGGGATGGTCTTGCAAACGCAGCGATCCACAATCGAGGGTTTTGACTTGGGCTAAGGTCAGATCCTTGATGTATTTACCCACATAAGGAAACTCGGGATCGTCTGCAAAGGCTGGCGCGGTATCCTGGCATTTGTGGCCCTGGACTTGGCGGTCATGGGTCACAACCGCAACACCATCTTCAGTAATCTGTATATCAAGCTCCAAAGTGGACACACCGATCTCTAACGCATTGGCAAAGGAGTGAAGCGTACTCTCCACCACCAGCCCTAAGCCGCCCCGATGGGCTTGTAAATCAAAAGGTTCGTCAAATCGGTCGTGAAGTTTATCCGCTGCGCTGTTTTCCAAGGCATACGTGGTGTGTAAATTGTCTGTCTCTGACCCATGGCTCTGGAATGCACCGAAGCACATGGCCAAACCTAGTATCATCAAACGCGATCGCGCTGTCTTTTCTCGCACGGTTGACTCCTAAAAGAAATATTCGCTAGAAAGACGGTGTGAAATTAACAGAGGGGTATGACGCTTTGATTAATATTTGTTTTAGGTTTTAAGGCTTTGTGTAGCAGTAACAGGGGCAATGGAAACAATCACTTTCAATACCCTGTCTGAACCTCTTGACGGCGTACCCGAAGTCTTTGCTCAAGGTCAGGGGGGGCTCCTCGATGTAGCTCTCGATCCAGATTTTGATTCAAACCAGCTTGTTTATCTCTCCT
>CAYRGG010000040.1:0-40866 GCA_964423745.1 uncultured Candidatus Competibacteraceae bacterium | reverse complement strand
CCTGTGTTCGCGCCAGTGGGCTACCTTGGAGCCTTAATTCATGTGAATGGTATAACTTTGGCTTAAGATTCTATCTGATAAGCCAACTCATCCAAATCATCCGCCAGCTCAGAGATATTCTCGAGCAAACTATCTCGCTGGCGGTCCATCATAAGATCATCTATAGCCAAAATACATGTTTGAGTAAGGGTTCGATTAGCCTCGAATTTGCGCTGGTAAGTGGCTGGACGGCTGTGGGTTTGGTCAGTGATAAAGCGGGATAAAAGCTCATCGAAATCAGGTTCATGACGTCTTGCTAGCAAGCGTTGAAAAATAGCCTGCCACTGCCGACGATAGGCTAGCCGTTCTTCTCCCACTAATTGCAAACCCTCATTGCAGTCACTCAACAATTCCTCTTGCTCCGCTGTTATCTCTCCTGTCCAACGCTTAAGCCACTTTTCTAGGCGTTTAAGTCGATTTTCTCGCAGGGTCTTTAAGTCGGGAGCCACATACTCTTCGCGGTACTCTTGGTTGGCTTCCGCCATACTTTCGAATAAAGCGTCAACTTGTTCATCGGTGGTGGTTGCTAATAGGGCAGCGGAATCGGGAACAAGCTGTTGCAGTAGTGTATTCCAATGTTTTTCTAATAAATCTTGATGATTCTCGAGTTCTGCGAGATCCAAGCCATCTTGCCAATCATCCCGCAATTGCCTCAGCCATAGGGCATAGTGAGGTAATTGGGTTTCTCTGTGCCAGCGCAGTTGATGATTTATACGTTGCTCTAAAATGGCCTGTTGTTCGTCAGTGAAAGGCAAGTAATCTTCTATATGCCAGGGTATCATCCAGTCTAATTGGTTATAGAAAAACTTGACAGTACAACCACTTACCATTGTGCAACAGGCGATAAGCAGGAGTGCTGACCATCTTGGCTTCATGGCGCGGCTAACTGTGTGTTATTGACCACTTGCAGGGCGACGTGGGTAACCCCCATTCGTATTGCTCCCCAACGGACTAGGTAGGTTTGCGGAGAAGTCAGTCACAAAATCTAGATCGTTACGGTTACTATTGACTGGGAGATTTACCAAATTATCGAGGGTCAAATAACCGCCACATGCCTCGGTAGACTCGCAAATTTGACCGTCATTGTCAGTGTCGGTTCCAGCCACAATGCGGTAAGTGCCTGTCGGCACGCCTTCAAAACGATAGGCATAGCTGCCATCTTGTTGGCGCACAGCGGGCGCCTCCTGTAGGGTTTTCAAGGTACCGGCTTTTATAAGCAGCACGTATTGCTGACCCACTGTGCTGGGTCCAGTGGCGTTGTTGACCACTTGCATCGTGACCGAAATCTCAGCGGTTGTAGCGCTAGAAGAGAACAGGATAGTCGCCGTGTAAACACCCTCAGGAAGTTCGTTACGATTTACCGTTACTTGATAACTGCCAAGACCATTGGCGTTTACTTGCGGCGTAAGGGTTAACCAACCCCCTGAATTCTCCGTGGGACTATCTACAACAAGCGAACCACCACCGCCGTTGGACACCGTCAGCAACAAATTTGTACGCACAGAGCCAAAACTTAGGGCGGATGGGTTGACCGCTAGAATGGGAACCGGGTTGATTGGCGTTTCAGCGGCATTGGATGCGGCAACCACGGCGCGATAGCCATTGATTAAGCCATGGCCAAATCGATTATCGCGACCCGCGGGGCCCAAATCTTCGGTGATCGATCCGTTGGCCAAAAACGTGTCCAGTCCCTGAGGCGTTAACGTAGGATTCACGGTTCGCATCAGAGCCACTACGCCAGACATATGTCCGGCCGCCATGGAGGTGCCTTGAAAAAATCGAAAACTTGGAGTGATGGTGCCATTGGCGTCGGACACGGCGGTGCTTAGAATACCATCGGGATTGCCGTCGCCGTTGATGTCCCGAGCGGTATTGCCGCCGGGAGCTGTCACACCCAGGGTTGGGCCGGTATTGGAATAGGGCGCCAAGGTTTTGTCGATAGTAACGGCGCCCACCGAAATTACCCCTTCATAGGAGGCAGGATAAAAAGGCGTTGCTGTGCCGCCATTGCCAGCCGCGGCAATGATAATGGTTCCCGCATTACGAGCTGCCCTATAAACGCTTTGGGAAGCTTCTGAGAAGCCTGGGCCGCCCAGGCTTAGATTGATAACATCAGCCGGCTGTGGTGGTGTGATGTTTGCGTCGTTAGGGAGGGCCGCAGCGAAGCGCACCGCCTGTTCAATATCGTAGTCGGTACCCCCTCGGTTTCCCAATACCCGCAGCGGCATAATTTGAGCACCGAAAGCGACGCCCGCTACCCCTAGCGTATTATTGGTGGCAGCAGCTATGGTGCCGCTCACATGAGTACCGTGAAAAGAGCTAACGCCAAAAAGGGCTGCGTCGCCGGGATCATTAGGATCTGCATCGATACCGTCCCCATCGCCGGCATTGGCGGGATCGCTGATAAAGTCATAACCTGGTAGTAGCTGTCCTTGCAGGTCGGGATGACTCAGCCATACTCCCGTATCCAGCACCGCCACGGTGGCGCCTGCGCCACTTGTTATATCCCAAGCTTGTGGTAGCATCAGCAGCGGATAATGCCATTGCAGGGGAAAACGTCTATCGTCAGGCGTCAACATGGGTCGGCGTATATAATTTGGCGCCGCGTGAATGACATCGACCCGTTGCCGCAACCCTTTTATCATGAGCAAGGTTTCGAGTTTACGGCGCAGAGGATCTGCCATTTGCCAACGTCGCCAAGCATCCACTGCAAGGTCAACGCCTAAGGTTTGGTAGCTTTTCATGCGTTGATCGGTTGCTGGTAAGGCAAGCAAGGCGTTACGTCCCACTTCCCCGCCTGCTTTGAGGGATAATCCTAGGGTTTGGGCTTGAGCTTTTAAATTTTTAGCGCTAGCTGCAGCGGTGTCCGCAAAACCTACGATGACCTCACCTGGCACAAAGGGGTCACTGAGTCGTTGCAGGTCTTTGCTGGGAGAAAGGGTCTGTTGACCCACCGTTAACACATAGTTAGAAGCCCCTTGAAACGGTTGTACCAATAGTAAATAGGTGTCTGGTTCACTCACTGTCACCGCTTCAAAGCGACCCTGACCGAGAGATGCATTGATAAGGTTGCCATTGATGTCAAAAAGCCCCAGATCGAGATCATTACGGCGACCGTCTGCTGCAATGTATAGTGTTGCCCATTGATTTGCCGCCAAGTCGACCCGATACCAATCTGCTTGATCCCCTGTATTGCGCAAACGTCCTGGGGGACCCGTGCCGGGCATGTTGGCGTACCCACCCAAAGAAACAGGATTAGCAACAGGTTGCGGTAACTCCGGTGTTGAATTGGACTGAAAGGGTGCTTGGGGGTCGTTGATATCCCTATCCACCCCATTACTGGCAGCTGGCTGAAGGATTCCTTCAAGGGTAAAAGTAGCAGCAGGCACTGCACTATTTTCGTCGGCGGGGGCGGCAGTAGCCGAGGTGATTATCGCTGCAGTTGGATTCTTGCTGTCAATGAACAGAAAACTGACCAACAACACTATGGCTAAAGCAGGTAGACAAGAATAATGGGTTTTTTTCTTCATAATTTATTGTACTCAATGAACTATCCTTATTCAGCAAACTTATTTTTACCAAAGATCATCTAATTTAGCACGCCGCCAAGCGGCGTTGATAACTTGCCAATGAGTTGGATCTTCAGCCTTAAAAATCAAATCAAATCGATACAGATCAGCACGTATCGACCGCAGCGTTTGAGCCGTGTCGATGGGTTGTCCAGCCATAGCGACGAATACCGTTACTTTGGCCTGGTCAGGCTGCGGTAAATCGATGTTTTGAATCCGCGTTAATAAATAAATAGTCCGGTGACGTAAGAAATAACCCCTTAGCAATTGCAGCACAGTTCTCTTATCAAGACCACGATCATCACTGTATTGTTCTGCAACCATGTCGCGTAAAGTGTCTAGATCCCGCTTTTCGGCAGCTGCTTCGGCCATAGCAATACGCTCCCGAAGCTGCACCTCCGGCGATTTGGCATCCTCACCGCAGGCGCTTAACCCCATGAGCAGTATTATTGTCACGAAGACTGCCTGTGGTTGCGCTGGGCAAAACCGTAGCAGGCTACTGTTGCGCTTCAGTGAAGGTAAGGTTTTCAACCAAATCCACTCCTATTGATACGTTTTCAACGTGTTTTTCGACGATAATGATCGATCATTTTTTGCATATGACCTGAATCCACTACACTTAACGGTATCATGAAGCAAAACAATTAACGGCGAAACGGTATTGTAATGGATACGATTTTAGTGGCTAATCCCAAGGGTGGTTGTGGTAAAACCACCATCGCTACTAATCTTGCCGGTTACTTTGCCCGGCAAGGTCGGCGAGTTGTCCTCTCTGATCTGGATCAGCAGCGCTCAGCCCTGAATTGGCTAGCCCGACGGGCCGAGCACTTACCGCCCATTCGTGGGTGGGATGGCCATACAGAAAAAAAGTTAGCTGTTAAAACAGATCCCGACGTGGTTATTATGGACGCACCCGCAGCCATGCGCGGCGAACCTTTAAAACTCGCTGTCAAGCAGGTGGATAAAGTGGTCATTCCGGTGCAGCCTTCGCCATTTGACACTACAGTAAGCGCTGATTTTCTCAGTTTGCTCGCAGAACTAAAACAAGTGCGTAAGGGAAAACGTCCCCTTGCCTTAATCGGCAACCGGGTGAATTCCCGCACCCTGGCCATGGGGCAATTGCAGCAGTTTTTTGCTGAGCTTGAGCTTCCCGTGCTGGGTCTACTTCGGGATGCCCAAATCTATGTGCATATGGCCTTAGACGGCACTACTCTGTTCGATCTACCTCACTATCGAACGGCCCGCGATGTGGAGCAATGGCAAGAGCTTATCGCTTGGGTGCAATCATAGGGTTCTATCGCAGCGTACTTTCCGAGATAAGTCGGTCTCGCCCTATGACATTTTTTAGCGAAATTATTTCGCCAGGATTTGCTCTCATAAAATACATTTCTCTTGACGTACGTTAAAAATGACGTACGTCATTTTTGACGTAAATCCATTTTTTTGTACATTTTGAATTTGATGGCGTTTACTTTTTTAAGTAAGTTGCAAGTAATGCAATAAGCAAGGCTTATAATTGCACTATCAAAAATCCAAGAGGTTATTTATATGAACGAGCATTTTGAAAATCCTTCCATGGAAGACATCCGTGCTCTCTTGGAACATGTTAAAACCATTGCTGTTATGGGACTTTCTGACTCACCGCTACGCCCTAGCTATGGTGTGGCTAAATCATTGCAAGGTTTTGGGTATCGAATTATTCCGGTGAATCCAGGAATAGACCGTATCTTTGGAGAGCAATCCTATCCCGATTTAAAATCGGTGCCAGATCCCATCGACTTAGTCGACGTGTTCCGAGCCTCTCACCATGTGGCGGGTATTGTGGAGTCGTGTATTGACTTGCAGTTACCGGCCCTGTGGCTACAAGATGGTGTTATCGACGAGACGGCTGCGCTGCGGGCTAAAGCAGCCGGTATGCAAGTGGTGATGAACCGTTGTGTCTATCGAGATTATTTAAGTCTTTTCTAGGATGGTTGCAGGCACTCATTGATCTTGTCAATAGCACCTGTTAAAAAGCTTTTCCATGGAAACGTTTTTTGATTTTTTATCTATTGGCAGGGTCTTTTCTTATTTATGAGCATTCCGCAGAGCGAACAACCCATTGAGCATCGGCTAAAGCTTCGTAATACTCAGTTGTCCGATTACGAAGACATCCGCGAAATTATGGACCTCGTCTACCCCACCATGCAGGGAGCCTGGTCGAATAAGCAGTTTGCCTCGCAAATCAGCCGTTTTCCGGAAGGGCAAATCTGTATTGAAGATAATGGTAAAGTGGTGGCCGCTGCCATCAGCCTCATCGTGGACTATGCTCGCTATGGAGATCGTCATAGCTATACTCAAATAACCGGCAATGGTTATATCACAACCCATGATCCCAGTGGTGATACCCTCTATGGGGTAGATATTTTTGTCCATCCCGATTACCGGGGTATGCGCTTGGGACGCCGCCTCTACGATGCCCGTAAGGAACTGTGCGAGAAGCTGAATTTGCGGGCTCTGGTGGCGGGAGGTCGTATTCCAGGCTATCAGCACCACTACCAGGAAATGACGCCTCGGCAATATGTAGAGCTGGTTAAGACGCGGGAGTTAACCGACCCTATTTTAACCTTCCAGTTGGCCAATGACTTTCATGTGCGCAAGATTATCACCGGCTATTTGCCGGATGATACTGAATCCCAGTCCTATGCCACGTTGTTAGAATGGCTCAACATCTATTATGAGGAGAAGCAGCCTCTCATCGGTGGGCGTAAATCCGTAGTGCGCATTGGTGCAGTACAATGGCAAATGCGTCCTTTAAAATCCCTCGAAGAGGTGTTGCATCAAATAGAATATTTTGTAGATGCTGTCGCCGGTTATCAGGCAGATATCATCTTATTTCCCGAATTTTTTAATGTGCCGTTGATGGCGCAGTTTAACCAGGATAATCCCGCGGAAGCGGTGCGCCGTTTGGCAGAGTACACCGAGCCGGTGCGCCAAGAGATGGTGCGTTTAGCCCTGGCTTACAATATCAATATCATTGCCGGTAGCATGCCGGAGTATCATGACAATACCTTGCACAATGTATGTTATCTGTGTCGGCGTGACGGTCAATGGGATAAACAATATAAACTGCATATCACACCCGATGAAGACGCCTATTGGGGTCTTAAAGGGGGTAGCCACCTTAAGGTATTCGATCTCGATGTGGGCAAAGTGGGCATTTTGGTCTGTTATGATGTGGAGTTCCCCGAATTGCCGCGATTGTTGGCGGAACAAGGTATGCAATTGTTGTTTGTGCCCTTTTGGACCGACACCAAAAACGCCTATCTTCGAGTACGCCGTTGTGCCCAAGCTCGCGCCATCGAAAATGAGTGTTATGTGATTATGTCCGGCAGTGTGGGCAATCTACCCAATGTGGAAAACATGGATATCCAATATTCCCAGGCGGCTGTATTTACTCCCTCGGACTTTGCTTTTCCGCCGGATGCCATCGCCGCTGAAGCCACCCCCAATACCGAAATGACCTTGATTGTCGATTTAGATTTAGACAATCTTAAAGAAGTGCGCACCCACGGCAGCGTACGCAATTTCCGCGACCGTCGTCTAGATCTTTATAAGGTGAATTGGTTAGGGGAATCGCTACGACCAAAACCCGATGAAAAGTCCTTCTAACTGATTTCTTGCCGATGCACTTGCCGGTAAACTAGCGCTATTGGGACTTACCCACATTTACTCATAAGCAAGCAGGACTTTAAGTGGCTTGTGAAAGAGGTGTCTGCGGCCTGGATGGCCGCAGTCAAGCCGGCGAAGTAGGACGTATTCACGGCGTCCTCTGGAACGAGCATCAACAGTCCTAGCTATTTGAAGACCGCGCTATGCTAACACTACGTCATCTCTCTCTGCAGCGGGGTAGCAAACCCCTATTACAGGATGTGTCGTTGACGGTTCACGCCAAGCAGAAGGTAGGCATCGTTGGCGCTAATGGCAGCGGTAAGTCAACCCTGTTTGCCCTGATTCAGGGGGAACTTCAACCGGACGCCGGTGATCTAGAATTGCCACTCCAGTTAACCATTGCCCATGTGGCGCAAGAAACGCCAGCTCTGTCAAAACCAGCCATTGAATTTGTCTTGGATGGCGACCGGGAATGGCGGGCGGTGGACACGGCCCTCAAAGCAGTAGAGCAGACCACCGATGGGGTAAAGCTCGCGACGTTGCATGAACGTTTTGAAGCCGTCGATGGTTACACAGCGCGAGCACGGGCGGCTCGTCTCCTGGCAGGTTTAGGTTTTTCCGCTGCTTCTATAGAAAATCCTGTGGCTTCCTTCTCCGGCGGTTGGCGCGTGCGCCTCAATTTGGCCCAAGCCCTGATGTGCCGTTCGGATCTACTACTTCTGGACGAACCTACCAACCATTTAGATTTGGATGCAGTATTGTGGTTAGAGGAATGGTTGCGGCGTTATCCTGGCACACTTTTGCTCATCTCCCATGATCGGGATGTGCTGGACAATGTGGTGGATAATATCGCTCACTTAGAGGGCGGACAAATACGTCTTTATACGGGCAATTATTCCGCTTTCGAAGATCAACGGTCTGCTCAATTGGCCCAGCAACAAGCGGCCTATGTAAAGCAGCAAAAAGATATTGCCCATTTGCAGAGCTTTATCGATCGCTTTCGCGCTAAAGCCACCAAAGCCCGTCAGGCCCAAAGCCGTTTGAAAGCGTTAGAGCGCATGGAAAAAGTGGCCGTCGCCCATGTTGACTCTCCGTTTTCCTTTCACTTTGAGGCCCCGGATAAATTACCCCATCCATTGCTCAGCCTTGAGCAAGTGAATATGGGCTACGAGAAAACGACACCGATTTTGCATAACGTGAATCTGGTGATTAATCCGGGAATGCGGCTCGGGCTGCTAGGACCTAATGGTGCAGGCAAATCCACGCTGATAAAAACACTGGCGGGTGCCCTTGGGATTCTCGATGGACGTATAAATCTGGGGCAAGGGCTTCAGATTGGTTACTTTGCGCAACATCAACTGGAACAACTGCGCCCTGATTGGAGTCCTTTAAAACACCTTAAGATGCTCGCCGAAAGCGAGCAGGAACAAGCCCTGCGAAGTTTTTTGGGTGGTTTTGGTTTTTCTGGCGAACCGGCCCTGACCTGCGTCGACACCTTTTCGGGTGGGGAAAAAGCTCGGCTTGCCCTAGCGTTGCTGGTGTGGCAGCGGCCTAACCTGTTGTTATTGGACGAACCCACTAACCATTTGGACCTAAACATGCGCCATGCCTTGGACTTGGCCCTGCAGGACTACCAAGGCGCTTTAATCGTGGTGTCCCATGATCGTCATTTGTTGCGTACCACCACCGATGAATTTGCCCTGGTGGCAGAGGGACGATTACATGCCTTTGCGGGGGACTTGGATGATTATCGGGATTGGTTAAACACCCACCAACAAGGCGCAAAAGACACCGCCCAAGGTAGCACTGCGTCTAAACGACGTCAGCAAAAGCGTACTGAAGCCGAGCAACGTCAACAGTTGGCGGTCAAACGACGACCCTTAGAAAAAGAACTAAAAACTGTAGAGACGCGGTTAGAGGCGTTGCAGACCGAAAAGTCAGAGATTGAGATAGCACTGGCGGACCCGAATCTCTATGATACGGTCAACAAGGCAGTACTCACTGAACTATTGCAGCGTCAGGGTGAGGTTGTAAAGCAGTTAGAGGCTATGGAAGAACAGTGGCTGACACTTCAGGAAACCCTAGAGACATTAATGGCGTCGGAGGACTGATGGATTGGCTGCATTTACTGACACGCACCCGGCTCGGGTTAGCAGGACACCAGCCTGACAGCGAAGTGCGCACCGATTTTCAACGGGATTTTGACCGCATCGTGTTTTCTTCGGCGTTCCGTCGTTTGCAAGATAAAACCCAGGTTTTTCCTTTATCCCAGAGCGATTATATCCGTACCCGCTTGACCCATAGTCTAGAAGCATCCAGCGTAGGCCGAACCTTGGGCACTAAGGTCGGCGACAGCATTATACGCCGCCATGGTTTGCCGGGTGTGGTTGCCCAGGATTTTGGCGCCATCGTCGCGGCAGCTTGTCTTGCCCACGATCTCGGCAATCCCCCCTTTGGTCATTCCGGTGAAGACGCCATTCGGCTTTGGTTTGCCACCTCAGAAACAGGTCAAGCGGTGTGTGCGCAGTTACCCCCTGCCCAGCAGCATGATTTTTTGCGATTTGAAGGGAATGCTCAAGGGTTTCGACTCATCACCCGCTTACAGAGTCCTGATAACCGGGGTGGTTTACAGTTGACCTGCGCTACCCTCGGCGCTTTTACCAAGTATCCCCGAGCCTCTTGGTTGCCAAGTGCTGACTTGCCCGGTGTGGCTTATCATAAATTTGGATTTTTTCAGGACGATGCCGACCTGTTCACTGAAGTGGCCAAGCAACTCCATTTAAAACCCGTTATATCGGGAGCCTGGGGACGTCATCCGCTGGCTTATTTAGTAGAGGCAGCCGACGATATTTGCTTTCGCATTATCGATATCGAAGATGCTTTTCGTCTTCATCAGCTGAGTTACGAAGCCGTTAGAGACTTGCTGTTACCGCTGCTGGAAGGGGAAACTGTGAACCAGCGCCTTACCGTAATCGTTCATCCCGAAGAAAAAATTGAATATCTGCGGGCCAAAGCGATAGGCGCTATCATCAATCAAGTACACCACTGTTTCATGGATCATGAAGAAGCTATCCTGCAAGGAAAATTTAGCTCGGAATTGCTGGAGCTCATTCCAGCAGCTAGGGCTATGGAAGATCTTAAAACAAAGGCCGAGCAGGAGGTTTACGTGTCGCAGCCCGTGGTGGAAATCGGTGCAGCAGGGTTCGAAGTGTTGGGTGGGTTACTGCAAGCCTTTATCACCACGGTCAACGATATTGCTGCCCACGGCGCTAAAGCTTCGCCAAAAAGCCACATGTTAATTTACCTGATCCCGGAACAGTATGTGGGTCTTCAGCGAAAACCCCATGCCAGTCTGTATCAGCGGATCTTGGGTATTACCGATTTTGTTTCCGGTATGACGGATTCTTATGCGGTAGCGCTTTTCAAAAAAATGACGGGTATTTCTCTACCGTCAGGATAATCAAAAAACGCAAGTAGCTGGCATCCTCAAAAAGATCCATCAGCGTTCTTTAATGGATCCGGCTCGATAGGCATCTAAAAGCGCATTCAGCTCATGGATTTGTTGTTGAATTTCGCGGCCTAGCTCAGTATCTTTTACCCGCTTTCTAACAGGGCATATTTCTAGTGTTTCGCTTTGTGGGCTGGCATCTAGTTCCTCTTCGATAGCTTTTTGCGTCGACTCGAAAGGGGCATGGGCAACGAGACGTATTTCATGGGAGTTATACACCAACGTATAACCCGCAATACCCGTTTGCGTCTGATAGGCTTTGGCAAACCCCCCGTCGATAACGATTAGTTTTCCATTTGCTTTAACCGGGCTTTCCCCTTTTTTGGCTTTGACGGGCACATGTCCGTTAATGATATGTCCGGTGTCCCCATCGAGACCAAAGGTTTGGAGAATTTTACGGACGGTGGCTTCTTGGTCTCTAAAATCGTAGTAAGGGTTGCGTTTTTCTGAATGGGTGGTTTTATCAGCAATAAAATAGCGCTCAAAGGTCGCCATTTTTTCTTTGCCGAAAAGGGGCGATTGGGCACCGCTCCAGAGATACCACATGGCGTCCATCCCATAGCGCTTTTGCGCCGCATCATCGGTGACAAAATAGCCTTGGCGCGCCAGCCGATCCACTCTATCCATAAACTCTTTCGCTACAAAGGCCTGATTATCCACCGCAAATGCTTTGTAAGAACCGTCTTCATTCATGGCGATGCAACCATGATAAAGGAGGTTCCCATTGTAGGTCAGATACATGCTGCCCTTAGAAAAAAGGAAGCGGACATGTTTTTGTAACTCGGTGCTATTGAGGAAAGAAAACCGTAATTTGTCCACGACGATTTTTTCTTGGTCCGTCAAAGCAAAAGGGTGTGCAGGATTGAGGGTTGGGAAATGGCTATCGAGAAGCGGATAATCCATGTCGTCAATCCGAACCGTGCCTTTTGTAAGGTTAATCTTGTCTAAAAGAAGCCTATCCTCCATCTGATACTGAGGTCGCCGTCTGATGACTTGCCCTTCCAATTTAAGTTGAATGAGGGTGATGGCTTTGTGCATCTGCGCCATCAACTTACGCTCGTGATCGGTGAGTTCAGCCTCGGTCGTCTGGGGCGGCTGAAATGATTGACAAGGATCGTTGCCATAGACGTCGATAGCCAGTGACGCCAAAGGCAAAAGACTAATGGCATAGCCATTTTCCAAGGTTTCCATATTAGCGTAACGCAGGCATATGCGAATGACATTAGCAATGCAGGCGTCACTGCCCGCGGCAGCGCCCATCCAGACAATGTCGTGATTACCCCATTGAATATCCACCTCACGATAATCCATCAGGGCATCCATAATGCGATGGGCGCCGGGACCGCGATCATAAATATCACCAATGATATGCAACCGAGCGATGGTTAGCCGTTGGATAAGCAACGCCAAAGCGATGATAAAGGCATCGGCAGCCCCGGTATCGATAATACTAGTCAAGGTATTTTGGTAATAATCCCGTTTATTGTCGTTGTCACTGCTTACTTGGGCTTGCAGCAATTCCTGAATGATGGCCGCAAAATGGGATGGTAAAAGAGCGTTGACATGAGACTGGGGATATTTTGAGGCTACAACCCGGCAGACTTTCAGTAGTTGCAATAATTTCGTGTAAGACCACTGGGTATTGTCGGCAACACTCTCGCGGATAAGAGGGAGTTTTTGCTCCGGGTAGTAAATTAACGTCGCAAGCTCTCTTTTTTCCTGTTCAGATAGGGTATCGGTAAAAATTTCCTCGATTTTGTGTCGAATCGAGCCGGAACCGTTGCGTAGGGCATGACGAAATGCCTCATACTCACCGTGAATATCCGATAAAAAGTGCTCTGTGCCTTTAGGAAGATTTAGCTGAGCGGTTAATTTGATAATGGCTGCGGAAGCAGCTTGAATCGAAGGATAGTCCTTCGCCAGTAGTTCTAAGTAGCGTCGCTGATCTGCTTGCATAGGGCTGTTTTGAGCCTATCAAAGGCGTTCTGGGAGATGTTTGCGAATCTGCGCAGGATCGAGTTGGGTAAGATCCTTACTCACGGCTTCCACCACCAGTTGCGCGGTTTTCGTGTCGAGTTTGTCGCGCAATAAGCCTAAAAAAGTTGGCGAAGCTGTGATATAAAGTTTTTTGAAATGTCCTTGGTGACGGCCGTTTTTTAAATGTTCACTGAGTTGTTTAGCAAAGGCTATGGCTTCTTGTTTTTTAGGTTCTATATCGTGGTCCATGGTGCGGTTGTTTCCCATACTACGTCCCTGACGATCAGTGACTAAATCTTGAGTTTTTACACGGCTTTCAGGGTGAACAAAGCTTTGCATTTCCTGTAACGGCGCAAGGGCTTTTTCCACAGAAAATAGTCTTGCTCGACTGCTATCCGCCACCAATACCCAAATTGTATTCATAATCCATGATCTCCTTTAAAAACTCAGAGTATTTTACTCAGTTAGACCGACCTTACCCACAATCCAAAGTATCGAGTGGCTTGTATAAAGACAAAGAGGCGTTGACGGTTTGGTGTGCCGCCTGCAAACCCACCGAGAGAAAGGTATTCATGGCGTTTGTCCTCTGCAACAAGTGCGCGAGACTTATCAGGTAAACACCTAGTCATTTCCTGAAACCAAGATACGAGCAATCAAATCGCCTTCAAATAATATGGGATGACGCCGTAAACTACTCAACAGGCCACTAACAGGCGCCCGAATTTCCGTACGCACAGCACCGGTAAAACTGTCATAGATATAACCCATATGATCTCCCCCATAAACCCAACGCCCTACCTCTAGTCGTGAGACGAAAAAGCCTGCTTCTTCGCAAACGATAGCAAAGGTCTGATTTGAGCCAAAATAACGTAGATTCTCTTCCTCCTGGGAAAGAGTAAGTCCCGTCACTATCCCGGTTCGATCCAAAAAAGCGATAAGCCCACGAAATAGGGTTTCGCAGTGGGGGGTATGTAAATAACCTGCTTGACCGTCTTCAATAGCAAAATTTTCGCCACCCGCATCATGCCAAGCGTAATCTAAAGAAGAGGGGACCATGGACTCTTTTGGGTGTTCAACAATGGCGGGTAAACCGAACAAACAAGCGCTTGCCCGTTCATCGTCATTGGGTTCATAAAGCCAGATCTGGGGCATTTCCTCAATATCAAGATTAGAGGTTCTAATATTAATACGGTAATAAGCCTGACGAGTCACCTGAAGTACTGCATCGGCGATTTGTTGAGCAATGTCGCTGTCAAGATAACCCGACAACGGTGTATCCCTGTCTCTATTATCGATAGGCCAGTCCCGAGCATGACTATTGAGATTGAGTGTATTCACCGCAGGGATAATCAGCACCCGTTCCCGCAGTTGTTTTTCCGGTTGTTCTTTAGTCTCAATGCGCCTGAGAAAGTCGGCGAGTCTGGAGAGTACAAAGACACCGTTAAGCTCGTTGCCGTAAAAACCAGCCACTAAAGCCAACCGAGGAGAGCGTGTGGAAGGACCAAAATCGTGATAATAAGCTGTAATTTCGCCGCCCAAGGGAGCATTTAAACTAAACAGCTTTGGTGTGCTCATGGTTTATTTCCACCCTGGTTTGCTTTGCAAAACGCCGTCACAGCGAACTCCCCATAAAAAACAATAGTTTTGACTGGTGTTTTTATGCTCACCTCTAAAGTGAACTACGCAAAGTTATAAGTTTGATAAAGTCTGTTGGATATCCACAGCACAGGTTATCGTACTGAATATCTAGATTGAACTGCATCTAAGTATAGCTTTATTGCATAGGATCGGGAGTGGAGGTTCGTGATCTTTAATACATGCAGCGTTAGCGATAAATGATTCTCTTGATTTTAGTCAGTTGAGATACCCAAATTAAAGCTTTTTTAAAAACACAATTTAATGTTGCAGTGCAACATAGAGTGTGATATATATATTGCACTGCAACAAATCAATCATCCCGGAGGTGGGGTTATCATGTACGATATGTTCTCTAAATGTTTTGAAAATACCAATGCGTTACCTACTCAAATCATAAAAACTAACAAATTGTTAGTGAATGAGCTTGAAAAACTCATGACGTTTCAGATGGAAGCTTTGCAATCCTATATGGATATGAGTCTCAACCAGTTAAAAGCGGCGGCTGACGTTAGAGATCCTAAAAGCTTACAAAACTTTTTGAGCGATCAAGGTGAAGTGGCTAATACTTTACGGGAGAAAATGATGGAAGACGCAAAGACGTTAGCTGATTTAACCACAGGTTTTAAAGATAATCTTGATTATCTTGCCAAGGATAATATGACCACCGCTAACGCCAAAGCTGCGTGAAGATCATAAAACCCCATCGAAAAGCAATATTCAACTGGATAATATCTAGTTTGTATTTGTAACAAACATCAAAAAAAGATTTGCGTTTGCCAAGGAAGGTGAACGCAATTATCCTCACTATATTCTTTTCCGCTAACCAGTCATGGTGGTGCGTTTGGATAAGAGAGGATCTTGCATTACGGATACCGAACCAAACCTTGCCTCCGTCATAGAGACCTGGCAGGTGTGGTTACAGCACAGTAAATGCGCTTCTGCTCGCACCCGTAGTGCTTATGGGCAGGATTTAGCTGCCTTTTTGAGCTACTTTAAAAAACTGCGCAAGGACCCGCTGAAGTTGCAACATCTGCAAACAATGACTGCAGAAGATTTTCAAGCCTATTGCGAATTTTGTTTAGCAAAGAGCCAGGCTGCTTCGTCGGTAGCCCGCACTTTATGCGCCTTACGTAACTTTTTTAGCTTTCTTAAAAAAGAAGGTCTTGTTACCAAAATAGCGCTTGACCAGATAGCAGCCCCACCCATATCAAAACGCGAACCCAAGTCACTGTCTATACAAGAAATTCGTAAGGCCCTACAAACCCTAGTCGATTTAAGCGACGAGCCATGGCTTGCTAAGCGGGATCTAGCCTTGTTTGGACTGCTCTATGGGGCTGGCTTACGACTTGGCGAAGCGTTGAGCTTAAATCGAGACGATATATTCGATAAAGATATTGTCGTTATCTCTGGATCTAAGGGTAAAGTGCGCCGAGTTCTGCTTCCACTTTGGGTAGCTAATGGAATTGCAGACTATTTGGCAGTATGCCCTATTACTGTAGACCCGCAAAAACCCCTGTTCTTGGGAATTTCCGGCAAACGTCTTAACCCCGGTGTTGTGCAACGTCAGATGCGCCGTCTACGCGGTATTCTAGGTTTTTCTTCTGAAGTAACACCCCATACCCTCCGCCGCAGTTTCGCCTTGCACCGTCATGTGAAGGGTGACGATATTCATACCATTCAAGACTTGCTAGGCCACACCTATACATCCACTACCCTGCGTTGCCTTAAACCCTATAAAAGCTAATACATCCACTTCTACCCGTTCTACCCGTTCTACCCGCAACGATTCATCCCTACTTAAGCATAAGCATTGTGAAATAAATTTAGACACCGCCGTCGGGTTTGTCCTGCAAGCTTGGCTGCTCGCCTCTTGCCCTGATTGTCTAGCTAAAAGGGTTTTGCAAATTGCAGTTGAACGTCAATGCTAAACCGGCATAGTGACCGCAAGGAATGGTATAATAATCCATTTAACATGCCGCCCACTATTCCCAGTATTACAAAATTAAACAATAGGTCCTGCCGTTATTATGGGTGATTTCGCTAAAGAAGTTTTACCGGTCAATTTGGAAGATGAAATGAAGCAGTCCTACCTGGATTACGCCATGAGCGTCATCGTAGGTCGGGCGTTGCCTGATGTTCGTGATGGATTGAAACCGGTGCACCGACGGGTGCTTTTTGCCATGAACCAGCTAAACAATGACTGGAATAAGCCCTATAAAAAATCCGCGCGTATTGTGGGTGAGGTGATTGGCCGCTTTCACCCTCACGGTGAATCGGCTGTGTATGACACCATTGTGCGTATGGCGCAAACCTTTTCCATGCGCTACATGTTGGTCAATGGTCAGGGCAATTTTGGTAGCGTAGATGGCGACAGCCCTGCCGCCATGCGCTACACCGAAGTGCGTATGGCGCGCATTGCTCATCAGCTTTTAGCGGATCTTGAAAAAGAAACGGTGGATTTCGCCCCTACGTATGACGATACCGAGAGCGAACCCTCGGTCCTTCCGGCCCGCATACCTAATCTCTTGATCAACGGTTCCGAAGGTATCGCCGTGGGCATGGCCACTAAGATTCCTCCCCATAACATTGGGGAAGTGATCAATGCTTGTATTGCGTTGCTGGAAAATCCAGATATTACCGTCAACGATCTGTTAACTCATATGCCAGGGCCTGATTTTCCCACCGCAGGAATTATCAATGGCGCCCGAGGCATTCGCGAAGCCTATTTAACAGGCCGAGGACGCATCTATGTGCGTGCGAAAACCCATATCGAAGAAGAGGACAAGGGCAGACAAGCTATTATCGTCACGGAATTGCCCTATCAAGTCAATAAAGCCCGGCTTATCGAAAAAATTGCTGAGCTGGTTAAAGAAAAAAAAATAGACGGCATTACCGAGCTACGGGATGAGTCGGATAAGGACGGCATGCGTATCTACATCGAATTACGCCGCGGTGAAATGGCCGAAGTCGTCCTCAATAATCTGCTGCAGCAGACCCAGTTACAAAGCGTCTTTGGCATCAATATGGTGGCCTTGGTGGATGGCCAGCCGCGCTTGCTCAATCTCAAACAGGTGTTGGAAGCCTTTATTCGCCACCGTCGGGAGGTGGTGACTCGACGCACCGTGTTTGAATTGCGTAAAGCTCGCGAGCGGGCCCACGTTTTAGAAGGGTTGGCCATCGCATTGATCAATATCGATGCTATGATTACTTTAATCAAAGCAGCCTCGAGCCCGGCTGAAGCCCGTAGCGCACTACTCTCCCAAGTCTGGGCACCAGGGGTAGTGACTGAGTTACTCTCCAAAACTGACGCAGAGCTATCCCAACCAGAAGAACTTGCCCATGGGTTAGGCTTGCAGGATGATGGTTATCGGCTTTCTCCGGCCCAGGCTCAAGCTATCTTGGATCTTCGGCTACATCGACTTACGGCCCTAGAGCAAGACAAGATAGTTGAAGAGTATAAATCCATATTGGATAAAATTAGGGAGTTGCTAGCCATCTTGACCTTACCCGACCGGCTTATGGCGGTCATCCGCGATGAGCTGATGGAAATCAGTAACCAGTTTGGCGACGCCCGGCGCACTGAAATTGTCCTGGATCATCTGGATTTGACCACCGAAGATCTCATCAACGAAGAAGATCTGGTGGTTACACTGTCTCATGCTGGTTATGCAAAATCTCAGTCTTTGTCGTTGTATCAGGCCCAGCGTCGTGGCGGGCGAGGGAAAACCGCCACCAGTTTCAAAGAAGAGGATTTCATCGACAAACTGTTTGTCGCTAATACCCATGACACACTGCTCTGTTTTTCCAATCGCGGTAAAGTGTATTGGAAAAAAGTCTATGAACTACCTCAAGCCAGCCGCGCGGCCCGGGGCAAACCCATCGTTAATTTATTACCTTTAGAAGAAGGCGAGCGTATCAACGCGGTATTGCCGATACGCGACTTTAATAACGCTGATTATCTGTTTTTCGCCACCAGCTTAGGTACGGTTAAAAAAACGCCGCTTAGCGAATATTCCCGGCCGCGACCCAGTGGTATTATCGCCATTGATCTGCGGGACGGTGATCAATTGGTGAATGTGGCGATAACCGATGGAAATCGGGACATCATGTTATTTACCAATGCGGGCAAAGCGATTCGTTTCTCTGAGACAGAAGTACGTTCAACGGGCCGTAATGCTTGTGGCGTGCGGGGTATGCGGTTGGATAAAGATCAATTAGTCATAGCCTTGCTGGTGGTGGAAGAGGGTAATGTGCTGAGCGCCACCGAGAACGGTTTCGGAAAATGCACGCCTATTGCGGAATATCCTGTCCGTGGTCGTGGTGGCCAGGGGGTTATTGCCATACAAACATCACAACGTAATGGGGCTGTTATCGGCGCTGTCCAAGTCAACGGTCAGCAGGAGGTTATGTTGATTTCCAATGGCGGGGTTTTGGTGCGTACTCGGGTTGAGGAGATTTCCATTTCCGGCCGTAATACCCAGGGTGTTAAATTAATTAGCCTGCAAAAGGGAGAAAAACTCATTGGCCTCGAAAAAATTGAGCACATCGCCGACGATGTTGATGACGCCATCGTGGATGATGATGAAACCGAGGCGGGTGATGATGACGTGTTACATTAACCTGACAAGCCCACAGGGATTCCTGTAAAACCAAGCCTGCCGAGGCGCAGTCATTATGGCGGAAAAAGACCAATTGCAGGCTATTCGTGATCGTATCGATGAGCTGGATCAGCATATTCAGGGCCTTATTACCGAACGCGCCCGGTGTGCTCAGCAGGTTGCCGCCATTAAAAAATCCTTGGGCGGTAATGCGGATTTTTACCGGCCTGAGCGGGAAGCCCAAGTGCTGCGCCGGGTTATGGCGCGTAATCGAGGACCCCTCAGGGATGAGGATATGGCCCGCTTGTTTCGCGAGATTATGTCCACCTGTCTAGCCCTCGAAGAACCCTTACGTATTGCTTTTCTAGGGCCTGCAGGAACCTTTACCCAGGCAGCGGCTATAAAACACTTTGGTCAATGGGTTCATAGTAGTCCGCTACGAGCCATTGATGAAGTTTTTCGTGAAGTGGAATCTGGTGTCGCCGATTATGGCGTCGTGCCCGTGGAAAATTCCACAGAAGGCATTGTCAATCATACCCTGGATATGTTTTTACAGTCGCCACTAAAAATCTGTGGTGAAGTGCAGTTGCCGATTCACCACCATGTGATCGGTCAGGTGCAAAATCTTCAGGACATCCGTCTTATCTATTCCCATCAGCAGTCTTTGGCCCAATGCCGCAAATGGCTGGATGCCAATCTACCCCATGGAGAACGGATCTCCGTGGGCAGCAACGGCGAGGCGGCGCAACTTGCCCGAGATGAACCCGGTGCAGTGGCCATCGCTGGACAATGTGCGGCCGATATTTACAACTTGCCCGTCGTCGTGGCAAATATCGAGAACGAGCCCAATAACACCACACGTTTTTTGATCATCGGCAATCGCACCATACCCGCATCAGGGGATGACAAAACCGCACTCATGCTTGCTTCCGCAAACCGGCCTGGCGCGTTAGCTAAATTATTAGAATCCATCGCCCGTTATGACCTTAGCATGACCCGCATTGAGTCCCGTCCTTCCCGTCGCGGTATGTGGGATTACGTGTTTTTTATCGATATCGAAGGTCATCTAACCGATGAACCCGTAGCAAAGGCATTAGCTGAGCTGGAGCAAAAAGCGAGTTTGTTTCGCGTATTAGGGGCCTATCCTAAGGATGTTCTCTAAAAATCTTTTTATCAATCGGTTATGTATTATCGGTGTCGGCCTGATCGGAGGCTCCCTGGCCCGCGCCTTAAAAAAAGCCCATGTCGTGCATGAAATCGTCGGTGCAGGGCGCTGCCGGGAGACCCTGCAAACAGCCCTACGATTGGGTGTCATCGATGGTTATGAAACCGATTTAAAAGCAGCTATTGCGGGCGCCGACGTTATCGTCATAGCAGTGCCCTTAGGCGCCATAGCCCAGGTTTTTGCCGCCATTGCCGATCATGTCACGGAAGACTGTGTGCTCACCGATGTGGCCAGCTCAAAAGGCAGTGTTTTAGGGGATATGCGTCAACAATTTGGTCGCACTCTTGGCAATTTTGTCCTGGGCCACCCCATTGCCGGTACTGAGCAGAGTGGCGTAGAAGCGTCTTTCCCAGAACTCTTTATAAACCGCCGGGTTATTTTGACGCCGTTGATGGAAACCGAGGCAAGAGCCCATGATCTGGTCCAACGCATGTGGGAAGCGGCAGGCGCCGAAGTGGTAGACATGGGGGTGCGGCATCACGATGAGGTGTTAGCTGCAACCAGCCATCTGCCGCACATGTTGGCTTATGCTTTAGTGGATAGTTTGGCGCGGCTAGATGATCGCGCCGAGATTTTTCGCTATGCGGCAGGTGGGTTTCGCGATTTTACCCGGATTGCCTCCAGTGATCCCCAAATGTGGCACGACATCTGTTTCGCTAACCGTGAATTGTTGTTGGAGGTCATGGCGTTGTTTATGGAGGACATGACCCGCTTGATGGAAGCCATCAGCAACAACGATAGCGCCGCAATAATGGAAACCTTTCGACGCGCCAAGTATGCCCGGGACAATTTAACCGTGTATTTAGAGTAGTAAACAAAGTGGCAGTATTACCAACTTTGCTGGATGCCAGCGTAACGTAATTCATTTGTACTTAAGAATTTAATTTGGCAATTGAGTAGCCTTCCTGCAGCCTAACGACTAATCTCGGCTACGGCAAGCACAGCAAGTGGTTGGCTACCGTGATGGCTTGGACTATCAAGCCGCAACCAGGCTTCTGTCATTTTGAATAACAATCTGTGGGTCAGGATTCTGTAGAGGAACAGGGAGTCCTTGGTCTTTCAATAGATCCATGTGCTCCAACATGCCCCATTTGGCTTTATAAATGCAATCCTCAATAGAGTGTCATACACCCGAAAATCCCTCTAAATCCGGTGAATAAAAGGTGAAGAAATCCGGTTCTTTAGTCGCTTCAATAGCTAATGAAAAGGGTAACTCAATCATCATTCATCTCTCATTTCGTCTGAGTCGCTGCAACGTGCTAGCCCCCGCTCTAGTTGTGCCGAGGTCACCCCAGCAAGTCCCCAGTGCCAGCTCTGGAAGGCAGGGTTATTCTTCTCCAGTTTCCCCAACTTCGATGACCACTTGTTAACGTGCAGTGGTTCCCACCCTCTGCTATTGCAACCACTAACCATGATTTTTACGAAGTTTAACTTTTCCGATATAGTCTTTTATCAAACATCTCATTAACCTGTGACCCTCAACGTTTCTGTTCATTGCCATACTTTTTGCCGTTATTCGGTTAGCTCACTGGTAGCCACCCCAGAGCCATAACCGAACAATCGTATCAATTTGCAATAGCCTGGCGCACAGAACAGTACGACAAGGACGACGAACAAGCCCGATAGCTTGTAAGACAGTAGCAACAATAAGGGGTCATGGAATGACGCGGTTTTGTAGTGCTTTCATCAGCATTCTCACGCTATTTTTTCTGGTTTTAACCTCGGCGCAGGCCGATATTGATAAGGGTCTCGCGTGGCTTGCAGCGCAATCCCAAGTGGATGGCAGCTATATCACGGCTGAGGATCTGGCAACCGCGGTTCAGTCAACCAGCGAAGCACTGCGGACTTTTTCTGCATTAAACGCGAACCATAACCCAACGGCGGCACACAGATTTCTCGCCGACTTGCCGTCTCATAATACCGAATATCTTGCCCGACAGATTATTGCTGCGTCTAACAACGGCACCTCTACTATTGATCTGATTGTTCAAATTTTAAACCATCAAAATGCGGACGGTGGTTTTGGCGACTGGGCTAATTTTCATAGTACACCTATTGATACTGCACTCGCATTAGAATCGCTAAGTATCGCTGGCTACAATGATACAACCGTTATTAGCTCAGCCATTGATTTCCTGCTGCTCGCCCAACGCACCAACGGTGGTTTCGCATTGAGTAAAAGTAACAACAGCGATGTTTACACCACCGCGTTGGTTACCATAGCACTACAGAAGTATTTTTTTACTTACAATGTTGCAACCAGTGTCGATGCGGCTGTTAATTATCTACTACAGCGCCAAGATACTAATGGCGGTTGGGGAACGCCTTGGGAAACTGCGCTAGCATTACTGGCTATAGCACCTCTTACCAGTGATGCTAATCGTTATGCAACCGCAGTTAACCGGCTAATTGCTCAGCAACTAACTAACGGCGCTTGGAACAACGATGCCTATAGTACAGCATTAGTGCTTCGAGCGCTTTTCACTGTCCAAAACGTTCAGCTACCCCGTGATCCATCAATTGGTTTTTTCACTGGACGAGTCATTGACAGCATTAGCCGTCGGCCGCTCAACGGCGTAAGCGTTTTTCTAGATACAGGTAACGGAACTGAAGTATTAACTGCTATAGATGGTAAGTTTAAGTTTACCGATGTTGATCCAGGAACTTATTCCCTCAGTTATCAAATCAATGGTTATATTACAGCAACACAAACTGCTTCAGTCAGTGCTGGTCAGATAGTTGACCTTGGCACCATTGCTTTGACTGCCTTGCCAACAACAGGATTCATCGTTGGTACGCTCACTGATACGCAAACACAAATACCAATCCCACAGGCAACGATTCAGGTTGATGTGAAAAACGTGGGATCATGGACTGCCACTACTAACGATGATGGAAATTATCGTTTGGCAGTTTCGCCTGGTGAGGTTACTGTTAACGCCTTGGCACCCGGCTATGAATCAATAACGGGTATAGCGACGCTGACTGCTGGCGCAACACTGCGATTTTCACCCGCCCTTTTTCCTGCAGGAACAGTCACTACCGAGCCAACGGTTATTCTTAGCGGTCGCGTTGTTGATAGCGATACGCAGCTGCCGCTTAGTGGCGTAACTGTCACAATTATCGAGACGAGTGCGCTCACTAACAGTGACGGTGATGGTTATTTCAGCCTTCTTGGTCTAGAGCCTGGTGAAATGACGGTTAATGTTACTGCAGATGGCTATCAGGGGGTTCAATTTGATCTGCTTACACTGGCTGGGAGCCAATTCGATATTGGCGTTATTGCGCTGACTAGGGTCGATCAGTTAACAACCACTACAGTTGTCGGCTGGATTGTCGATGCACACACTAATGTTGGGCTTGCAGGGGTAGCAGTTACGGTCGATAACACAGCGTTCAGCACAGTCAGCGACACCGACGGTAAATTTCGTCTTGAGGGTATCACAGATCTTGATTTTATCCTGACTGCTGGCACAACCGGCTACTTGAGCACATCTTCACCTATAAAACTAACACAGCACAGTACGCTCAGCATTACTCTACCACTCGAACCAGCGTCGGTTGATGGACTAACAATCACGGAGTTCGAACCAGAACAACCTAGTTATTCTGCTTATAGCGATGCGCTATTTAACACCCGCTTTAACAATACTAGTGATGTGTCAGTAACGACGCAAATGGTACTACGGGTTTACGATAGTGAGGGCCACCTGCTGAACCAAGCCCCCTTTGTCCATGCTCCATTACCCAACGATTTGTCTGACTCCATACTGACTATTCCCGCTGGTCAGCTGATCAATACTCAATTCATTTGGGAGACCGGACGGAATGCACCGGGCATTTACACGATTGTGTTGCAAGCTTTTGATTTGAATAGTTTGCAACTGCTCGCTGAGCGTTCGACTCAGGTTGAGATTGAGTCCACTGAGCGTATTAAGCGACTTGCAGTCTTTCCTATGCCGCGATTTAGTTACTTTAATACAGAAGAAACCATAGCGATAAATGCGACTATCGAACACCAGTCCAACATATCGGTACCTCTGACTATTCGTTACACCTGGTATCAACCGGACGGTAGTGTACTTAAAGAGGGTACTGCCCAAGTTAATTTGGTGCCAGAGCAAACACAAACCATTATCTCCTTAGAAGAATTTACTCATCGCTTCACGATGAGTGGTGTTTATACCGCACAGGTCGACATCATATCCGGGCCGTTACCTGATGACGTACCCATTTATCCTATTTCTGTCGCTCCGGGGACGCATATCGAACCGAAACAGCGTGTTGAACCGAACCATATTTTGCCTGGTGAAGATCGCCGTATACGGCTACACATTCAACTTCGCGGCCACAAGGAGGGTTAGTTCGATGACACATGAATTGATAACAGCAAAAACCTCTTTGATTTCGCGACATACACTAATTGCATGGATAGGCATCAAGAATCGGTTTTTCACCCGTCTTTTTGTATCTATGATACTTATACTTAGCGTCGGTACCGCAAGTGCAGCTGAATTGCTCAGCGGTTTAGGGGGTAACGCTGACTATGGTGAACTGGCAATGACTCGCAATGATGATGGGTCATCAGGACGAATCGATCTAGGTGCCGGATTCACGAATGGAATTAATTTTTTTGGCACTGTTTATACATCACTGTATATCAACAATAACGGCAACATCACTTTCTCAGGTCCCGTGAGTTCTTATACTCCGGTGCCCTTTCCTGTCGCAAACCGCCCCATGATTGCCCCATACTGGGGTGATGTCGACACTCGCGGTAGTGTGCCTGATCCAATTATGAATAACGTTTACTACCATAAAACTGGCGACGGTCAGTTTATCGTAACCTGGTATGAGGTTGGTTATTATCCTGCAAGAGTTGACAAACTCAATTCTTTTCAACTGGTTCTGACAAGTCGTGAAGATGTAGGTCTAGGTGACTTAGACGTGGAGTTTCGCTATAACAAATTGCAATGGACGACAGGCAATGCCAGCGGCGGCTCCAATGGTCTAGGGGGGGTTCCAGCACAAGTTGGATTTGATGCAGGGGATCAGACTAACTTCTATGCTCATCCTGAATCGATGACAGGTGATGTGTTAAAGCTTGTTGATAGTAGCAACGTAGGTGAACCTGGCGTTTGGCGTTTTGAAATTCGTAACGGCGTGATTAGTGAACCGCCTGTAAGAGCACTACGGGATGTAAATGTTACCTTACGAATGCCTGCTATAGGTCTTGATATTAATTCAAGTTCATTTGCCCTGGATCCTATGAGCATTGAGACTGTTGATGATCAACATATCATACGTTGGTATTTCAGTACTTTTAGCGACGATCAATTAGAGCTGCTGGATTTTGATGTCATTGTTAAGAATCCACAGAGCAGCGAAGTGCGCACGGTTAGTTATAATCTGGATTTGACCTATGTCGATATAAACGGCAATGAGGTACAAACTGTCCTTGGTGAGTATACCGTCGACGTATTACCGTCCATTTTTGAACTTACAGCAGCCACTGATCGATCGATCTATAGGGCAAACGAATCCGTGGCGATTTTCGCTCAAGTCGCTAACCTCAGTGAGTTTGATGTCTCGACGCAGGCACGTTTCTTAGTTAAAGACAGCCAAGATATGCTTGTTGTTGATCTTGGTATCACGCCGATAGCTGACCTTAATGCTGGTGAACAGCGCACTGTCACGGGGCCTGCATTTACCACCGGCAACTTGTTTGAAGGTAACTACAAGGTTCATGTGGAATTAATTGATGACACTGGTGCTGTTCTGTTATTAGCAATGGCACCTTTTAGCATCATCACACCTGATGATCAAAAACTCACTGCTCGGATTATGACCGACAAATCCGTTTACACGCCGGTTGAGACTATTGCCATGGTCAGCCGTGTGACGAACACTAGCATTAACGCTATTTTAAACGAGTTTGTGGCCACTACCATCATATACGGTCCCGATGAGGGCGTATTTTGGTCAAACGAATGGAATCTTCGCCAATTGCTGCCTGGTCAGCGTGAAGATCAGAATTTAACTGTTGCTTTGAGTCAAGCGTCTGATGGCCAGTACCGCGTGGAGCTGATAGTCACCGATAACCAAGGTATTGTTCAAGCCAGTGACATGGCCACGGTCACGATTCAATCTATCTCTGAAGATGGGACCGCGCTTGAAGGAACCCTTACCGCTAAGGTCAAAACTGTATACACTAATTTGACGCTAGGTGAGCATCAAGTCTGTACTGATGTTGTTACCTATGCAGGTACAACGCCATTGACCAATCAGCCCATTCGCCAGTTGGTGGTGCGTATGGATGATGAGACGCCTTTAAAAATCACGAAGCAGACCCTTGATTTAGCCCCTGGGACGATTCAAACCCTCATTCGCAGCATCGACACCGCCGGGTTTGAGGTGGGCGACCATGCCTGCGTCCTGCAAGCTAATATCGCCGATCAGTGGCAAACCCTGGACGCCGCCGTTTTCACCGTCACTGAGCCGCCCGTCAAGTTAGACGGTCAACTGAACCTAGGGGAACGCGGGCGTGTACTGATCCTGCTAGACGATCCCTCACGACATGGGGGTCGTGACCCCCACGGTCCCGACGCTGCCCCAACCCTGGACGCCCAACGCAGCTACCTGGAAACCTTACTGAACGAAGCCGACTGGTCCTACACCATCACCACCACCGCCGACGCCTTCACCACAGAATTCCGTAGCGGCGACTACCAAACCTACCTGATCCTGTCAGAGCACATCAAACTGCCCGAACAGGTACAAGCTGAATTACGTGAAGCGGTGTTTCGTGGCGAGGGTCTTATCGTAGCCGGAGGCCACGACCAACGCAACGGCCGTCTCGATGAGCCTTTGGGGATTAACTACAAAGGCAAGACGGGCAAACCAAACCAGCTGCGGTTGCTCACCTCCCCGTTACACCCGGCCAGCGACATCGATCTCCGTACCGGCGACAACGTACAGCGAGCACAACTCCAGGGCGCGCGTGCCGCCGGCTACTTTGGAGCTGCCAGCAACACCCATCATTCCCCAGCCCCCGCCATCGATCTGGGTCCGGCTGCCCCCTATAACGTGCTGGTCTTCGGTGACTTCTCCGCCCCCTACGCGGATGTGGAAGGCCGCTTAGCCGCCGGTGGCGATGTCTCCCTCAACCACTACAGCGTCGGCGCTAAGCTCGCCAGCAGCAGCGCCGGTGATGTTCTCCTGGTGGGTGGCGATCTCACCTTCCCCAGCGGCCGCGTCTACCACGGCAATATCCGGGTGGGGGGCAGCGCGGCCGGTGTCGGTGACCCGGTGCGCCATGGGCTTGCGCCGGGTGCCGAGCTTTCTGAGTTCACTACGTTACCCATGGATTTCACGAGCGCCGAGCATACCCTCAAAGCCCTGTCCGATGACCTGGCCCGGCTACCGGCCAACGGCAGCGCCGAATTCCGTTGGGGTGGGCTGACCTTGCACGGTGATGGCCATAGTGCGCTGCAGGTCTTCACCCTGGACGGCGCCCAGGTGCTTCAAGCCCATACCTTCCAGGTAGACGGCTTGCCGAAAGAGGCGACTGTTCTGTTCAACATCACCGGCACCCATCCTGGCCTGACCCACATGAGCCTGGACAGCTTGCGTTATCACCGCGAGCGCACCCTGTTCAATTTCTTCGAGGCCCGCACCTTAACCCTGGCCGGTATCGGCGTCGAAGGCAGTATCCTCGCTCCCTGGGCAACCGTGACCAACCCGGAGGGTGTGATCAAAGGCACCCTGGTGGCGCAAGCCTTCGACGGTGCCCTACAACTCAATCATCACCCCTTCCTTGGCCATCCCAGCGGCGATCAGGACCTGGTTGCGGTGACCACCCACGACTATGGCGTCGGGCGCAGCGTCTACGCCGGGTTTGATCTGTTGAGCGAGGCCACCGTGGCCCACGCCCCGGTGTTTGCCAAGCTGTTGCTCAATGCCCTAAAGACCGTACAGCCCGTGGACACCTTGCCGGTCAGCGGTGCGGTGCTGCCTGTGCACCTTGGCATCACCAATCAGGGCATGGCCACGCCGGTGGTAGTGAGCCTCATGGCAAGCCCCGCCGACATCCGGGTGGTGGATGCGCTCGCCAGCCGCGCTGAGACCACGTCCCCAGCAACGGATCAGCAGCGCTGGGTGTTTGCATTGCCGGAATCCGCTGAAGCCACCCTCACCACCTGGTGGCGGTTGCCCGACTGGGAAGGGCTGGTGACCTTCGACGCCCTAGTGCAGACCGGCAGCGACCCCAACCTCGTGGATCATGCCCTGCTCAGCGTCGACACGGATGTGCAGCCGCGCCCCACCCTGAGCGATGCCCAGGCTGAACTGATGCGCCTCGCAGCCATGGATAGGACGTTTGACAAGGTGCTGAAAAAACTTAACAAAGCCGCCGCTAAATGGTCTGGAGGCCAGGTGCAGTACGCCCTGAAGGAGCTGCTCAAGGTGACTGAGGAATTGGCGAGGCTCGCCCAGCCCGAGGCCGCCGAGGCTCGCCGTCTGGTGGCTCAGGTGCTGGCAACGGTGGCCCGTCAGACCCTCGACTAAGGCGGTGCTACCTCGTAGTGAATGACCGATGGAATGACGGACGTTCACGTTTAACTTTAATTTTTCATTAATCTTAGGATACAACTTGACAAGGATGTTGCCATGATGGCTTCAGGTATAACGGCATTACGCCGAGCAACTAGATTTCTTCGCTCAATGGCAGTCGTGGTGTGTGTGGCCTTCACCATGCTGATTCTCACCCCCACGGTGGTTGCCGCTCGGCAACTGACCGATGAACCGGCCAGCTCGGTGGCCTTGGCGTCCAGCGATGAGGCGAAGTTCTCGCGCACCCTAGCGCGCCTGGAACACCGGCTAGAGAAGCTTGAGAAGCGTTTGCACCGCCGGCTCGACGCCGCGCTAGACGTCAAAGACGTCAAAAAACTCAAACGCCGCCTAAAGCGGCTCGATACCCGGTTAGTGAGAAACTTCGACAAGGTACGCCGGTTTATTGAACGTAAGCAGTTGCCGGTGGAAATCCTCCTGCGTCATGAGACCATGGTAGCCACCTATCAGGCGGAACTCCACAGGCTCATCGGTGTGTTGAGCGATGTCGAGACCCGCCCTGATGCGGGCGCACGCCTGCAGGCGGTCAGGGCAGCGCTCACCCAACTGCGAGCCAAACCTCACACCCGCTCCCAGCAACCCTTTGATCCCCAGGATCTGCCCAATCAGGGCCTGCAACCCAACCCCGACAATACCCCCAAAGCGAAACCGGCTGCCTTCACCCGAGCGGGGCTGCATAGCAACCCCCTGATGCGCGTAGCCGCCCTGGGTGAGTTTACCTACGATCTTCTACCGGGCGCCAGTGACCCCGCCTATCTCGCGGCAACGACAGAAGTCACCTTGAGCGAGGCCATCACCGCCAAAGCCGCCGAACTCCATCACGATCCCATTCAGATTCATAACTGGGTGCGCAATCATATCGAGTGGTTGCCCAGTTGGGGCGCTTACCAAAGCGCAGACCTAACGCTCAGTAGCCGCCGGGGTAACGCCATGGACATCAGTAGTCTCTTGATTGCCCTGCTACGGGTCGCCCACATCCCCGCCCGCTATGTCCATGGCACGATTGAGCTGCCCGCTGAAGCCTTCACCAACTGGGCGGGGGATTTCGCTACCGTGGATGCGGCCATCGATTTTGTCAGCGCGGGCGGCATCCCGGTGACCCCGGTGCTGAGCGGCGGGCGCATCAGCAAAGTCCGCTTAGAACACCTCTGGGTCGAGGCCGCCATCGATTTCCAGCCCTCGCGGGGTGCTGTGAACAAGGCTGCTGATAGCTGGATTGCCCTGGATGCGAGCTTCAAGCAGTATGACTATCAGGAAGGTTTGGATGTCTTAAGCATAGCCGGTATTGACCCCGAGCAGCTCGGTCAGTCATTCGTGGACAGCGCCACGGTGAACGAGGCTGAATCCTGGGTGACAGGGTTTGATGGGAGTATCCTAGAAACCGCCCAAACCCAGGCGCAGAGCGCCGTGCAGCAGTATATCGAAGATAACCTCAGCGAGCCCACGGTGGGCGAGATCATTGGGGGGCGGAGAACCATCGTTAAAGACTATCTCGTCTTGCCCAGCGGCTTGCCCTACAAGCCTCTGGTCACCGGCGCTCGCTATGGCGCCCTGCCCGAAGCACTGCAGCACCGCATGAGTCTGGCCTTCGCGCGGGATATTCTGGGGGATCTCATGGATCCCATCACCTTGCCCTGGGCGAAGGTCAATAATCAGAAGTTGACGCTGTCATTTGATCCTGCGACAGACGCGGATCAAGAAGCCCTGGCTGCCTTGTTACCCGATGAGATCACCGATGTTAGCCAGATTCCCTATAGCATTCCGGCGTATCTCATTCGGGTGGTGCCTGTGCTTAGACTGAACGGTCACATCATCCATCAAGGTAACAGCGTCAATCTCGGTGAGGAAGTGTCTTTTAGCTTTGATGTGATCGATCCCGGTCAAGGTCGTCGCCCTTATACCTCACCCGTGATCGCCGGGTCTTACCTGGCGGTGCCTGTGGTGGCGGGGAGTCTTTCACCCCTTGAGGTGGCACGTACCAAAGCCCGCATGGAGAAGACCCGTGCGGCGCTGGATAGCCGCGATATGACCCGCCTTGAAGCCCTCACCCGCGACGACATTCTGGGGGATGTTTTCTATTTAGGGGGCTTGGGTTACTTTGCCCACTATGACGCCTTTGCCTACTTCACCGCTCGCCCACAGCGCATGAATCATCTATTGGCTTCTTCTGCTGGCACGTTTGGGTACGAACCGGAGGTCAGTTATTTCTTCGGTTTACCTCGGGCCATTGAACCGGGTGGGCTGTACATGGACATGGATCGCGTGGCGCGGGTGATCGGTCCTCATGAGGTCGATCCCGCACAGCGCAAGGCTTTCAATCTCCAGGCGGGGATGCTTAGCTCAGCCCTGGAACATGCGGTGCCTGAGTTGTTGTTCGACGATCCCGATACCCCAGAGACACCCAACGGTATCTCGGCGGTTAAAGCGCTGGCGCTAGCCTCCCAGCAAGGTCAACGGGTGTATCACCTGACAGCTCACAATCAAGCCACTATCCTGCCAAGTATTCATCACCACCCCGACACCCTGGATGAGATCCGTACCGCCCTGAGTGCAGGAAAAGAAGTAATTACCCATACGGATGCGGTGAGTGTCCCCGGTTGGTCAGGGGCGGGGTATATTATCTTCGATCCTGAGACAGGTGATGCGGCGTATAAAATCAGTGGCGGCCGAAATGGCGGGCAGTTGGATCCTGATACAACAAACTTCATGGTGAATTTGGTGACCTATCAATCGCTCGCCCTCGATTTAAAATTAATGCTCATGGAGGGGGCAGGGAAAGCGGCGGTATTGACCACCATTAAAACCCTCTCAAAGGCTTTCGCTGGAATCGGTATTTTCGCGGATCTGGTGGGGTTGTTGGCGAATTTGGCAGATGTGGCAGCGAATTGTTCAGACCCCACGATTGTCTTAGGGTTTGGTATTGCGATCGCGGGAATCGCCATGGCAGCGACTGCTTTGTCGGTATTTGCTTTTGGGGCCATCCCTTTTGTTGGATGGATAGCTATGTATGCCATTTCGCAAGCCATAAATCTCCGCCTTCTGCCTTACATGGTAAACAAAGCCAAAGCATCGAAAATGTGCTGGTAACCCTATAAAGGGCAAGGATTGTGTGGTATGTACTTTTATCCGCTCAAAGCGCAGGTGTCTGGTGTGATACCCCTATGTTCTGGCCACGCTTGCTCGAAAATGTTCAAGAATGTCAAAATTTATGACAGGCGGCAAAACTACAATTTAGGACTGCCATTGTGTTAACTGGCTTCCTCCTCAATAATAGAATGTGTGAAAAATGTTACGAGAATTTGAATGATGACGGATCGCGAACGGTACCTTCTGGGGATTTTTGCCTTTCTTCTTGTGACGGTCTTTTTTGGTTATATCGAGTGGTGGGATGCCCATGATCTAGATGGTCTATGTACCTCTCGATATCCTTTTCCGCGAGGTGAATGCATTCATGCTATCCTGCCTGATGACCCGCGCTTTTTAGGGGCGCTCATCAAAAGACTCGTCTTAATCTGTGGCCTTTTTGTGGCCGGCGCTATATTTTGTATAGTCATGTTTTTTGTAGAAACCCATAAGGAACGCAAGGCAAGACGACAAAGTGAGCCTAGCGACAATTCCTGATGGCAATCCCCAACCACCCGCGATCACCGATCCCAGTCAACTACCGAGCAGCATCCCCGCCTATCTCATCCGGGTGATTCCTGAACTGCGGCTCAACGGAGTGGTGATCACCGATTTTCATTCAGATAAAGGAGTAATCGGTGCCACTATCGACGCTCTAGTATTTTTTCGTCAATGAAAATCGTTTATTTAAGGATTGACTGGGAGGTCTACGATGAGTAGATGGCAAGCATTTTCTATGTTTACTATGTTGGCCTTTTCACTTTATCTTCTATCCTCGTCAACATCATACAATACCTGTCCGGGTTTTTGCTTCTCAAGTTTTCTGCCTGGCCTAGCGGTAGGACTGGCTTATATTCAACTAACGCCAGCTGTAAATGGAGAAAAATGGCCTAATGCGAACAGATGGATAACATCGACTCTGTATGTTGTAGGAGCCTACTTGATTTACCTGTTAGCCTCGTCACTCTCAAGTGATGACTGTCAGAGTTTTTGCTACGCAAGTTTTTTGCCTGGCACAGTGGCAGGATTTGCTCTTTGGCAAATAATAAAAGAAAAGGGGTCAAGTCGCTTGCTTCATGATACATAACACGAGAGCTGTGGCGGCGGGGTTGGAGGTCATCACCCATACGGATGCTGTGAGTGTGCCGGGTTGGTCAGGGGCGGGCTACATTATCCTCGATCCTGAGACGGGTAGTGGGGCGTTTAAGATCGGCGGTGGGCAGAATGGGGGGCTTTTGTTCATTGCCGGGGCACTCATGCTTTTCTTAGGTATGTTCCTGGTATCGTCTGGTTTCGGGGCGGTCGCAGGTGTGGCACTCATTTACTATGGCACTAAACTCATAGGCTTAGGATTTGCACTCCTTATGTCGGATCCCGATGTGCCCTTCGATACAAATACCTTCTTGACCATCTTCTCTGTTTTGTACGTTTTAGGATTGAACAAAGTGCCTAATGGGGGAAGGGCAGCTGATATAGTTAGTTCAATCCTCGCTATTGTTGATACGCTGGTATTTTTTCTTCAATAACAATTATTTATTAATAAGTTACTGGGAGGTTTACTATGAATAGATGGAGAGCGTTTTCTATGTTTATGTTAGCCTTCGCGATATATATTCCAGCATCGTCTACATCATACAATACTTGTCCGAATTTTTGCGTCTCAAGTTTTTTGCCTGGCCTAGCGGTAGGACTGGCTTATATTCAACTAACGCCAGCTGTAAATGGAGAAAAATGGCCTAATGCGAACAGATGGATAACATCGACTCTGTATGTTGTAGGAGCCTACTTGATTTACCTGTTAGCCTCGTCACTCTCAAGTAATTACTGTCAAGGTTTTTGCTACGCAAGTTTTTTGCCTGGCCTAGTGGCAGGACTTGCTCTCTGGCAAATACTGCCTGATATCAGAAAAAAACCGCCTGAATAGGCTAACCGATGGCATCGGCATCAGGACGTAGGCTTGGCTGGATGATGAGCGGCATTGTAGGTGATAGCGCTATGACAGTTTGTTGCTTTTATCATTGTGAAAAGGGGTCAAGTCGCTTGTTTAATAATATATAGCACGAGTAGGTTGGGGTGAATAAAATGAACCCCAACCTACAAACTCAACTGGCCGGCTTTAAACGGGTGATCCCAGAACTGCGCCTCAATGGCACAGTGATTAAACAGGGTCAGAGCATGTTGCTGGGTGACGAGCTGTCACTGCTGTATCAGACCGGTCATCCCGGTTACAGCGATCCTGTGTATGACTACAAGGTCATTGCCGGTTCCTATCTGCATCTGCCTGTGATCGGCCAGTATATCTCGCCATTTGCTCATAATCGCCTCACAACCGACGTCCCACCTCTTATCTTAGCCCGTATCCCCTGCACATGCGCTCGTGCATCCCCTGAAGCCATGATCTTTGGAACCCGCTGATGTTCCAGCTGCGGCACCTAAGACACCGGCACCTCAAACCGCTCACCGGCCAGCACCCTCCCTACCAACACCTGATATGCCTTCTCAAAACGGGGCCAGACAACACTGTCCGGTTTTTCGATGATCGTGTCGGGACCAGTCCTACTGCGAGCATGATAAACAATGGGATGAATTTGTGACTAATTAGGATGTTGCTGGGGTGTTGCACTGTAAGCGTCCTCCAGACGGGGAAGCCCCAACTCCTCCGGCGTAATCTGGCAGTAATGTCGAAATTTCGGCAACGACGGAGGCCACTCATCGTCTGAGTCGCTGCAACGTGCTAGTCCCCGTTCTAGTTGTGCCCAGATCATTCCGGCGAGGCCCCGCCGCTCTTGCCATTTCCTCCAAATCTGAGCTGCTTTTGTGTCGCAAGTACCAACGCAGATAGAGCAGGATTGGGCTACCTTCGAGATCACGCCACTTAAACGGTTTGTCAATGTGCATTAGACTTGCTGGGTAAACCAAAGCTAAGCATCAAATCAAGTTTGGCTAACGTTTGCAACGGAGCCGGTTCCATGATGCTATTGAGGAAAAGATAAGCGATTCAAGGTCCTTTTCATTGGAGTTAGCCGGTTTCACAGATCCCCTAGCAGATTGGCGATTTCCTTCGGCGACGGTAGTTGGCCTTGCAGCGCCTTGGGTAACGTCTTGGTAATTTCATAGGTTGCCACGCCGATAGGTTTGCGGGCGTCGTGCAGGGCGTATTCCACCACCGTGCGGTTTTTCTCTTTACAGAGGATGATGCCGATGGAAGGATTCTCATCTTCCTGACGAACGTGGCGGTCCAGCGCCGTAAGGTAGAATTGCATCTTGCCGATAAACTCCGGCATGAATTTGCCGATCTTCAGCTCGATGGCCACCAACGCTCTGAGCCGCCGGTGAAAAAGCAGCAGGTCAATAAAATATTCATCACCCTCCACCTCCAGGCGATATTGGCTGCCCATGAAGGCGAACAGGCCGCCCATGGCCCGAAGGAAGTCTTCGATCTTCGCGATTAACGCCCGCTCCAGTTCCCGTTCGCTGTGCTTATCGCGCAACTCCAGAAAATCAAAGGTATATTCGTCTTTCATCGCCAATTTGGCCTGGGTGCGCAGCTCCGGCGTCAACGCTTGATCAAAATTGGTTTGGCCGAGCAATGATTTTTCGTAACTCTGGTTGTCAATCTGATGAATCAATACATTTTTAGTCCAGCCGAACTTGCGAGTCATGCGCAGATAAAATTCTCGCTCCAAGGGGTCCTTGCAGCGCTCTAAGATAGCAAGGTTGTGGCTCCAGCCAATTTCTCGCACCAATGGTGCGAGTTTTTCCAAACCGGTGTAGGCTTCGAAAAAAGCTTTCATCCGCCAGAGGTTGGAGGCTGAGAAACCGCCCATACCAGGGAACTCCATCCGAAGATCAGCAGCGAGTTGTTCCACGACTGCCTTGCCCCATCCGGCCCTTTCCTGACGCTCCACAATCATCCGCCCGATATCCCAGTACAGGATGACCAGCTCTTTGTTGACTGCCTTTAATGCATCATACTGGGCCGAGCGAATGCGTACTTTTACATCGACCAAGAAGTCTCGGTAGAAGGGTGAAGAGGTAAAGGACGAAGGTTTGTCTGTTACTGTTTACTTCATCCAATCATTCATGTGTGTCTCCGGTTTTGTCATAATTATCAATAAACTCATCATCCTAAGGCTGACAATTTCAGGTTGTTTTTTAGAATGACCTCAAACCCTTTGAGGGTTATGTAAGCGATTTTCACAAACTGCCCGAACAGGTACAAGCGGAATTACGCGAAGCGGTGTTTCGTGGTGAGGGTCTTATGAATGGGCTAGAGGTCAGGTGCAGTACGCCCTCAAGGAGCTGCTCAAGGTGACCGAGGAATTGGCGAGGCTCGTCGCCTGGTGGCTCAGGTGCTGGCAACGGTGGCCCGTCAGACCCTCGAGTGAGGCGGTGCTGCCTGGTAGTGAATGACGGACGTTCACGTTAAACATTAATCTTTCATTAATCTTAGGATACAACTTGACAAGGATGTTGCCATGATGGCTTCAGGTATAACGGCATTACGCCGAGCAACTAGATTTCTTCGCTCAATGGCAGTCGTGGTGTGTGTGGCCTTCACCATGCTGATTCTCTGCCGCTCGGCAACTGGGGAATGAACCGGCCACGGTGGCCTTGGCGTCCAGCGATGAGGCAACGTTCTCGCGCACCCTAGCGCGCCTGGAACACCGGCTGGAGAAATTGGAAGAGCGCTTGAACCGCCGACTCGACGCCGCGCTAGACATCAAAGATGTCAAATAACTCAAACGCCGCCTAAAGCGGCTCGATACCCGCTTGGTGAGAAACTTCGACAAGGTACGCCGGTTTATTTTCCATGCACAAGGTTAAAACCACCGGCTTTAGCCGGTCAGCTTTAGCACCGATCTTTTGACGATGCTTAGTTTTGCAACACAAGCCGGATTGGCGAAATCTTGAGCGCGGGGCGCATACCGGGTGGACTTTCAGTCCTCTGCGACCCGCGCGAACCCACCTACTTGAGTAGGTGGTTGTTCAGTGAACGTAAGCAGTTGCCGGTGGAGATCCTCCTGCGTCATGAGACCATGGTAGCCACCTATCGGGCGGAACTCGACAGGCTCATCGGGGTCTTGAGCGATGTCGAGACCCTCCCCGACGCGAGTGAGCGCTTACAGGCTATCAAAGCTGCCCTCACCCAACTCCGAGAGAAGCCACACACCCGCGCCCAGCAACCCTTTGATCCGAACAATCTGCCGAACCAAAATCTTAAGGCTGATCCGAATAATCAACCTAAAACCACCAAAGATGAGTTTGTACAGGCAGGTCTATTCAACACACCGTTTTTGAAGCTTGCTGCTCTTAGAGATTTCAGCTTCAATAAGCTCGTCGGCGCAAGTGATCCATAAAAAAGAAAAAAAGGGGTCAAATCGCTTGCTTCATAATACAGAGCACGAGAGCCTTGGCAGCGGGGCTGGAGGTCATCACCCATACGGATGCTGTGAGTGTGCCGGGTTGGTCAGGGGCGGGGTATATTATCTTCGATCCCGAGACGGGCAGTGGGGCGTTTAAGATCGGCGGTGGGCAGAATGGGGGGTTTTCGGCCTTGTTAACAGGTGTTTCTCAAGGCGCCGCTACCATAGCGATGATAGCGGCTGTTTTTGCCGCGACTCCTCTTGGTTTTACGGCGGTGATGGCAGTCACTATTTTAGTGTTATTTGTTTTGCTCCCCCCTTTTCTTATAGCAGTCGCTTATGCTAATACGGTCTTTCAACATGATAAAGAACAAGCGTGTTTGGAAGTGGACGTTTTGTTAGGAGTAAGGTTTACAGGTCTTAAAGCTGCTACGTATGCAAGTGTACATAAAGTCGTAGAGACCCTTTTCACCATTGTAGCAACAACTTTGCTCTTTGATTCACACAACAATATTGCTGAATGTTTGCGAACATGAATAGGGAAAAAATTTTCTTTGGAATTGGATTGATCCTACAGCTACTATCACTATATCTTTCGCATGAATACTCTCGTGATCCACTACTGTCTTGGAGTATCCTTGGCATTCTGTTTTCTTTAGGATCACTCATTATCGTACTTAATGGTGGCGACACCAATACTAAAAAATAAGATGATCCTGACGTGCTTTATTTCGTAATCATTCAAATGATTTCTAGAGTTTTTTACCTCGACGGATAGCGGCTTCAGTTACCCAAAGCAAAGCACCGATGAAGATCAAAAACACAATGATGACAAACCACTCACTCATAAATCCTCCAACGCTTTTATCTTGCGTGATGCTGCCCCGTTGATCCTAATGATAGCTATGGCTAGAACAACCACTGATACACCACAACAGATCAGCAACGCGGGGTTGGCCATAGTGTAATTTTGTACTAGCCATGCAATCAGTGAAATAGCGGTTGCCACTAAGATAGCAAAGATTACCTTTAGCCAGCCTATTTCTTCTTTCAGCCTATCCACTTTAGACAACTTATACTGCCTCTACTGCAATGTGTGTCAAGACCCTAGCTTTTTGTTCTTCATATTTTAGCCCGTATTACTTACACAGGGGTCTTCGCATTGTTTAGGGCTATAATTTTCGGGATCCGCTGATGCTCCAGTTAGGAAACCGCTGAGACAGATAGCTCGAATATTTCACTCGCGAGTGCCTGTTCTACCAACACCTAATACACTTTCTCAAAATGTGGTCAGGTAGCGCTATTTTTCCTAACTATTGTATCATCGTAGCCGGTCTTATCGTAGCCGGAGGCCACGACCAACGCAACGGCCGTCTCAATGCGCCTTTGGGAATTAACTATAAAGGCAAAACGGGCAAGCCAAACCAGCTGCGGTTGCTGACCTCCCCACTACACCCGGCCAGCGACATGGATCTGCGTATCGGTGACAACGTCCAACGGGCGCAACTACAGGGCGCTACGGCGGTCGGCTACTTCCAAGCCGCTAGCGACGCCAATGATCCCCCAGCCCCCGCCATCGATCTAGGTCCGGCTACTCCCTATAACGTAAAAAAGGGGTCATAAAAAAGGGGTCAAGTCGCTTGCTTCATAATACATAGCACGAGAGCCCTGGCGGCGGGTCTTGAGGTCATCACCCATACGGATGCTGTGAGTGTGCCGGGTTGGTCAGGGGCGGGCTACATTATCCTCGATCCTGAGACGGGTAGTGGGGCGTTTAAGATCGGCGGTGGGCAGAATGGGGGGCTTTTGTTCATTGCCGGGGCACTCATGCTTTTCTTAGGTATGTTCCTGGTATCGTCTGGTTTCGGGGCGGTCGCAGGTGTGGCACTCATTTACTATGGCACTAAACTCATAGGCTTAGGATTTGCACTCCTTATGTCGGATCCCGATGTGCCCTTCGATACAAATACCTTCTTGACCATCTTCTCTGTTTTGTACGTTTTGGGGGTGAGCTAAGCACCCTGATATAAAAACTTCGCCAAGTGTCTCCGCCATCAATCGATTTCATCCCCCGCTCTAGGGATTTCTCCACCAGCACGGAGAAGCAGTTGCCGGAAAGCCGCTTTATCTGCTTGTCTTAGGCGGTCAGCGAAGAACTCTGCGGTTTCTAGCGCGGAAATTTTCTCAGTAACTGCGATGACAATGAACTGATTGACACTGACACCGTCTTGCTTGGCCATTTTGGCAACTTCCTCTTTGAGGGATTTGGGTAGGCGTAATGGATAGGTTGATGTCTCACTCATGTCTTACCCGCTTGATCGCAGTCGATGGTGTAATGATCTCGATACTGAAAGCTTTAGTAACTATGCCGTAGTCGCGCTGATCAAAGGTAACAATCCCATCAGCCCGACCATTGACAGCCACTTCCAAAACCATCTCGTCGTTAGGATCACGCAACAGTGGTCGCCAGAGAAAGTGGGTTTTGACAGGCTCGACCAGGGTAGCAAGGCCATTAACGAAAAGATTAGCTTGAGCTTGCGTTAGACCAGCAGCTGTCCAGTGCTTCTGTGCGGTGCATTGGGCTTCATACTCAAAAAACAAGGGCACACTGGCCAGCACTATAAGACGCTGATCCAGCGCTGCACTCAACAATGCGGCCGATGCACCGCTTGGACTTCGCATGGCGGCGACAATAACATCGGTATCTAGGACTAATCTGTACACAAAATACTATGTTATTTCACATCACATGTGATGTCAAAAGAGATGAGCTGGCGCTGTTGCTAGCCAACGGCATCGCCAAGTTGCGTTGGGACGGACTGTCACCGAACGATGATGTCAGTAGTGATCTGCAGGTATTCACCCTAAAGCGGCTCGATACCCGGTTAGTGAGAAACTTCGACAAGGTACGCCGGTTTATTGAACGTAAGCAGTTGCCGGTGGAAATCCTCCTGCGTCATGAGACCATGGTAGCCACCTATCAGGCGGAACTCCACAGGCTCATCGGTGTGTTGAGCGATGTTGAAACCCTCCCTGATGCGGGCGCACGTCTGCAGGCGGTCAGGGCAGCCCTCATCCAACTGCGAGCCAAACCCCACACCCGCTCCCAGCAACCCTTTGATCCCCAAGATCTGCCCAATCAGGACCTACAACCCAACCCCGACAATACCCCCAAAGCGAAACCGGCTGCCGCAAGACCTTCAACCTTCAGGCGGGGATGCTTAGCTCAGCCCTGGAACATGCGGTGCCTGAGTTGTTGTTCGACGATCCCGATACCCCAGAGACACCCAACGGTATCTCCGCAGCCAAAGCGCTGGCACTGGCCTCCCAGCAAGGCCAACGGGTGTATCACCTGACAGCTCACAATCAAGTGTCGATCTTACCGATGATTCACCACCATCCTGATACGCTGGATGAGATCCGCACTGCGCTGAGTGCAGGACGTGAAGTGGTGACCCATACGGAGGCGATCACGGTGCCCGGTTGGTCAGGGGCGGGCTATATTATCTTCGATTCTGAGACAGGTGATGCGGCCTATAAAATC
>CAYRGG010000039.1:0-41748 GCA_964423745.1 uncultured Candidatus Competibacteraceae bacterium | reverse complement strand
TAACTCATGGGAAGGCTGCCTGAGGAGGTATCAGCCTCATTCGCAAGCCCGGAGACCGGCCTAAAGTGTCGAGGCTTTTGGCATTGCGGAGGGCGATGAAGGCCGGTGCGGCGTTTTTTACGCTATCACACGGTTGCTTTCTCCACAAAGTAGTGTCCATTGCTCTAAGTCCATTGGCTGCCAAGGGGAATTACCCTGTGTCTGACATTGTGACCAAAACGGAAAGATTATTCGATCAACACTACTTTATAACGTGCCTATGATCTCTCAACCTCCTGCCGTGTTATTGCTCGGCCACGGCACTCGCATCGCCGCCGGTGTCAGTGAATTTCAGAATTTTGCTCACAAAGTGAATAATGCTCTACCGGACCGCCAGTGTATCGCCAGCTTTTTGGAGTTGGCACCACCCTCCCTGGAATCGGGTATCGAGAAACTCATTCACAGAGGCTTTCGTACAATCACTGTAATGCCGGTTATGCTCATGGCTGCTGGCCATATCAAAAACGACATACCGGCTGCCCTTAAGGCCGTTCAGGAGGCTCATCCGCAGGTCAAACTGGTTTTTGGGCGGGATTTGGGAGTCCACCCAAACATGCTGCACGTTATAAAAACGCGCATTGAAGAAACCGAGTCAGCATTTGGGGCGGGCTATGATCGTAAAGCAACCCTGTTGCTGATGGTAGGTCGTGGCACCTCGGACTCCGATGTGAACTCTAATATCAGTAAAATGACACGATTGATTTGGGAGTCCATGGGCTTTGCCTGGGCGGAGACCTGTTATTGCGCGGTCACAAAGCCCTTACTGCCCGAAGCTTTGGAGCAAACCCACCAGCTGGGCTATCGGCAGGTGATCGTTTTTCCCTATATGCTATTCATGGGGCGTTTGGTTCAGTACATTCATGGCGCTGTTGATGCCTATCGTGCCCAGCATCCCAACAGCAAAGCCCTCGTAGCGCCCTATCTTAATGCCCATCCGTTGATCGTTGAGACTCTGCTAGAAAGACTCCACCAGACCGAAGCGGGTGACAACCAGATGAACTGCCACCTTTGCCAGTATAAAGAGCTTATCGTCGGTTACGAACACCGCCATGGTCAGCCGCAAACCAGTCATCACCACCATCACCATCACCATCATCACCATGGCCACTCCCAAATTTAGGCTGATTGCATCATGAGTCGTTTTGACTACTTAACCGATCCTCACGAAATCGAGCGCCGGTCCTTCGAGCAAATTCGTCAGCTGACCGATCTCAGCCGCTTTGATGCGGATCAGCAACAGATTGCCATGCGCCTGGTACATACCAGTGGTGATCCCAGCATCAGTGGCGCGATCTATTTCAGTCCGGACGCGGTGGCGGCGGGGTTAGCTGCGCTAGACGCGGGCGCTGCTGTTCTCTGCGACGTAGATATGGTACGGCAAGGCATCAATCGCCATTATTTAGCGGGTGAGGTGCACTGTTTCTTACGCAGCGCCATGACCATTGAACGAGCTAAGCAATCTGGGGAAACCCGCAGCATGGCAGCCATGGCGCAATGGACCGACCATCTAGCTGGCAGTATTGTGGCCATCGGCAATGCGCCCACAGCATTATTCCGATTACTGGAAATGCTCTACGAGGGTTCGCCCAAGCCAGCTTTGATTATTGGCATGCCCGTAGGCTTCATCAATGCTCAGGAATCCAAGGTGGCATTGCTAGAACATGGACCACAACATTTTTCCATTCCCTGTATCACCGTGCAAGGCAACCGCGGCGGCAGCACCCTCGCCGTCGCTGCGGTTAACGCGTTGGCACGACTTCACAATGGTATCCGTTTATGATAGCGACGCACACACCAGGCTGCGTCTACGGCGTCGGCGTGGGACCGGGTGATCCAGAGTTATTGACGCTAAAAGCGGTAAATATTATTGAAAAAACCCGGGTTATCGCTTATCTGGTTTCCAAACAAGGTCGCTCCCAGGCTCGGGAAATCGTCGCCCAATGGCTCAATGGACAACGGGAAGTGCCTATTCCCATTTCTTGCCAGACGGATCGAGCGTTAGCCAACCAGGCTTATGATGAGGCTGCGACGATTCTCAGTGAAGAGCTCACTATCGGGCGAGATGTGGCCATTCTCTGCGAAGGCGATCCTTTGTTTTATGGAAGTTTTAATTACCTTTTTCAGCGTTTGGGAAAGCAGTTTCCCTGTACCGTAATTCCAGGGGTCAATTCGGTCAGTGCGGTCGCAGCTGTCACGGGTCGATCTTTGGCGGCAGGCGATGAACGACTAGCGGTGATACCGGCAACAGCCAGTGCAGTAGCGCTCCATAAGGCGCTCAGTGGCTATGACAATGTGGCCATTATGAAACCTGGTCGCCATCGACCCCAAATACTACAGTTGTTACAGGAAACCGGTCGCATCGGGGACGCCGTTTATGTGGAACAGGCAACCAGACCCGCTCAGCGTATTGTCCCGCAAGTGGCTAACTTGGAGCTGACGCCGGGCCCCTATTTCGCCATGTTTTTAGTCACCCGCGGCGGCGGTCAATGAAGCCTATCACCATCGTTAGTCTGACGGAGCCGGGACACGCCTTGACGCAGCGGCTTTTGTCCCATTATCTCCATGCAGAACATTTACACCAGCCGCAACCCTTTCAAAGCTGCGTTCAGGAACGCTTCCAAGCAGGACATCGGCTGATCCTAATCTGCGCTACAGGTATCGCTGTGCGCACGTTGGCGCCCGTGCTGCGGGACAAATATCATGATCCTGCCGTCTTGGTTATGGATGAACACGGCCGCCATGTGATCCCCCTTCTGGCCGGTCATGAAGGCGGGGCTAATGAATGGGGACGCCAGGTGAGTAATATTCTCGCCGCCCAATGCGTCATTACCGGTGCGCAACGTTACACTAACCCGTTGCTGATTGCCGGAGTCGGTTGCGCCCGCTATTGTCCTTTACCACCCCTTTTGGCGCTATTGGACACCACCCTGCAAAGCCACGGTCTAAGTCGTCAGGACTTGACCGCCATCGCCAGCATCGACATAAAACAAAACGAAGCGGGACTTCGCACCTTAGCAGAAGTCCTGGCTATTCCTTTCACATGCTATCCAGCAACCACGTTATTGGCTTATAACCAACGCTTGACCCAGCACTCGGAGATCGTATTTCGTGAAACCGGTTGCTACGGGGTTGCTGAAGCCGCCGCATTAGCCCATGCGGAACGGTTGGTCGATCAGTGTGCGGAATTGCTCATCCCCAAACATAAAAACCCCTATGCAACCTTCGCCGTGGCAAGGGTTTACGACGCAGCCAGAACACTATGAAGCAACTTTATATAATAGGCAGCGGCCCTGGCGATCTGGCGTATCTGACGCCTGCCGCGGAAAAGGCGCTGACTACCTGTAGCGACTTGGTGGGCCACGGGCTGTTTCTCAGACTACTGGGTCCACTAGCCGCTGGTAAGCAGCTCCATAAACCACCCATGGGGGAAGAAATTACCCGCGCCCGGTTGGCGCTGGACTTGGCGGCCAGTGGTCGAACCACGGCGTTGATTTCCAGTGGCGATGCGGGTATCTACGCCATGGCCACGGTGGTTTTTGAACTGCTAGACCATCAACCACAACCCCCTTGGCAAGGCGTCGACATTGAAGTCATTCCCGGCGTCTCGGCCATGCAAGCGGTAGCGGCTCGGGTCGGCGCACCCCTCGCCCATGATTTTTGCGCCATCTCTTTATCCGATCTATTGACACCCTGGGAGGTTATCGAAAGGCGCATTTATGCAGCCGCCCAGGGGGATTTCGTCGTGGCTTTTTACAATGCTGTCTCTAAGCATCGCACCTGGCAACTCAGCAAGGCTAAAGAGATTTTACTGGGCTACCGTAACCCGGGAACGCCGACGATCGTGGCCTTCAATATAACGCGCCCTGGCGAATCTATCACCATCACCACCCTGGGCCAACTTAATCCAGACGCCTTGAATATGCTCACTTTGGTGTTAGTGGGTAATCAGGAAACCCGACGTCTAGGAGATTGGGTGTATACGCCCCGGGGCTATCGGCAAAAACTGGATGTACCTCTGGAATAAAACCACCATGACAGGATATAGCTGTCCCGCCTTGTTGATTAGCGCTCCCGCCTCGGGTCAAGGCAAAACCATCGCCACGGCGGCGCTGGCTCGTCATCATCGCCAACGCGGTCGGCGAGTACACGTTTTTAAGACCGGGCCCGATTTTCTCGATCCCATGATTTTAGGACACGCTGCTGGCTCTCCAGTCTACCAATTAGATCTCTGGATGGTGGGCGAGCAAGCTTGTCAGCAATTGCTGTACGAAGCCGCCAGAGAAGCCGACTTGATTTTGATCGAGGGGGTGATGGGCTTATTCGACGGTGAACCGTCCAGCGCGGATCTTGCGGAATTTTTTGGCATACCCGTGTTGGCGGTGATTCAGGCCCAGGCCATGGCGCAGACCTTTGGCGCTATTGCCTACGGTCTAGCCCACTATCGCAACGGTTTACCCTTTGCCGGGGTGCTTGCCAATCAAGTGGCCAGCGTCGGCCACGGCGCCATGTTGACCAGCAGCCTCCCAACGGACTGTAATTACTTCGGCGCATTGCCCCGTGACCCCACCATCGCCCTACCCGACCGTCACTTAGGATTAGTACAAGCGGAAGAAATCGACGATTTGGATAAGCGTCTGAATGCTGCTGCCGCCGCCATCGCGGAGACTTGTCTGACGGATCTCCCCGAGACAGTCATTTTCCCCGCTCAGAGCGCTAAACCACCACCTCGATTATTAACGGGTGTGCGCATTAGCGTCGCCCATGATCGCGCATTTTCGTTTTTATATCCGGCCAACTTAGCATTGTTACGAGATCTTGGCGCCGAGTTAGTGTTCTTTTCGCCGTTACAAGATTCGACCCTACCGAGGGTAGATAGTCTGTATTTGCCGGGGGGTTATCCAGAATTACATCTGGAACCGTTATCCAACAATCGCGGTATGCGGCAGGCATTACATCAACATTATCAAGCCGGTAAACCTATTTATGCTGAATGCGGGGGTATGTTGTACCTGCTGGAAACTCTCACCGACAAACAAGGTCAGGGCGCTGCCATGGTAGGTTTGCTACCGGGTCACGCCGTTATGCAACCTCGCCTGGCCGCATTGGGTTTTCAAACCGCTGCGCTACCCGAAGGCGAATTACGCGGTCATACGTTTCATCACTCTCGCAGTGACATCCCCTTATCCCCTCTGGTGCGGGGAACACCCCGCCGAGGTGGTTCGCCTGGGGAAGCCATTTATCGCACAAAACGGTTAACCGCATCTTATTTACACCTCTATTTCCCTGGAAATCCTCCAGCCACTGCTCAGCTTTTCCTGCCTTAATCAACTATGACTACTAAAAATCCTCACAGTATCGCTATGCTTCCCCTTGGTCCAGTTTTTGACGACGTGCAGCCTTTGTTGCTACAGGCCAGCGTACTCAGGTCGGCAAAAGCCTCCATCGAAGCTTGCGAAGGGCAATTTCCGTTTCCCTACCAGCGCGACCAAACCGCATTGCTGGTGGCAGCGTCGGGCGAATTTAATACCGAGGTTAACGCTAATCTTGTCAAACTATCCCGTATGCTTTGGGAAGGTTTAGGCTTTGGCTGGGCAACCGTAGGCTTCCACAAATCAGCTTGGCCGCCCATCTCGGTCAGCTTAGAACATATCTGTCGACTGGGTTTTCGTCGTATTGTTGTGTTTCCCTGTGTGCTTTTTTCCAATAATTCACTCCATAAAGTTTCTATTCTGAAAGACGCTTTGCAGAGTTTGCATCCAAATGTCACTGCTGTTCTAACACCCCTCCTTGATGCACATCCTATCTTACGCCAGACCCAAGTAGAAAAGGGCGCTGGCTTGCGCAACTGTTTTCAGTGCAGTTATCGCGCACCTCATGACCATGATGGAATCCCACATACTGTCGATACGCCAGGACACCATCACCCATGACAGCAGTATCCTGGTCTGGTCCGCCCATGCAGGTTATCGGTCTCGGGATAGATAACCCGCCGGTTCTTTCCAGTGCAGCCCGGAAGGCTTTGCAACAAGCCGAGGTCATCATCGGCGCGGCAAACGCCTTTACAGCAAATATGACCTCCTTGACCGCTAAAATTTACCCCTACCCGAAACCTATGCAAGAACTCTGGCCTCTGTTGGAGCAGTACGCTGGCCAACATATTGTCTTGTTAGGGTCAGGAGATCCATTATTTTATGGTATCGGTGCTTTACTGCTGCGTTACTTGCCCCCGGAACAGGTGCAGTTTCATCCCCATGTTTCCAGCATCCAAGCGGCGTTTGCACGCATCAAGCGACCCTGGCAGGATGCCACAATCATGAGCCTCCATGGTCGGCCTTTGCTGAGTCTGCGGGCTGCCTTAAAAACTAATCAACTGTATGGATTGCTGACCGACTCAGTCAACAACCCTATGGCGATCGCTCAGCTCGTCCATGAGGCAGGCTTAGGCGATTCCATCCTTTGGATTGCTGAAAATCTAGGGTTGCCAGAAGAACAGGTGCATTGTTTCCAAGCTGCTGAGTTGGCTGCTAAGGATCTAGCGTTTGCACCCCTGAATGTAACGATTTTGGAAACCCGCGGTCCAGGGGGCATATTGCCGGAATTTCCAGGGATTTCCGACGAGAATTTTGTGACCGATGGCGAAACGGGTCGGGGTATGATTAGCAAACGGGAAGTACGTTTGATGGTTTTATCTCTGCTCAGCCCTCGGGCCGACGAGATCGGTTGGGATGTGGGGGCGGGCTGTGGTGGTGTTGCCGTGGAGTGGTCGCGCTGGAATCCTCACGGGGCGCTTTACGCCGTTGAATGCCATGAACAACGTCTCGCCTGTTTGGCAGCCAATAGGGAACGGTTCGGGGTGGTCAACAATCTGCATATTATCGCTGGTCACGCTCCAGAGGCGTTGGCAACGTTACCGCCTCCCAACACCGTTTTTATAGGCGGTAGCAAAGGGCGCTTATTAGACATGCTGCAAATTGTCTGGCAGCGTTTGTTACCAGGGGGACGGTTGGTGGCCAGCGCCGTGACCGAAAATAGTCGGATGGATCTTTATCGCTTTGCTGGTGAACAGACCGCTTACTTTACAGAACTGAGCATTGCCCGGGAAGACCGTTTAGGAGGACAGCGGGTATTGCGACCCTATTTACCTGTGTTGCTAATGCAGCTTATAAAATCAGAATTTACGCAGCTCGTTCCAGAGGACACCGTGAATATGTCCCTATAGGCTTGACTGCGGCCATCCAGGCCGCAGACACCTCTTTCACGAGCTACGCAAATCCTGCTTGTGAGAAAGTTGTGCGTGAGTCCTAACAGTAAATAAAAATCGTGATGCTATTGAGAGACCGTGTATGACCGTTTACTTCATTGGCGCCGGACCTGGCGATCCAGAACTCATCACCGTCAAAGGCCAGCGTTTGCTGCAGCAGTGTCCCGTGGTGTTATATGCTGGCTCCCTGGTGCCCGAGGCGCTGATCAAAGCCATTAATCCCCAGGCCGAACTGGCTAACACCGTGGAGATGCATCTAGCCCAGATTATCGAGCGGATACGTTTGGCCCATAAAGAAGGCCACGATGTGGCCCGGGTTCATTCCGGCGACCCATCGGTGTACGGGGCTATCGGCGAGCAGATACGCTGTTTGCAGCAAGAGGATATTCCTTATCAGGTCATTCCCGGCGTTTCCGCCACCAGCGCCTCGGCAGCCGCGCTGGGTCGAGAATTGACCCTGCCGGATATTAGTCAAACGGTTATTTTAACCCGTTATGTGGGCAAAACCCCCATGCCACCGGGTCAAAGTTTAACGGAGTTAGCTCAACATCGCGCCACCTTGGCGATTCATTTGAGCATCAATCGCATTGATGACATCGTTACCGATTTACTGCCTTATTATGGGGCGGATTGCCCGGTCGCCGTCATGTACCGCACTTCCTGGCCAGATCAAGATCGTGTCCTGGGAACCTTGGCGGATATCGCCGCAAAGGTACACGCCAAAGGTTTCAAACGTACTGCGCTCATCCTGGTGGGTGAAGTCCTCAATCCATCACACTTTGCCGATTCGTATCTTTATAGCGACATAAAACAGTCTCAATCTTGACTTAAGCAGTAAAAAGGCCCGTTTAAGGTAATGTAGCACGGCGGCGCGTCATCGCTTGATATACGCAGGTTTTCTGAAACACAGCACTAATCTGGGCATGGGTTTGTAAGGCAAGACTATCTCGGGATTGACCCTGACTTGACAGAGGCTCGGCAAAGGTGAGTTCGATGATAATACGGCGTTCACCAAGCAAGCGCCAAAGATGACTGAGAAATTCATCATCATCGATAAAGGGAACCACTGGGTTGACGCCTTGCGGATGAGGGTAACGCAGGGCGATAGCTTGCACTGGACAACGGGCTAAAATGGCAGCCTGAAATAAGCGTGGGTAAAAACGTTTAACCTTATCTCCTCGGGTCGAGGTGCCCTCGGGGAAGATGACCATACGTTCACCTTGGCGAAGTCGCCAGGCGATCTCGGCTCCGGCGTCACCAGCGCCATTCTCACTGCCGCGACGAATAAAGGCTGTGCCAGCCCGGCGCGCCAACCAGCCGAACAAAGGCCAGTCGGCCACTTCCCGCTTTGCCAAAAAATGGCTAGGACAAACCGCGCAGATACAAAAGATATCTAGCCAAGAGATATGGTTAGCCACAAACAAAGTTGGGCCAACCCGGGGCAAACCGGAGACAACCAGCTTTACGCCTATGAGGCGACACAAAATTCGACTCCAGATGACCATCGGGCCTGGCGAGACGACACTGCCTGCCTGAGGCCGTAGCCGTATCAATGCGACGATAATACCGCTCAACACCAATAGAAAAACCAAGGGAACACGCCATAACCGCCGAAGCATTGGGACGGCTGTCACTGAGGGGACTGGCCCAGGAAATGACGAGCATAGCGACGGGTTAAATCATGAGTTGATACAATGATAAACAGATCTGCCACATTAAAATCCATATCTAGATAAGGTTCGCCGCAAATTTTAGCACCTAGTCGTAAATAGGCTTTTAGAAGGGGGGGCAAGTGATACTCGCCTAACGCTACGGTGTCGTGACGAGGCAGCGGAATCAATGGCCTTGTGCGTAACGTTTCAGCAGCCATATAACGCTGAGACAGGTCCGCAAAAATTGCCCGCGCTTCGTTACCCCCTACACCCAGTGGAATACTGGCGCAGCCAATCAAGTAATCGATCTTAAATTTGGCAATAAAAGCGGCTAATCCTGTCCAGAGGGTGGTAATGGTTGCGCCATTGCGATAATCCGCATGAATGCAAGTACGACCGATTTCGGCAAAACAACCCGGCAAAGCTAGAATTTCTGTTAAATCAAATTCCGTTTGTGAATAAAAACCACCAGCTTGGTCTGCGCCTTGATTAGTCAGGATTCGCGTATAGCCTATTACCTGGTCAGTCACGCTCTCCCGCACCAATAGATGGTAACAATGGTCATCAAAACGGTCATGGTCTAAATCGGGATACTGAGTATGCAAACGTGCGCCCATCTCTCTGGCAAACACCTCATAACGCAGCCGTTTTGCCGCCTGTATTTCTAAAGAAGATGTGGCAAAACCCACAGTGAGTGAACGTGTACTAAAAAGCTTGGCAGAAGCTGTGGCTTGCTGCAGGCGGTTGTTCACAGATACCTCCTGTAACCATCAAAAATTAAACCCTCAAAATAAGTGGGCTCAATTAAAAACCGTTGAAAGTTACATGAAGTTTCTGTGACAACCGGCTTTGTAACTGTCGTTAGGAAATCAAAGCAACATTTTTTTGAACATATGCCCGCGCATTTCCCTTCCTACCACCCTATAGTATTTGCATGAGGCACGCATTTACGCATTTATAGGTATCTAGATAGACTATTTCAGGTTGCTTGATTCATTCCATTCACCCACCTGCAACTGCACAAGTTCGTCAGGATCGCCGACAATACCCTTGTGTTTTTTAAGATTGGCAAGTTTTGAGATGGATTTAGGTATCTCCACTTGCGCCAGAAACCCTCCTAGGTCTGAAGAGCGCCCCAAATGTAAGCGACCTTCATAGTGTTCTAGGATATCTGCCACGATAGCCAAACCCAGTCCGTGACCGCCGTGGGATTCATCGATGCGCACACCACGCTGCGTCAGAAGGTCTAGTTGTTCAGGGGGGCAACCGGGGCCGTCGTCCTCTACACGTAAACACAAACCTTCGGTATTGTGCTTAACTGTCAGAAGTATTCGATGGGTAGCCCACTGACAGGCGTTATCTAAAAGATTGCCTAATAATTCCAATAAATCATCCCGGTCGCCGGTAAAAAAGCTACCTTTAGGTATTTGGCACTGGATGCTAAGCTCTTTATTCCGATAAATTTTTTTTAACGTATCAACCAAATCTTTAATTTCATTTTCGAGGATGACCCGTTGTCCTGGCGCAGCTGCTCCGGCGATGCGGGCCCGCTTTAGTTCCCGGTCGATGAGCAAACGAATGCGCCGAGTTTGCCTGCCAAGCTCGCCACAGAGTGCATCTTGATGCTTGACTTTAGGGTGTTCGGCTAATTGCAGAAGGATGGTCAGGGGTGTCTTCAAAGCGTGGGCGAGATTACCCAATCCACGGCGGGAACGCTGTAAACGCTGTGTCATAACATAAACAAGACGATTAATCTCTCGCACCAAAGGTTGTATTTCTGTTGGAATATCGGTGTTTAGCTGGCGGATTTCTCCCTGGGCCAAACGCAAAATATCGTGGCGTGTGTCATCTAACGGTTTTAGACTGCGCTGTACGATCATCCGCTGGAGCAGCATAAGACCACCGAGCAATAGGACCGCAACCACCAAACAACCGATCATGATGCGCTGCAACCCCTTTTCAAGCGGTGTAAAGTCTTCGCCTACCGCGATGACCACATCCCGATCTTGCATTTGAAATGTCCTCGCCAAAACCAAGAGTTTTTGATCTTGGGGACCTCGGATCATATGTCGGGTAGCTTCATCAGCAACGCTGGCAGGAATGACCAAATCAGCATCCCATAACGAGCGAGAACGGCGCTGGTGGAGACCGACTACGATTTTATAGTAGTGCCCAGAATACGGTTTATGAAAAATCGGATTAAGTTGGCCCGGTTTTAAAACGGGACGTCCAGCATTATTAAACTCTAAAGCGACTAACAGACTGTCCATGTCATGCTCTAAGCGAGTGGCGACAAACTCCTCAGCCAGGTGGCGCAGAGAATACGTGCTTATCGCCAGGAGTATTCCTATCAACGGGATCAATACAATCATCAATCCCGTGGACAACTGAGTCTGCAGGGAACGCATTAGTGGTCATTACCAAACACATAGCCTTGGCCGCGGCGCGTCTCGATGAGGCTCCGGCCCAGTTTGCGGCGTAAACGATTAACGTAGACTTCGAGTACATTGCTGTCCTTATCCGAGTCGAAGTCATACACATGTTCAGTTAACTGGCTTTTGGACAACAATTTTCCAGGATGGAGCATAAAGTAACGCAATAGCCGGAATTCAGTACCCGTTAAAGCGTAGCGTTTGCCATTAGCCGTGGTGACGGTTTGCGTGTCTTCGTCGAGTTCCAAACCTGCTGTCCGCAAGGGACCCTGGGTATGGCTCTGACTGCGGCGAATCAGAGCATGAACCCGCGCCAGCAATTCCTCCACATGGAAGGGTTTACCGAGATAATCGTCCGCACCGGCCTTGAAACCATCCACCCGTTCGTGCCAGGCGTCGCGGCCCGTGAGAACGATCACTGGCACCCCGTTGCTGTCATTGCGCCAATTTCTTAAAACCTCTAAGCCGGACTTACCGGGTAAGCCAAGATCCAACACGATGACGTCGTAGTTCTCTCCGCTCCCCATAAATTCACCGTCGATGCCATTGTCCACCGCATCGACGGCAAAGCCAGCCCGCTCTAGCTCGGCCTTTAGATAATTGACTAGCTCTGCATCGTCTTCAACGATTAACAAACGCATTAATGGGATTCTTCAGTTCGCCAAAATTCACCCGTGTGCGCATCGTATTCCAGTTCCCGCACTCGGCCTTTACCGTCAAGGATTACCAGTTCATAGATGTAACGGCCGTCCTCGTTTTCCAACTCCGCCTCTAAAATACGTCCTCGGCTATAAGTTTTCTGAAATTTATCGATGATCGTTTCCAACGGAAGGATTTCGCCAGTATCGCGTAAACGCTTGATGGCGTTATGGTCATAATCCTCAGGATGATCTGCCCAAACTAAACTTGATCCCAATAATAAGGCTGATAAGCATCCTGTCTGCAATAGAGGAAATTTCATCAATTAACACCGCCGACAAGTCAGATCCGCTTCCGTCCATCTACCATAGCACACACTAAATTTTCCTTGTGTAGTAGGCTCTCCCAGGTCACGCCGATCACATGAACGACGACCAAGAACACCGTGAAGTTTGCAGAAATTTCGTGGGTCTCTTCTAACGCCTCTATCCAAAACGGACTGGTATTTTTCATAATTCCGGCCAGTGGACCTTGCCACTGATCCGCACCATAGTAGGCTGCGCCACTCAAAGTGGTGATCAATAAACTGATCAATAAAATAATAATCATAGCGCCGCCGGCTGGATTATGGCCGATGTAGCGCACTGCTTTACCGGTTAGTACATTTTTTATGTAGACCAATGTTGTCTTTGGGGAATACACAAAGTCGGAAAACCGCGCATAGCGGGTTCCAAAAATACCCCAGAGAAGCCGAAAAACCACCAGCCCAAAAACCGTATAACCTGCTATGACATGGATATTTTGCCATTCGTCCTCGGTAAAGTAAGCGGTAAAAAAGGCAACTACCAACACCCAATGAAAAAGGCGCACGAAGGGATCCCAAACTTTGATTGCGTTAGTGTCGTTCACAGCTATATCCCAATAGTTAAAAAACCTAAAAAATGCTGTCCTATCCAGCTTCAGGCTGGACGGAACGGGAAAGGCGTCACTCTAGTTGAGCAACCTGAAACCAAACTGAAAGGAGTTTTCAGCTTGATTTAAGCTTCATTCATTAGAATTTGCTTATCTTCACTAACGAGGAGTAATTAAAGCGATGAAGCTTAGCTTGATAAAATCCTTTATGGCGCTGACTAGCACACTGTTTTTTTTAATAATTGTTTTCGGCGGTCTATTAACGCCCAGTTTTGCGGAAGATGGTGTCATCTACGGACGTCAATTGATGACGCCAGAAGAAATTGCGCAACACCAGGCAAAGATGAGAAGTTTTCAGACAGCCCAGGAACGAGAAGTTTATCGTTTGGAACATCATCGCAGAATGCAGCAGCGTGCTGAGACACAAGGGGAAACCTTACCCGATATGCCGATGGAAAGAGGTAAAGAAATGGGGATGGGACAAAGACAAGGCGACGGTATGGGAATGGGCATGGGACGACAACAGGGCAATGGTATGGGACGTGGCAGACCTTGACAGGAGATAACACAATGATTTCACTTCGTTACAAAGCCTGGTCGCCCTATGTGGCCGGAGTTTTTATCGGCCTACTCCAGATTCCCGCTTTTCTATTGGTGGATACCGCCCTCGGTGCATCTTCTTCCTTCGTGACAATAGGCGGGTATCTAGCGTCTTTTTTTGATCCTAATGTGGGAGACGGCAACTATTTCGCTAAATATATGACCTCCACAAAATACGCCTGGCAGACCGCGCTGTTGGTGGGTATCGCTTTAGGCGCTTTGCTATCGGCGCATCTCTCGGGCACTCGACGGTACGGATTCTCCCCCATTTGGCGACGGGCTGTGGGTGTTAAAAGCTTTGCACTACGTGCCGCCATGGGATTTGGGGGTGGTTTTATCTTACTGTTAGGCGCCCGCATTGCCGGGGGATGCACCAGCGGCCACGGCATTTCCGGGATGGCGCAATTAGCGCTGGGTTCTATAGTAGCGGTGGCGGCCATGTTTGTGGGCGGGATTGTGGTGGCTAGTTTGTTCCGCCGGGTTTGAGGAGAATATAACTATGACAGTTTTGGGTCTTATTTTACTGGGATTGGCCATGGGTATGATCTTCGGAATCGCTCTGGAAAAATCCCGCGTTTTTGAACCGGGCATGATGATCGGTCAATTTCAACTGCGCAACTTTACCATGCTGAAAATGTTTCTTAGCGCAACTGCCACGGGTCTCGTGGTGTTGGCCGCATTGCATGGTTTTGAGTTAGTGAGCCTTCACCCTAAAGAGCTGGTCATCGGTCAAACAGTAGTCGGCGGGCTCTTATTAGGCGCTGGTATTGCTATCGCCGGCGCTTGTCCGGGCACCGTATTAACGCAGCTGGGAGCCGGCTATAAAGATGCTTGGGCAGTGCTTGCCGGGGGCATATTGGGTGCTATGGCGTATGGTTATTTTGAAGCCCCGCTGGCGGCATTTCTACAAGTGGGTGATTATGGAAACCTCACCCTGTCCGAGACGACTCATATTCCATTCTGGGTGCTTGCGCTGGCTATCGCCGCTATATTAATTCTCGTCCTAATTGAACTTGAAAAATGGCATGCTTGGCGTAATGATCTGGGAGAAAACTTAGACGGTGTCTTCGAAAGACGCAAGCCGCTGAAAAAACAGCAACCGGAGTCGAGGATTGGTGACCACTCAGCCCATCATACCCTTCGTTAAACCTTAAAATCATCGAATAAAAAACCGGCCAGTTCTGACTCGAACTGGCCGGAACGTGGTGGAAACTAGTCTGCGTCTTCTGCAACCAGATTACCTGCCATATCGTAGTAAAGCTCCCATTCTTTGCCATCATCACCTTCGATCTTCACTTCCCAGACGTCCTGGCCTCCCTTTACATCTCTATAGGCTTTGAGAATTTTCCCAGGGTGACTTTCCAAAGCCATGGTAATAGCCTGATCTTTGGTTACCATAGCCGCGCTACCAGCAATGCTAAAACTCGCGACAAGTAATAGAGTGAAAACCATCAATACCACTTTAATCTTACTCATAGCATCTCCGCTTAGAAAAAGGCTACTTTAGGACAGGCATGTACTCAAAGGCGTCCTTTATGCGGACACTACTTTAGCCAAGAAACCTGAAATTAAGCTGAACCAGAAGCTTTTCTCAATAAAGAAAGAGAGTTTTGGTAAAGGCTATTCTAACCCGAGGATAAATAACCATTGATCCTGGGTAACTGGCGTGATCGAGAGTCTATTACCACGACGCAATAGCGGCATGTCCTTTAGCGTTGGGTACTGTTTTAATTCATTTAGGGTAATAAGGCGTTTGAGCTTGCGAACCAGCTGAATATCTACCTGATACCAACGCGGACTCTCAGGGTTGCTTTTGGGATCGTAATAGTTACTCTGGGGATCAAAGGCGGTAACATCCGGGTAAGCTTCGCGCACCACTTGCACAACACCCACAATACCTGGTGTAGTGGTATTTGAATGGTAAAAAAAACCTTGCTCGCCACAACGCATTTGGTCCCGCATCATATTGCGAACCTGATAATTGCGAATCCCATCCCAGGGTTCGGTTTGTTCAGGGCAACGGCTGAGATGATCGATACTGAATACTGTTGGCTCGGATTTAAATAACCAATACATAGGCTATTCCAAACCCTAATTCCGGGTGGCCACAACTTCGTACAGGGCATGTTCGGTGGCTATGCCATCTAAAGGTATATCCCACGGTTGCCTTTCGAGAGTATCTACCTTTTGTAATTCATAGGCTAATCCCAAGAGATAAGGCCATGGGGATGCTGTATCACGGCGAAAAGCAAAGGTTCGGTCATAAAAACCGCCACCCATACCAAGCCGATTACCCCTGGCATCAAAAGCCACTAAAGGGGCTAGGACTAAATCCAGGTGTTCTCCACGTCGCCATTGGGCTGGCGACACATCGGGTTCAAGAATCTTGAAGCGATTGGGTTTTAGCGTTGTGTCCGTCCCATAAGGGGCAAACATCATGGGGCATTGCGGATCTGCGGTGAGCACAGGTAGATAAACGTGTTTATCTACAGCTATCGCCTCTACTAAAAGAGAAGATGGATCCATCTCACCATCGATGGCCATATAGGCGGCGATATGTTGGCTAGCGGCGAACACGGGCAGCGTAGTGACTCGCTTAGCCAGTTTTTGTGCGGCTTGTTCCCGTTGAGATAGTGATAAAGTACGCCGTAAAACACGGGTTTGTGAGCGCAGGGAAACAAGAGAAGACATGAGGAAAAAACAAATTAATGATTAATTAAAGGGCATCTTCCGCCTGTGCCGATTAAGACCTTCGCCCCTGAACCGCAAGGCTCAAGGTGGGGAACAGGGCAATGTATCAGGCTTTCCGAACAATGACGGACATGCACAACAACATTAGCAGCCTAAACCCCAGGGTTATTTAAAGTGGGTCAGGAGTTGTCCCGGCCTCATACACGTACACTGCAGAGGATGCCCCTAACACAACTATACCGTGACCTGAGTCACTTTGTTAAGTGCTGTTTCCACCTTTTCGAGCAGCTGCTGCAAACGCACATTCATTGCGTCAGTCCCTTGGAAGGTTTCTTGTTTTCCCGTGAGTAATTCATGGCTTATATTTAACGCTGCCATAACAGCAATACGCTCTACCCCCAGCAATTTTCCAGAGTCACGAATTTCTAGCATTTTGTCGTTGAGGTAGTCTGCTGCGGCCAATAAGGATTCACGATTATCTTCGGAACAGGCAACTCGGTATTCGGTTTCCATCAGCTGGACGGTAACAGGAATAGACTCGCTATTATTCATGAGGGTTGCTCCAAACCTTTAAGACGTGCAACCATCGCCTCGATACGGGTACGGGATTGCTCATTTTGCTGAATAAGCTCTTCTCGCTCTGACATTAGGGCCGACTGTTTAGCCAAAAGCGATTGATTATCCTTCACCAACTGTTCGCACATGACCAAAAGCGTGTTGAGGCGCTCTTCTAAAGCACTGAGATTTTCTTCAGTTGTTTGTCTAATTTTATCAGTTTCCATGAGACGAACTATAAAGTGCTTGTCTAGTTAAGGTCAATCTTGTCATTTTAATAGTTTACGCCAGTGTTAAGATGACCCTAGTAAGGTTCCTAAGCACTATTGACTTCAAATCATACATTATTTAATGGGTAAACGTACCATGGTCAACAACACTGAATCTTCTACCTTTGAATATGTCCAAGAGTTGTTAGACTACCATAATGCGTCCAAAGTTCATGGATTATTATGCGGACTATTATGCGCTAATGAGCACATAAATAGCGAGACCTGGTTAAATTGCATAGTTGATGAGTTGCCTGAAGATAATAACTTGACCCAATATTCCCGTGAATTATTACTTGAACTTCAAGATATGACTTTTTCTCAGTTAAGAGCAGATAGTTTTAGCTTTTCATTGTTATTACCTTCCGATCAAACGCCGCTTACTCAACGCGCCCTCTCTTTGGGTTGTTGGTGTCAAGGCTTTTTATCAGGGCTTGGACTGGGTGGCATGCAAAAAAGCTGGCTATTATCTACTGAAGCAGATGAATTTTTAAACGATTTGCTACAGATTGCTCAAGTGGGTTTTGATACGCAAAATACTGTAGAAGAAGATGAATGCGCCTACACGGAAATCATCGAATACGTTCGCATGGGTGTCTTGTTGATGGAACAAGAATTACGACCCTACACTGATAAATCTCGACTTCATTAATTTTTAATTGACTACTTTAGCCATGTCCGCAAAAACATTGCCACCCCAAGTGTTTGCACAACGCCGCCAAGAACTGATGGAATTAATGGGAGACGGGGCAGTGGCCTTAGTCCCCTGCGCTCCCGAAGCGCCTCGAAACCGTGACGTCCATTATCCTTACCGGCAAGACAGTGATTTTTATTATTTAACCGGTTTTCCCGAGCCTGAAGCGGTGGCCGTGCTGGTTCCAGGCAGCGAACAACCTTTTAGTTTGTTCTGTCGCGAGCGGGATCCTGCCATGGAGACCTGGCATGGACGTCGGGCTGGACCTGAAGGGGCCGTGGCCCGCTTTGGAGCTAGTAACGCGCACCCTATTAAAGAAATTAATGAGCTGTTGCCTGGTCTATTGGAGAACCGTCGACGGGTGTTTTACTCCATGGGGTATAACCCTCATTTTGACCGCCAGGTCATGGATTGGGTTAATCAAGTTCGGGCTAAGGCGCGATCGGGCGTTAGCGCACCCATTGAATTTATCGCCCTAGAACACCTCCTCCATGATATGCGTTTGCGCAAAAGTTTAGAGGAACTGGAGATTATGCGGGAAGCGGGCCGTATCTCCGCAGAAGCCCACATCCGAGCCATGCAAATGTGTCAACCCGGCAAACTAGAATATGAGCTGGAAGCGGAATTCTTCTATACCTTTATTCGTAACGGCGCAGGCTGGGCGTATCCACCCATCGTGGGGAGTGGTGAAAACGCCTGTATTTTGCACTATACCGAAAATAATGCGTCCCTCAAGGTAGGTGATTTGCTGCTTATCGATGCAGGGGCCGAGTTAGACGGCTATGCGGCGGATATTACCCGCACGTTTCCAGTCAATGGCCGCTTTTCAGCGGAGCAACGTCTCTTATATGAGTTAGTATTGACTGCTCAGCAGGCGGCCATTCATGAAGTACGGCCAGGCAAACATTGGAACGACCCCCATGATGCCGCTGTGCGTACCTTGACAGAGGGCTTGGTGGGTTTAGGTTTATTGAGCGGCGATGTGGACTCCCTTATTGAAGAAGAAACCTACAAACGCTTTTATATGCATCGTACCGGTCATTGGCTGGGTATGGATGTACACGATGTGGGGGACTACAAACTAGGGGATGAATGGCGTGCTTTTGAACCGGGCATGGTCACCACCATCGAACCGGGTCTTTATATTCCCGCCGACAGTGAAGGGGTTGACCCCCGCTGGTGGAACATCGGTATTCGCATCGAAGACGATGTAGCCGTCACAGAAACAGGTCATGAAATCCTAAGCGCGGCAGCGCCAAAAACCATCGACGATATTGAGGAGTTAGTCGGCACGCGATGAACACAGACTACGATGTGCTCATCATCGGCGGCGGTATGGTGGGGGCAAGCTTAGCTTGCGCAGTAGCGCCCCAGGGTTTGCGTGTCGGTTTAGTGGAGGCCAAAGCGCCACCTGCCGTCACCCCTCAAGCTGATTACGATGAGCGCAGCTTAGCCTTGGCCTATGGTACCTGCCGAGTGTTTCAAGGACTGGGTTTATGGGAATCCCTACAAACTAAGGCTACGCCGATTTTGACCATCCATATTTCCGAACGGGGTAAACCGGGCATCGCCCACCTAAATCACCAGGAAGAAGGCGTAGACGCCCTGGGCCATGTACTCGCGGCCACGGATATAGAGCATATACTAGGAACTCGGCTGGCCCAGCCAAACAACCGTGTGGATGTGCTTTGTCCAGCCCATTTAGATGCTGTTACCATTCGTCCAGACGCCGCCCATGCCACTCTGGGTTTATCAGACCGGACTCTGAAATGTACGGCGCGGCTGTTAGTAGCCGCCGATGGCGCCCATTCTCGGGTCTGTCGGCAGTTAGGCATTGACCATGTGCGTTGGGACTACGGTCAAACCGCCATCGTTGCCAATATAACACCCAAGCTCCATCACCATAATGCAGCCTATGAACGTTTTACGGCCACCGGCCCCTTGGCGCTGCTTCCCATGAGTCAAGGGCGCTGTGCGGTGGTTTGCACGGTGAACAATAGTGATGCAGAAGCCGTGTTGTCCCTCGACAATAAGGCGTTTCTCGCTTTTTTGCAGGCGCGTTTTGGAGATCGTTTGGGCCCTTTTTTGCAGGCCGGTCGCCGTCAAGGATATCCATTACTGATGAGTCGTTCTCGGGAACATATTCGCCATCGGCTCGCAGTAATCGGTAACGCAGCCCATACCTTGCATCCCGTGGCTGGTCAAGGCTTTAATGTGGGCATTCGCGATGTAGCCGCCCTTGCAGAAGTCATCAGCGAGGCGCAACGGGCCGCTCACGACGTAGGAAATCGAACCCTACTAGAACGCTACAATGCCTGGCGACGTTGGGATCAAGGTCGTAGCTTATTGTTCACCGATGGACTGGCTCGCCTGTTTACTAATCCGTGGCTGGGTCCCATGCGTAATGTGGGACTGATGGCATTCGATCTACTACCAGCTGCAAAGCATCTTTTAGCTCGTCAAACCATGGGTTTAGAGGGTCGTTTACCTCGTTTAGCCCGGGGTTTACCCCTTTAGAGGCAGGGTATGACAAAATATCTCAGAACTATTGTTGCTCATTCCAGAGGACGCCGTGAACACTTCCCTGTGGGCTTGACTGCGGCCATCCAGGCCGCAAACACTTTTTTCCACGAGCAACAAGAGTCCTCCCTGTAGGTAAGACCTATATGACGAGTTATTGTGACTACGATGTGGTGATCGCCGGGGGCGGTATGGTGGGCGCCACCTTAGCTTGCGCATTGCAGAACAGTGAACTCCAAGTGGCTGTTTTAGAGGGCAGGCCCCTGCAGGGTATGCGTCCCGAGATGGACGTGGATCTCAGGGTATCGGCCATTACCCAAGCCTCTCAACAGATCTTTGCCGCCGTCGGCGCTTGGGATAAAATCACCGCTTGGCGGGTTAGCCCTTTTCGTGAAATGCGGGTTTGGGATGCTGTGGGCTCCGGGCACATCCACTTCGATAGCGCTAATCTTGGTGAACCTTTGTTGGGTTGGATTATTGAAAACCGGGTCATTCAGGCTGCGCTTTTAGACTGTATTCAAGGGCTTCCTAACACGACGCTTTTGTGTCCAGCAACCTTAGATTTAGCCACAGTTCATCAAGATTGTATTCACATCCGCTTAGCTGATGGTCGGGAGTTAACAACCCGATTATTAGTGGGCGCCGACGGTCCACGTTCCCAGGTAAGGCATTGGGCGGGGATCGACATAACCGGTTGGAGTTATGGCCAGAAAGCGCTGGTCACTATGGTTAAGACCGAGCAACCCCATAGTGAAACCGCTTGGCAACAGTTTTTACCCTCAGGACCCCTGGCTTTTTTACCCCTGCACGATGGCCGCAGCGCTATCGTCTGGTCCACCACACCCAGCCATGCTGAAACTCTTTTAAAAATGGATCGAGATCCCTTCGCCTTGGCGTTGGCCGAAGCTTTTAAATGGCGTTTGGGAGGAATTACTGGAGTGGGTCCCCGGGATGCTTTTCCATTGCGCTTACAACATGCCCATGCTTATGTAAAACCACGCATTGCCCTGATCGGCGATGCCGCCCATGTGGTGCATCCCTTGGCAGGCCAAGGGGTTAATCTAGGTATTTTGGATGCAGCAACCCTAGCGGAAGTGTTGACGGACGCAACTGCGCTAAATGACGATATCGGATCACCGAAAACACTGCGTCGTTACGAACGTTGGCGTAAGGGTGAAAATCTTCTTATGCTGGGGGCATTAGACGGCTTCAAGCGGCTGTTTGGCAGCTCTCTGCCTGCAGTACGTTGGTTGCGTAATGTAGGATTGAATGTTGCCGATACCGTGTCTCCGGTAAAAAATCTTATGGCTCGCCGGGCGATGGGACTAGCGGGAGATCTACCCCGTTTGGCGCGCCGGTTTCGTTAGTATTTGATTAATTTAAGCCCTGCAATGCGTACTGACCGATTTGGTTCATGTTGAAAATTCAGTGATCATTCAGTTTATCCCAAGTACTCTTTCCGAACATTATCATAAGGCGATACTATCTGTCGGTTTACCAAGCCGCGTGCTGCTTATAGGGTTATCTGTTTCCTTTTAAAATAAAAAGGATATTTTTGTATTGGTCATGTGGATAAAACGATTACTGTTGATATTAACGTGTTTAACGACCTCGGCTGCTTTCGCTGATCGTGGTGCCAATCCAGGAGCTGGCCAACAAACACTCTCGCCGGATGCGGCGGCGGCAACGGTGCAAAGAGCCACCGGCGGTCAAGTGCTAGGTGTACAGTCAAATGGGTCTTACCGGGTGAAAGTGTTGTTGCAGGATGGGCGGGTTCGGATACTCCGTGTGGATGCCCGCACAGGACAACTGTTGGATTAAATACCATGCGCATACTTGTCATTGAAGATGAAAAAACATTGCAGGAGCAACTGGTTGCTCGCTTGCGGGGACAAGGCTATGCGGTGGATGCCGCCGGTGACGGAAAAACTGGTTTGTATTTAGGAAATGAATACCCTATTGATTTAGCAGTGGTAGACTTAGGTTTGCCGGATCTTTCCGGCACCCATTTGATACGTACCTGGCGCCAAGGGGGCCGGCGCTTTCCCGTTTTGATTCTCACGGCTCGGGGACGCTGGCAGGATAAAGTAGAAGGTTTAGAGGCCGGCGCTGACGATTATCTTGTCAAACCTTTTCATATGGAAGAATTGCTAGCCAGAATACGAGCTTTGGTGAGACGTTCCGAAGGTTGGACCCATTCCGTTTTATCCTGTGATCCCATCATCTTGGATACCCGAACTCAGGCGGTAAGGGCATACGGAAATCCCATTGAAGTGACCGCCTACGAGTATAAATTGTTGGAATATCTCATGTTACACGCGGGTGAGGTGGTTTCCAAAACGGAACTTACCGAGCATTTGTACGAAGAAGACGATGACCGGGACAGCAATGTGCTAGAGGTTCTGGTAGGCCGGTTACGACGCAAATTAGATCCTACCCGTGAGCTTAATCCTATCGAGACCCTACGCGGTCGAGGCTATCGATTTCGTTTAGCACGCACCCCTAGCTAATGCTGTCTTTAAATACCCGCCTGCTAATAGCCGCCAGTTTAGTGTTGTTAGCTTTTCTCGGTATGGCTGGTTTGACGTTAGATCGGGCCTTTCGAGAAAGTGCGTTGGTGGCTGTCCAAGACCGGCTTCAAGCCCAGGTTTATATGCTTTTGGGAGCTGCTAATTTAGCTCCTTCCCGGGCCTTGGCGCTACCGGGCACCATTCCCGAGGCGCGCTTCTCGACGCCCAATTCTGGGCTTTATGCCGTTGTGACCGATGGTGACGGCCGCCTTATCTGGCGCTCCCCCTCTCTTCTAGGAAAAATCTTTTCTTTTCCCAACCCCCCTAGAGCCGGTGAATTTCACTTCGAACCCATCGAGACACCGACTGATTTAGAACTTTTTTCCTTAAGCTTTACAGTACGTTGGGAAGTAAACCCCGAGACCTATCGGCGCTATACTTTTCAAGTGGCGGAAGACCAACAGACCTTTACTAAGCAGGTTGAGGAGTTTCGCCGAAACTTATGGGGTTGGTTAGCGACCTCAGCGGTGGTGTTATTAGGAGTGCAAGGTTTTATCCTCCATTGGAGTTTACAGCCTTTGCGGCGCATTGCCCGACAAGTCTCGGAAATCGAAGCGGGTCGACGTATTCAACTGGATGGTCCCTACCCAAGAGAACTACAAGCCCTCACCGAAAACCTAAATGCCCTTATTCATCATAGCCAAAAACATCTAGAGCGTTATCGCCATGCCCTAGGGGATCTTGCCCATAGTTTAAAAACACCGCTGGCCGTGCTCCATGGTGGAGTGGAAAACAGTCAATCCGATACCGAATTGCGTGCTACCGTACAACAACAGCTGGAGCAGATGAATCGCATTGTAGACTATCAACTACAGCGTGCCGCGGCCTCGGGTCGTATCGCTTTGGTTGCGCCTTTATCGGTAGAGCCTGTGGTGCGCAAAGTAACCGATGCGTTAGGAAAAGTACACGCCCATAAGTCCTTAAATTTTTTACTACAGGTAGAAAAGGGGGCAACTTTCTACGGCGATGAAGGGGATCTTATGGAAATCCTGGGTAATCTTGCCGACAATGCCTGCAAGTGGGCACGTACTCAAGTGGTCATCCGCTTGCAGACGGCAGCCATAGCCAACAAAACAGCATGGATTTTAGAGGTGGAAGATGACGGCCCCGGTATACCGCCCGCGCAACGCCAAGTCATTCTAGACCGCGGAGAACGAGCGGGTGCAACTGTTGAAGGACAGGGTATCGGATTAGCTGTTGTCAAGAATATCGTTGAAGAAGTCTATCAGGGAGCGCTAGAAATTGATGAAGGTTCTTTAGGGGGCGCCTTGATCCGGGTGCGCTTGTAATTTTAGCAGTTAGCTGTCATTAAATTTTTTAGTGGTTTGACAACGGGCGCAGGTGCCTAACAGTTCTACAACCGGGCGGTTAGTCTTAAAACCCGTCGCCTTTTCTAAGGCATGGAGATTTTGCAGAATAGCCGTATTGTCCACCTCGCTCACTTCGCCGCAATCCGCGCAAATGAGAAACTGACTGAAATGCGGATGTTCTGGATGGGAGCAGCCAACAAAGGTATGGGCGCTCTCGAGTTTGTGTACTAAACCCTGCTGCAGCAAGAAGTCGAGCGCTCGGTATACCGTGGGTGGCGCAGGGTTTTTGATGCTGGCCCGCATCAGATCTAAAATTTCATAAGCGCTCAGAGGTTTGTCAGCGGCGCAAACCAATTCTAAGACGGTACGCCGCAACCAGGTAAGTCTGACTCCGCGTTGTGTGCAAAGGTGTTCGGCGCAACGCAGAATATCCGCAAGTTTTTTCTTATCCATGAGATTTTCTCTTAGGCTCAGCGAGCAAAACAGAGGCACGGGCCCGATACCGTGCAATAGCCCGTGTCAACAATGCAGAGATCACATAAATAGCGCCTGCTAGTAAAATGATGGTCGGACCTGCTGGTAAGTCAGGACCGTAAGACAGGGCTAATCCAAATAGACTAATAACACTACCCAATAAAGTAGCCAGTAACATCATAAGACCCAAGGAATGGACATAGTGTCCGGCGACAGCAGCGGGTAAAGTCAACAATGCTAATACGAGGATCAAACCGACCACCTGGATTAAAAGTACCACCGTAACGGCAACTAACACCAATAACAATAGATAAAAAAAGGCAACCGGGATACCCCGCAAGCGAGCAAACTCTTCGTCGAAGACAACAGCCAGAAACTGGCGGTGATAGGCACCGACGAGAATCAACAACATAGCGTCCAAGGCGGCCATAAACCACAGGCTTTCCTCTGGCACCAGTAGGATATTACCGAACAGATAGCTCATGAGATCTGTTTGATAACCAGGGGTTTTAGAAATAAACAGAATGCCCACCGCCATACCAATCGCCCAAAGGGCGCCAATCAGTGTATCTTCTTGAGCTTGCCATTGTAACCGAATCCAACCAATGAGCAGTGCTGCCATAATGGCAGCGACGAGAGCCCCCGCTAAGGGATCAAAACCGAAATAGACCGCCGCACCCATGCCGCCTAGTACAGAGTGCGCAATACCCCCAGCGATAAAGGCGATGCGCTTAACCACCACGTAGGTTCCCATCACCCCGCAGCCGATACTCGCCAGCAATCCAGCCACAAGGGCATATTGTAAAAAGGATTGCTCGGCAAGGGCTGTGAAGAATTCGTTCATGGTTTAGTGCTGGTGAGCCACCATGCGCACCTTTTCTCCGTATAAGTTTTCAATCACTTGACCATCGATGGCCTCGGTGTGGTGGGAAACCAGCGTACCATTGACACAGGCGACCCGTTTCACATAACTGGAGATAAAAGCGATATCATGGGAAACCACTAGTATCGTCATGCGGGCATTGAATCGCTGCAACAGATGGAAAATGTCGTTTTCTAAGCGCTGGTCGATATTTGCTGTTGGTTCATCCAGGATTAGCACATGGGGTTCAGCGACAAGGGCGCGCGCCAGTAATACCCGTTGCAGTTGACCACCGGAGAGACTCCCCACCTGACGGTTGCGAATGCCATCAGCCTCGACTTCAGCTAACGCTTTTTGGGCGGCTAGGCGATCAGCCTGCGTATACCCCCCCGGCAGCAGGGTGCTCAACCAACTACGTCTCGTATGAGCGCCTATGCGCCCTAAGAGCACCGCCTGTTCCACAGTAATGGGAAAATCTCTAGGAAAACTCGGATATTGAGGCACGTAGCCTAACATTCGGCTGGCTTCCATGGGTCGTTTTCCTAGTATACGGATATGACCCGACTGAGGCTTGAGCAAACCCAAAATAAGCTTGAGCAAGGTACTCTTACCCCCTGCATTGGGACCCACAATACCGAGAAACTCACCCTCTTTGACCTGTAGGTTTACCCGCTCTAAAACGGGTGCTGCGCCATAAGAAAAGTTGACATTCTGAAGCTCAATAATCCCTTGTGGTGATTTCATTGGGAGGCTGCCTCAGCGATCAACTGGGCCACTTTGGGTAGATTTGTTAAGTAATCAGGGGACAATGGATCGATAGCCACCACACGCCCGTCTATGGCCTGGGCGACTTGTTCTGCTGATCGTTGACTGAATTGGGGTTGGACTAGGATAACCTTGACGTTTTCATCCTTCGCTTGGCGAATCAATGCAGTGAGCGCCCGAGCGCCGGGTTCTTTGCCTTCGTTTTCGATAGGAATTTGCGTCAGTCCATAGGTATCCGCGAAATAACCCCAGGCCGGATGGAAGACCATAAATTTCCGAGTGGATATGTTTTTAAGCATTGTTTGGATTTCACCATGTAAATTATCTAGCTCAGCCGCAAAAGCAGTATAATTTTTCTTATAGTCTTGGCTGTTCTCTGGATCTAGTTTGATAAGCGCATCGCGAATATTGGCCGTCATTTCTTTGACTAAAGGCGGACTGGTCCAGATGTGGGGATCACGCTCACTATGGTTAGCATGGGCTTTATGATGGTGGTGGTGCGCGTGGTCTGCGTCCCCATGATCGTGTTGTTCGAGGGTGCGCAGATCGATGTTGTCCCGTACATCCAATATTTGCATACGAGGATTAGTAGAACGGATGCGTTCCATCCAAACTTGCTCAAATGGGATTCCGGTGCGTACATAGAGCGCCGCCTCAGCCAGCGCAGTAATCTGTTGAGGAGTTGGATCATAAGTATGGGGATTTTGGCCAGGTCGCACCATGGCTTGCACCTCCACATGGTCGCCGCCAACCTTTTCCACAAAGGTTTTTTGGGGTAACACGCTTACGAATACCTGTAGCGGTTGTGCGCTACTTAGGGCAGGCATGAGAAGTACAATGTATAAAATAAGTTTTTGCCACATATGCTTTGAGACCGGTTTGAAGTTTACGATTTTTTATAGTTTATAATATGTTATTACATAACATTCAAAAATACTATTTTGATTTTGTGATCTCACATAATCATTAATTATCGGGTAGTAAACTGGTTGGGACTTAAGTTTTTATAACATGCGCACATCCACATCATAAGCTTGAATCACCTCATCATGGGTGACCAGAATTAGCTTATCCAAACGGGCTTGGGCCACTAGCATGCGATCGAACGGATCTCGGTGTAGTGCAGGTAGAGAGGCAGCCGCTGCGGCGTGTTTTGCTGTTATCGGTAATTCCTCAAACCCCTCATCCTGCAACAAATCGATGACCGACTCAGGGGCTTGCAGTTTACCGAGTGCTTGTTTAATACCAATCTCCCAAACCGTTGCCGCACTGACCAAAACTGGAACCTCGGGGTCGGCTATTGTTTTGCGGATTACTGTATTGATCCTTGCACTATCCTCCAACCACCAGAGCAACACATGAGAATCGAGGAGATAGCTCATGGATTTTCTTCGAAAGCGGCAATCACATTTTCTGGTGTGGCATCAAAATCCTCGGCTACCCAAAGTTTTCCTTTCCATCGCCCAGGACTTCGTGGTTCTTTCCTTACGTTATACGGCACTAATTGAACGAGGGGCTTGCCGGCTCGGGCAATAACTACTTCACCGCCGGCAAGTACCTCTTCCACTAGAGCGGATAAATGACTTTTTGCTTCGTGCATATTAACTTGACGCATAGTAGCTGTTTCCTATAAATGACTGGGCTAAGTTTAGTTTACTTTATTACCCATAGTCAACTTACTAACTAGCTCCTAAGCTCACGCTTTTTTTGCTCTGGGTAGTCCTAAGAGTTTGCGACAAAGTAAGTCGCTTGAAAACGCCCTTAAAGCGTATGTCTTTTGATCTGCTTTGCCTATCCAAAAGAAGTCATAAGCTAAGTGGCGTATATAGAAGACTTATACCAATCCTTAGAATTAAGGTTCTAGCAGTCATTTTCATATGAGTCAGGACTATCGTTGCTCGTTCCAGAAGACGCCGTAAACACTTCCCTGTGGGCTTGACGATGGCCATCCAGGCCCTCGACACTTCTTTTACGAGCAACAACAGTCCTTTTTTTACGTAAGCCATGGTGTAATAAACTAGAGCCATTTTTTATTAGGATTGGTATTACGTATAAAGAACTTATGTTGAGCAGCGCTTTTACTCAATGTTGTTATGGGATTAGCTACGTAAGATGGGCAATGTATTATCCAGGTAGGAACTTAAACTACGAGCGTTTGTATTGACAACCTATCTTTAATAGGTAAATTTAGCTAACTTAATTAGCTAAACATGTGTGTTTTATGTCTCAAGTTAATATCCACTATGCCAAAACGCATCTTTCAAAACTTGTCGAGCGTGCCGCCTGTGGCGAAGAAATCATCATTGCTCGTGCTGGTAAGCCGGTAGCGCGCCTGGCGCCTATCGGTCCCGCTAAGCATAAGCGTCGGTTTGGCGCTATGAAAGGTCAAGCTACCGTGGACGACCGTTTCTTCGAGCCGTTACCCGAAAACGAATTGGCAGCTTGGGAATAAGCGTGAAGGCGCTTCTAGACACCCATGTACTGTTGTAGTCTTTTGACTTGCTTTGCTTATCCAACAGAAGTCGTAGACCAAATGGCGTAGACTGCAGCAACGAGAGACTTTACAAAATAAATATTGCCTTCCTGAATATATCTGCCAAAAACCTGTTTATTCAAACTCGATCTCGATATCTATTCGCCCTAACATGTCTTTCACATCTATAATCATATTTATAAAAAGAAAATGTCATCATCATTATTTTAATATTGAATACATCTCCTAATTAGAGAATAACGCCAAACGGAGAAAAATACTGTGCGCAATCCATTACTATTTTTATTATTACTGGCTACCTTTACCTTGGTCAGCTGTGGTGGGGGTGGCAGCGGCGATGATCCTCCAGCCGTCGATGCAGACCTAAAAGCGTTAGTAAGGGTGTTACATGCTTCCCCCGACACGCCCAATGCAGACGTTTTTATCAATAACAACGAAATCTTAGCCGATGTACCTTATAAAACCGGTTCTGGCTTTCTGGAGTTTGATCCCGGCTCCTACGATGTTCGCATGGAAGGTATTGTACCTACGGGTACTGAAACCATTATTGATGTGGCAAACTTGGTACTGCAGGGGTTTCAGGAGTATACCCTCATCGCCGTGGATAATCGGGCTTCCATCGAACCGTTGGTGGTTGGAAACCCTGTTGCTAGTTTGGCAGCAGGCATAGCCCGCTTGCAGCTGGTTCATGCTGCCCCTAACGCATCCCCTGTGGATGTTTATGTCACAGCACCGGGCGCTAATCTCAGCGCTAGCGCACCTCTTGCAACTGCTGTTGCTTTCAAGGAGTTTTCGCAACCGGTGGAAAGAACGGCAGGCGACTATCAAATTCGTGTGACAGCGGCGGGCAACCCCACTGATGTGGTTTTTGATTCAGGTATTATCGCTTTAGCGGAAGCCGCTGACCTGCTTTTCACCGCTGTTGAAAATACGGGTCCTGGCGCAGCGGAGGCACCCATCAGTCTTGTAAAACTTGACGCCGAAGGCTCAGAAGAAATCTTGGATCAAAACACTCTTGCTAATGTGCGTGCTGTGCATGCTTCGCCCGATGCACCCGCTGTCGATGTGGTAGCGAATGAAAACTTCAATGCGCCGCTGATCGAAGACCTGACTTTTCCGAACGTGACCCCTTTTGTAGGCGTCTCACCAGGGCAATACAATATAAAAGTAACGGGCGCTAACAATCCTGGCATTATCCCCATCGACTTTGATACCACGTTAGCCGCAGGTACTGCATACTCGATCTATGCTATAGGTTCATTAGCTACCCTGCAACCGCTGGTGTTGGTGGATGACTTACGTCCCATTGCCACGGAAGCTAAAGTGCGTCTCGTTCATGCTTCGCCTACGGCGGGACCTGTAGATATTTACATCACCGCACCGGGTACTGATATCAACGCCGTAGATCCCAATGTTATCAATCTAGACTTTGCTGAGGAGACAGGTTACTTATCGTTACTTGGGGGAAATTACTCTGTCACAGTGACTCCCACCGGTAGCAAAACCCCCGCCATCGGTCCACTTCCCATTACCATCGCGAACGGTGGCGTTTATACGGCGGCGGCCCGTGATGCAGCTGGTGGCGGAACGCCCCTAGGGTTAATCTTAATGGATGATTTTGTGACTAGCCTTAGCCCCACTCCTTGAAAATATCACCCTTGAACTACACCATCCGCAATGGTCTGTGGCTAACTATAGTAGTATTGATAAGCGCTGTTGCGGTTTGGTGGTTTACCCGACCGACCCCCCTGCCCCCAGAGCAGGGAGATATTCCCTTAAGCGATTTTCTCACGGCAAACGACGCAGACTTTGCCCGCGCCGATCAACCTTGGAAGTTTAGCTTTCCTGCTGATCACAGCGCTCATCCAGCTTATCGAACGGAATCTTGGTACTTTGTAGGACATCTTGCGACACGGCAGGGACGCCAGTTTGGTTTTCAATTAACTTTTTTTCGCTTTGCCTTAGCGCCGCAGATTAAAGCCAGTTCATCGGCCTGGGCGACTAATCACGTTTATCGAGGCCATTTCGCGATAACTGATGTGGCGCAAGAGAGATTCTACGCCTTTGAACGCTACAGCCGTGCTGCGCTTGGACTTAGCGGTGCAACGCTGGAACCAGTGCGGGTTTGGGTAGAGAACTGGCAGGCTAAAATGGCGGCAGGCGATGACAATGGCCAAACCCCTAGCTTTCATCTTCACGCCCGTGATGAGGAAGTGGAGATGGACCTTCAATTACAGGGCATCAAACCCTTGGTGCTTCCCGAAGCGGGAGATTTGCTACCCACCAACGCCCAAAACGCTTTTCATTTCTATGTTGTCCCCCGTTTGGCAGCTCAAGGGCAAATAAAAATCGGATCAGAGGTTTTTCAAGTGACAGGCGGCGGTTGGCTGGATCACACCTGGGGCGCTGTGCCAGTTTCCCAAGGTCAGCTGGCGTTAAATCGTTTTCTACTGCAGTTGGATGACGGTCGGGAAATCGTAGCGCTACAATTACATCGACGGGATGGCAGTGGCACACCGATTACTACCGGTATTCTTATAAACCAAGACGGCTCGGTACAGCAACTGGATCGCCGCGCCATTGCCCTAGATGCATTAGATGAGTGGCGCAGTCCACGGGATGATACCACCTATCCCAACCGTTGGCGGCTGAGCCTACTAGAACAAGACATCGACCTCACCATTATCCCTTTTATTAGCAATCAAGAGATGGTCATGGCCATTCGCTACTGGGGGGGATCGGTCAACGTATCCGGCACGGCTGATAATCGTTCCATAAGTGGTTATGGTCATGTGGAACTCACCGGCTATGCCGACAGACCTAATAGGTAACTCTTTAGTTATTGGGAACATTAGATAACAAATAGGGTCCGTTAAAGGGCAACCTATAGGAAATGTTATCTGTTGATATGACCCAGAACTTGTCAGAAAAATTGTCTTGTAAAAACGTTAAAACTTGTTGGATTTCTCCACAAAAATGCTGTCTTTTAAAGGTTAGCTTTATTGTTAGTCTTCTCTTGGTGTTGATGGCCTGTGGACAGGATACTTTACCGTCAGAAACCTCGTCGCCATCGGGTGTTGTGCCTGCCGAACCGCAACGGCCAGGGGATCCAGAAGCCGGTTACAAAGCATTAGCCAACAACGCTTATGTCACCTGTGGCGTACCCTATAGCGCCTATGAACAAGCTGAGTTAGAGCTGCCTTCCCATGACATACCCGGTCGTGAAGGACGTAATGCAGAACTCCCCTACAACCTGACACACCATGTAACGGAAGATGGTGTTGAGCTGGTTACCTCTAATTGTTTGGGTTGCCACGCCGGTGTTTTTAATGACGAACTTATCATCGGGCTTGGCAATGAGTTTTTGGATTTTACCGACGATCCCCTGCTACCTGTAGAAAGCATTGGCGCTTATATAACGGATAATGCCGAAGCCACCCAATGGCGCAAATGGGCGGACCGAGTGGCAGCCATTGCACCTTACATGATGACCGATACGGTGGGTGTGAACCCAGCCAACAACTTGACCCTTGCCTTGCTAGCCCATCGTGATCCCGAAACCTTGGCCTGGTCGCAAGAACCACTGATGGAACTGCCTCCCACCGAACCCCTACCCGTCAGCGTACCGCCTTGGTGGCGTGTAAAGAAAAAACATGCCATGTTTTACAGCACCGAAGGCCGTGGCGACCATGCCCGATTTATGATGTTGGTATCCACCGTCTGTACCGACACCGTCGAAGAGGCTCGTTCCATCGACGCCTATTTTACCGACATTCGCGCTTATTTAGCGTCTTTAGAGCCACCTGATTATCCGTTTCCTGTAAACGAAAAACGCGCCGAGCAAGGCCGGAGTGTGTTTGAAGCACACTGTACCCGTTGCCATGGCACCTACGGAGAAAATTGGACCTACCCCAACTTGGTTGTCGGTGTTGAAGAAGTGGGTACCGATCCCACTCTCGCTGTGGAAGCGACCCGCGCTAAACCGTATTTAGAATGGTACAACCGTTCGTTCTACGGCGAACTAAGCCGGGCGGCGCCAGCAGAGGGATATATTGCACCTCCCTTGGACGGTGTTTGGGCCACAGCGCCTTATCTCCATAACGGTTCGGTGCCTACCCTAGAAGCATTGCTCAATAGCCAAAAACGACCGAAGTATTGGGCGTTACCGTCAAAACCCTCGGGTAACTATGACCAAAAAACCCTCGGTTGGAACTACACCGCGTTTCCCTATGGCAAAGAGGGTGCTAAAAACCCAGCGGAGCGCAAACGTATTTATGACACCACCCTCAGAGGGTATTCCAATCAAGGTCATCTGTTCGGCGATGGGCTGACCGATGAGGAACGCAGTGCAGTGATCGAGTATATAAAAACTCTGTAGCCAGCCAGTTACCCCTTAAACCATCAAGTAATGCTGCTTGCCATTATTTTTATGAAATAAAAACAAATTTCAACACAAACAAGATAGAAATTACGCTTAGGCTGGCATTAAGCTGGTCTACCTTTCCGCTCAACAACTTAATGGCTGTATAGGAAATGAAACCCAACGCAATGCCGTGGGCGATGGAGAAGGTAAATGGCATTGTCAGGGCAGTAATGGCGGCAGGCGCCGCCTCTGACACATCTTCCCAATCAATATTGGCCAAGCCACTGGCCATTAAGGTTGCCACATAGAGCAATGCCGATGCGGTGGCGTAGGGAGGTATCATGGCTGCCAACGGTGAAAACAAGAGACAGGCAAGAAACAGCACTGCGACCACCACGGTGGTGAGTCCAGTACGACCGCCAGCACTAATTCCTGCAGTACTTTCGATATAACTAGTAGTCGTGGAGGTGCCCAGCGCCGCACCACTCATGGTGGCCACACTGTCGGCCATGAGCGCTCGACCTAGACGGGGCAACTTACCTTTTTTATCAAGCAAATTACCCCGGTGAGCGGCTCCTATCAAAGTGCCGGAGGTATCGAAAAGATCTACAAAAAGAAAGGCAAATACGATGCTAAGCAGACCCACATCCAGCGCACCGATGATATCCATTTGCATAAAGGTTGGGGCTAGGCTGGGAGGCATAGCGATAAAGCCAGCCGGCTCAACCTTGCCCAATAGAATACCCATGATGGTCGTCAAGATGATGCCAATCATCACGGCCCCGGTGATTTTCAAGTAGGCCAACGCGCAAATAATAAAAAAACCTGCCAGGGTCAACAGGGATTTGATCGCGGTGATGTTGCCCATGGAGACCAAGGTTGCTGGATTATCCACTACGATACCGGCATTTTTTAAGGCGATCAAAGCGAGGAAAAAACCGATACCTGCTGCGATACCAAAACGTAAGGTAAGTGGAATACTGTTGATAATCCATTCCCGGACTTTGAACACACTGAGCAAGAAAAAGATCAGACCCGAGAGAAAAACCGCTCCTAAAGCCACCTGCCACGTATGCCCCATGCCTTGCACAACAGCAAATGAGAAAAAGGCATTGAGTCCCATCCCAGGCGCCAGTGCGATAGGGTAATTGGCCAACAGCCCCATAATCAGCGAGCCGATGGCGGCGGCGATGCAAGTTGCGGTAAAAACTGCGCCGTAATCCATACCCGAAACTGATAGGATGTCTGGATTGACCACAATTATATAAGCCATGGTCAAAAAGGTGGTGACACCCGCGATGACTTCGGTTTTAACGTCGGTGCCGTGGGCTTTAAGCTGGAATAATTTTTCAAGCATGGTGTTTACCGGTTACCGCTGAATTTTTTGGGACAGATAAAAAATAGAGCGCAGTTTAACCAGTGCGGCAGTAACATGAAACCAATTTCAAAAAACCAAGAGATCGTTACTAGATACGTGGAGCTATCTAATAATGAATTTCCCGTCTAGGTAGCATCGTGATAGACTTTCGTTAACTTTCGACGAAAGCAAACAAAAACTGTAGATATCAATGACTCAAAAAGCCGACCAAACAAACGCGCTTTACTTCCAGGCACATGGGCTTACTACTAAACCCCCAAAGACATTGAATAAAGCTCTTAAGGATGCGATTGAACGTATGCATAGCACCTTGTTTGCGCCCACCAGCGACGAACTGACACCAGCAGAGCTTGCTGTGCTTGAGCAAGCCGGCATGGACCTCGACGAGCATGCTAATCGCGAGGATCCCATGATGACCTACGCCACCGAGTTTGGGGCGATTTTGGCCACTAGTTTGTCGGCTACGCAAGCGGCTCAACGTCTCGGAGGAATTACGCCTGTGCGGATTCGTCAGATGATTCGAGACGGAACACTGTACGCGATTCAGATCGACGGTCGCTGGAAGATTCCTATTTTTCAATTTACTGACAAAGGACTTGTACCCAATATTGGCATCGTCAACGCAACTCTGCCAAGAACCCTCGATGCAGTCTCAGTACTACGCTGGTACACGACTTTGGATCCAGAGCTAGCGACTGCGGACGATAAAACGCTTAATCCTCTCGATTGGTTGAAAAATGGTATGGATCCAGAGCGGGTCGTCAAGCTAGCACGCGACCTATAATCCATGCCAAAGGTACCGCGCAAACCATCCCTCGCGCGTCTCCGCCAACTACAACCAGACATCAAAATCATTAAGGTAGGCTCAATTCTTTGGCGAATCTATTTTCGTGCGAGTCGCCATCCAACACGCTGGCACGACTTGCGACATGTGGGACCCATCGATGCGCGTTTCGATCATCACCTAGGAGATGAACCCACCCTTCAAGATCGTGCTATTTTATACGCTGCCGATAATCCCCTTACTTGCTTTGCCGAAGTCTTTCAGAAGACTCGTGTTATCAATCGCTGGCACAAAGACCCCTGGCTGGTCGGTTTTGCCATCAACAAAACCCTTCGGCTGTTAGATCTAACGGGCTCTTTCCCAACACAGGCTGGGGCGTCAATGGGTTTGATGACAGGTTCAAGGTCTATCGCTCGCAGTTGGGCCCAGGCGTTCTATACCGTCTATCCAGAAACTTGTGGCCTTTTTTACCCTTCGTCGATGCACGCAAATCAACCCGCTGTGGTCCTTACCGATCGTGCCGAGTCGGTAGGCATCATGCCAAAGCAACCGAGCTTTCATCGCGCTCTTGGAGACCCAGTGATGCTTAGTATGCTAAAAAATGCAGCGCGGACCCTTGGTTATGTTTTAAACTAAAACGCCGCCAGCAAAAAAACTCATATAAACACCACTAAAAGCCCAATTCCCAACACTAGCCGGTAAATGACAAAGGGTAACATGCTGATGCGTTCAAGCCACTTTAAGAAGTAATGGATACAAAGGTAGGCACTCACGGCGGCGATGACCGTACCCCATAATAAGACGTTCCATTGCACATCCTGGGGTTGTTGTACAAGATCAACGGTCAACAGACCACCAGCCAGAGTAATAACCGGAATTGACAAAAGAAACGAAAAACGGGCTGCGGCTGGACGGCTAAGGCCTAAGGCAAGACCTGCGGTCATGGTCACGCCTGAGCGAGACGTGCCGGGAATGAGCGCCAACGCTTGCGATAATCCAATAATCACAATATCAAGCCAGGTGATACGATATTCGTTTCTATCTTGTTTTCCCCAAGCGTCTGAACCACCCAATAACACAGCAAAACTAATGGTTGTCGCAGCAATGACTAGTGGAGAGCGTAAATAAAGCTCAATCCAGTCTTTACCCAATAGACCGGCCAAACCCACCGGTATGGTACCAAACAATACTGCCCAGGCGAGTCGGCCATCGGGCGTCATCCCGCGGCCTAATAGTGAACCAATCCACGCCTTGGCCATCCTCAACAATTCATGACGAAAGTACAGCATGACGGCAGCCAATGTGCCCACATGCACTGCCACGTCGAATGCCAAACCCTGATCCTGCCAGCTAGTTAAGACAGGCACTAAAATAAGATGGGCAGAACTAGAAATGGGAAGAAATTCAGTTAAACCCTGAATTAGAGCAAGGGTAATGATTTGGATGTAATCCATATAACTTATCTTTTGATTTTCTTGTTTGATTTAAAAACCGGCTTTAGGAGACTGAATTGCGCAAAAGTCGAGCAGTATTGTTACAGCTTAAAGTTACAAATGTTTGTATCGAAGACGTCATACTCTTTATAACCCAGTAACTCATAGAGTCGGACCCGGGACTGCATGACATCCAATAAGTCGTTTTGGGTTCCTGCGTCACGCAATTGCGCAAAACCCACTTCAATCCCTTGCATAGCAAGCCTTAAACCGGTAACGGGATAAATCACCAGGTTATAGCCCAACTCCTCAAGCTTTTGCGCTTTAAGCAACGGAGATTTTCCAAACTCTGTCATATTGGCTAGCAATGGCGCCCTTACAGCCTTACGCAGAGCGGCAAATTCTTGCTCATGGGTTAAGGCTTCAGGAAAGATGATATCAGCTCCCGCGTCCACATAGGCGCACGCCCGCTGAATGGTTTTCTCGAGTCCCTCGACGCTACGGGCATCGGTGCGGGCAATAACTAAGAAATTGGGATCACGTCGGGCAGCAATAGCAGCTTTGATGCGCTTCACCATAGTGATCTCATCCACCAGGCTTTTATGGTCCAAATGACCACAACGCTTAGGCAGCACTTGATCTTCCAGATGACAGCCTGCCAAGCCCAATTCTTCCAATTCTCGCACCGTGCGAAAGGTATTCATGGGCTCCCCAAAGCCAGTGTCAATGTCAGTCAGGGCAGGTAGATTAGTGGCGCGGGCGATTTGATAACTGCGTTGGTTTATTTCTGTGGCGGTGGTCAAACCGATATCCGGCAGTCCGAGGTCGGCGGCTAACACAGCGCCGGAAATATAGACCCCATCAAAGCCCTGCTCTTCGATTAACATGGCTACCAACGGCGACATGGCGCCTGGAAAACGTAGTATACGACCCTTTTGGAGTTCACGGCGTAGTAATTGACGTTTTTCAGTTGCCGTAGTGTTTACATGGAGCATTAAAAAATCCCTTGCCTAGCAGAGTCTGTAGCCGTGCGCCGGTCAGCGGGTATCGTCACGTTTAGCTCATACACCTGTTGGGGGTTTAAAGTAGGTAAACCCTGGACAATTTCTAGAAAACGATTCTGTTCTGAAACCGGGAGCAATGCCGCACTCAAGGTACAAAACTTATGCACATAATCACTGGGTTTAAAAGGCTTAGCGCCTTCAGGATGGGCATCGGCCAAAGCAATTTCATCCTCTAGCTGAGTACCGTCATTAAAAACCACCTGGACGCGGGCCCCAAAAGCTTTTTGTTGGTTTATGGTATGATAACGACGGGTCCAGTAAGGATCTTCACGGGTGCGAATCTTATGCCAAAGTGCGATGGTGTCCGGACGATTAGCCCGCTCTGACCCATAGGAGCGCTCATGATGCCAGACACCATCTTGGAGCGCCACCGCAAAGATATACATAATGGAATGGTCGAGGGTTTCCCGGCTGGCGTTAGGGTCAAGTTTTTGCGGATCATTGGCTCCGCAGCCAATCACAGAATGGGTATGATGACTAGTGTGCAGAACGATTTCCGCAATGCTAGCCCTATCGTCGATACGGTTTCGCAGTTTAAAGGCAAGGTCGATAAGGGCTTGGCTTTGATACTCGGCGGCATAAGCCTTAGGATAGGTCTCCAAAATGGCCCGTTTGGGCTCGCCGGGTTCCGGTAACGGAATGTAATATTCAGCCTCGGGGCCATCCAGCAACCAGGCGATAACACTGTCTTCACCTTCGTAAATAGGGGATGGAGATTGCTCCCCCCGCATGGCGCGATCCACCGCTTCGATGGCTAATTTACCCGCATGGGCGGGCGCATAAGCTTTCCAGCTGGAAATATCCCCTTTACGGGACTGGCGGGTGGTGCAGGATACATGAAGAGCGTGCTGAATCGCTTGATAAATTATGTCGCTATCTAGGTTTAATAGGGTGCCCAAACCGGCGGCTACGGCAGGACCTAAATGGGCGATATGGTCGATTTTATGGGCATGTAAACAAAAACCCTTGACTAAATTAACTTGAATTTCATAACTGGTGGCGATAGCCCGTAAAAGATCCAGCCCTGTTTTACCGCATTGTTGAGCCACCGCAAGGAGGGGGGCTATGGTATCGGCGGGATGGGCATAATCCGCGGCTAAAAAGGGATCGTTAAAATCTAGCTCCCGCACCGCGACACCGTTTGCCCAGGCGGCCCACTCGGCACACACCTGCAGGGAAAGCGGGTGTCCAAATAAAGTGGCGCCACCGATTCGAGGGTGGGCCAGCGCCTGGGCTTGGGCATTGATCACAGAGGGATGGTGGATGGCTGCCAAGGCAACCCCCGCATTGTCAATCAGTCGATTGATAATCATCTCGGCAGTTTCCGTCTCGACGGCAACTAGATCAGTTGCGACGGTGGCAAGCTTCCATGCCAACTGTTCAGTCTTAGAGAGTCGCTGATGAGACTGGGAAACACCCACCCGATGAAGTTTCACCTTGTTATCATCCTTTCACACAAACCACCTGCTTAAGCCGATAAACGATTTCCACCAAGTCTTTTTGAGCTTCCATCACCGCATCGATGGGTTTGTAGGCTGCTGGTGTTTCGTCCACCACTGCGGCATCCTTGCGGCACTCCACATCCGCTGTAGCTTTCTTATGGTCGCTTACGGTGAAACGCCGCTTCGCTTCGCTACGCGACATGGCGCGGCCTGCACCGTGGCTGCAACTGTGAAAACTGTCTGCATTACCCAGACCGCGCACGATGTAGGAACAGACCCCCATGCTGCCAGGAATAATACCCAGTTCGCCAGTCCGGGCGCTCACTGCTCCCTTACGGGTAAGCCACACGTCTTTACCGTAGTGGTGTTCCAACTGCACATAGTTATGGTGACAATTAACCACCTCTTCCTCCGCATTAAAGGGGATTCCCACAATCTCACGCAATGCCTGCAGAACCCGCCGCATCATCAATTGACGATTAATCCGGGCGTAGTTTTGCGCCCAACCCACGGCAAACACATAATCATCGAAATGATCGGTACCCTCTGGAAAATAGGCCAAATCCCGATCCGGGAGATTGATATACCAACGGGCCATATCTTGTTTGGCCAGCTCGATAAAATAACTACCGATCCGATTACCCACGCCCCGGGATCCACTGTGCAGCATACTCCAAACACTGCCCTGCTCGTCCAGACATATCTCGATAAAGTGGTTACCTGTACCCAGGGTGCCTAGATGGATACAGTGATTAGCCTTGGCTATCGCGGGATGCTTTTCAGCGATGGCGTTAAATTCCTTTTGCAAGGGCGCCCATGCCTGGCTCACATCCGTAGGCGGGTTACCCCACGCGCCGCGATCAAGCCTAGCGCGTCCGCCAGTGCGGCCATGGGGCACCGCTTTCTCAATAGCTGTACGCAACGGCCCCAGATTATCCGGCAACTGCTCCGCCTTTAAACTGGTTTTTACCGCCATCATGCCGCAGCCGATATCGACGCCTACCGCGGCTGGAATAATAGCCCCGATGGTAGGAATCACACTGCCGATGGTGGCTCCCTTACCTAAATGCACATCGGGCATGGCGGCAACCCAGCCGTGAACAAAGGGAAGTTTTGCGATGTTGACGAGTTGCTGGCGCGCCTCGTCTTGAAAGGGCACACCGCGGGTCCAGGACTTGACAGGCACGCCCTGATCCACCGGCGTGACTTCAAAATTGTGTTGAGTCATTTTAGTTATACACCTTGTTGAAACATCATCTACGGATGAATATCCGCTTACCGGGGCAGTCTATAAGCCTGCACCTAGTTTGTAATAGGTATGGTGTTACAATTGTTAAATTAAAGGCTATTAGAAGGATTTAGCGATAAAAGCCATGTCCAACGACATTCAATTAGTTGCATCCGCAGACTACTCTATCTTACTGTAACAGCGCTTAGATTGATGTTGGTTATTGGCAGGTCCAAACTGCCAATTTTTGACATTATCTCACCTAGCCTCAACCTATTTTTGTCACAGCTTTTCTGGCAATGAATTGATATAATTGATTTTTATATAGGGTATATAATTTGCAGTGTTTAAAAAAGCTAGGTTTTTATTCAAAACATAAAAACAAAAAGTAATTTCATAAAGAGATAGGGATTATTAGCTCTAGCAATTAAACGCTAGATGCTAACACAAGGAACATGTCCATATTCACCCGCAAAAAACCGGCGAAGCAAAAAGCTTCGCCTACTAACCGTCTTCTATGGGAGGAGCTGGAGCCACGGCTGTTATTTTCGGCTGGCTTTGAGGCTGCTCTTTTAGACTCTGTTAATGAACCCATCGAAAAGCTGAGCTCAAACAGTGCTCCCGTTTGGCTCGATGCTGATACCGGCAATCCTATTACCGAATCGGAATTGGATGACTATAACTGTATTTTCCTTGGAAGCGATGGTGATGACCAAGAAATTAAGGCCATAAGCCAAGACGACACACTATACGGCGCTGGCGGTAACGATGAATTATATGGAGAAAATGGTCAAGACCTGGTATTGGGTGGCGCAGGCAACGATACTCTGTATGGTGGCAATCAGAAAGATATCTTACACGGCGGTTCTGGCAACGATCACTTGTATGGAGATAATGAGAAGGATGTATTGATCGGTGGCGGTGGATCCGATTACATGTGGGGAGGCAACGACGACGATGTCTTTTTATTCACCGGCGCCCAAGATGGTGATGTGTACCAGGTTGATGGACACTCGGGTAATGACACCATCGACCTTTCTGAGTTCGGTCCCGGCGCAACCATCGAAGACGATGGATCGACTATCCGTGTTAATCTCGGCGGTGGTCAATACTTTGTCATCAACTATTCGAATATCAAGAACAAAGTTTTTACCACCGAGACATCCAGTGTTAACTATGCTCCTCAAGCCGACGCCGGCGTTAATCAAGTGGTTATAACAAATGAGCTGGTGACACTAAATGGTTCAGAAAGCAGTGATCTTGATGACGATGACGATGACGATGACGATGACGATGACGATGACGATGACGATGACG
>CAYRGG010000038.1:0-42083 GCA_964423745.1 uncultured Candidatus Competibacteraceae bacterium | reverse complement strand
GAGCAGCTCCACAAGGCAGCTTGAAATTTTGTCCGGAAAAGTGTTGACACATCAGTGGATGTGAGGATGCCGAATTCGTACACAGTTCCGAGCGGTATAGTTTGGTTAGCATCACTGGATATTGAGCTAGCCCCGAAGAAACCGATAGGAACATAGTCCCTTCGCTCGGAAGAGACCCTTGGTACAAGAATAAAATTTTCAGGGTTGTTTCTATCTCGAAACAAGTGTGGCTCAGCCGCTAACTTTCTTGTACCAGCATCAGAGCTTTTCAACCGTTGCTCTCTAACACAATTCACTCGCTTCATGACAAAAGGCATGCTGTTCAAATCATCTTCAGTCGCACCTACTAACCATAGGCAATACCGTTCTTTAGCGTTGATGAATTCCTGAGCTCCATAAAGTCTTTTTATCCACCTAGATGCCGATGGTTCCCGTTCCAATAGAGCATCTTTTTCCTGTCTGCTCAGCAAAAGATGTCCGCCATCTATCGGCATATTTCCAAAAATCATTTTATGAGTAAGGCACAGGGGAGTGTTGCGAGAAGTGACTACAGTATTCCCGCCTTCTGTTAAATAAGGCGTTATATTGTTTACGAGCCTGCCGTGCCAAACCCCAGCCGCCTTGGCGAAAAGTCGCTTGTTTTCTGATTCTCTCGAAAGCCCAACAATTGCTACATGAACCCCTGCCTTGTCCTTAGCGTTATTACTCCAAGCGAATGATTGATATGCAAAATGTATGTAAAGCCCTAAGTCAAATATAGGTAACCACATATCTGAGACTTGCTTCCCTTGACATAGTGAATTTGTCGCCACCAGAGCAAGTTCGGCCTTGGATTTACTGATATAATTTGCCCCTTTCCAAAACCAGCAGGCAACAAAATCTAAGGACTTAAAAGTTTTCACATGGCTCAATGTGTATTTCATGTCTGATAGTTGATCTTTGGATCTGTTTCCATGACCTAGAAACGGCGGATTACCACAGACATAAACTTCCAACTCATTTCCTTCCGCATTACTCTTCGGACACACCTGCTCCCAGTCCAAACGCAGGCTATTGCCACATAAGACATTACCGCCGTCTTTCAAAGGCAATGTGGCCTTGGCATAACCGAACTCGGCTCGGAATGCCTGATTCATCTGATGCTCGGCTATCCATAGGGACAGTAATGCAACCTCATGGGCAAAGTCGTCGATCTCGATACCGTAGAACTGCGAAAGACGAATGCCGCTTAAAAACATCACCGATTGATCAGTGAGTGCATTCAGCGCTTTGAAGACCTCCATCTCAAACTTGCGCAACTCCTTGTAGGCAATGATTAGAAAGTTGCCAGAACCACAAGCCGGATCGAATATACGGATGGATTGAAGTCGCTGTAGGAGCGTTTGAATTTTCTTTTTGCTTCCACGGGATTTCTCCAATTCGGCATAGAGCTTGTCCAAAAACAACGGCTGAATCACCTTCATAATATTGGTGACAGACGTGTAATGTTGACCCAGACTCCCGCGCTGTTCCTCATCGATGACGGCCTGGAACATAGAGCCAAAAATATCAGGGTTTATTTCGGACCAGTTTAGGGAACCACAATCAATGAGAATACGCCGCGCCTTAGGGCCAAATTTAGGAATAGGCTCGTCTGCTTTGAACAGACCCCCATTAACGTAAGGAAATGCCTGAAAGTGTGTGGGCATTGCCTTACGCTGAGGTGAATTGGAATCCAGGTTTAGAACCGTGAACAGGCTACTAAAAAATTGATCGACGTCCGAACCATCACTCTGTGTGCATGATTGGATGGCACAAGTCATCTGCCCGTGCTCAAAAATACCCGTATCCTCGGCGTAGAAACAGAACAGGAGACGTGTTAGGAATACATTCAGAGCATGATTAGATGAATCGTGTTGCTCGCGGATTAAGTCGAACAACTGACCCATCTTTTCACAGGCTTTGATGTCTGCCGGATGCTCGGAGTACATGATCGCCTTTTCGTAGCCTGCCAATGGCAAGAAAAAGGCGTACTGCTGGGGCAGCTCGGAAAACGGTATTTCTAGCCGCTCATCGGATCTGCGATCGTAAGCAACGAGTGTCTTGAAATCGGTCACGATGACAAAACGGATGTCATGGTTAGTGACTATGTCAGAAGCCTTTAGCGCCTCAGCCGCCGATGGAACATCCGAGCCTGCTTCTACCTGCTTAATGTAGAGTTTTTTCTTGAGTGCAATGTCATCTGTACCTGGGTCAGCAACATTACGGCTATCGCCATCGTTCCGCAGGCGTGTAATCGTACTTTTTGGAAACCCAAATGCTTCCAAGAAAGAGAAGTTAAATTCGTCGGGATTTAATCGGCTGGAAAGCTGCTCTAGTTCTTCTAAGATGTGTGCTTGATTGACGGCCATGGTGCTAACTCCCTGCAACGTGGCGTTGGCGCACAGTAGCGTTAAGATCCCCACTTAAGCTCTTGTGCTTCCAGGCAAAGCAGCCTCGCACCCAGACTTCAGCCCAACTGTCCTGACCGTCAGTTTTTCGGGTGTCGCGCTTAGCGGTATAAAACCCCCCTGTAGGATCGGCTTTGCGGGGTATTTGAACGTCTAACAGGCTGCATAGGCCATTGAAATGCCGCTGAGAACCGCTACTTTCAGTCAGCTTTGCGGCTTGCCAACGACTAATGCACTGATGAGGGGTAAGTGAGACGGCTGCCGGTACAGCGCTAACATAAACTGAGCACTTTTCCAGGAGCCGAGTGCGATTAAGTTCAGACGCTACTAATGAAGAACGAGCGGCTTTTTTAGCCGCAGGGGGAAAAACGCCTTCCCTGGCCATTGAATAACCTCCGTGTTTGTCAGCCTGCAATCCGATGCGGCGACAGAAATAAGTCGCAGATCCCCTACCCTGTTTGGATGTGTGACAATCCGTTAATGATCAGTAAGATAAAACTGCAAAAAGAAGGCCACTTTAAGATATTATTATAAATCAATTACTTAATATTAATTTAGTTAAGGATTAGTGGGATTTGGTCACGATTAAGGACAGTGAGTGACGCCAACAGGTATTGATATACCTTTAAGGGTCAGTCCTTGACCAGGAAGGAAAACAACATGACCTCTTTACGATTTGATATAGAGACTAAACTTCTTGGAAAAATTTGTTGAAGTGTTTTCGATAATCTAATATGACCAGGACTTACGCAAAAAGGACTTATGTAGCTCGTGAAAAGAGGTGTATGCGGCCTGGATGGCCGCATTCAAGCCCACAGGGAGGTGTTCACGGCGTCCTCTGGAACGAGCTGCGTAAGTCCTAATGACATCATCGACGTTAAAATGTAGGAAATGACAGCTATGGCAGTACTTATCGTTCGCAATGTACCCGATGAGGTACACCGTGCGCTTCGCATGCGGGCCGCTCAACATGGCCGCAGCACGGAAGCGGAAGTGCGCGATATTTTGGAAACCGCGGTGAAGCCAGCGCAGCGCATCCGCATGGGTGATGCCCTGGCAGCTATCGGTCGCCGCATAGGACTGGAATAGGCGTACCCGTTATCAATCCTTGGAGTCACTAGAGCTGAGAATAAATTTGCCTCTTTACTCCCCTACTCTATCAAAATACTAGCGGCAAAGGATTTAGAAGAATTTTCTCACGCTTTGACAAACTCTATGTCCTGTTTATGTCTTTTTTTGCACTGATCACTGATACATTGATTAGTGTTAACAGTACAGGCTCTAGGCAAATAGATCGTCAACCGACAGGACCATCTCAGGCAGGGCTAAACAGACGATTTGCCCCTGCCGTACCACAAGAGACTGCCCATAGCCTTCCCCTATAGGATGACGATAAATCTCAACACAACGTCCTTCTAAATCAATGATCCAAACTTCGGGAATGGCCCCGCGCCCATACCGAGGAAGTTTTATAGTGCGGTCTTTTTGCAAGGAACTATCGGCTACCTCAATCAATAGCAAAACGTCCTGTGGCTTTGGACGACGGTTCCGGTAAGCATCGTGGCGTGGCTTGAGGAGCATTAAATCAGGCTCCGGTCGTGAACGCTCGTCAAGCGCTATGGCGTTTTGCACATCCACTGTCGCCAACTGACCGACCTGCGGCATCAACCGATTTAAAAGCCATCGCACCATACCTTCATGGGGTTCGTTAGCCGGCGACATGGCGACGATCTCCCCATCGATTAATTCAACCCGCGCCTCAGGGTCGATAATGCCCAAGCTAACCATCTTTTCATATTGTTGAGCCGTAAATTGATGGCGCTCGATAACTTCGCCCATAATCATTACCATCTCAGCTAATCCCGATAAATTAATTCACTTCCTTTTAAATTAGATTTTTAGTCAGCTATGGTTACTTTTCAAATTGTTTTAAGGTGAGTGATCGCGGCCTTGAGCCGATGCGGGTGGATGAGTGACTTCGATGGCGGAGAAAGGTTCAAGAATTTTATAACTATGCGAAGCCCCTTTCGGCACTACCCAGGAATCACCCGGTTCCAATAATACCTGTTGGCCTTCAAGATGCAATTCAGCCCGGCCTTCTAGCACATAGCCAACGGTTTCGTAGTCTCGCTGGGTGTGGGGCTTGGCCTCTGCGGGTTGTTCTTTGTCCCATAACCGCATCGACAGGGTTTTTCCAGAAGCCAAATACTTTTGGCCCATCTCGCCTTTGGGTGAATAATGGGAGCTAACTTTTTTTACGCTGGTATCGGTCATATTCATTTTCTCCTTATAGCGAAGTGCTTGGCGTCTCGATAAAGACAACCCGAGGGGTGACTTGGCAAAATAATTCGTAGGCAATGGTGTCAGCCCAGCGGGCCACTTCCTCTGCCGGTAAACCAGCCCCCCATAAAGTCACGGGATCGCCAACCTGGGCTTGGGGTTGCTGGGTGAGATCGATGGTGATCATATCCATGGAGACACGTCCTACCAATGAAGCCCGCTGACCATTGACCAACACTGGGGTACCCGAGGGGGCATGGCGGGGATAGCCGTCCCCATAACCGATGGCGGCTACGCCAATCCGGCTGTCCCTGGGGCAACACCAGGTACCCCCATAACCCACGGGCTCACCAGCCGGGTAGTGTTGAATAGCGATTAAGCGGCTGGTGAGGGTCATCACGGGGCGTAGATGCTCATCCGCACCGGTCCCATTAGCAAAGGGAGAACAGCCATAGAGCATGATGCCGGGGCGAACCCAATCGAAATGGGTTGCTGGCCAACCTAAAAGTCCACCTGAATTGGCTAAAGAACGCTCAGCCGGTAGATGTTGTGTCGTGGTATTGAAGACTTCCAGTTGGTAATGGGTGTAAGGATCATTACGGTCATCGGCTTTCGCCAAGTGACTCATTACACGTAGCTGAGGAGCCGCGTTCTGACACGCTCCCAACCGTTTTATAACCTCTGGCAATGTGGTAGGTGAAAACCCCAGTCTGTGCATACCGGTGTCGACTTTTATCCATAAATTAATGGGCCGCTCGGGCCGTGCGGCTTCTAGCATGTGCAATTGCGATTCGTGGTGAACCGTAGCCTGAAGCCCATAGCGACTACACAGAATCACCTCTTCCGGTTGTAGAAAACCCTCCAACACGAGAATGGGTTTAGTGATACCCGCTTCCCGTAAGGTTAAGGCTTCATTACAGCGAGCCACGGCAAACATATCGGCGCCTTGCAAACCTTTGGCTACCCGCAACACGCCGTGGCCATAACCGTTGGACTTAATGGCGGCCGCCACTCCCGCACCGGGCGCCGCGGCACGCACTCTCGCCAGGTTATGGCGCAAAGCCGCTAAATCAATAGCGGCTGTGGCAGCTGGATACATACAGTCTAAAAAGGGTGGCCTTTGGGTATTCCCTTAAATCGCTAGAGCCTTCTCGGCTGGCATATAGTCATAACCAAGATCACGCGCCACGGCCTCGTAGGTAATCTGGCCATAGTGGACATTAAGGCCATTGCGGAGATGGGGATCATCGATCAATGCCTGCTTGTAGCCTTTGTCGGCCAAGGCCAAAGCACCGGGTAAGGTGACGTTGTTCAGGGCAAACGTAGAGGTGCGCGGAACCGCGCCAGGCATATTGGCGACACAGTAATGGACAATGCCTTCTTCCTCATAGGTGGGATCCGCATGGGTGGTGATGCGGCTGGTCTCAAAACAACCACCCTGGTCGATGGAGACATCCACCAGCACCGACCCAGGACGCATGGCCTTAAGCATATCCCGAGTAACCAGTTTGGGCGCTGCAGCACCTGGAATCAGCACAGTGCCGATTACCAAATCCGCATCGAGCACATATTTTTCGATGGCGTCTTTGGTGGAAAAAACCGTGTTAATCTGAGAGCCAAATTGTAGGTCAAGTTCATAGAGCCGATGGATGGATTTATCGATGATGGTGACGCGGGCTTCCATACCCATGGCCATCCGCGCAGCGTTAGTCCCCGCAACACCACCACCCAGCACCACCACATGGGCCGCCACGACACCGGGGACACCGCCCAGCAGTATCCCAGCCCCACCCACCGGTTTTTCCAAACAATGGGCGCCAGCCTGGGTTGCTAAGCGTCCCGCGACTTCGCTCATGGGGGCCAATAGGGGCAAGCCACCACGGGCATCAGTCACCGTCTCATAGGCAATACCGACGCAACCCGACTCGATAAGTCCTTTGGTTTGTTCGGGATCAGGCGCCAGATGAAGATAGGTATACAAAATCTGGCCTTCCCGCAGCATCTTGCACTCATTGGGTTGCGGTTCCTTGACTTTAACAATCATATCCGCCGTGGCGTAAATTTCTTCAGGGGTATCGGCAATCTCCGCACCCACCGCCCGGTAGTCGTCATCGGTAATGCCGATCCCTAACGCGCCATTGCTCTGAACGATCACTTTATGACCATGTTCGATCATTTCACGCACATTACTAGGCGTCATGCCAATTCGGTATTCTTGGGTCTTGATTTCTTTAGGTACGCCAATAAGCATGATGCTTTCCTCCTCGTGCGGCAGTTTGCCGGTTTAATTGGAAACAGTGTTACTGTTGGCCTTAGTTAAAAATTAAACTTTATTACTATATTTTTAACCTAAAAAGACATGTGCATCGCAAATAACCGTCGGCAAGCTTAACTCCTTTTTAGATATGTAGACTTATTGTGTGGGATTGACAAGTAGCAAACCAATCTCAGATCCCACAACAGGCTTTTAAACCAACCCCGAGCACCCTATGGATATCGTTTCCGCAGCCATCATATTGCTTTTAGTGATGGACCCAGTAGGCAATATTCCACTATTTCTCGCTGTGCTTAAAGATATAGCACCGGCAAGACAGCGTTATATTTTAATCCGTGAACTGTTGATATCCCTCAGCGCCCTTATCGTTATTCTTTTTTTTGGCAACGAAATACTGTCTCTTTTCCATTTAAAAGAATCTTCCATCGGTATTGCCGGAGGCATTATTCTATTTTTAATTGCCATAAAAATGATATTTCCCACCAAGGGCGGCGGCATGATCGACGATGAGCTGCAAGGCGAGCCATTTATCGTACCCCTGGCTATTCCCCTGATTGCCGGGCCTTCTGCATTTGCAACGCTACTGCTTCTAGTTAGCCGGGAACCCGAGCGTAGGGTGGATTGGTTCATCGCGTTAGTCATCGCTTGGCTTGTGACAGCAGTTGTTCTGCTGGCGTCTACAGCGTTACATCGATTTTTGGGGGTGCGGGGAGTCATTGCAATAGAACGGCTGATGGGCATGTTACTGGTCACTGTGGCCGTGCAAATGTTTCTAGATGGCGTCGCGGAATATTTTAACCTGTAGTCGATATCAACAGACCTGACTCTTTCTGGATGGGTAATATATTTAACACATCAGTCTGAGCACAGAAATTAAGATCCTCCTCAAATCCAAGCCTTAATAGACGTTGGCCATGACTGGCATGGCGCAAAAGCGCTAACAAGCGGTTCTGCCATTGTTGATAGAGGGCAATGGCGGCAATCAGTTCATCGTTGCCTGCCATATCCAACAGGCTCTTTTTAGCACCCTCCACCAAACCCTGCGCAATGGCGCCTACGCAGACGGTGTCCTCTAAAGAAAAATGACCTTCCCATCCAGAAGCCACCAGCCAAAGGGTCTTGGGACGATGTGTCAGGAGATATTCCACAACCCGTTGTCGATTGACAAGGGCTGCTGCTAAAACCACGTTGGCTGATTCCACCCGGCGTAGCGTTCGGGTGCCATTGGTAGTGCTCATAAACAAGCGGCGGCCACTGAGCCGGGCTGAGGTACATTCTAGGGGTGAATTACCGAGATCAAAATCAGGTAACTTTTGACCACCCCGTTCCCCGGCCCGGAGGCGTTTTTCTTTAGGCCATGGCTCACTGACCTGCATCAGCGTCTCAACATCAGCAAAGACCTGAACCGCCTCGACACCGGCTTGCAATGCCGCGCACATTGTTGTGGTAGCCCGTAAGACATCGATGACCACCGCACAATCGGGAAGGGAATCCGAGGGGCATAGGTCAGGGGTATGGTAGAAAAACACCTGCATGGCAGATTGTCCCTCTAGTGGCTTAGTGACGGCAGCGCAGCTGATAAGCTACGTCTGATGTGGCCACTAATCGTAATGGATTCCGGCCAGACTTTCCTTGAGCACATCCGCCGAGTGTTGTAATCCTTTTGATTCCTCGTCATCCAAGGTAGGGCAAACCCGTTCGCCAACACCCCGCAGACCTATGGCCACAGGAATGCTAAGACAGACATCGTCGATGCCATACTCGCCTGCCAACCGTACACTGACGGGAAGCACGCTGTTTTGATCATCTTGAATGGTGCGCACCAGATGGGCGATCACCAGGCCAATAGCCCAATTGGTATAACCTTTACGATTGATGATTTCGTAAGCTGCTCTACGAACCTTTTGAAATAACCCATCCATCACTTCACGGTCAAAAGATTTGCCGAGGATAATACTTTTGGTCAAGAGACTACCTGCAATATCTGCTGTACTCCAAACTGGCACCTCTGAATCCCCGTGCTCCCCGAGGATAAAAGCATGTACCGACCGGGGATCGACGCAGTAATATTCAGCTAACAAGGTGCGAAACCGGGTGGTATCAAGCATCGTACCTGTGCCAATCACTAAATTTTGTGGACGCTTGCTCAAATCCTGCATAACATAAGTCAAAATATCTACGGGATTCGTCGCTATTAATAAAATAGCTTCCGGTGCATAGTTATCCAATTGGGTGGCGATTTCTTTGAAAATCGCCGCATTGCGATTCAATAATTCCAGCCGTGATTCACCCGGTTTTTGACTTGCTCCCGCAGAAATCACGATAAGTTGGGCATCTTGTAAATCCGCATAATCGCCTGCTTGTACGCTGCAACGCCCCACATAAGCCTGACCATGCATCAGATCCATCGCTTCGCCTTCTGCCCGTTCCCTATTGCGATCGACAAAAACCAATTCTCTGACATTTTTTTGTTGGAAGATTGCATAGGCTGCCGCCATTCCCACTTGACCTGTTCCTACAATGCCCACCTTTTGCTTCTTTAACATGGTAATTACCTTTTTGAAAGAAAACCTAGACCCATTGATACCGTCTTATTATCCCTTTTTGAAGGCTCTGCAACATGACGGTTTCATTAAATTAATAACAAAACCGGTCTTAAAATATTTGTTAGAAGACTATAGATTGACGCTAAGGTTTAGACTTTCATCCAGTTGCGGGTCACGCCGACGACGCCAAGCACTACAAAACACACTAACGTCCATGCGGGAATACTAAGACCCAAAAAGGTCCACACCACCTGGGTACAATCGCCGGTACCCGCAAGGATCATGGCAAGCACTTCACCGGGCGAGAAAACCTCTACCATATAGTCCAGGGCCATCCCACAGGCAGGTTCTTGATCTTCTGGTAAAAAATACTGTAACCAAATATGCCGCATGGAAAGCGATGCGCCAACAGCAACGGTTAGAGCTAGCACTACCGCATAGATCCTAGCACCCCAAGCACGGGGGTTATGGAGCGCTGCCAGCAAAAAGACGCTGCCAATGGCAACAATGGCCATGCGCTGCAGGATGCACATGGGGCAGGGTTCTAAATACATGACGTATTGCAGTATATAACCAAAACCAAGCATCCCTGCGCAGGCGGCAAACCCAAAAAAATTGACCCATCGCCGTGATGGCAACCAGCGCAGTTGGGTCTTGAATATGGGTACAGTTACATTATCAGCTAGCATATTCGATCATCCTCTAACACATGGGGTCTTTTTTATGACCCTATTTCCAAGTTGTTGTGCCTTCAATGGGCAGTCATAGTTTGGCTATTTACGATTACTGCACAATACTGTTGTTGGCAGCAAACTGCCTAGACGCAAAAAACGTATTAATTTGATGCAATCAATAAGCCAATATAATGCACAAAAATAAATGACTCGAATACTATTTTTCGTCAAGCTAATTTTTGTAATTATGATTTTCATGTGCCGCCTATAGTGAGCAGCAATGGAAGAGAAAGGTAGCAGGACAGGTATGGTTTGTTTGTTTATTGGTGGGCCGTGTAGGATTCGAACCTACGACCAGCGGATTAAAAGTCCGATGCTCTACCAACTGAGCTAACGGCCCAATATCAATGGCATATGTTACAAGAAATATCTAAAATGGCAACTGCCACTTACCCATATAATGGATTATACTTTAATGTTTTGTATGACTTGTTAGATTCTGATACCTGATTTTTGTTCTCATTCAGGGGGTAAAAGCGCATTATGCAGGTTGATTCCCAGTTAGATGCATCGGGGTTAAATTGCCCCTTACCCATACTCAAAGCTAAAAAAGCGCTAGCCGGGCTGCAAAGCGGGCAACGCTTGAGCATCATCGCCACCGACCCTGGCTCAGTTCAGGATTTTGCCGTGTTCTCTAAACAAGGTGGACATAACTTGTTGGAATCTTATGAGGAACAAGGCAGATTTTATTTCCTTGTCGAGAAAGCCTAAAAGTAAGCTTACAAAGCTGTTGAGTGCTATCTTTAGCAACCATTCTTGAAACAGTCTGACACCCAAGCGGTCTATTTAAACAGTTAACAAAATAGGTGATAACGTGTCAGCACAGGAAAACCCGTTTAATAGTTTGTTAAGCACAGCGGATCTTATACGCTCCCGGCGCACTATCCATGAGTTTAAGGAACAATTACCTCCCAAGGAAACTATTTTGCGAGGATTGGACTTGGCGCGCTGGGCTCCCAATCATTTGCTTACCGAACCTTGGCATTTTTATCTGCTCGGCCCGGAAACAGCTCAGGCAATCGCTAAACTAAATGCTCAGTTGACCACACGTAAAAAAGGCCCTGAGGCGGGTCTGACCAAACTGGACCGCTGGCAACGCATACCGGGTTGGCTTGTGGTGACCTGCGAAAACTCCGACGATCCGCTGCGTGCTAAAGAAGATTATTCTGCGTGTTGCTGTGCAATCCAAAATTTTTCCCTGTATTTGTGGAGCGAAGGCATTGGTGTTAAATGGACCACTGGCGATGTCATTCGAGAAGCTGATTTTTACGACGTGATCTGGGTTGACCCGGCGCTGGAAACGGTGGTCGGCTTATTTTGGTATGGCTATCCTGCGGAGGTGCCTCAGACGCCCCGCAAACCCCTCAGCCAAGTGCTTGTGGAGTTGCCTTAAGCGAGTTTAAGGTGAGACTTTCAGATCAGAACAACTCAGCGGTAAACTCGGTATGCACCATACTACGTAGACGGGATACCGTGCGCAAAGATGCTTTAAGCTGTGCTTTTTCTTGACCTTGTAAAGCCCCAGGCGCCACGTACACCTCTGGGTGTTTGCCTTGCTGATAATCCTTAAGCTGGTTTTTTAACAAAAGACCGTTTAGGAACTGAAACGCATCCTCTAAGGCATCGGCCAAGTCCAACGATAACCCATTGCACTCTCGTAGGAACGCTAAACGCGCTAAGGTTTCGGTTGCTCCATTACCCTTCCGTAAGGCCAAGATACGGACTCCTTCCACTAAGGGGCGAATACCTTTACGTTTAATGTCTATTTTACGATGACCATACTCACCTGGCCGATTTTCTCGTTTTAAAGTGCGCAAAGGTGTAATGGCCACCTCATGATCGAATTGCAGTGCTTCTAATTCTTGAAAAAAACCATGATGACGAGGTGCCTGTTCAGTCAGGCAATTACGCAGCCTATCAACTAATCGATAGTCTCCAAAGACACACCGAAAATCGATCCAAATATCAAACAAAGTCGCCGAGGCAACGGAAGGCTTGTGTAACCAACCTAACATCTGCGTCTGCCATTCCGAAAATCGTTTTCGCCAGGCGTGATTACTCGCCATAATCTGCCCAATGCACAAGGGGATACCCGCCTCATCCAGCTGACGAGTCATGGACTCGGCCAGTTGATAAAAATAATTATTGACGTGCCGATAATCCCGGTCTGGGTAATCCGCCAAAATAAAACCATTGTCCTGATCTGGCCCAAGCAAACTTTCCCAGCGTCCCGCGGAACCGGTGACCATAACCGCAAAAGCCACCGGCGGATCACCCCAACCCTGCTCCGCCAGGGTTTGCATGGATCGCTCCAAAACACGGCCGTAAACCTCATCGTTAAGCCGGGTTAATACCGCTAAAATCTCACCGGCCGGTACCTGTTGTTCCAACAAAACAGATACCAATTCAGCCTGAGAGTTACGAGCCCGCCGGAGATCGCCTGTCTTTTCCTCGTTACCAATAGACTCCACCCAGGGCATTTGCTTTCCGAGTAGAGGATCGAGAAAATTTTCTAGCTGCAGCATACCCGTTGGTCGCTTTTTCGCGTCCACCACGGGTAGGTATTTCAAATGCCAATGGCGCATCAGGAACAAGGCTCGGAACAAGGGTTCATCTTCACACACGGTAGGAATCGGTTTACGGATGATAGTCGTTATTTTTGCTGCAGGATTATCGCTAGAAGTCATATGTTGCAGCAGGTCAGTGCTGAGCAAAATACCTGCGACAAAACCACCGGAATCCTCAACCAATAGTTCCCGTGCAGAGCTCTGACGCATCTGCTCAACCGCGACAAGACAAGACGTATCTTCGGATAATATGGGCGGCAGCGAACTCATAAAATCGCCAACCCGGTATAAGAACAAACTGGTTTGATTGTTGTGGTGCTGCATAGGTATCGCGACGCCGTTAACATCCTATACAAATTGTGGGGGTAACATGGAATTTGTTGTTTATTCTTTCTTTATGTAGTTCTACATGACTACAAACGAGTTTGCAAAATTTGCAGCAATACTATCCTGTTCATGACTGCGCACGAGGAGCTCCCTTAAATAGACTCTAAGCATTTAGGGTATAAAATTTTGTGGTATTTATACGGCATCTAAACCCATCATTGGTCAGAAACTGACAAACTTACGAAGAACAGTGGTTTTTCTGGGGGCCTCATGGGCAAGTTTCGGATAGACTCATGTCGGGATGGGATTTGTGAAGCTTTTGAACCAATGTGATTGATAACTGCAATTTGAACCGGTTCAAACTGAGCAGTTTTTGCATAAAACAAGTTGCGTTTTTTCCACAAGCGCATGGTATGTTTGATTTACCAATAATTCTTTACGGAACATTTTTCGAGCCATAAAAAACCACTGATTTGATTAGCAATTAATACAATTAATCGGTTAATCACGAGCTAAAAGCTAACCCTACGAAAATAGATTTCAGAGTGAGAATATAAGTTGGCGCGGATTGTGCTAATAGTAGCGTCCAAGGAAGACATAAAGCGAATCAATTGAAAGACGTTGGCTTTCTAAATTAAACATCTACCATGTTGCTGATCACGTAGCTGTAGTCAAACCGTAATAAAGTGGTTTCGCTAGGGTCTATTTACATTAAAACACTGCCTGCTAAGGTATTTTAGTATGATTGTTATCTATAACAAAATGGAACGTAAACGTGTTGCTGATGAAGTCGCTTGTCATGCGTTGCAGGCACTTCAAGACGCCATAAACCGTATTGAAGCCCGGGGAGAGTGCGCTGCTTCAGAGCGTGATCGCTGGGAAAAGCTTCGTACCGCCCTTGCTAAACCAGACTCTATGCAGGTTTGACGATCACGCTGCTATTATCTTTCTGACCGATGCTTCATTTCCGTCTATTTTATCTTTTCCCAGTTACAGCTATTGCATCAGCAATAAGTAAAACGCCCTAAGTTATCCGGTGTTATGGAAGGGCCTTCGCCGTTGGGAGACGGCGATGGAGCGTACATGGACGTATTCACAGCGTTCCTGATATAACACCGGATAATTTATAGGTAAGTACTTAGCTGTTGTTATCGTAATGGGTTTTTTTCTTAAAACGTCTGCTTGATTAGATAGCACTGCAAGGGAAAAATAAATTTCGTACCCCATGTCAATGGCCATCATAAGATGTGTACAATCATTGCCATTTTTCGCGCCATTCATTAAAGGGGAGAACGAATGAACACGGACCAATCTCTATTGGACCGGCTTTGTGCGTTTTACAATATAGCCTCGGAATACACCGATATTTGGGGTCAACGCCACATCACCTCCACAGAGACCAAACGGGCTCTGCTGGCTGCGATGGGTGTTGACATTGATGCCCATACAGATCTTGAAGCAGTTTTAGCAGCCAGCGACTCAAGGCTATGGCAACCCCTCTTACCGCCAGTACTGGTGGCCCAGCAGTCTGAGGATACCCCTTGCATCCCTATCAATAACCCTACCGAACAAGCTGACCGGGAGCTTGATTGGGTGTTGATCCTGGAAAATGGAGAACGCCACAACGGCCACTTTTGCATTCGGGATCTCGAAACTATAGCCACCCACCCGAGTGGTCACCTAACCCGCTATCATTTTCCTCTACCCATTCAACCCCCTATGGGGTACCACCGTTTTGAAACGATTGAAAACGGGGAACTGATCGGCGCCCTGCGCCTTATTGTCGCGCCTAATCAGTGTTTTCAATCGGCTGTGTTGGCAAAGGGCGGCCGGGTTTGGGGGCCTGCGTTACAGCTCTATGCCCTGCGTTCTCAGCGTAATTGGGGTATTGGTGATTTCGTCGATCTTAAGACGGTGCTTGAGATAGCCGCTGAGCTAGGCGCTGCCATTGTCGGCGTCAACCCCCTCAATGCTTTGTTTGCTCATAATCCTAATCATGCCAGTCCTTATAGCCCCTCGAGTCGTCTAAATCTCAATGTGCTGTATTTGGATATAGAAACGATCCCTGAATTTAGCGAGTGTCAAGCCGCTCAAGAAGCGGTAAATAAGTCGCATTTTCAGGCTCGTTTACGGGCCTTACGGGCTAGCGATGTGGTGGATTACGAAGCTGTCAGCGAAATAAAATTAACCATTTTAGAGTTGCTCTATCGCCATTTTCGCCAGCACTATTTAGAAACCGACAGTCCTCGCGGGCGCCACTTCAAAGAGTTTAAGGCCGTTGAAGGGTCATCTCTCTATCACTATGCCCTCTTTGAGACCTTACAAGAACATTTTTACCGGGAAGATCCGCAAATTTGGGGATGGCCCGTATGGCCCGAACCTTACCGAGATCCTAACTCTGAGGAAGTAACCGCTTTCGCCGCCACTCATAGTAAGCGAGTCGAGTTTTACACATATCTACAATGGCGTTTAGTGGGCCAATTGGAAGCCATTGGTAACCGGTCTTTACAGCTGGGATTAGGGGTTGGGGTCTATCAGGATCTGGCGGTGGGTGTCGACCGTGGGGGCGCTGAGGTCTGGGCCAACCAGGATCTTTATGCTGTCCATGCCAGCACCGGTGCACCCCCGGACGATTTTAATCTCAATGGACAGGATTGGGGTTTGCCCCCCCTCAATCCTACACGTCTTCAAGAAACCGCTTATGAGCCGTTTATCATCACCCTACGGCGCAGTATGCGCTATGCAGGAGCCATACGCATCGATCATGTGATGGGTTTGATGCGGCTTTTTTGGGTGCCTCCCAACACCTCCCCCAAAGAAGGCACCTACGTCAGTTACCCTTTTGAAGATCTATTAGGCATTTTGGCGCTGGAAAGTCATCGTAACCAGTGTCTAGTGATTGGCGAAGATCTTGGCACTGTGCCCAACAATGTCCGGGAAGCCATGGCTTCTATGGGTATCTTTTCTTATCGGTTATTCTACTTCGAAAAAGATACCCATGGTGATTTCAAGGCGCCTAAAGATTATCCCGAGCAAGCGCTGGTGGCCGTCAGCACCCATGATTTGCCGACCCTGAATGGATACTGGCAAGGCATGGATCTCGACCTGCGGGACGCTTTAGACATTTATCCTTCCCAGGAAATCCGTGATGGGCAAATCGTTGCGCGAGCTCAGGATCGAGCTCGCTTACGTATGGCTTTGGAGCGGGAAAATTTATTGCCCACCGACATCAATGTCCATTCCATCTCGGTGCCGGAAATGACCCCTGAGTTATCCCGGGCTGTTCATTTATATTTGGCGAAATCGCCGGCGGGCGTCATGATGGTGCAAATGGAAGATGTCTTTGCTCAGGTCAATCAAATCAATATGCCGGGCAGTACTGTTGAACAATATCCCAATTGGCGCCATAAGTTGACCTTAAATCTTGAAGATTGGCTAGACGATTCCCGCCTACAGGTCCTCGCTGAGGTGTTGCGTAAGGAACGGGGCGTACCTGAACGCACGCTACGAACAGTGGCGCCGGAACGTCCTTCAGCGGCTGCAAAAATCCCCACTACCACGTATCGTTTGCAATTCCACAGTGGTTTTACCTTTGCCCAGGCCACCGCCATCGCGCCTTACTTGAATGAGCTTGGCGTCAGTCATTGTTATGCCTCGCCTTATCTGCGGGCTCGCCCTGGCAGCACCCATGGCTATGACATTATCGACCACCATGCATTAAATCCTGAGATTGGCAGCGTAGAAGATTTTGAACACTTTAGCGCTACCCTACGCCAGCATGGCATGGGTCAAATTCTCGATATCGTACCCAATCATATGGGTGTGATGGGTAGCGACAACACCTGGTGGTTGGATGTCTTAGAAAATGGACCCGCCGCCATCCATGGATCCTACTTCGATATCGACTGGGAGCCTTTTAAAGAAGAACTACGCGGCAAAGTGCTCTTACCAACCCTAGGAGACCACTATGGCTTAGTGTTGGAAAACGGCGAATTGCAGCTCCACTTTGAGCAACAAACGGGCGCTTTTCATGTGCAATATTATGACCATCATTTCCCTGTCGACCCCCGGGAGTATTGCCATATTCTTGAAGATCGGATCGATCAATTGGAAGCACGAATGGGTGCTGAAAACCCAGACTTTTTAGAATACCAAAGCCTTGTAACCGCCTTTAGTCATTTACCCGAGCGTATTGAAACCGTACCAGAACGGATTGCAGAACGGGCCCGCGATAAGGAAATCCATAAAAAACATTTGTCAGGATTATGCCAACGTTCGGCAGACATAGCCTGGTTTATTGAAGAAAATCTCCAGGCTCTCAATGGTTCACCGGGGGAACCCCAGAGTTTTGATCCCCTCCACAATCTACTGGAACGCCAAGCTTATCGTTTGTCCTACTGGCGTGTTGCCTCCGATGATATTAACTATCGACGTTTCTTTGATATCAATGATCTGGCGGGTTTACGCATGGAAAACCAGCAGGTATTTAAAGATACCCATGACCTGGTCATCGAATTGCTCGCCGAAGGAAAACTGGACGGACTGCGTATCGACCATCCCGATGGACTGTATAACCCCAAAAACTATTTTAGACAGTTGCAAAACTGTCTGGTCACTTCAGCGGGTGCCGAAACCGCCGTGGATATGGATGAAAAACCCGTTTACGTGGTGGTGGAAAAGATCCTGGAAAGTTACGAACGGTTACCGGAAGATTGGCCTGTTCACGGCACCACAGGCTATGATTTCACCAATTTAGTCAATGGTTTGTTTATCGACACGGAGGCGGAAACAGCTCTCAATCAAACTTACCATAACTTCATCGGTCAGTCGGTTGATTTTGAAGAACTTCTCTATCACTGCAAAAAACTCATGATGGCAGTGTCACTAGATAGTGAACTCAATGTGTTGGCCAATCAACTTAACCGTATTGCTCAAGCAGACCGTCATACCCGGGATTTCACCCTAAACGGTTTACGCAGCACCCTTGAAGAGATAGTTGCCAGCTTTCCTGTCTATCGCACTTATATTACCCCTGAAAGGGTGTCGGAGGAAGATAAGCGCTATGTAGACTGGGCGGTATCCGTTGCCAAAAAACATAGCCAAGCGGCGGATGTGAGTATTTTTGATTTTGTCCGTGATGTGCTACTTACCGCCGAGGCAGATGGCAAACCCGCATCCTTTCGTGATCAGGTGCTGGCCTTCGCCATGAAGTTTCAGCAATACACGGGTCCCCTGATGGCAAAGGGTTTAGAGGACACCAGTTTTTACCGCTACAACCGTTTGGTATCCCTGAATGAGGTGGGGGGCGATCCGCGCCGTTTTGGCGTCTCCGTCAGCGGTTTTCATCGCGCCACCCATGAACGCGCCTCGCAATGGCCCCACGGCATGTTGTCCACATCCACCCATGATAGTAAGCGTTCCGAGGATGTGCGCACCCGTATTAATGTGCTCACGGAATTTACCGAGGAATGGGAGAAACAATTAAAACGTTGGAGTCGGCTGAATAAAAGTAAAAAACGCTTGGTGGACGATGAACTCGCTCCATCAGCTAATGACGAATATTTGCTCTATCAGACACTGCTGGGGGCTTGGCCCTTGGAACCCGACAGCGCCTTTCAGGGAGATAGCTTTCGACAACGTATAGAAGACTATATGTTAAAGGCGGTTAAGGAAGCCAAAGCCCATAGCAGTTGGATAAACCCTAATGCCGAATACGAAGAAGCGGTAAAAACCTTTGTTCGCGCATTGTTAGATCCCGACAATCAAAACCGCCTTCTGGAAGATTTTTTACCCCTGCAAGAACGGATTGCCTATTTTGGGATGTTTAATAGCCTATCGCAAACCCTGCTTAAACTCACCTCGCCGGGGGTGCCTGACATCTATCAGGGCAGCGAACTATGGGACTTTAGCCTGGTGGATCCCGATAACCGTCGCCCCATCGACTATGACCAGCGAGCGCACATGCTACAGGACTTGAAACACCTAACCGAGGGACCCAGCGATGGGTTGATAGACCAGGTGCAGAGTTTACTCAACACCATGAAAGATGGCCGCATAAAACTCTACACCGTTTGGAAGACGTTGGCTTTGCGACAGGCACAAGCTGATCTATTCCGGGACGGTGAGTATATCCCCTTAACCGTCACAGGCAGCGGGGCAGACCATATTTGCGCTTTTGCGCGACGCCACCAGGATCAACAGGTGCTGGTCATTGCGCCACGCCTGTTCGCAAAACTCCTTAATGGCGAATTAGGGGCATTGCCGTTGGGAGAAGAAGTTTGGGGCGATACGACGCTAAATTTGCCGGATGAAACCACAGAACCTAGACATTACAAAAATGTGTTTACCCAAGAAACCCTTTCACCCCAGCCTGTGGAGGATTCAGCAATATTGCCCCTTGCGGATGTGCTGGGTCATTTTCCGGTGGCTTTATTAACAGCAAACAATCCTTAACATTTTTCGGTGAGTTAGGTAGGGTGGGCAACTTGTTGCCCACGCGGGGAGTTAGCATCATCAATGGGATAAATAGGCCAATGCTGCTTCATTAAAAGGCGTGGGTGTTATCTGAAATAGCTCAAAAACACCAGACGCCTCACAGGTATTGCCTTCCATGAGCATGGTCAGTTGATCTTTTGAGAGGGGAAAAAACTCAAACCGGTCTAGCAATGCCGCCACCGATTTAACCACTAGAGCAGGTGCGGGCACTGCCCATTTTTGTTTACCACTGGCGTGAGCGATGGTTTGCAGCGCTGTTTTCCAGTCCACCCGATCGGGTCCACATAAACTGTAGATTTGGTTAACGCTTTCAGGCGTAGTGAGAGATTTGACAAAAACAGTGGCCACATCCTGGATATGAACCGGCGCTAACTGGAATGAACCCGGATGAGACGGCAACAAACCATCGTAAAAAAGCGGTGCCGGTAAAGGCAAATTGATGAGTTGTTCTTGAAGCTGGGTGCAAAATTCCATCTTGCCCTTGGGATCACCAAAAATTACGGAAGGCCGAAAAATCGTCCACTGCAGTCCGCTCTGCTGGAGATGTTGTTCGGCTCGGTATTTGGTTGTTTGATAGGGTGTTCCTTCAGGTTTAACGCCATTAGCACTCATCAAAATAAACCGGTTGACGTTTTCTTCCCTAGCTAAATCCATAGTGCGAACAGCACCTTCAAACTGCAAAGCCTCAAAGGTAATACCTTTGTTTGGAAACTCCCGCAGAATACCAATGGTGTAAATAGCTCCATCGCATCCCTGTAGTGTTTTACGTAACGCTACGGCATCGCCTACATCACCCGTGACTTGTTCACATTGATCCCCATGTACGACTTTGGAGGCGCTGCCAGACCGAACGAGTAATCTTGGTTGATGACCCTGCCGTAGTAACTCTTCCACCAGATAACTACCCACAAAACCCGTTCCACCAATCAGTGCGATTTTCATTAAGGTACTCCAAATGTCCGTCCGCAAAAAACTATGGATTATTTATTGATTACATGCCAAGACGAATCAGCACAAACAATATCAACAACATTTGAATGCTGTTAAGCCATACGCTAGCTTGATGCCAATAGTTAAAACCCCGTTCGGCCTCACCGTCACCGCCTATAGCCGCATCTCGTAAATGGTTAATTTTTGGCATCATATATTGACGCGCCACCACAAACCCTACGACTACGATTAACAAAAAGGTCACATCCAGTCTAGCTGCAGGTAACTGAAAAAAAAGACAAACCGCAGCAATTCCGCATACTAAGCCGATAACGAGATAATAAATGGGAAACAAACGCCGAATAAAACCACCTGCCACATCCGCCTTAAGAAAACCGAATACCGAAGGCGCAAAAACCGCCGCAAAAAACAACATACCACCCCAGGCGCTCGCCACTAAAATCAGCGCCGTCGCGTGGGCTATATTCGTCAACATAACCTGTCTCCTGAAAAATATAAATCAATGCTTGGAAAAGCCTTATATGTATGTATGCATGTATGTATCCACATAGACACCTTTTGACAGATCAAGGTGACAAAAATCACCCACAATATGACACTAAATAGTCATATCATGCCCCTTCCATTACTGCAGAAGGTTCACCTGATTTCCAAGTGGCTCCGGCTTGGGGATAATCTTCGCTAGGTTACACGATTCGCAGATTTAAAAATGGTGAGAAATTTGCATACTAGTTAGAATTAGCTTTGCCACCATGCCAGTTTCGTTTAGATAGTTATAACTCAACTCACTGCCGATAGCATTTTTGAAACTGTCTGTTTTGAAACAGCTAAAGCGAAAAAGGCAACCATTCAAAAAATTGAGTTTAAACCACTTAGTTTGAACACGTTAATTAATTAATTACACGGATTTAAGGCACGTCAACTAATGGATCTAAAAACACGCCTTCGACAACTTCAAGAAGCCCGCGCTGCAGGGTATATCGATGAAACTGAGTTTCAAGAACTTAGAACCGATCTGCTCAATGCCCTGAGAAACTTTACTGGCGAATCGACGGATCATGGGGACTCAATAAAAGCTCCTGATTTGGCAGACTCTAGCAGCCATGATGCGGGGGATGAAGCGATTAGCGACGATGAAGAAGAGACCGAGTTGACGCCTATCGCCCTATGCCTAGAAATGCTGACACCTAACTTGGAGATTGGTCCCCATAACCACCGCTTTCGACTAGAACGTATGCTTGGGGAAAGCAAAGCCAGTCAAGTTTGGCTAGCCTATGATCTTTCTGCCCGTGAGGCCGGTTTTGATCAATACAAAGCCCTTAAAATATTTGCTCCACGCCGTGAAGACTACCCTCATAACCAAGATCTCAGCAAAGAAGATACGGGTCCAGGAATGCGTGCCGAGCAATTTATGCGGGGGTTTTTGATTCGAGTCCGCGCTCGCGCCACTTTGGCTGCCGCTATCAACCACAGCCATATTGTTAGAGTATATGGCTGGCGTCTAGGTAGCGATGGTTGGCCTTTTGTGGAAATGGAATATTTAACCGGGCAAAATTTAGCCCAAGTACTGGCTCAGGAAGGCGAACCTGGTTTACCGTTGCAGCGCATTTTAGAGCTATTACACCCTGTTGCTGTGGCGTTGGATTATGTACACCAATATCACCGCGTTCCCCATCGTCATCTTACCCTGGAAAATGTTTTCCTTACCGAGCAAGGGTTGGTTAAATTATTAGACTTTGGGCTCGCTTACCAACCTCGGGATTATCATACGGCCGCCCGCAACCCGGAACCGGATTCCGCGCTGCCGCGTTTTTTCACGCCAGAATCCCAGGCGCTGAACCAGGGTCGTTTAAAACAAGATGTCCGCGCCCTTGCGGCATTGGTTTATCAATTACTGACTGGTCAATCTTCTTATAAAACAGCGGTGGGACAGGTATCTTTTATAAAAGAAGACCCGTCAAAACCATCTTCTCTGACAGAAGACGCCTGGCGACTTTTATCCCAGAATCTACGACGGGAAGACGATGCCTCGCTGCCTACAGCAGAAGAACTTTTAACCCAACTGCAACTCAAGCAAAGCCCAGTCAATAGGGCTCAGCGGCCCACTATTTTAAGACGAGTTGTTATGCTGGCTACACTGGGTCTAAGTTGTGCAGCGCTATATGTGTGGTACGGCCCTCAACTGGGCCTTCCCATGCCACCGGCGGCAATACTGGCAACGCTTCAGGACAGCAATGAACCAGTAACTCAGTCCATAGATGCGGCTCTGCCCAAAACGATTTCGGCTAGCTTACCTTCGTCCCCTAAAGATGACGGCATTCAAAATCTGGCTATGCTCATGGACGAAGCCGCTGATAACGAGGCGACTCGACGCGAGACGGACGATCGCGCCTTTGCCGCTGCAGAACGTATTGACACCCTGTCAGCTTATGAAATTTATTTACAGCGGTGCCCTGATTGCGCCCACCGGGAAACCGTAGAAGCCGCTATTTTGCGACTGCAAAGTAAAGCCCAAATCGATGCTTTAAAGGCGCGTTTTGATCAAGCATTGTCCCAAGAGGCTCTTGAAATTAATGATAAAGAAGCAACCATTGCCTTGAGCGCCCTGGAAGAATTAACCAAACTAGATAGTAAGCATAGCTTCCTTGCGGAAGGTAAGCGTCGTGTTGCTTCGATCTATGCTGAGCTCGCTGTAAAAAAATTAACCGCTAAGCAATTTGGCCAAGCTCGTCAGTGGTTGGCTAAGGGCAACGCCATACAATCCGATCTTCCTGCCTTGACACAGCTTACCCAAGAGCTTGATAAAGCAGAAGCTAAGCACCAAGACGACAGCGCTTTCGCCCAAGCTCAGGAGCGCCATGTACGTACCGCCTACCAAGATTATCTAGATAGCTGTGCGCCCCTTTGTGGCCATCGACAAGCCGCGCAAGCCGCCTTAGAGCAATTAAAATCCGATCCTCCTTCAAACTCTAATCGAGTTTTTCGTGATGAGCTGTCTGACGGCGGCCAAGGACCCGAAATGGTGTTGATTCCGGCAGGAACTTTTCGGATGGGCTCACCGGTAGATGAGCCAGGCCGTCTCCAAGACGAAGCTCAACGCCAAGTTGAGATCGTCAAACCCTTTGCCATCGGTCGCTATGAAGTCACCTTTGCCGAGTATGCTCGTTTTGTCAGCGCGACGGAACACCGCCAACCCGAAGACGAAGGTTGGGGCCGCGGTAAACGTCCTGTCATCAATGTGACCTGGCAGGATGCCATGGCTTACAGTGAATGGTTAGCAGCACAAACCGGTGAAAAGTACCGCTTACCCACGGAGGCCGAATGGGAATATGCGGCGCGTGCCGGTATGACGACTTCTCGCTATTGGGGGGAAGACCCACACCAGGGTTGTGCTTATGCCAATGGCGCGGACTTGGTAGGTCAAGCGGCTTTTGCAGGGTGGACGGTGATGAACTGTAGCGACGGCTATACCCATACGGCCCCCGTAGGTAGCTTTCAACCCAATAAATTTGGCCTGTTTGATATGTTAGGTAATGTGCTTGAGTGGACATGTTCTGATTACGAAGAACCCTATCGCGAGGCGGTTCTCCGCTGCGCCGAAAAAGACCTGACCAGTCACATCGTTGCTCGGGGCGGTTCCTGGAGCGATCAACCTCGGGGTATTCGCGTTGCGGATCGGCACAAAGCGATGCGGGATTCCTATGATTATTTTATTGGTTTTCGGGTCGCCAGGGATTTGTAAATTCCTCGGTCAGCGGTGATTAACCAAACTCTGCTAGAAATAACCTAGGTTCAACTACAATAGAAGAGTGTGGTTGCATACTTGCTACACTAGAGCGTTTTCGCTTTGACTTTTGATTTGAACCACCCCGGAGATCTATCCATGGCAGATGTTTTGAGAAAGGATTACTCCCGTCTCGATCACCCCCAGATTCTAGGATTTTTATTTCATCCGCGACCCAGTTACGGTGAACTCGACAGCGCTGCCCACCAGGTGCTTATCCCCATTGCCGATGATGTGGTTATCGATGGTCAATTTCATATGGTCACCCCCGGGGCGCCTAATATTCTTTTTTTTCACGGTAATGGTGAAATCGTCGATGATTACGTCGATCTCGGTCCTGTCTATAATCGCCTAGACATCAATTTTTTAGCTGTCGATTACCGGGGTTATGGGCGCTCTACAGGCACCCCCACGGTATCCGCCATGATGAGTGATTGCCATAGGCTTTTTTACTATGTGAAGCAGTGGCTAGCGCAAAACGACTACACAGGTCCACTGCTGGTCATGGGACGTTCTTTGGGCAGCGCATGTGCTCTAGAGCTGGCCCATCATTATGCTGATGCAATAGCAGGTATGATTATCGAAAGTGGTTTTGCCTATACGGTTCCGCTACTCAAGCTTGTGGGTATCGACCCGGATCCCTTAGGGCTTAGCGAACAACAGGGTGTAGGCAATTTGGAAAAAATAAAAACGGTTGTCAAACCCACCTTGATTATTCACGCGGAACAAGACCATATTATCCCACTTTCCGATGGGCAAGCCCTTTACCAAACCTGTCCCGCAACGAATAAACATTTTCTAGAAATTCCCTATGCTAATCATAATAACCTGATGACTCTGGGTTTTACCGATTACATGGCGGCCATCAAAACCTTTTGTCAGCCGTTACGCGCCTGATTATTTTACAAGTTATCAAGCTACCGCGAGCGGTCAAAACCATGAGTTTGGAAAAAGTCGTTTTCGGATTTTTTATCGTCCTAGCGTTAACCTTAAACGTGGCTTTTGTGGTGGGGGAGATCGCTAACCCCAAACACCACAATATCTGGATATTGTATGCTGCGATATTAGTGAATCTCATCGCTACGGGTCTCAAATTAGGGGATCATTCCCAGATGGGCGCTATCTTACTAGCCACCAGTCTGGTGGCGGATCTACAACTCATTATCGCCGCCATAGTCTGGAAATTAACCACCGATGGGGTAGGATCGGAACCAGGTCCAGAGGCCATGGCCAATATCGTGTCTCTAGCTAGCGGAGCGGTGGTGGCTAATATCGTCTCTGTGGTGATGTTGATGTTTGATACCCTACTCTCACGTCGTTAAAGGTTAAAAAATGGCGCGTACCTCGGATCTCGATCGGGTTGCCTCCATCGTCCTGCGGTCCATGCGAGGACCCGTGTTATTACTCATGGTGGTCTATGCCGTGGGTATCACCGGGATGACGCTGTTGCCTGGCGAGGATGCAGCCGGCAACCGGCAACACATGAGCTTATTTCACGCTTTTTACTTTTTTACCTATACGGCCACCACCACCGGTTTTGGCGAAATACCCGGAAAATTCAGCGAGGCACAACGCCTTTGGGCCATCGTTTGCCTGTTCATGGGTGTTATCGCTTGGCTTTATGCCATCGGTTCTATCTTTAGTCTGGTACAAAATCAACATTTTTTGCGGGCTCTGGCAGAACGTAATTTCGCCCGTAGTGTGAAACGGTTTACCCAGCCTTTTTTTATCATCTGCGGCTTTGGGGATACGGGCAGTTTATTGGCGAGAGGACTGAGCGACGAGGGTTGGGGTGGCAGTATTTTGGACAGTGATCCCGAGCGGATTAAGGCCCTGGGATTACGCAATTACCGGGTCAAAATGGTGGGTGTATGCGCCGACGCCAGTGTCCCTAAACACCTGTTAGACGCCGGCATAAAAAATCCCCACTGCCAAGGCGTGGTCGCCCTCACCAGTAATGAGCACATTAATCTCAAAATCGCCGTGATGACCCGTTTTCTCAATCCTAAGTTGCGGATTATTTGCCGCTCTTCGGACCAGCGCCACCAGGAAGAATTGGCCATGCTGGAGTCCGTTGAGGTGGTTGACCCCTTTCAAGCCTTCGCTGATCAGTTAAGCGTCGCCCTTCATATACCCTTATTGCATACCCTGATGGCCCGCTTAGTGGGCGCCCGGGAAGTCAATCTCGATAAACCCATACATCCCCCTCTGGGCACTTGGATTTTATGCGGCTATGGAAGAATGGGCAGACAATTATATGCCTCTTTAAAACCCCAGGATGTCCCTCTTGTGGTCATCGACCCTCAAATGGACGATTCGGAAAAAATCGATCATAAGATCATTGGCCATACCACGGATAAAACCCTACGCGAGGCGGGCGTTGAAGATGCAGTGGGCATCGTTGCAGGAACAGACAGCGATTCAAATAATTTGAGTATTATGCTGCGGGCTCGCTTTCTCAATAAAAATATCTTTTTGATCGTTCGCCAAAATAATCACGAAAACGAAGTCGCTTTTAACGCCGCCGCCGCCAATTTGATTATGCAGCCAAGTTTAGTGACGGCGCGGCGTATTCTGCTTAAGCTGATCTCACCTCTTATAGACCCCCTTTTGAATCATCTCCGGGAACATCAAGAAGAACTGCTGGAAGCAGTCAGTAAGCGTCTTAAAGACGTTTTGGAAGAAAGTAGGCCGCAATTGTGGACTGTGGACATCACAGCATCCTCGGCGCCTGCCGTGCTGCACTTGCAGCGTCAAGGGCACCCTGTGGCTCTCCGCGCACTCTATAGCAAACTCAACAAACGGTCCCAATCATTACCTTGTGTTCCATTGGTGCTGACCCGAGAGGGACAAACCGTGATGCTGCCGGCGGATTCCCAGATCGTAAAAGCGGACGATCATATCCTGTTCTGCGGTAAAGAGGCAGCCCAGGGGCTGGTGGAGGCCAATCTTAACAATGCCTATGGGTTAAAATACCTACTAACGGGATTAGAAGAACCCCACGGTTACTTTTTTCGTTGGTTGTCCCGTCGAGTAACAAGATGAGCAACTTCCCATCATGATTATTCCTCGCAGAGGTCATGAACGCAGTGTGGCAAAACCTAACGCCTAACTATGCAAAGCAATTTTTCTCCGCTGCAATACGCCAAAATCAGCTTTGCCTTATAGCATCCCCGGACGGACTTGCAGGTTCTCTTGATCTGAATCAGGATATTTTTATCTATACAACTCTATTGAGAAAAAATTTTTCAGTGCATTATATCCAGATGCCAAAACGTATGACCTATATACATGTAGCCAAAGGTAAGGTGGCTGTTAATATTAATGATTATTTTTTTAATGCTGGCGACGGTGCCATCTTACATCATGAGAAGGAGGTTACTCTAAATACAGACACTTCCGCTGAAGTGTTATTATTTGAACTTCCTCACCATTAACCTGCTACTTTACAGTTATTGAGTGCGAGCTACAGGCAGATAATACTTGCCTGTTGTTCTTGTATTGCGCAAAATTTTATGCAAATGATGAAACCCATAAATAAACCATTTGCGTAGGTCCCCCTTACGTTATGGGGTTTTCTAACAAACAGGGGATCAAACCACCCCCGAGGTCAGCTCGATGTCAGACGTTCTCAACCTACCCGACGATATGTCGCCATCCCACTACATCGAAAAGGTGAGCCTGCCCAGTGGTGAAGTATTGGATGAAGAGATACTGCCCAAGCAGTTGCTGGTTCACAATCACCGGGACTATCACATTGTCGATGTGCAAGCGCGCTTACTCATGGGCCGTATTGTACGCACCACCGGCGACGAGGAACGCGCCCGCAATGTCATGCGGGGGCTGCGCAAATTGGGCTATAGAGCCACCGATATGCTGGCCAAAGTCATTGGCAAAGCCAATGCAAATACGGTGTCTAAAACCCTACTTGGCTTGAAACATAGAGAATACTACTTTCGCTATAAAACACCTGATCTCGCCCCAGAGGAAATCGAGAAACGCTTAGCGCACCTGCGCGAGGAAGGTAAAGCAAAGTTTGCCGCCATCTGCAGCGACGGCCAACCCGCCATAAGGGTACTGCTGACCGGTGGAACCGGATTTTTAGGCCAAGAAATCCTTTATCGGGCAGCCCAGGACGACGCCATCAAAGAGGTCGTGGTGTTAATTCGGCCTAAAGACATTATCGACCGCAAAACCAAACAAGTGGTGCGCACTCTGTCACCCGCCGAACGAGGGGCGGATCTACTCAAGCGGTTATGGCTTGACACCCCGGAACAACAAGCTAAATTTCGCTTCATCGCCGGTGATATTGAACAACCCCGTTTTGGTGTCTCTCCTGAGGATCACGCTGAGCTAGCCCACACCGTTACTCACGTTGTTCACTGTGCCGCCAGTGTCGCCTTCGACGATCCCTACGAAAAATCGTTTCGCGTCAATGTCACAGGCACCCTAAATGCATTGGATTTTTCCTTAGGTCTACAAACCACAAAGGATAGCCCCTTTGTGGCTCATATCGGCATTGAGACTTCTTATATCCATGGCCGTCAAGTGCGCCTCAGTGGACGCGAGGATGAAGTCATCTTTCCACGCAACTTTTATAACAACTACTACGAACTGACCAAAGCCATGGCATCCATGGAAACGGAACGGTTTATGTTTGAAAAGGGCCTGCGGGTGGTGCAACTGTGCCCCGCCATTGTCATCGGTGACTCCCGAACAGGTAAAAACTATGGCGATACAAAAGTCGTCAACGCCCCGGTTAATCTGTTTGGTCGCGCCCATCAAGCCCTCACCGAAGCAAAAGGCAACCGGGTGGAACGTTCCACGGGCGCCATCCTGGCCCGCATGGCATGTATTTTCCCAGCGGACCCTTCCGCACAGCTTAATCTCATCCCAGTAGATTGGGTGGTGATGGGTATTTTAGCCGCCCTGCGTAAACCAGACGCCATCAGCGAGCGTATTCAGCTCGCCACCGATAACCGGTTGAGCTCAGACGAGCTCCGCCGGACTGTTCAAGAAGAACTAAATGTCGAGGTAAAATTTGCGGAACCGACCTTACACAGAAACGTCACCCTGCCTATTTTAATTCGATCTTTGAGAACTATGAATCAAGATAAGGTCGCTTATGCTTTGGATAAATTATCGACAATTTTTGGTAGTTATAGCGAATGGGGCCAACCTATTCACGAAGTGGGCAAAGATGTCAAAATTCTTGGTCTCAAGGAACCGCGCCCAAATACAAAACACGCTTTTCGCATGCTCTGTCGACACAATCGCTATGTCCAAGAATTTGGGCAGGTTCGCGATTTAGACGAAATCTCCCGCCGGGAGCAGGTCTGGGAAGAATTTATCGAAGATTTAGAAAAGCGCACAGGCCAACCTGTGAACAGCATGTCAGCCGATGATTTTCGTAAAGCCCTTGATGAAGGGCTAGACCTTAAGAGTTTTGAGCTGAAAAGTAAATAGCAGTCCGCAGTCCGTTAGGGGGGGGTTTACAAACCCCCATTTGAAATTGCTATCCGATCTCTCGCATAAAAAGTCTTTGCATTGAGTGGTATCCGCGTCTTCTTTAACACCCTTTGGCGAAAACCCGTCTATGAAACCGAAAATACCTGGTCCTTGCGAGGTTTCCGCAATAATCACTCAGTAGGATTTACCCTTAGGTTCTTGTCACACCGTACTCAGATACGTTATCACCTCCTCTAGGCTTTTAACACTGTGAGCAGGCGCTATAAGATCGAGCAGTGGCAAAGCATCGATGGGTATACTGTCACTGAAATCATCAGTGCTTTGGCCTAGCATGGGGTTTAACCAAAGAATTTTTTTTGCTCGCCTCCGCAGCAGGCGCAATTCCTCCACCAAACGCTCAGGTTCGTCGGAGTCAAAACCATCGCTCATGATAATGACAAACGAACGAGCGTGGAGAACCCGGTGGCTAAACTCGCGGTTAAAATGTTTGAGAGAATCAGCAATGCGTGTGCCTCCCATCCATAAGGGCGCTCTTTTTTCCAACTGTTTGCGCATTACATCGATATCGGTCTGGCGGAACAGCCGGGTAATTTGGTGTAGACGAGTGTGAAACAGAAAGGCTTCTGCATCCAAAAAGTTGAGTACCAGACCCCGGGTAAAACGCGTTAGTAAATAACTGTATTGGGCCATGGAATGGGAGACATCCAGTAATAAAATGAGGCGAGGAAATACTCGTCGGCGCTCCCGGAAACTCAGCTTTATGGGAAGACCTCCATAGGCTAGGCTATTTCTGAAGGTGCGCCGCATATGGAGTTTTTTACCCCGCTTTAGCAAATGATGGCGACGAGTGAGGCGGCGGCGCAAGGACACGGCTAAACTTTCGGCAAGCTGCTCCATCTCTTGAGCCGCGACACGGTCTGTCAAAAAGCGAAAATCACTCCTCGCTAGCGCCGTTTGACGGCCTGCGCCGCGTCTATCCTCTCCATCTTTTCCCGCCGACCCTTCCAGTAATGCGTCATCCTCCATAACGTGACTGAAACCGGTAGCAGCAGTAGAGCGAGATGAGGAGAGAATACGCGGGTCGCGTTTTACCGGCAGATTGTCCGAGAGATGGCGCTGTGGATACCAAAAACCATCAAAAAGCAGGTTAAACCGAGACCAATCATCACGAGAGCCACATAGCAGATTGCGCAGCCCATAGCGAATGCTTTGCTCATCAAAGGGGCCATACAAATCCACTATACGCCAGGTATCGAGGGTTTCTTGAACCCCTACCCTAAATCCTGAGCGACGTAAAAAACGTAAAAACCGAATCAGACGAACCGTGGGAATACTGTGGATGTTATCTGACGGCTGCTCAGAAAGCATAGTTGAGATGGCTATTCGTAGACCATAAGGGTTGTAACTGTTTCTGGACTCATCCTTAGCAAGTCTTCACGGGTTTTTAACAACGAGCCAAGGGTGTCCAGGACAAGCTCTTGGTCATTATGCAAGCGCGTCACATTTAAACTCAATAGCGCTGCCGTCCAATCCAATGTTTCGGCGATACCGGGTTTTTTTTGTAGATCCATAGCTCTGAGTCCCTGCACAAACGCAACGATTTGCTGGGCTAGCGCCTGATCAACACCGGGTAACCGTTGCTGGACGATCTGTAGCTCCTTGGCGGGACTGGGATAGTCCAGATAATGATAAAGACAACGACGTCGTAAAGCATCACTCAGTTCACGGGTTGCATTGGAGGTGAGGACCACATAGGGAAGTGTGGTTGCTTTAACGGTGCCTAGTTCAGGGATGGTAATTTGAAAATCCGATAAAATTTCTAGTAAATACGCCTCAAACTCTTCATCGGCTCGATCCACTTCATCAATAAGCAGTACCGGCGACTGGGGTTGCGTAATCGCTTTTAATAGCGGTCGCGGCAATAGAAAACGCTCGCTAAAGATATGGGCGTCTTGTTCATCGAGGGATCGTTCTAACTGTTCTTGAAGTTTAATGGTCAGCAATTGATGCTGGTAATTCCATTCGTAGACAGCCGCATTGACGTCTAGCCCTTCATAGCATTGCAAACGAATCAAGTCACACTCAAACAGCTGCGCTAGCGCTTTGGCTACCTCTGTCTTACCCACGCCTGCGTCGCCTTCCAATAACAGCGGTCTACCCAAACGCACTAAAAGATTAAGGGCTGTCGCCAGAGACCGATCCGCAATATAACCTACAGCCTGTAATCGGTCCTGCATGTGGGCAACTTCTTTTTTCATGGAAAAGCTATAATTGTTTCTAAAGAAGCCTACGCAGATAAGCTATTGACAAGGGTTTAGCCAACCAGAAAACATTCAAGCTTTAATTATGGATAAATACCTCTAAATATCCACTAACAAAATATTTTTATTCTAAAAGCAGATCAGCACCCGCTATGGTTGCCTCCCAAAAACTGAGTTCTTTACCGTGCTTATCCGCTAGATTACGCGGTCTGTAATCCTGTCGACGTTTCCAACGCTGTTTAGCGCCTTGATGTAAATCATCAAAACTTCCAAGGATTTCTCGTTCTTTTTGACTCATTAACCGATAAACCCCTTTCGGTGTGTTATCAAAATCAGCTATAAAATCAGGATTGACGCCTGTGGGTATAGTGGATGCATCCAAGGAAAGTCCAAGTTTAATGTTCTGGATCTCTTCCATCATCCACTGTAAAGGACCATCGGAAAGATTGCATTTGTGTTCACTCCCTCCACCAATACACCCGTGATCACCTGGAAACCAAACTTGCTTTAAAACTTGATTAGGATTGTTAGGCGATTGCTGCATAGGAGTGACGTCAAAAACAGTGCGTAGTTCGTCGATTGCCACCCCATGAAAAGCATGTTGAATAATACGGCTCAACTGGGTGTCGTGAAACCGGTATTTTTTATTAAGCCAGGTGTCGATGGGTAAAAAGGGCAGTTGGTCAGGAACGCCTAACGCACCTACCGTGTCCCAACAACCCAGCAGCGTAATAGGAATGTTGTCGCCATTCGCTTGTCTGAATGCTTGCGCTTCTGAGCTACTCGGCTTTACCTTAGGATTACGATAAAGCTCATAGGCTTTGACCGCGTTACAAATTGAGGGACGAGATACTAAACCAGAACAGTAGATCATGCCCGCCAGACTACGAACCGTATAGGCGCCTCGGCTCCAACCAAAGAGATAAACCTCATCACCTGGCAAATAGTTAAGGCTGAGAAATCGATAGGCTTCTTGAATATTTTTGTCAATACCCCAACCAAAGGCGCCACCGACAAGTTTTTTTAAGGCAGACTCTGTGCCTACCCCTTCGTCGTAAAAAACAATCTGTGGGGTGCCGTCATCGGCTATCCCTTTAATGGCTTGGGCAATTTTAATGACATTACTGGGATAGGGATTATCGAGACACTGCCAGGTGCCGTCACAGCAAATAATAAGACGCTTCATGGATATCCCTCTGTAACTCGCTTTTCCTTACTAACATACGGCAATGGTAATTTAACGCTGTGACACAGTGCACAATTTCTTTGTGATATTTTTACCTTTACGGCGCAAGAGATAGGGGGTTTGGTTTTTTTGGCAGAAAACAAAACGCGATGCTATTGGATTGTTCACTAAGATATGTTCGCCTCAGACTGAGGCGATGTTACAAGGGGTTCGTAATGCAGTGTCATGACCTGCTCCGGACGTAATCCAAGGGATTCGTAAGTACGCCCTTCCCGATCGCTAAATTCCACCTCAAAGGCACTGCCATCAGCAAGAATTTCAACTACAGTACCAACTTGTCCTCGACGAAGATTACAGTCAGGAAGATCAACAGTTAAAGCCACTACGTCAAAAAGGTTGATTGAATTTGCCATTTCTCACCTCGTAGGGTTACAACGGATAACAGGTTGTTAGACGTGGAGTATTTGAGGTATGTTCGATGATCCATCCACTCCGCACCATGGCCTGTTTATCATGCCATGTTAGCAAAAAATCTATGGTATACCGTTGTCCATATACATCCCGTCGCCCTAATTTTGCATCAGCAGACTTCACAGCTTGCAACAGGAGGGTACGCAAATCCTCAGCGTCCTTGTCGGTTATTCCTAAAGCTGAAGCAAATAGCCGCGCTTTGTGTTGCCCTTCGTTATGTAGGGAATTTAAACAGTAGTCTCGCAATTTTTGAATGTCAACGACTGCGCGCTCTGCATGTGGAATAAGCATACGGTGTATTTTTCTGCCTAGAATATTAGTGTGCTCATATAGATTATATGCACGCTGCACGACACGACACGACACGACTGCACATGCACATGCACATGCACATGCACAGTCAAAACAAAACGTGTTAGTCTGCCAACACTGCCCAGGTATCGCGAGCGATTATAAGCTCTTCGTTGGTGGGAATAACCCATACAGATACGGGGCTGTCGGCGGTGCTGATGCGCGACCCTCCCCTTTCATTGGCCGCCTTGTCGAGCCGCACCCCTAACCAAGCCGACTGTTCGCAGATCCCGGCTCGTACATAAGGCGTATGCTCGCCAATACCGGCGGTAAACACCAAGGCATCGAGTCCACCGGCGGCAGCCGCCATGGAACCCAGGGCACGGACAGCCCGGTAAATAAACAGATCCACCGCTTCCTTGGCATGGGGACTGCTGCTGGCCAATAAATCACGCATATCATGACTGATGCCCGAGACCCCTAGCAAACCCGATTCTTTATAGAGTAGATGCTCTATGGCTTGAGCGTCCATACCTTTTTCCTGCAGCAAGTACAATAGAATTCCCGGATCCAAGGATCCTGGGCGGGTACCCATGAGTAACCCATCCAAGGCGCTAAAACCCAAGGTACAAGCAACACTTTTACCGTTTACTAGAGCGCATAAACTGGCCCCATTGCCGAGATGGGCCACCACCGTGCGGCCTTGAGCTGCTTTGCTGTCATAATCTGGCAATTTGCTAGCGATATAGGCATAGGATAGTCCATGCAATCCGTAACCGTGCACGCCTTCTTCCGTTAACCCCCGAGGCAACCCATAGCACTGAGCCAGTGGGGGAATGGTGCTATGAAAGGCTGTATCAAAACACGCCACCTGGGGGAGTTGGGGATTGAGTTTAGCGATGGACTGAATGGGCGCTAGATTAGCTGGCTGGTGCAGGGGCGCCAGCGAAATAAGGTCCGTTAGCGCCTCCATGACTGTCTCGGTCATTCTAACAGGGGCACGGTAACGATCACCCCCTAACACAATCCGGTGTCCCGCTGCCTTGAGTCGAGTGGTGCCCAAATAATCTTGAATCCAGGTTAACAATTCCGCCAATAAGCTATCCCGGTCCGGGTCATCCCCAGCCACCCACACTTTTTCAGCCAGCACGCCGCTATTGGCATCCTTGGCAATAAAGCGAGGTTGAGCGCCGATACCCTCCACCTGACCGCTGGCTATTGCACACAACTCAGCTTCCGTGCCAACCCCATCGAACAGAGAAAATTTAATACTAGAGGAACCCGCATTGATAACCAGGATGGCCTCGCTCATATCAGATCTCTCGTAAACTCTGCAGAGGCGGCCGTAGCAAGACAGATCGTGTCCCTAAAAGCCCCGCTACACTGACGCCTAATACACCGCCGCCAACACCCAACACCCATACCAATACACTGGGCGTAAAGGATAATTCAAATAAATAAACCCCTAACACATAACCCAATACCGTCGCCGCCAGCGCCGCCAACACCCCTGCCAGCAACCCCAACACGGCAAACTCCGCCAATAAACCTTTGCGGATGATCTCTTTAGACGCCCCTAGGGTGCGCAACATGGCCCCTTCAAACAACCGTTCGTCCTGGGTGGCTTGAATAGCTGCATACAGCACCACCAGGCCCGCAATCAATGTAAACAGGAACACATAGCGCACCGCCATAATGACCCGATCGACGATTTCTCGCACCTTGTCGAGGACCGCTTCCACATCCAGCACCGTCACGGATGGATACGCACGCACCAGATCAGCCAGCAACGATTTTTCCGATGACGGCAAATGAAAACTGGTAATCCAGGTGGCCGGATAAGTCTCGATAACACCGGGGGGGAAAACCACAAAAAAGTTGACGTTAAAAGAATCCCATTCCACACTACGCAGACTCACCACCCGCGCTTCTATAAACTGGCCCGCGATGCGAAACCGCATGGTATCGTCTAGATTAATACCAAACGATTCGGCGATACCCTGTTCCACGGAAATCACTGCTTGGCCTTGATCCTCCGGCTGCCACCAACGTCCTGCAACAATGCGATTATCGGTTTGTAGCTGCTCGTCCCAGGACAGATTAAACTCTCGCTCTAGTAAGCGTTTTGTGCGATCGTCGTCATAATCCTGCAGTTCCACAGCGCGTCCGTTAATACCCACCAGACGCCCTCGCACCATGGGATAAAGACGGGTTTCTTGTAACCCACGGCTGCGCAGGAGCGCCTGCACACCCGCCACTTCCTGGGGCTGAATATTAATCAAAAAATGATTCGGTGCATCCTCGGGTAAATTTGCCTGCCAACTTGCTAGTAAGTCGTTATGCACCAGGGACAACATCAGCAACACCATGATGCCTAACCCCAGCGCCACCACCTGCACAGCGCTGCCAACGCCGCGGCGATATACGTTGGCTAAACCAAAACGCCACGCCACCCCTACGCGCCCACGCAGTAGCGCAAGCCCCTTTACTAAACCCATAGCGGCAAGTCCCAATACGGCAAGGGTTCCCAAAACTCCAAGACAAATATAGATGGCCAGCCACACATCACCCGCTTGCCAGAACAGCAAAGCGGCGACGGCGACGCAAGCTGGACCGTATAAAGTCACAACGCTTTGTCCCAGGGGTTCCACATCCCGGCGCAAAACTCGCAGTGGCGGTACATCACGCAGGCGTATCAACGGTGGCAGGGCAAAACCCAGGAGGATAATAAAACCCGTCGCCAAGGCTGGCAACAAGGGACGCCAAGACGGCAGCGGCAGAGCTCCGTCCCCAACAAGATTTCCTAAAATTTGACTAAGACCTTCTTGAGCAAAATAGCCGATACCGCTACCCAACACCCCTGCCAGCAAAGCCAGCCCTAACATTTCCAGTAAAAATAAACGGATGACTAAAGCTTGGGTGGCGCCGACACAACGCATGATAGCCACCGTATCCCAGTGCCGAGCGGCAAACCGGCGGGCGGAAATGGCAATCCCAACCCCGGCGATCACCACGCTCACCAAAGCTGCCAACGTCAAGAAACGGTGGGCGCGGTCTAGGGCGGTACGCAGCTCAGGCCGGGCATCGCGCACCCCTTGTAAACTCTCCACCGCCGTCAGCTGCGGCTCTGCCCACTCCCCATAGGCAGTGATGGCCTGCGGCTCCCCGGCTAGCAATAAACGATAGGTAACACGACTACCCACTTGCACCAACTCAGTGGCCGGTATATCCGTTAGATTCATCAGTAAACGGGGACCAATGGTAAACAGATCGCCACCTCGATCCGGTTCGTAGGCCAACACCTTTTCAACTTTAAAGGTGCTCATCCCCAGCTCAAATTCATCACCTACCTGCAAACCCAGCACTTGCATGAGACGTGCATCCAACCAGGCATGACCCGGCGTTGGAATGGCATCCGTCTTCTCGGTCTGCGCAAAGGGTCGCTGGCTGACTTCCAGCACCCCACGTAAGGGATAGCCGGGATCCACCGCTTTGACTTCCGCCAGCACCGTCTCTTCCCCGGCTAATACCACACTGCGAAAACTCAGTGTGTGAGCAGTGCTCAGACCACGGTTCTGGGCCTCTTGCTCAAGTTGGCTTTGCATAACTTCGGAAGAAGCGATCACTAGATCAGCCCCCAACAGTTCGCTACTTTTAAGCTCCATAGCCAACTCAACCCGGTCGGTGAAAAACCCCACGGCGGCCACGCTGGCCACGGCAACCACTAAAGCAATGGCCAACACCCGTAAATCACCGCCTTGCCAATCCCTTCGTAAGGCGCGCCAGGCCAATTTACCCGTTGCAGATAATGCGTTCATTGAATAGATGCTCACTCGGCAGACTCGGGAGTATTTAACGGCTCAGACAGGGATCTGTCTAAAGATGTGGGCTCAGCTTTTTCATCTACTGCACTAGCCGTCACTAACGTTCCATTGTCCAATTCCAGGCTACGATCGCAATAGCGGGCTAACTCTACATCATGAGTTACCATAACCAGGGTGGTGCCATGTTGACGATTCAAATAAAATAAGAGTTCGATGATGCGATGACCGGTGCGCTGGTCCAAATTGCCGGTGGGTTCATCGGCAAACAATACATCTGGGCTACCCGCGAAAGCCCGGGCGATAGCCACCCGCTGCTGTTCACCGCCGGACAACTGGGCTGGATAATGGTGTATCCGCGCCCCTAAACCCACTTGGTCGAGCACTTGCCGGGCAGCCCCGGAAGGATCTGAATGACCCACTAACTCCAGGGGCAACATGACGTTTTCCAAAGCGCTCAGACCCTGCAATAATTGAAAAGACTGAAAAACAAAACCGACTCGCCGAGCCCGTAACTGCGCTCTACCGTCTTCGTCTAAACGAGTCATATCAGCCCCAGCGAGCCATAGTTGCCCACTGGAGGGAAGATCTAAACCAGCCAGCAAACCCAACAGGGTCGACTTACCAGAGCCGGATGTTCCCACAATGGCGATACTCTCGCCCTGGGCTATGGATAGGGTAACATCTTTGAGGATGACTAAGGGACCTTCAGGACTGATGACTTGTTTAGTCAGATTTTCTACACGAATAATAGGATTTTGCTGGTTCATAGGCCGGTTTTTTAAGGGAACTTGCGGTTTTGCTTTGCTTCCTAACGCTTACAAATCCGGTAAAAATGTGATGTGGAGCTGAGTATTTATGAAAACCCATTTACGACAAATTTCCTTTTGTACACTCATACTGACCCTTTTTTTAGTTCATGTCGCCCACGCCTCCAACCCTACTGTGTTGGTGCTGGGCGATAGCCTGAGTGCGAGTCATGGTTTTGCCGCATCCCAAGGTTGGGTTAATCTACTAGAGCGCCGTCTTCAAGAACAGGGTTTTCCCCATCGGGTTGTCAATGCGAGTATCAGCGGCGACACCAGTCAGGGTGGTTTAACAAGATTACCTGCTACCCTTGAACGCCACCAACCTGATATTGTAATTTTGGAATTGGGCGGTAATGATGGATTACGTGGTGTTTCGTTAAGTACCTTAGAAAAAAACCTAGCCGCCCTCATCGAGTTATCGCAACGCAACGGCGCTCAAGTTTTGCTCGCCGAGATGCGCATTCCGCCTAATTATGGCCCTCGCTACACGCAAAAGTTTCAAAGTCTTTATCAAAATCTGGCCGATCGCTACCAGATAGCCCTTATCCCCTTCCTGCTAGAGGGGGTAGCAGACAGCAAAAAGTTGATGCAAAGGGACGGCATTCATCCTCGCGCTGAAGCGCAACCGCAAATCTTAGATAATGTTTGGCCTGTACTTTTGCCTGTTCTTGAAGAAACTCGGGAAGGTTCCAGAGCAGAGAATCCGGCCATGGGGGAGATAATAACTGGAAAAAGCGCCTTTTTATAGCTTAATAATGGCAGATGAAAGCTAAGAGGTTAGCCTAATACAAAGAAGGGTTGCAGCGAGGATGCCAGACCAAAAAGCCAAGCAGCGTGTGTGCTATTTAATTCAGTGATACTTTTTGTGCGGATCACCTGAAATAAGCTAGTTTGATAGCTTGTTATAACTTTTCTTTAAGTCAGCTGACATAAAATTTTGTGTTTACTGGGCTTCCTTGACAATAAGATAAAGCATCCGGTTTACTAATCGATCAATAACACTTTATCTATTAGCCGCGTTCTAACTCTAATCTAAATGCACCACATCGTTAAAGTCTTCTAAAGACCAGCTTTCCAACGGCTCAGGCATATCCAGCACATCCCAATTTGAAAAGGTTTGTTTGTTGCCATTATTACTCTTGTAAGACGGTTGTGAAAAACGGCGTTTTGCTGCTTGTTTTGCACGTTTGAATATAGGTTTACTGACATTTTCATAGACCATGTTGATATCCTCTCAATGTAAAATGGTGTCTGTCAGTAACGTCTAAGCAAGTGACATGCCATTTTAAAAATGTGGTCTATTTTTTTGGAAAAGCTATAAATATTCCGCGCCTGTTTGAGCTTAATCTATTCACAATGACTCCTAACAAATAACCAAAATGACTTGGTTAAATACCAAAATGACGACCTATGTCATTGCTTGTTAAGACTAAGGGCAACCTGTATTAACTTATCGCGCAACAGGTAAGCGTAAAGAAGGGTAATCTATGGGCGTGGCAGAATAGGATTTGATTAAATCGCAACTCGCAAAAAAAGCCATTTAGCAATAAATGGCTTTTAAAAACAAGAAAAACGACTAAAAATTGACGGCCATGTCAAAAAAGTTAATTAGAACCTCAATCGTGAAACTCGCGCCCAGCATGAACGGCCTTGATATAGCCCTGGCGAATGACAAAATCTCCGAAACGTTCCTGCCCTTGCCGTTCTTGAGCAAAGCGCTGAATCATAGGGGTCAGCTCCTGCAAAATCTCTTCCTCGCCGATGTTTTCTCGGTACATCTTGTTAAGACGTTCACCGCTAAAACCTGCCCCCAAATACAAATTGTATTTACCCGGCGCCTTGCCCACAAAGCCGATTTCCCCTAGATAAGGCCGTGCGCAACCGTTGGGACAACCGGTCATACGCACCACGATGGGGGAGTCCTCACCAAGTCCGGCATCTGCCATGATGCCCTCTAATCGAGTCAATAAACTGGGTAGATAACGCTCGCTCTCCGCCATGGCCAAACCACAGGTGGGAAACGCGACACAGGCCATGGCGTTCAGCCGTAGCGCCGAGTAGCTCTCGGTTTTGTCCAACCCATACTCTTCAATAAGCCCCTTGATGCGCGCTTTCTGCCGCGTGGGAATATTGCCAATGATGAGGTTTTGGTTAGCCGTTAGCCGAAAATCGCCCTTGTGAACCTTGGCGATTTCGCGCAGACCCGTCATCATGGCGCAGTCTTCAGCGTCTTTGATACGGCCATTTTGGACAAACAGGGTCATATGCCATTTACCGTTGGTGCCTTTAACCCAACCGTAACGATCGCCATTACTGGTGAAATGGAACGGCCGCGCCGGTTCCAATGACCAGCCAAGCCGCGCTGTAAGTTCGTCCTTAAACCAGTCGATACCCCGGTCCTCAAGGGTGTATTTAAACCGGGCATGCTTGCGGTTGGTACGATCGCCATAATCCCGCTGGATCTTTACCACTTCTTTAGCCACCTGCAACACTTGATCTGGTTTACAAAAACCGATCACATCGGCAAGCCGCGGATAGGTGGCCTTATCACCGTGGGTCATGCCCATGCCGCCACCCACCGACACGTTGAAGCCCGCTAAACGGTTATCATCGTCTACACTGGCGATAAAACCCAGATCATGGGCATAGACATCCACATCGTTACTGGGGGGTACGGCCACCACTGTCTTAAACTTGCGGGGCAGATAGGTTTTGCCATAAATGGGCTCCTGGTCTTCGCTGCCCGCGACCTTTTTACCCCTCAGCCAAATCTCATGATAGGCACTGGTTTTGGGGGTCAAATGGTCACTGATGCGTTTCGCCCATTCGTAAACCTCGCCATGCACCACCGATTGGTACGGGTTCGGATTACACATCACGTTGCGATTGACATCGCCACAGGCGGCGATGGTATCCAGCAGGCCCTCGTTAATTTTGGCGATGGTTTCCTGTAAATTACGTTTTAACACGCCATGGAACTGAAAGGCTTGCCGGGTAGTGAGTCGCAAAGTCCCATTGGCATGGGTTTGCGCCAGCTGATCTAGATGTAACCATTGCGCAGGGGTACAGATACCACCGGGTACCCGAACCCGAATCATAAAGCTATAGGCAGGCTCTAACTTTTGTTTATGACGCTCGGTGCGCAGATCCCGGTCGTCCTGTTGGTAGGTGCCGTGGAATTTAGTCAGTTGGGTATCTTCATCGGCAATGGCGCCGGTGATGGCATCAGCCAGACCCGCGTCGATGGTGCCACGCAGAAAATGACTGTCCTCTTTCAGGTATTCCACTTCGGAAAGCTTGGGTTTATCTTTTGTCGATAGACTCATATTAATACACATCTCGCTGATAGCGCTTATCCCGCTGCATGGATTTTAGATAATCCATGGC